>CAWVWT010000006.1:0-74080 GCA_963934015.1 uncultured Candidatus Poseidoniales archaeon
AACATTTCCAGCGACCTAATCGAGGAAATGATTGTGGAAAATGGGACTACAGATTATTGGTACAATGATGATTTGCCATCCGGTGTCCATAATCTCACATTCAATTTGACAGATTCAACTGGAATGACACGAATCCACAATCAGATTCTTCATGTGAATCCAACCGCACCACATGCGATTATCACTGGATATTCGACGGATTCTGGCTCTGGCGTTCCAGAAGGATATTACATTCATCCCGCCGCTTACTTCTTCCTTGATGGCTCAGAATCATATGATGCAGATGGTGATATTATTCAGCATATTTGGCATGAGATTACGCCCAGTGGTTCAGTAGAACTTGTGAGTAACGAATCCTTCCGGCCATTTAATCCGACTGGGGTAGTAAACGATGGTGCATTATCTGCAGATACCATCGTTCCTAACTCCCAGATCCATTTGACACCAGGTTCGCATACATTTACTCTAACCGTTCGAGATTCTCGAGGTGCTACAGATGTTGCTTGGATTAACGTCACCAAGGGCACGTCGAACCCCGTTCTCTCTCAACTCGCAGTCAATCTCGATCAACTCGAAGCTGACGTGAAGAACACCTTTGTTGTGAGTGTACTACTACAAGATGTAGATGGGACCACGCAAATGGAAGGTAGTGTGCAAGGTCGTGTATCATTTGGTTCCAACAGTGAGGAGTTCTCAATGCATGATGATGGGGCTGCCAATGATGCTGTTGCGGGCGATGGTATCTACACAGCCACCATAACCACCAATCCCAGTGCAGAGGAATGGGCCAGTGTCGAAGTTTGGGCCTTGGATGGCGACATGTCATCCAACGTGGTCAAAGAGCAATTGGCCATTCATGAAGCATCTGGAATTTCAGGTGTATTCGGCTTACTTGGGTCTACTGGAGTGGTGGGCATCGTTGCTATCATTCTCATTCTCGCACTGATGGGTGGCCTCTACGTTCTTCGAAGCAAACGACAGTTGGCCGCTGATCTCGAATTGATTGAATCATGGGGTGGTGGTCTTAGTACAGGACAAGGATTTGATTTGGGTGACGAAGAAACTGCACCTCAATTACCAGATATGACGGCGGAAGCTCCACCGGCGATGAGCGATTTTGACGAGAATTAATCCTTCGATGCGTAATATTCCGCATATCGTTCTGCATTCAGTGCGTACGTGTATTCGTCAAGGACGCGCCTGCGTCCATTTGCGGCCATCACTTCTCGCCGTTCATGATCGTTGAGGAGCTCGTTGATGGCCCCCGGCAAGGTTTCAGGATAGTTGATGTCAAACAATCCACCGACCGTTTCATCGACCATTTCAGGCAGAGGTCCATCATTCACGGTGACGACCGGTGTTCCACTGGCCATCGCTTCGAGTGGAATCAGTCCCTGTCCTTCGTAGTATGAGGGATATACGACCAAATCCGCACTTCTGAACAGTTGTGCCAATTGTTCGAATGGTAAACTGGGTTCGATGGTGATAGATTCAGCCACACCTAATCGTTTGGCTTGCCGCTCCAAAGTTCGCTTCATATGACCCCGTCCTACTATCACGAGTTGAGCACCTGGATAGACTTCGAGAACACCAGGCATGGCTTTGAGTAGGGTTCTGTATCCTTTGCGAGCTACTAGACGCCCTACTGCTAATATCAGAGGCGTAGTCGTGTCAGTTGAACCCGCCAGCGCATTTTCGTCAGGTTCACCATAGCGCTTGCGCATTTCTTCATGTGCCAGAATCGTATCTTCATGGTCACAATCTAGGGGGACAAACATGTTGGTATCCACACCCCAGCGTACCACTTCACAACGCCAGTTTTCCGGCGGATCATATCTGGCTTGAAAATCAGCCTTTGTGGCATCGGAGTTTGCGACACATAGGGTGGATGCACGAACCGCAGCCCGCTCGTATTTTGCGTAGTGTTTGGCCGTGAGTAAAATAGCGAGGTCATTGGGATTTTTCCACACGGCGGATTCACCATGTTTTGCCGCTCGCATCATACCATCTCGCTCCCCCAACCAAGATCCATGCAAACTTGTGATGACCGGGCCAACTTTCTCGCGGACATGCCGATATTGCTTTTCTTTCCACGAAATCATTGGCGCGTGTATATGCACAGCATCGAACGGATCTTTGCGATGAATCCGTAGAAGCTCACGCAGAGCCCATTTCCCGTAAGACACCGTGAACGCCATCGGCAAAGGGGCCCATTTGACCGAGAGGACAGAAACTCCCTTCTGTTGGGGGATTTTCAGGGGATTTCGCTCTACACTTTTGTCACGACGTGTAATGACTGTGACACGGTGCCCTTGCTTGACTAGTGCCCCTGCTAGATGGAACACCGTCGAGCCCATTCCACCCCATCTAGGTGGATATTCTCCGGACAACATTGCGATATGCAGGTCACACCCTCCAATGGGGCCTGTAAGGCCCCCCGTTTTCAATGAATCCGGTTTAAGTGGGGAACGGTTGCATTCAAATTGGTAATCTAGGTCGGAGGGCTGGGGATGTCATGGCAGAAACACTACCTGTTCACGTAACAGTCGTCATACCGACAAGGAATGAAGAAGCAGCAATCGTCGATACAATTCGGTCAATTCCGAATGACGGATGGTGCGAAAAACTCGATTTTCTCGTCGTTGATGGCAATTCGTCCGACCGAACTCGTGAATTGGCTGCTGAAGAGGGTGCATGGGTCGTGATGGAGCCTCGAAAGGGCTACGGGCGTGCTTATCGTACCGGTTTTGCATTGGCACCTGGTGACATCATTGTCACCCTTGATGCTGATTGTACATATCCTGGTGAAGAAGTTCCAGGATTGGTTCGCAAACTCGTCGAAGACGAGTTGAAATTCATCACTTGTGATCGCCTCCGCCGTGCTGAAGATGGCGCCATGTCTGGGCTACACGGATTCGGTAACTGGGGACTTTCCGTAACAGCTCGTATGCTCTTCTGGTATGGCGTACATGATTCACAAAGTGGGATGTGGGTGTTCTGGAAGAATATCATGGAAGACATGAAGATGCGGCCGACCCATGATGGGATGCCTTTGTCAGAAGAAATGAAGATCAATGCTAGGCGCGTTTTCGGGCGCAAAAAAGCGGTCGAAATCAGTGTGCCGTACCGTGTTCGTGTCGGTGATGCCGAGATCAACACGTGGGGTGATGGCTGGCTCAATTTCCGTTTCCTTTTTGCCAAGCGATTTGGCATCAATCGAACCCGTTCTGATTGGGGTCCTGATGACAACACTCAGGTCTGATTTGTGGTAAATTTACCCGAATATGATTTTTTGTTGCCGGGGAAACAGCCTTACGTGCGCGGGTGCCTTCGGCACCCGATGACTGCCCAAGGGTTGCCCCTGAAGCGCGTTCTCGCCGCGTCAATCATCCTCAGTATGCTGCTTTCGTGCATACCATCTGTGTATGCAGATGATGATATGGCCTCAGCAAACATTGCGGTTCCTGGCACATCCTATACCGAGTGGGTATGCAATGGTGATGGTTGCTCACACGGCGGCGATGTCAGGGATTATTGGAAGGTCGATGCCATCAATGGTGACATTGTCGAGGTCACAGTATCTGGCCAAATGAGCAACCCAGACAATGGAATTTGTACATTATTTGGTGCTTTTACAGATGGTTGGGAAGGGGATGTTCGTCTCAAGGACTCAGCTGGGAATGATATCAGCCATTCTGGTTTTGACAGTGATGGACCAACTTCGGTGAACCTCCAAACACCAGCGGGCAGTACGGACAGTTTCTTTGTTGAGATTTCAGGCGATGATACAAATTGCAATGATGAAATCGAATATCAAATCACATTCACCCTTGACGAGTATGATCGAGATACAGATTCAGATGGATTCCCTGATCGAGAGGATGATTGTGATGACACCTCCGGAACATCTACCGAAGACAAGGCCGGATGTCCAGATAACGATGCAGATGGTTGGTCCGATACAGGGGATTTGTTCCCCGATGAACCCAGCCAGCATGCAGATTTTGATCACGATGGATATGGAGATAACCCCAACGGAGTCAACGGTGATCGATGCGCAACTGAGTGGGGGGATTCCTTTGAGGATAGATTTGGTTGCCCTGACCGTGACAATGACGGTTGGTCAGACCCTGATGACTGGGGTGAATGGGGTCCCGTATGGACTACCGCCGATGGTGGCGATGCATTCTGGGAAGATGCGACGCAATGGTCTGATTACGATGTCGATGGTTATGGTGATAACTGGGCTGATTCAGAATGGAATGATTCCCACGAAGAGATGGGCGTAGGTGAATATGTTGAGAATGCAACACTCCCTGATTTCTGTCCTCTAGAAACTGGTTTTTCTTCACAGGATCGCATGGGCTGTCCAGATCTGGATGGTGATGGTTGGTCTGATCCTAGTGGTAATTGGACATGGGAATATGACGATGCAGACGCTTTCATCGGTGACCCAACACAACATGCTGATCGGGATCACGATGGCTTTGGTGACAATTCATCTGGAAACAATGCTGATTCATTCCCTGACAATCCAACCCAGTGGTGGGATACCGATGGTGATGGCTATGGTGATAATCATGGGGATAATGATTGGCAAGCGGATAATTTCAGTGATGATGCGACGCAATGGGCTGATTACGATCGCGATGGATTCGGTGATAATACCAGTGGGAATCAACCAGATTCCTGTGTGAGTAGACCTGGTTCCTCAATGTATGATCGCTACGGTTGCCCTGATTCTGATGGCGACGGATATTCAAATCCAGATCTTGATTGGCCAGCTCACCCTCAAGGATTTGCTGATGCATTCCCTGGTGGTTTGAATGCAATATGTGGCGAGTTGTGTTCCACCCAATGGCATGATGTTGATGGTGATGGCTATGGTGACAATCAAGGTGACAATGTTTGGCGACCAGATGCATGTGTCACAACACCTGGAACCAGTTCCCGAGACCGCTGGGGTTGCCCAGATGGTGATGGTGATGGTTCGAGTGACCCAAATATCGAGTTGGGATGGTTGCCCCATCCTGCTGGTGATGCGGACGCCTTCCCGGAAGAGCCCTCTCAGTGGGAAGATGCTGATGGTGACGGGTTTGGGGATGAACAAACTGGGTTGGAAGGTGATCGCTGCCGCGATACCCCTGGTACCAGTCGAAGTGATCGATACGGTTGTACAGATACCGATGGCGATGGTTGGTCTGACCAAGGCGACAGATTCGCACATGATGCTACACAATGGTTGGACGCCGATCGTGATGGCTTTGGCGATAATCCTGATGGACACCAAGCCGATCAGTGCCCAAACGCTTTGATCAGTGCAGGCGTCTCCGTCATCGACCGATTGGGTTGCCCCGATACCGACGGCGATGGTTATTCCGATGCCGACGAAAGCTGGCAAGCTTCACCCGAAGGTCAAGCGGATTCATTCCCCAAGAATCGCGTCCAATGGGCGGATACAGACAACGATGGTTATGGTGACAATCCCCTCGGTGGTCTCCGTGATGATTGCCCACAAACCGCAGGTACATCCACAATCGATTCACAAGGCTGCGCAGATAGTAATCGAGACGGATACTCAGACTCCTATGGCGCAGTTCGAAGTCAACTTGCTTTGATGGGTTCAAACCCAACCTCAAGCCTGTTGACATTCGCATGGCCACTCTTTGTCTTCCTCATCACATTCTTTACCGTTCGGATGTCGAATAAAGAGCAAATGGAATCAGACCACTATGAGGAATCTTTAGTTGAAGAGGGGGGTGAATTCTGATGCGTAATAGTTTCCGAACTTTGTTGATGGTTGTAATGTTATTACCCCTATTGGCCACTGTTGTTAGTGCGCAGGACGAGAGCCATATCGTCGTGGGGGGATCAGGTGCTTTTGCCATTGACGAGAATTATGATGGCGACCTTGATTTGGTTCGCGTCATCGCCTCCATCGGTACAGATGCGCCCGCAGCTGTAGTCGGTGTCGAAGTCATTGCTGACAATAGTGACATGGCCATTTCGTTCTGGAACAACACGACCATTGATTACGGGGAATCATTCATTGCCAACACTACAGTCAAGGCATGGGAAGATGGAGAATACCAAATCACGCTGCGTGTTTGGGATTTGGAATCTGGGTTGTTAACCTACGAAGAAGATCTCGGCTTCCACGAATTGATGGCCAGTTTGACACCACCTCAACTCGAAATGACATTAGAATCCGAAGAATGGATTTTCACGGGAGACACTTGTCTTATTCATCGTGTATCCACCGATTTGGTCGGTGAGCACTACGGTGTGATGGGCACCGTTTCCATTCAAGGTGTACCATGGTTGGTTGGAGAATATGAGACCCCGCTTGATTGCAGTCGGTGGCCAGCAGGAGATTACTCAGTCACTGAGCACTATCGAAATGGCTTAGGGATGAGCACAACAGAGACAATTTCCTTTGAAATTCATGTTCACCCACCACCTGCTTTCATTGTCAATCAAACGGGCCGTAGTACCGAAGCGGGAACACCCTGTGATTTGGAAATTAGTCCAACCGAAGACACACAATTGGCCGAGATGTCAATTCAGTGGGTGGTGGTTGACCCCGCACAAGATGTAACTTCTTACGAGGATCTTGAGATTCTCGATTGTACAATGTGGGGCCCTGGTGTCCACAAAGTACGTGCAACATTGACCAGCCCTCAAGGTCGTGATACTATGGTTGGCTTCAACGTAGTTCGTTTGCCACCCACACCAGATGCCAGTCTCGATGTACTCAACGCCAGTGGCGATTCGGAACGCTGGCCAGCTGTGTCACAAGGCGATGAATACGAGCCTGAACCTGTGTTCATGAGTATATCTGCAACTATTGCTTTGGTTGGTTCAGGCGGCTTCTTGTTTGCACTCATTATTGGTTTACTGGTTGGGAACATAATGACTGGTGAGAGCAAAAAGGAAGAGGAGATGTGGGATTCAGTACCACAAGCTCCTGACAGTGAAGGCTTGCCAACCTTTGTTGATGAATCTGGAGTCCATTGGCGTCAACAACCCGATGGTGGAGTCGATTGGTGGGACGTTGCTGAGAACCAGTGGCTCCCCTTCCAGCAGTAATCAAAGGGTATCTACAGTTTGTCGTCCGGGGGCGAATTGAAAGGTTGTCTGACTTCACCCTGAACCATGAGCCAATTTAGTACGGACTTTGAATCCCGTCTTCGAACAATATCAAATGGTGCAATCTTTCTGACCATCCTCGTTCTTGCATTGATTCATCTAAGGTCGGTAATCGAACCATTCATCATCGCTATTTTCATCTTTTTCTTACTTGCACCAGGGGCACATTGGCTCAATGATCGCGGTGTGCCCTTGTTCCCTGCCTACGCATTGGTTGTCAGTGCGCTAGCCGGATCTTTCATACTGATTGGTATGTGGTTGTATCAAGATGTATCTTCATTTGCAGAGGGTATTCCAGAGTATTCGCAAAAGTTAGATGATTTAATTTCTAAATGGGAGGGTAAAACGATTCTTGGTTTCACATTGACCTTTGAGGGGTTGAGTGTATCCAGTGAACAATTGGAAGGGGTACTACTCTCAACATTTGGTGAAATTGGCAATTTCCTCAGCTTGACAATTACCGTGTTTGTATTCCTAATTTTCATCATTCTAGAGGCTGAAACATTGCCCACCCGGGTGGCCGCAGCGTATCCGAATGAAACCAATACACACCTTAAGGAAATGATTGCCGATATGAGTGAGGGTGTGTATCGATACGTGCGAGTGAAAACCATTGTCAGCTTCGGTACCGCTTTTGTGACAGGCATCATATTGTTCACCATGGGTGTACCGGGTTGGTTCCTGTGGAGTGCGCTGACATTCATACTGAATTACGTCCCCCTGATTGGTAGTTTGATTGCTATGATACCCCCCTCTGTCCTTGCGATTCTTCTTCTTGATCCGACGGTTGCCATTGTACTGATAACAGTCCTCATCATCAATCAACAGGTATGGGGTCAATTTATTGAGAACAAAATGTTTGGTACAAGTCTCGATATTTCACCCATCGTCCTTCTCCTAGTCACCGTGTTTTGGTTTTGGCTTTGGGGCATCATGGGCATGGTTTTGGCAATTCCAATGGCGGTTGTCACGAAGATTATTCTCAGTAAAATTCCAGAGACTCGACCCATCTCAATCCTACTCTCTGAAAGAGCACCTGTTACCGAAGAGGAGTAGGTATGGACTGGAAAATAATTGCTGGGTTGATCATCGCAGTTATTCTGCTGTTGATCAATTTCTGGTGGTTTGCTGTCGGCCAAAAGAAAGCAAGACATGACCGAGATTGGGCCCCGGATAACGCACAGTTGGCACGTTTCGAAATTGGTGAAGATTCAGTCACCCTGCACAACCGCAGGGATTTCACCTGGCGTACGACCCGAGATTATGACGACAATTGGGACAATTGGTCATTTGACGCGAAGGATCTCAAAGACATCTGGTATGTCGTCGATTATTTTCACAAGATTAGAGGTATGGCCCACACGATGGTTGGCTTCGAATTTACCGACAATCGTTTTCTCATGGCCTCGTTTGAAGTTCGACGTGAAAAGGGAGAGAAATTTCACCCATGGACTGGGATGTGGAACGAATTTGAACTCATTCTTATTTGGGCAACTGAGCGCGATTTACTCGGTGTGAGAACCAATGCCCGAGGCAACGACGTCTACCTCTACCCCTGTGAGGTTCTACCGGAGAAGAAAGCCGCTTTGCTGCAAGCGATGATGCAGAGAACAAACCAACTGGCAGAAACTCCAGAATGGTACAATACGATATCCTCAACCTGCACGACTTCGATTACCCAGATTGTCAATCGAGTCACCCCTGGTAGAGTTCCGTTCACATGGCGTGCCTATCTGCCTGGTTACTCACCATGGACTGCTTGGAAGCGAGGAATTCTGTTCAAGCGTGGCTCGTTCAAAGAGACCGTCGAGGCAGCAGCCATTAGTGAGAAGGCAAAAGGTGCAGGACTGGGTGAACCCGGGACCCACGATTACTCAATTAATGTCCGGAAATGACCACGACAAGCGCCCCATCACTTTCGATATGAATCGGTCCACCAAGGGCCACATTGTGCAGTCCACGCGTCGAGAATGCAAGTGGCTCTTTTTCGAGGGGGAATTTAACGCCAGATATGCTGACATTCGCACATGCGGTGAAGGCAAACAAACTCAATTTTGTGCCTCCATCAAGAACCAGTTCCAAATCGTCTAGACAGCGCATTACAATGTGCTCTGACATGTGCATGTAAACTTCCAGTTCAGAGGGTGCTTCTACCAATGCTGCAAACGCTGCAAGTTGGTGATCGATTTCACCGCCTTCAACACCGATGATTTTCACGACTTCTGCCCCACTTTCAGACGCATACTGAAGCGTCTTCTCTAAATCGGATGAATTCTGGTTCGGTAGAGCGATTCGTTCAACATCTGTATCGGTGATTGAATCAAAGTCTCCAGTGGCCATTGATACGGTCATATTTCGTGAGAGGGCCGCATCGGTTCCACCATCGACGCCGACGATGATATCGCATGCTTCTGAAAGAGGTTTCCAGACGCTCTCTGGGGGCCATTCTCCATCGGCACAAAGTAGCCATGTCCCCCCAGCCATATCTACGGCTTCAAGCCGAAGTTGAAAGGGGCTTCTAAGCGGTTGTCTGAAGAACCTTGACTCCCTCGACCCCTTAGGGTCGAGTTCGCTTTGACCCCGATTTGGGTGTGATAAGATGCGTCGGATGAGTCTGTTCCTGACCCTACTCATGGTCCTCGCACCGATGGCTGCCATGATTCCTGCTCTTGAGGAATCCACATCAAAACTTGAGAGTTATGAGGCGACCGATGGATGGGGAGAATCACTCGCTTATGATGAAATTGAATACGATGGAATTGATTGGGAAGTCATGCCCACTCGTGGTGTCAATACTTGGATTGAGAACACCATTTCCAATTTCTCTGATTCTGTTGATGACCTCGATATCGCTATTGGACCCGATCAAGTTGTGAAGGCTTGTGGATACAATTCCGACACGCAAGATCTCGAAGTCTACACACTGTCCCCTGATGGCACAACCAGTCGTACGACTGTTGATTCAAACGGTGATGTTGGGCGGGGTTGCTCAATCATCATCGATTATCGTGGTTTCGCCCGAGTGGCCTATCTCGATGTTGATGAATCTGCACTCAAAGTGGCTAGGGAGAGCGATTACACTCCATCACTCGGATATTATTGGATGGTCCGAACATTGGTCAATGATGTGACAATCACCTCGGCACCTGAAATTGCAATCTACAGTAATGGTTCGATTGCCATTGCATATCGTGATGCAGATACTGGTGGCTTGGATTTGATGCGATATACTGGTTCGTGGTGGCGCCACACCGACATGGTAATCGGAGGAGCCGCTGAGGATATTGTACTCAATATCGATGTCAATGATATACTGTATCTATCCTTTGTCGATACCATCAACGAACGGGTAGCCGTGATATCTCTGGAAGAAGATGACCGAACCTTCTCTGTGGTCGATGAAGGTGAAGGCATTGGACAACCACTCGGGCATCACCTAGATGCGACCACTCGAGCACAACTCGTCTATGGCATCGAGAATGGCACCGGTCTACGAATCGTTCGTGATCTGACCGGGCGTGATGATGGTCGAATCGCTCCGGATCCCCTTCTTGTTCTTCAAACAAATGAATCCACTGATTTTGGTACAGGCGCCAACGCTGATGGTGATTACAATGCCGATGGATATAGTGACCTCATCTATGGTGAGCCTGGAGCAGACAATGACACAGGCAAGGTCCACTTGCACTATGGTTCAGTAGACGGTTATGCTGCAATTCCTGACCTCACACTCTTCGGCCTTCACGAAGGTGCACGCTTTGGCAGTTCTCTAGCAATGGTTGGAGATGCGGACGGCAACGGTTACGATGACATACTTGTTGGTGCACCTAATCAGAATAATGACACTGGAAACACAACCGGTGCCGTGCTATTGTATTCTGGATTTGTGACAGGCATGACTTCGATTCCTACTTGGGTCGAATCCGGCAATACGATTGATGGTTTATTCGGCGCCAATGTTGAAGCTGCAGGTGATGTCAATGCTGACGGATATAGTGACCTGATGGTCAGCGAAATGGGTTGGGTAGGATCAGATCAAGGACTTGGTCGCGTGCATATCTACCTCGGAAATACAACCCTACAAACAGAATCTACTACCATCACAGGGCATGCGGTTAACCTCATTCTCGGGTATGCCATTCTAGGTGTAGGGGATTCCAACGGCGATGGTTTCGATGACATTGTTATTGGCAGTTCAAAGGATCAAACCGCAGTCTCAGGCCGTGGAAGCGCCCAAATTCACCTTGGCAGTGTGACTGGTATATCCTCAACAGCGAACCAAACATGGTCAGTGATGACTCAATGGACTCTATTTGGCAATTCACTGAGTGCACTTGGAGACATCAATGATGATGGATATGATGACCTTGCAATTAGCGAGATATCAGCAGACCCAGCCCTACTATGGATTTTCCATGGTGGCCCCAATGGCTATCCAACCAATCCTACCACACAAATCGAAATCAGTAACGGCTGGGGTTGGAACATTCAGGCTGCCGGTGACATCAACGATGATGGAATCAGCGATTTCCTCATTGGCAACGTTCAGGGTGAAATTGAACTTGTTCCCGGAACGAACACGAGTGAACTTGTAGATCCAACGGCCGATTTCTACACACGTAACGAAGGTGTCAATTCCCAACTCGGTCGTATTCTGTCGGCCGGTGGAGACGCCGACCGCGATGGAACACACGAATTCATCTACGCCAGCACTACACGCATGAATGATGGAACCACCACTGGTGGTTCAATCGTTATCATGGAGACACGAGATTGGGAACTTTCTGATTTACCGTTCGACTTCACCGTCAACGATCTTGACCTCGCCGTAGATGCGCAAGGTCGCACCCAATTACTTCTGGACACTGACGAAGGATACTATCACTATGAACGCGCTAACGAATTGCTCACCTCCTCTGACCCTTGGGGGATGAATGACTTCGGTCAAGTTCCCAGTGCGGCCATGGTCGTGAGTCCTGCCGGCCAGCCGACAATCATCATCTCAGATGGCGCTGGTGTTGATTTCAATCAGGCTGCTGGCACGATTTTCCTATCGAATGAGGTGCTGAGTGGGGGTTTGGCTTCACACGGTAGTATCGTTGCACCGGTACCAGGCCGTTCGATGGCCGCTTTCCATTTCTCATTCGACTCAGGTACGGATTCCATTGTCTTCGTAAATCAAACGAATACTGCAATTGACACCGAAATACTCTCTACTGACAGTACGGCCATCCAGCAGGACATCGTCCTCCTTGTTGATTCAAGCAATACCCCTCATATCGTGTGGAGAAATGTTGACACAAACGAAATAGAAATTGCAGTACAGAATGGTTCTACATGGAATCAAACTACCATCGCAACCGATGCAAATGGTATCCAATTTGGTGCTGTTATGGCCGACAACGGCAGCATTGGTTTGATGTACCGACATGACACATTTGGCTTAATCACCGAATGGCTAGAGGGGGACACTGACAATTGGTCTGTTACTGAATCGACCGCTCTTTCAAGCAATGGGACACTTGTCGACGGCGAGGCAATCGTCCGCCTCTCTGGTTCCGCGCTTGAAGTCGTCTGGTCGGACAACAATTCACATTGGCATCATCAGTTCAGTGAGTCTGGTTCGGTGACCAATCAAAGTATGCCATCATTGAATTCAACAGGGTACATAAATTCCCCAGAATTCACTTCAGACGGATTAATCATTCCTGGCCATCTTGGCAACACCTCTAGTTCACATGTGTTCATTGATTCTACAGGTTACCGTGAGGTAAATCTCAATTGCGCGTGGGGCGACATTGAATTGCTAACTGATGCTTCTGGAGAAGATTGGGTACTCTGTCCCGATTCGTCAAGCACGTTAACAATCAACACAATCGAGGGTCACCAACTCATTGAATTCGCCTCAACATCTTTGCAGACTTATTCCGCCCCCGCTGCGACCATTGATTCGAACGGCACTTGGCACATCTTGGTTGAGAGTACCACCTCCGCTGGAGCTTTTGTTGGGATCATTCATGGATTGGCAGACACTGATCGTGATTTCATTCCAGACATGATGGACGACCTCCCTGAATTCGGTGGTCAGTGGACTGATTCCGATGGCGATGGTTATGGCGAGAATCCGGATGCACCTAGTGTCGACCAATGCCCAACAATCGTTGGTTACAGTGCCTACGGTCACCATGGTTGTGGTGACATCGATGGTGATGGATTCGCCAATGCTGTCGACGATTGTACAAACAGCGGTAAATCCTGGCGCGACACATTTGGGTGCGGGGATCACGATGGTGACGGTTGGTCGACTGCCACAGGTGCAGCCGGGTGGGATGGTGATAGGTATCCGACAAACTGGATGCAAGCCCTCGATACAGATGGTGACGGTCGTCCAGATAATCATGGTCCCGATTGCTGTGGCGGGGGGTATCCTGATGAATTTCCGCTAGACCCACAGCAATGGGTCGATGCAGATGGTGATGGCTGGGGTGACAATTCCAGTGCACCGACTGGTGACAAATGCCCTGGCTTTGATGGCGGTTCGATTTACGATAGAGGTGGCTGCCTTGACAGCGATGGTGATGGTTGGTCCGATCCTGAACCGCCAACTTCCTCAAACCCATACGGCTGGACTTACAACGTAACGCGTTGTTACAATTCCTGGGTGGATGATGAAGATAATACACATGCTGCCGGTGAACACTGTGCTGATTTGTTCCCTTGGGCACCTGATGATACCTCAGCAGAGAATCTCTGTGGTACTCTATGTCATCACCAATGGGGCGATCGTGATGGAGACGGTTTTGGTGACAACGCTTCAGAAGATGCTTGGAACCGTGATGCCTTCCCCCTCGATGGAACACAGCATACCGATTCTGATGAGGATGGATATGGAGACAATATAGATGGGAATAATGCCGATGATTGCCCAATCATATGGGGTAACTCTACGGTTGACAAGAATGGCTGTACAGATACCGATGGTGACGGACATTCCGACATATACTCATACGACATCAATGCCGAGAGTGGCCTTCGCGAAAATGAGCTTGGAGATGCCCTTCCAAACGACCCCAACCAGTGGCGTGACCGGGATGGAGACGGCTTTGGTGAGAACTCAGTGGGCGACTGGGACCGTTGCTTCGAAATCCCTGGTGCATTACTCGGTGTTCCGGGTCCAGGTTGCCCGATGGCTGTAGGGGATGAAGATGGTGACAATATCCCTGACGAAGATGATTTGTGCCCAAGTACACCAGAGGGAGAGAGTGCAAACACCGATGGTTGTTCACCTTCTCAAATCGACACCGATGGTGACAATGTGTACGACGACGTCGACATTTGTCCAAATACTCCAACAACCGAACTCGCAAACAGTGTTGGTTGTTCTTCCTCACAAACTGATATCGACACCGATGGTGATGGTGTCAATGATGTAGATGCAAATGCCGATCAACTCGACATGTGTCCTAACACCGTTGAGGATGATTACGAAAATGTCGATGCAAATGGATGCGCTCCTTCTCAACTAGACACAGATGGTGACGGTGTTACTGATGATTTAGATCTCTGCCCAGATACAACTTCGGGTGCTACAGTGACAGCTGAAGGTTGCATTGTTGCCGGAGCCGATACGGATGGCGATGGTGTTGAGGATGTAGTCGATGCTTTCCCGGCAGATGCCACACAGTGGGCCGATAATGATGGAGATGGATTTGGTGACAATTGGGCTGACCAAGGTGCAGAATGGCTACGAGATGGTACACCTGGACAATGGGTTGAAAATGCAACCACACCTGATTATTGCCCAGTAGAATCAGGACAATCCATTGGGTTGATTTCAGGATGTTTAGACACAGATGGTGATGGATGGGCTGACATATACCCGCAGAGATGGATCGATGTTAATGAGTGGGAATGGGGAATTATCTTTGATAAATGGCCCAATGATTCTACACAATGGCTGGACACAGATGGCGATGGATTCGGTGACAATGAATCTGGAACCAATGGGGATTACTGTATAGGTCAGCCTGGTGTTGCTGACCATGACGATACAGGACAACATGAGAATGGTTGTCCACCTCTTGATGCTGATAATGATGGAATCTACAATTCCGTTGACCAATGTCAAGGAACTGTGACCAATTCTACTGTAGACTCCAACGGTTGTGCTGAATCCCAACGCGATTCTGATGGCGATTCTGTTAAGGATGACAAAGACGATTGTCCAGGGACCCCCGCTAAGGACAGTTTTAGAGTCGATGACTTTGGTTGCACTGAAGACCAATTACAGGGGGAGGAAAGTGTTGCGTTGATGGATGGGCCGATGAAGTACGTCGTAATCGGGTTAGGAGCATTCGTAGCCATTGCCATTCTCATGCTTGTCATTCGTCGAATACGTGGCGGCGGCATCGATTGGGATGACGATGAAGAGGAAGACATCTACGAAGATGATGATGGTGGCGACTGGAATCCATTCGGGTCCGGATCGAGTGCAACACCCACGAAATCATTTGCAGATTCACAACCTTCACGCAGCCCACCACCCAGCGCCCCACCATCGGCTCCTAATCGGGCTCCATCTGGTGGCGGCACCCAAGGACCCCCTGCCAGAAGCCGTGGACCGCCCACAGGTCCATCTGGTAGGGTATCAGGTCCACCGGCGGCGGGCACATCTATCCCACGAGGGCCATCACGTACGCCAGGCCAATCCAAACCAGGTTTGCGCCCAAGCACAGGCCCGGAGCAAGAAATTAGTCCAGTACCAGTCGGCCCCACTCGCAAAACTCGTCGCACGGCAGTAACATCACCAGCAACCGACGAGCGCCCCGTTCGCAAGACCCGCAAGACTTCGACTAGCCCTACTACTGAAACACAAGATCCGCCCCGTAAGACTCGCCGAACAGCAGCGCCAGCAAAGCGATCTCGCCGACGCAAGGCAAGTTCATCTTTCGATGATCTCTTTGGTTCTGACGAGAAGGCCGATTTCGATACTGCCGTCATCTCTGCCAAAGAACGGCTAATCGTCGGTGATTCAGAGCAAAGCGTACTCGCCCGTCTCCAATCTGAGGGCTGGAATGTCAAGCAATCCAAACACATCCTCGGCCAGTCTCGGCCCTGACGCGTGTACGCATGAGCGCCGTCTGCGACGGCGTCAACCTATTGAGTGGCCTTCGCTGCGCTTGGTGCAGGTGACAATAGATGGCGGGTGACGAAGAGCTCCAAGGTGCCGTCCTTCCTGATGGGATTGAGGTCGACGAGACCTCAGCTTATTTCGGTATCACAGATTCGAGTGATCTCATCAACCGCCTTGCGGAAACCGACCGATTGAACGGTTTGGGTGAATTCCTTTCTATCACAGGAGATTTACTTCTCAAACAAGCAACGTTTGATTTTGAGACTGCTGCAACCCGATTGGAGGTTGAGGGTGGAGAAATTTATTGGTTGCTTTCCGGACCATTTGGATTACTCTCATGGACTGACCCGATTCGAGTGTATCTAGGTCAAGAAGATTCGATGGGTAATTCAGGTGGTGCTGATCCCGGAATAGCCCCGACAGAGAAAGATGCCCTTGAAGCGTTTAATGACCCCTTCCGATTGCTGAAGATGCTTGCAATAGGACATATTTGTGGTGGTTTGCAAGAATTAGACCAATATCTTGCAAACTTCGAATCGTGGCTACAGGATGTCGATGGAAACAAGGTTCGATTCCTCGCATTGCATCAACAAATCAACAGTGTGTTGCGAGAAACCCAAGGGGGCGGAGATGCCTCCAGCCTCTCTTCACTGACAGGAGGGCCGGTTACCAAGGCATCAGTCCAAGCTCCTGAAGGTGTGCAGACCGTCGAGGCAAAACCGGAACCCGAGCCGATTGTAGTACCCGAACCGGAACCCGAGCCGATTGTAGTACCCGAACCGGAACCCGAGCCGATTGTAGTACCCGAACCTGAACCAATGGTTGTCCCTATTCCTATAATCGAGCCTGAACCAGAGTCTGTGCCCGAACCAGAACCAGCACCACCCGAAGTGAGCATTGCTTCAGCCTTTGATACACCGCTCAGTACTCATGAAGTCCGCGAAGCCTTTGATGACATGGATGCCAACAAAGATGGCGTTATTTCCGCTGAAGAATTCCGTGCATCCCCGGTCATTGCAAAACTGCCTGATGAGGTACAACAAGAAATGTTTGAGAGTATCGATATCAACAAAGATGAAGTTCTGCAATATGATGAATTTACCACGGCAGCTGAGGTGAAAACAAATGTCCCCTTCCTTGCTCCAAAGCGTGCCCCCGTCGCTCAACCGGTTCGAAAACCGATCCAAGTTCCAGCTCAGCCAATTCATGCTGTACCCCAAGTTATGGTGCCACCCGCTTCTCCGGACGGACGAAAGAGAACAGGCATACCCGGTGTTCATCACATTCTTCAAACTGGAATTTATTGTGGTGGTTGCAACATTGGTGTAGAACATCACTGGCGAAATTGCCCGATTTGTGGCACGCGCATTTAGATGCGAATATCGCCATCATCTAACAACACAATATCGCCAACATTGACTGTGGGTTGTTTGATGACGCCAGTAACGTGGACTCCACAAGAAGAATGACCCCCTAAACTGGTGTTGTCTCCAAATGCAAAATAGCAGGTGCCTTGCACCTTTTCATCCTCAAGCACGTTACCAACCAATCGAGCCCTTGGATTCATGCCAAATCCGAATTCAGCAACGGTCCATACATTTGGTTGCTGTTGTGGCTTAAGTTTTCGACTGGCCTCGACAAACATCGCTTTGACATCATCACTACCATCCCCTGTGATCTTTGTGACCATGCCTGCTTCTACCTTGATGGTCAAGGGCTTGCGTACAACTGCAGCATCCCAAGTACCATCGATGACGATGGTTCCTTCCATCGTTCCTTCCTTGGGCATAGCGAGAATCTTTCCTGCGGGTAGATTGGTGACTTGACCTGGACGATTGCAAATGCCATTGTCGCCGAGTTCCCAACGTCCTGCAATCTCAAATGTGATATTTGTACCCGTATCGGTTTTCACCACAACCTTACGCTGGCGCTTGAGTGATTTCCCAAGTTGGGCGATTGCAGATTGCATGGCGTTGAAATCGGTAGTCATTCCACCTTCGATGAACATCTGCATGGTAATGCCTGGCATCGTTGCAATGCGTGTCCCTTCACGGCACGCTTGCATGCGTGCCCGTGTGTGGGTTAGAGAATAGCGTGTGGGCGCGAGAACAACATCTTGCTTGCGCATGAGTTCGGCAACAGGCGCGGGTGGCTCATCACCGTGGCGATGTGTGGTTGGCATCATGACCAATAGAACACGATCAGAAATTCTCGCCGCCGCCTCGTAGAGTGCTTGGCCGATAGTCGAGGTATGTGGGTCGGTCACGATCAAAATATTCTCTTTTCGCTGAATCTGCATGCATTCTCTGCAAACAGTATCTGCGGCGCGAGTCAACGCTTTCTCTGAAACCGTATCGAGTTCACCCTCGATTTCAGCGATGAAGATGTCATCATCATCATCATCTTTTTTCCGTGCCATTCCAGTCGTCTCCGTCCGCGCTGATGCGCGGATTACAGCCATCTCCCATGAATCCTGTGCCAATATGTGTTGATACACCATTGACCGAGTCCACTATTAGGGACGAAGTATTGGCCATTTTCATGAAAACCAATGCAAGCATACCTACACTACTTGTTGCATTGCTACTGTTACCCGGATGTCTGAGTGGCATTGTCAATGATATTGATGATGTTATTTGGGAAATGTCCCCAGATGGCGAATGGCCACAGTTGAATCTGGGTGAACGCACTCGGACTACCCCGACCCTCGATACATACGATGACTGCACGGTCCTGCTCGAGGATCTCAAAGATGCCTTGTGGGAACAAACCCTCGTCGAAATAGATCAGAATGCCTACTGGAATTGGGCATCACCAATGATTGGTGGAGGGTGGATGGTCGATGATATGGTGATGGATGGCGCTGTTGCTGAGGCATCCATGGATGCCGACGGTGGTTCAAACTCCGGAGGCACAGCTCCTTCTAGCAGCGGCGGTGAAGATCGTTCCGGCACTTATTCTGAGACCAACAATCAGGAATCAGGTGTCGATGAAGCTGATTTCCTCAAGTTCGATGGCAATCATTTCTACATGATCAACAACAATCACTTGGTAATCATCGGCGTACCAGAGCATGGTAATGTCACGCTTGTGTCTGACATGGAATTGGAAGGCCAGCCCTTGCAGATGATGAAGGAGGGCGACAGTCTTGTCATCATCTCATCCATCAACAGTTGGAACATTCCTGACAGCGACCCATTGCGCACCCTCATGCAAACAGAGGATGGCAATTGGCGCTCCTCCAATTTGGTCAAGTACACCGTGATCGATGTTACCAATCGAAGCGACCCCAACGTCGGTCGCGAGATTTTCATCGAGGGTAACCATGAAACCGCACGAATGGTCAACGGAACTGTTCGAAGCGTGTCCCACATGTGGTCCTATATTCCCGGAATTCAGACTTATCCATCTTTGCCCGATGATTATTGGAACACTGAAGATTGGGAAGAACGAATGAACCTCTGGAATAGATCCGTCGAGGAACTCATCGATGCGAATAGGGCCGCATTCAATTTGCTGACTTTGGCCGACTTCGCACCTCAGATGCACCAGCGTATGGCTGATGGCACAATCTCCTCGTATTCATCGGGTAGTGGGGATTGCAGCGAGTTCAGTGGTTCCACCGATGGTGTTGGCCGTGGATTCACCTCAATCATGACTGTGAACCTGCTCAGCGAGGAGTTTAGCAGCGAGGTTGACCACATCGCATCTGCATGGGTAGAGGTCTATGCCAGTGGCGACATGATGGTACTCGCAGAACCCGCCAACGACTGGTGGTGGTTCTGGCGCAACAACGACTACGAGGATGCGACCAACATCCACGCCTTCGACATCAGTGTTGAGGGTGAGACGACCTACATCGGCAGTGGTCGAGTAACAGGCACTGTTCAGGACCAGTTCTCCATGTCCGAGTACAATGGCGACATCCGCGTGGCCAGCACGACCGATTCGTGGGGTCGCTGGTGGCTGACAGAAGGTGGAGAATGGGAAGTCGTCGAACCACAAAACCACATCACAGTACTCACACCTACGGAATGCATGATTCCCGAGGGCTGTGAGGACAACTCAGGAGAGTTGGTGCAGATTGGTCACATCGGTGAGATTGCCGAGGGCGAGCGGATCTGGAGCGCACGATTCGTCGGTGACATGGCCTATCTGGTCACCTTCCGAAACATGGACCCTCTGTGGACTATCGACCTATCTGATTCAGAGAATCCAACCATTTTGGGTGAACTCGAAGTTCCCGGTGTCTCTACCTACATCCATCCACTTTCTAACGGCGATTTGCTGACCATCGGTATGCCCGGTGGTGAAAATGGATTGGGATTGGATTGGAGCCTTACACAACTCAGTTTGTTCAATCTGAGCGACCTGACTGCACCTTCACTGGCTGATACCCAGCAACTTACACCTGGATATATGGATGGAGATTGCACTAGTGTCCGCTACTGTGGATGGTCTTGGTCTTACTCCGAGGCGACCTATGAGCACAAGGCATTCACCTATTGGGAAGCCGCGGGATTACTTGCAGTCCCTCTTTCAACACACAGGTACGTGTATGATACGATTGAGATTGACGGACGCACTTACTCCTATTCAGGCTACGAATATGTCAGCAAGTTAATGCTCGTCGATGTCGACATGGAAAATCGTACACTATCTCTGCATGGAGAGATAGACCATTCGACATTCTACAATGGTGGAGAGGGCGTTAGTGGTTGGTGGGGTAGCGATACCAGCGTTCGTCGCTCCGTCTTCATGGGCGACTATGTCTATGCCTTCTCAGGCGCGGGTGTGAGTGTCACATCGTATGCCGACATGAACACCACAGCGATGCTTGAATTACCGGGCTATGAGGCTGCAGAACCGTACTACTACAATGATGTCATCATGACGGAAGAAGTGGATGGCGAATCTGACGGTGAGAATTCGTCGAGTTCCGAAGGCTCGCCTCCCAAGGAAGAGGGCTGATTAAGCGAATTTCAGCGCTCGACCGGCGCAACCGGGTGTGCCAACCGCTTCACCACGGAACGAGCCACCCACAGTTCGCTTGTGTACAGGAATTCCATCGACGATGGTCCACATTGGCAGTCCGGTGAGTTCCATCCCAGCATAGGGAGTCCATCCGACTCGCGTCCACACATCATTATCGGTAATGGTCCGCCGAGTCTCAAGATCGACCAGAGTCAAATCACCATCATAGCCCTCGATGAGTGACCCCTTGTTCTCCATGCCATACACCTTGGCAGGCCCAGCGCACATCCAGCGAACCACATCGGACACGCTACACTTACGATCCATCGCGTGCGTGAGCATCATAGGCAGTGCGGTTTCGACTCCGGGCATTCCTGAGGGTGCCTTGGGGAATCCGAGCGCTTTTGCACCCAATGTGTGCGGTGCGTGGTCAGTCGCAATACAGTCAATGGTCCCATCCTTGAGGCGCTTCCACAACGTATTCTTGTCTTCAGTGTAGCGAATGGGCGGATTCATTTGGAGACGAACACCACGCTCTTCGACGTCATTGTGGTCAAAGGTCAGGTGTTGTGGGCAGACCTCGGTGGTGATGAGGTCGCCTTTGTGGGCCGCCAACCAGTCCGCCTCTGCTCCACTGGTTAGGTGCAGAACGTGAAGTCGGTGGTCGTGATCCTTGGCCAGAGCTGCTGCGCGCTGAGTGGCGAGCATTGCGCACTCAACGTCGCGCCACTCAGCGTGCGCGGCGATATCCGTACGGTGTGAAAAGTCAGGGTAGCGAGCATTCAGTCGATCCTCATCCTCGGCGTGGGTGGCGATGATGCCACCGGTATTGGCGAAGATGTTCTCGAGATGCTTCTGTTGGTGAACAAGCAAGTCTCCTGTGCTACTGCCCATGAAGATCTTGATTCCACAAACACCATCCATGCCTGCAATGCTCTGTAAGTCTGTGACATTGTTTGGTGTCGCCCCAATGAAGAAGCCATGATGAGTCACCCCATTGGCAGCAGCGGATGCAATCTTGGCATCCATTGAGGCACGAGTCGTTGCTACTGGTTTGTTGTTTGGCATATCCAAGAATGCGGTGACTCCACCTGCTGCAGCTGCCCGACTACCACTTCCAAGATCTTCCTTCTCAGGCTGTCCGGGCTCTCTAAAGTGAACTTGAGGATCGATAGCCCCAGGGAGCAGGTGGAGCCCAGTGCCATCGATAACCGCTTCAGTAGGGGTGGCAACAAGACCACCGCCAGCGGCTACGGTTTGAATTGAACCTGAAGTGACACGTAGATCCCCTTCGACGACACGGTCAACCAAGACCATCGTCGCATTCTGGATGAGCAAGTCGCCTGCCATTAGAGCACTGCTCAGGCATCGACTCAATGAGTATTGCGCGTGTGCGGAGTCCTTGAAATAGGGGAGGCAACCCCGAAGAACCAGCGGGTTGGAGTAGCCAGGTTATCTCGTCGGGCTCATAACCCGGAGACCGATCGTTCAAATCGATCACCCGCTACCAAGATATCTACATCCCTATGTTTGTTTCGCGAAAGTGATGAATGTGAAATGAAAGTGGATAAAGAGGGCACTGAGAGCCTGCAAAACATCATTAAAAAAGAAAATATAACCTACCCGTCCTTCGTTGGTTCATATACTACAGCACTCTAGCACGGTCTACAACACAAGGTGAAAATGATGACAACCAAGAAGAAGACAACAAAGACCGAGACCATAACCGAAGATGACGAGGAGGTCGTTATCATAGACGCTGAAGAACCTGAACTGACAGTAGAAGATCTCCCTGGCGTCGGGCCTGCGACTGCGGAGAAATTACGCGAAGCAGGATTCAATGAACTCCTAGCAATTGCCGTGATGACACCAAAATCTCTCGCAGACGCGGCAGAACTTGGTGAAGCAGTATCGGCAAAAATCATCTCATCTGCGAAGAAACTCGCAAATATTGGCGGATTCATATCCGGAAATGCATTGCTAGAAAGACGTCGACAGGTGCTCAAGCTCAGTAGCGGGTCAGCTGCAATCGACGAATTATTAGGCGGTGGTTTTGAAACGCAAGCTATTTGCGAAGTTTACGGTGAATTCGGTAGTGGAAAAACCCAGGTTGGGCACCAACTTGCCGTCAACTGCCTGCTACCCAAGGAGCAAGGTGGTCTCGGCGGTGAAGTATTCTACATTGATACAGAAGACACATTCCGTCCAGAGCGAATTGCACAAATGGCAAGAGGGGTCGGCATGGACCCAGAAGTCGCTCTCGAACGTATACACGTTGCACGGGCATACAATTCATCACACCAGATGTTGTTGGTCGATGAGATTCAGCGAGCTTCGAAGAACATTGAAGTCAAACTCATTATCGTCGACTCGCTCATTGCACATTTCCGTGCTGAATTCCTTGGGCGAGGTATGTTGGCCGATCGCCAGCAGAAGCTCAACCGCCATCTGAAGGAACTCAAGAAATTGGCAGATGTCAACAACGCGATGGTCCTCGTGACCAACCAGGTCATGTCAAAACCAGATGCAATGTGGGGAGATCCAACCAAACCGGTGGGTGGCCACGTTGTTGGCCACGCTTCGACATTCCGCATATATCTACGAAAATCCAAGGCAGGTTCGCGTATTGCACGCCTGATCGATTCACCCAATCTGCCGGAAGGCGAAGCCAAGTTCTTCGTCACGGCAGAAGGCCTGCGCGATTGAGCGTAGGTCTTGTGGCTCGATGGCACCGGGATCTTTCCCATTTCCTACCGGTGCCGTCGATGCTACCTCAGGCTGGTAGTTTCGACAACTCATCCCTTACAGCATCGATAAGCCCTTGCACAGTTGAGCGCCCCAAATCAAAACTCATGCCACCTGCCTCAAATAAATTTGGAAGTGGACGCGATCCACCCAATCGCATAGCAGTGGCATAATTTCCAAGTGCTTTTTCGGGGTTTTCTCTATATTGGAGCCATATTTGGAGCGCACCCAATTGTGCGATTCCATACTCAATATAGTAGAAGGGGTATGAGAACAGGTGGAGTTGTTTTTGCCAGCTAACATTTCTCCAATCTTCAAATCCTGACCAATCCAATATCGATCCGAATTTGTTTGCCAGTTCGAGCCACTTGTCGTGCCTCTCAGTTCGAGAGTGTTCTGGATTTGTGTAAATCCAGTGTTGGAAGGCATCGATTGTTGCAATCCATGCAAGAATAGAAACAATTCCCTCGAGATGCTCACGGACCGCTCTCTGAGAATCATTCTTCGAATAGAATTCATCAAGGAAATCATGGGTTAGCAACTCCATTGACATTGCTGCAACCTCACAGAATTCCAATGGTGCACTGCGGTAATCAACCAGTGGCAAATCATCAGCATAGATTGAATGAAAGGCGTGTCCAGCCTCATGAACCATAGTTTCGAGATCTCGCTGTAGTCCGGTTGCATTCATGAAAATGAATGGCTTTCGGCTGTGGTCTCGCTGTAATTGGTACCCCCCTGGTGCCTTACCCTTGCGACTGTCTAAATCGAGGCTTTTTCCGTCTCGTAAACTGTCAAAGAAGCCACCGAGTTCAGGAGAGAGACGATGGAACATTCGACTTGTCCCTGCGACCATTTCGTCAACTTCAGTAAATGGTTTCAATGGTTCGCGGCCATGCACATCATGGCCTAAATCCCACATCCTTAGGGATTGCAGATTCAAAGCCACCCGTCGCTCTTCGTCCACATCTCTCATCAGAGGGACACATATTGATTCCACAGCATCATGAAATGCTTTACAATCAGCGGGTGTGTAATCAAATCTATGTTTGGCATCGAAGATGTAATCTCGGTAATTTTCATACCCTGAATTGTGAGCGACTTTCTGGCGTAAAGCAATCATTTTTTCGTAGATATCATCAATTTCTTCTGAATTTTCAAACCGCCTTTCACCGACTGTTCTGTATGCACTTTCTCGGGTTCCGCGATCATTGACCTGTAGGTATTTCCCCATTTGCTGCATGGTTCGTTCTTCGCCATCAAATTCAACAGTCATCGCACCACAAATTTCGTTGTAGCGTTGGCCTAATTTTGTGAGTTCGGTGCCGAGGGGGATATTCTCTTCTCTGAACAGCGATAAATCCATTTTTGTATCCCTAAGTAAGACATTATATTCTTCAGAATCAAGTTGACTAGCATACTGACTTCCAGCTAGTTTTCGATTTAGCAGATCGCCCACTTTTGCCAATTCGGGTTCAACATTTTCAACAAAGTCAAGATAGGCTTGTTTAATCTCTTCATTCTCAGTATCACAAGTCATGTTGACATAGAGCATTGAGCCGGTTTCCCCCACATATGCATCGAATCGACCCAATTCAAGTAACCATGATTCAAGTTTTTCAGCAGAATCGACGTCACGATTCAGAAAATCCTGATAATATGGTTCTAATTCTGACCAATTTGTTGCATCGAGCCCCTCGAAAGAAGCCATATATTCACCTCACGGATTGTTTGTTCGGTTTCCCTGTGAGCGAACCGATTTCGGTCCGTCCGGTAATCCGTTCTCGTCCCGAGTAAGTTTTTGGCATCTCCATACTTCAACCTCTGCCTCGACCTTTTCGATGATAGTCTCCATTTCAGGGTGATCTGGATTGACACGTGCTGTCCAACAGGCCAAGCAAATTCGTTTGCTGTCAACATCGACAAAATTCATCGGTGTACACTGGATTCCACAGTCAACGCATTTGCGCCAAGCATGATGCTTTGCCATGAATCGTGGCGGGGCCACGAGGCCATAAGGCGTTTCGCTATCCCTTCTCTGTCACGTCGCAACTCAATTGAAATCGGCCAATGCGATATGAGCGAGGGCCGAACGATGAATTGAATCAATATCCAATGACAGCGCGTCTTCAATTTGCAACTCAAGGCGCTGCACACTTTCTTCATGGGGAATCGGGGCATGGGGCAATAATTTGCAATCTAGAACGCACATTAGGCGATCAGCCTCACGATCCAGTGCCACCCGGTCAAGTTCCGGCCATTCGGTTTCATTGATTGGATTGGTTGGGAATTCAGGGAGGTGAATTAGCCAAGCAGTTTGATCACCATCAGCCAATCCAGCACGCTCAAAACCAATTCGAATTTGATGTGTTCCAGCAATCAATCGAATGTATTCAGAATCGAGAGCATTTGCGCGCATGGTGGAATTGGTATACCGTGATGCAAGTCCAAGCCAAGCAGTCCACAATTGTGTTTCACTTACAGCTGCTGGGCCACCTAGCAGAAGCCATCGTTCATCATTTCGCCATTCAAGGAAAGATTTCACCAATTGATTAGCATTTGTAATCGGGTTAGAGAAAGCCAGGCCCCAGCAAGGGTACGGGGTGCGTGACATAGATGGAGGGAGCAGTCCCTCCCTCATGAATCGGTCGGGCGTCAATTACGTGTTTGGATTGCTCTGTCCGCCGCTTGCATGATGTTTTGCACCAATTGGGGACTCCACCCTCTTTCGTCAGCAAGCTTTTGAGCAGATTTCTTCGTAATTCTACAGATTTCCAGTGGTGTTCTGTAGCCATGATCCGCCAAAGTTCTAGCACGTACTCGCCCAACTCCTCTAATTGAAATCAGTGATAGAAGGTCTTCTCTACAGCCATTTGAAACCCGCTTGCGCATCACATCGAGCATTTCTAACAAATCGACATCTGCATTTTTCAATGACGAATCAATTTCATCATCGTTTGCGCAAATTTGTCGTGTAGCATTCATCAACCAATCGGCATGATCAACTCGGACTCGGAGATCACCGGGAGCAACCCCTAATTCTTTTTCGATTTCGCGTAGAGAATTTTCTTCAATCCACTGACTTAGTGTCCAAGCACTCTTGGCAAGACTTTCTGCTTCTGGCATGTACCCTAGTGTATTGAGTTGATGACCATCCAGAAGAATCTGATCAGACATAGCATCCACTTTCTGGGTCATCATTTGCATTTGTTTTCCAGTTGGCCAAAGTGGGGGGAAATCTGGTGTGCAGGTGACTAAATGCAACAAAGCCCACGGGGAAATTGAACGGTCTTCAATTACTCTGCAAAGAATTTTCCTCGCCTGTCGAAGCCCTTCCCGCAGGATGAGTCCAGACAATGGATCAAGGTATAATCGACTAACACGCTCACCGAACGCCGTAGCGACATAAGTCATTGCAGGCGGGTCAGGAGTGACCTCTTCAGGTGGTGGATTAGAGAGGTCAACTGCTTTCTGGAATCCGATGACAGCAGGGCGTTTCGGCCTTGGTTTAGGTTCTACATAATCTGAAACTTCGACACCCTCAATCGATTGGGCACTCTGTGCCCACATTGGCATATCATCATCCCATTCTTCATCCAATTCTGTAGGTTCTGTTTCAGCCAAGCGCTCAAGCACAGCAACATCTTCACCAGTTCGTTCAATGAATTGATGCGTTGCCAACCACGCGATGATTTCATCGATACGGCCTTGCAACCAGTCATTTTCAACACCGTGCCCGAGGAATGTTTGCTGAAAGAATCGCCCCAAGGCATCTCGATCTCGTTGACCCCCGGTTGCAATTGCAGCAAGAACATGAACCCGCATAGCAGGTTCTGCTGCGAGTTTAGATTCAACAGCCTCAGGGTCTTGCTCAAAATATAATTCAGCAATATCATCTGCGTGCTCTAAATGTCTTGCAATCAGCCATGCATCGCCGACGTTGTCATAACGGGGTCTTCCAGCTCTACCAAGCATTTGGTGAACTTCCATTCTGGGCAATGCTCGACTCAGGCCATCTTCCCAGCGTGTTAAATCACGAACAATAACACGGCGAGCGGGTAGGTTGACACCAGCAGCAAGTGTTGGTGTTGCACAAATTGCAAACAATATTCTCTCTTTGAATGCCGTTTCGATGATTCGTCTTTGGCCTGCGGTCAACCCAGCATGATGGAAAGCAACTCCACCGCGTAGCGCATCAGCCAACCGTTCTCCCATCATCGTTGATTCTTCGCCACCTTCAATCCCACTCGCTACTTCGGAGAGTGCTGCCAAGCGTGCTTCAACATCGAGTCCCTCCGGCGTATTTTCAGGAGATTTTAACCAAGATTTCATTCGTTTGTGCATCCAATCACCAAGTTTCCTTGCACTACCTTCAGCATATCGTCGCGTTCCACGGAAAATCAGAATTTGTCCAGAATCCCCAATAGTCGATAGTAAAGCACTTCGTAAATCATCACCTTCATCGGGAAGTTCGAATGGAGGTGGAAGGTCTAATTTTTCTTGTTCGGGTCCTACCTGCAATCGTGGTTGCACTAAGCCATCACAAACAGTCCCATACCGGAGAGTAACAGGACGCCAATCCGATTGGACACTTTTTGCATCTAACCAATCTGCCATCTCTTCGGCGTTGCCAACGGTTGCCGATAACGCCAGAATTTGCGCCTCTGGACGTTCATGTTTAACCCTGGCTAAATTAACCTCCATCGTTGGACCACGACTTCGATCATGGATGAGATGTATTTCATCGGCAACCACAATGCTCACCTGACTCAGAAAATCGTTTCGATTTCGCATCAGTGAATCGAATTTTTCACTTGTTGCAACGATAATGTCGGCTTCATCTAGAGATACAGATTCTCCAGAGCGGTCACCAATAGCCATGCCAATCGAGAGACCTAGAGCATCACCTGCTTCACGTAATTCTTCAACTTTTTCTGCGGCGAGAGCTTTGAGTGGAACCAGATAGAACGCACGACTTCCAGGTTGGTCAACCAGTAATTTTTGAAGAATAGCCAGATAGGCGACCAAACTTTTTCCACTTGCAGTGGGGATGGCCAGTAGCAAATTTTCCCCTGAAAGAGCGATTGGAACCGCTTCCGCTTGTGGAGGGTGGAGGCGAGTAATACCCCACACATCAACGAGTAGTTTTACGACATTAGGTGGGAGGCCGAGTTCTCGTACGTCATCGACCATGGGTGATGACCATCGTTCACCGCCCAAAAGGATACGGGTCTCAAGCCGCGGAAGTCTGAAGTGCTCCCGTAGTTTAAGCAGGCACGATGGCAAACACCCACGATGCCGAAAATGAGTTGGCATCCCGCCTTGCTCTGTTCGATGACGAACCGGATATCAATGACTGGTTTGAGGTCGCACTCGGCGCTGCAATGGTGACGATGGGTTTGCATCAATTGTTCAATCCAGGGGGCCTTTTTGAGACCGGTGTCATGCAATGGCTCGGTGCAGCAGTTGTCTCAATGGGCTTCATTTTACTCGGCCATGGAATCAAGGATATGCTCCTGAAAGAGGTGCGTGCTTCGATTGTCCGACTTGACATGGATGACGAAAGTGACAGTATCGATTACGGCTTGATCCGAGACGTCCTCCTGCACCCTGACAAGTATCAACAACTCCTTTATGAGGCCTACCAAATGGCCTACGAAGATGGCATCTTAACCGATGAAGAAATGACTGAATTGAGTGCCCTTGCTCGTGTGTTACAGGTTCCTGAGAGAAGTGCAGCCCGAATGGCGACTCGTGCAGCAATCGAGTCCGCATTGAAGGATGACCATGTATCTGAAGCTGAACTCGATCTCATCGTCGGAGCAGCTCGTCCTCTTGGTCTAAGCGATAAACAATTGGCACGGATTGTCGAGGCACTCCGTGATCACAATCTCGATGCAGAAGAACGTGCTATGCTTGACGAAATGCTCGGCTCTATCCCTGATCAGGAGGATGACAGTGATGGGGATGGAATTCCTGATGATCTTGAGAGTTATACCGAAGAAGAGTGATTACTACTGATTCAGTACTTTTTCGGCGAGTGCCAATCCTTTTTCACGTCGCTCTTTCTCAACAAATCCTGCACATACTAATACCACTAGGCCGAGTATTGCGACCCAGAAATCATGCGGGATAAGTCCGTTTGATGATTCGATTCCACCTGGGGAGATGAGATCATTTGCATAGACTTCATTGGAACGAATTGAGAGTTCCATGGCATCAATTCCACAATCACAAAATGAAACCGACAATAGTTCTGGTTTGACCGCTTCAGTCACATCATTCCAATCACTAGCAGTAACCGTATTCGGGCGACTGACCCATGCGGGGGAACTGAATGAACCCATACCCTGGTCAGAAACCATTTCCCAGTCAATGTGCAATATATTCCCTCTTGGTTCTTCATCAACGATGAGCAATGCTTCCAACAGTAATAGATCAAGGGCAAGGAGCCGACCCGAACGTAGAATAAAACGCACTTCATTTTCTGCTGAAAGTCGCCCATCATTCAATTTTCCAAATACCAACCGATCCAAATCTACTCCGTCGAGTTCAGCAGCCTCAATTTGCCATCTTCCATCACCGAGGGGATGTGTAGATTCGATTGTTAACATCAATTGCAATCTTTCACCGGCAGCCACCCCCAAAAACCCACCATACCATTGCGGACCGAATTCGCCTTCATCATCATTGATGACACCTTGATAAATCCGCTCTAAACGTTGTTCTAAGAGTTCATCAAAGGTTATTTCACCAGGGTTTGGTGATTCGTTTGAAATGGAGACTGCGGGAGATATAATACCACCAAACAATAGCAATATGATTGCCATAGGAAGCATGAATCGGGGCAACCAAGGCGATGACAAAGGCATCAGATATCCAATGATTGCGACAAAGATACCGATGCCAGCCACACCCATCGTGAAAACACCTGCACCAGAGGTGCCACTTGATTTATCCAATTGACCGACTTGCGAGGTCCCAGAATCCCAAGTTGCCTCTCCAGAGAATTCCTCAGGTGTTGTACTTCCTACCCCCAAAATAGATTGTGAACCGGTGAAACTGTACGATTGGAAGTGATCATTCGTTCCGGTCCAACAAAGTGTGTGTTCGCCCGCCTCTGGCTCACTCCATCGGTATTCGTTGACAACAATTTCCCCTTCATATCGGGTACGAATTTCAGGTGTATCTTCAGAACGCCCTTGTTCATCCCAAAATTCTGGAACGGTGTGTGATTGTTCGACCTCAAGTGGTGTCACCTCCCATGCCACTATAATTGTGAGTGCACTCAATTTTTCATCCACATCGAAGTGGTAGCAATCGACATCACTTCCCATTAAGCCCCCAAATGTGGTTGAACCGATGAGTGTAATCGAACGTGGCTCTGTGAGGCTGGTGGGCTCATCGACATTTGCAGTATCTACATCAATACTCCATTCAATGGGTAACTCAATGGTGGAATCTCCAGCGAGATGCAATTCCCACGTAACTGGTTGATTGATGTCAAATGAAATTCGCAATAGAACTTGGTCCAGAGGAGATAGGATACGCCCATTTGTGAGTTCCAATTCCTCATTTTCCAAGACATATGGGGCTTGGTTACCAGGTGTTTCACTAGGCTCGGGAGCTGAAATCGTCCATGAATTTGTTGAGGGCCCTAAGATGAGTTCAATGTACAAATCCGGCCGGGTTATTCCTACTTCATCCTCCTGAATTCTGAAATCAAAAATCATTGATTCCACCATATTAGGGAGCAGACTCACACTCGTTTGATCAGGTCGCATTGGGAATTCAAGTGTGATTGTAACCGGTTGGACTAGGTTTGCATCTCTTTCTTCTTTACTCAGTACTGTATCCCCAACCGCATCAGATGACAATGAACAAGCATCATTTGAGCAAACGAGATTCAGCGTTTGATTTTCGGTTGATAAATCAGCAACCACAACCGGAGTCAGCGAGAGTAAGAATAGAGTCAGAGTGATGAGAGTTACTCTGCAATTCATGGCCCGAGGCGGAGGCGCGGCTGTTTAGCCCTTCGGCCTATCCGCTTCGACTTTTACATCGAACAAAACAACTTGGCATTCACGGCAGCGATATCTTCCTCGACCTCTGCGAGTACGCGGATGCTCTTTGGAGCACTGTGGGCATGTCCAAAGCCATTTAGCGGCTCTTTTCCGCAAATGATTTCCAAACGATTTACCCATGTTTTTGGCTTCGAGATCAGGCCACAATGATTCAAGATTTCGAAAAGCCTTGTCGTGTCCAGTGAATCCTAATGCGTGCAGAAATTCATGATAGAGTAGGAATGCTGCATAACGTTGCCAATCATCGGTTAATGCCACTGGATGGACATCGACACACCGAACATCAGTCGGTCCAGAAATTTCAGATTTTTTCATTCCTTTCTGGTATCGGCACACAGCATGGAGTCTGGTCGCATCTCTGCGAAGTCTTCCGAGGGGTATCTTTTGTAATTCATTCACTGGAAGCTGACTAAGTTGAGGTATCTGGTGCATGGTGTGAACCACATAACCAGCAAGTCTTGCCAGTAGCTTCTCTTCATCCTCCATACCCCATCCTCAACCTCGTCGTTCATCAATATGACCGAATACTTGGGCCTTTTATGTCCACCACAACATATTCGGTCAACACCCGTTACGCTGACTGCCCATGGTGTCTAGTGGAACCCTAATTCGCATCGCCGTTATGGCTGTCCTCGCGTCGATGATTCTGGCCATTGTTCCAGCTACCGATGAGGCTCTACTCTCTGATTCCGATGAACTGATGGAGACGAGAGGGAGAAGTGGTCCAGACCTGATTGTCGATTACCTTTCAGCCTCTTGGAGCACCGCTGATGCTGGAGATACCAAGAGTATCAGCACTAGAATCAAGAACGATGGTGATTCATCGTCAGGTTCGTTCCGATGGGCGCTGTATCTGTCCACTGATACAACAATCACAACCAGTGACCTTCAGTTGGATGATTGGTCGCAGTCGAGCATTTCTGCAGGTAGCACCCGCTCATCGACCAAGAGTGTGACTATCCCTTCATCGATGACTGGTGGTTACTACTACGTCGGCATGATCGTCGATATCAACAGTCAAGTCAGCGAATCTGATGAGAACAACAACGATGATTACGATTCTGGGCGCGTCCATGTCTACGAATTGTCCGATCTCGTCCCTCGTACGACCTCTTCTTCTTGCTCAACACCAGCGACGGGCACCATTGGGGACTATCTCGATTCATCCATCTCGATTCAGTATGAAAACGATGTTTCCAGCAGTCATGGTCAATCGACAGGGACCTTCTACTGGGCGATGTACCTCTCCACTGATTCAACGATTACAACCAGCGATACACAGGTTGGCAGTGACCAATACTCGTCCAGCCTGTCTTCGGGCAGTTACCGAACCGATTCACTGTCAAGCAGCACTAGACTCCCCTCGAGCATCAATGCAGGGGTCTATTATTGGGGCTACATCCTTGATGTCGACTCCGATGTCGATGAAGCCAGTGAATCAAACAATGTCCGCACATGCGACCAGATTACACTTCAGGAAGATCTCCCTGACTTGGAGGCCACTTCGGTCAGCACATCGTCCTCTTCTGCAACCATGGGTGACACCATCACCGTGCAGTATCGAATCGACAATCTCGGGACCGATTATTCAGGGTCATTTTACTGGAAACTGTACCTTTCCACGGATTCCACAATCACCACATCGGATACATTCGTCGATGAATTCAGTGAGAGCAGTATTAGTGGCGGGTCTTATCGTTCCAGTTACGAATACAATGTCCCCATCCCCACAGGGATGAATACAGGGTATCACTACCTTGGAATGATTGCCGACAATCGTGATGGTGTGAATGAGCTCGATGAAACCAACAACATCGTTTCATCCAGTTCTAGAATCGACATCGAAGAGCCCGCAGATTTGGTTCCAGATTCTCCATCCGGTCCAAATTCGGCACAGGCCGGACAGCAGGTGAGCATCTCTTGGCTAATCGACAATGATGGCGATGATGCATCGGGTTGGTTCTACTGGGAGATGTACATTTCAACGGATTCTACCATCACTACGAGCGATACTAAACTCGGTTCGACTCAGCAAGCGAGCAGCATATCAGGAGGTTCCTATCGAAGTGGAACTTACAGTCCAACATTGCCCAGCAATTTAGCCCAAGGAACGTACTACTTCGGCATCATTGCAGATAGTAGTAGTCGGGTGAATGAGGGTGATGAGACCAACAATATTGAAGTGGGGAATTCGATTTACATCACCGTTCCTGATTACGACCTTGAAGCGACATCAATTTCTGTAGATTCGGGCTATCGACAGGTCTGCGAGGGTGCTGACATCTACATCACTCTGACCGTTACGAACCTAGGAACGGACAATGCTGGGTCCCACTACTATGAGGCATTGGTTTCAACGGGGAATTCGGTTTCTGCAATCTACACAGGAACCTCACTGGGATACGCCAGTGGAACGCCGAACGTCCCATCCTATACACACACGAGTATGATGGCTACACTGCCCACCAGTATCACACCTGGCACATACTACGTCGGCCTCTACGCCGATTATGGTGATTATATTTCTGAAACCGATGAGAACAACAACATCGTCGCCTCAAGCAGTGCCCAATTGACCGTCATTGATTGTGGCCCTGACCTTGAACCGACTTCTGTCACAGGCCCCACTTCAGGAGTGAGGGGTGGGACGGCTCAGGTCTCGGTGCAAATCGCGAATGCCGGCATGGAGGATGTCACCAATGTCGATTACAGCATTTATCTCTCTAGTGACTCTTCCATATCAGGGGGAAATGACGTCTTGATTGGTTCCGATGTGGCGAATTCAATCGCACAGAGTGGCTCATGGTCCGGAAATATCAATCTCGGAATCCCTTCTAATCTAGGCGACGGATGCTGGTATTGGGGCATCATTGTCGACCCCAATGATTCGATTGCAGAGATGGATGAAACCAACAATGCCATGCCGTCAAGCGGTCAATTCTGTGTTGAACAAGCTGACATTGTCATCGATTCAATTAGCGCATCAGAGAATGCCGTAAGCGGCCAGTCTACGACCGTGTACATGAACATCAGTAATTCTGGTGGTTCAGATGCTAGTTCCTTCAATGTTCAACTTGTGCTCTCCCTGGATGCTCAAGCCGGAACAGATGACACTCAAGTGGACAGTTTCCGTATCGATCCCCTGACAAGTGGTTCTACAACTCAAGTGACTCGCACTATCACGATTCCTGGGCAACATGTAGGCCAATTCCATTGGGTCGTGATTGTCGACACCGCTTCGGAGGTAGCAGAAGATGATGAGAACAACAACGTCGCCGCCAGCGTCGCATTCACCATTTCCGCCCCAGCGAAGGATTTGTTGGCATCATGGGTTGAATCCCCATTATCTGCTGAACCGGGACAGACGGTGACGATTCATTGGAGCGCTGAGAACCTTGGTCAAGAAGCGCTTGGATTCGATGTGGAAATTTGGTTATCTGAAGATCGCTATCTTGGGAGCGGTGACATTCGCCTTTCACAATCCCGCGTCCCCTCACTTCTCAGCGGTTCCACCCTGGCTGATTCTCAAGTCGTCAATTTGGTGGGTGATGTCGAAGGTGTCTGGTGGGTCGTTCTCGTAATCGATGTTGGAGAAGAACACTATGAAGACGATGAGAGCAACAATATTCGTTTGTCCAATAACACACTCACAATCGATTCGAACAGTCCACCACCAGCGGGGGAGACATTGCCTGGCTGCGACGATTCTCAGACAGATGGCAATTTCTCCTCGGATGCTGCTTCGACCCGCTCATCAGCGCACCATCTAGGTGCCAACCCAAATCTCACGTTGGACGGTTGTCTCATGGGTCTTGACGAGGTCGATTGGTATGCGATTGTCATTGATGCGGGTAATCAGACCACCTTTGCTCTCAGTGCTGAGGGTGCTCATCTGGAGGTCGCCGTTCTGAATGGCTCAGCATCCTTGGGTCAAGGAATAGTGGATGATGATGTTCGTTGGATAACAATCTCTGCACTGAATGACGATTCAGAAGGTATGGCATTGCTTTACCACATCCGCGTCACATGGGATCCGGCCAACCCTGGTGGTCCCTATCAGTTGAGATTAGTGACAGCAGATGCCAGTACAGAAACCGATCTGGTCCCCCCTCCAGCGCCTGAAATCATATCTCTGGATGAATGGATGCATTCGGATGAGATTGTCATTCAGTGGTCTCCTGTCGTTGATAATCTATCCGGGGTATCGCATTATGAAGTCCGTTGGGCTAGCGGATTGTGGGCCCCTGTGAACGAAAACGAGTTGATTATCAATCTCACGATGTTGATGGATGGCCGCTACTCATTTGAGGTTCGTGCTATCGATGCGGCTGGTAACGTGGGGCCCGCTGATGCAACATGGATTCGTGTTGACCGACAAGCCCCCATCGTTTCCATTCAGCAAATCGAAGCCAAACGTTCCCCTGTATCCAAACTGGTTGTCGAATTGAGTATCGATGATGGAGAAGGAAGTGGGCCATCGATAATTGAATGGTCAGCCGACAATTCAACGTGGTCAGATTACCCAGAAGATAGCTTGATTCTGTGGGATGATTGGAACAATACCCACCTCTATATTCGAGTAACAGACGGTGCGAATCTTGTGACAATATCTGAACTTGAAATCGACATCCCAGCCGAGGAAACGGAATCGGTTGATGATTCAGGAAATGATGAGGAATCCACCCCACAATCGAGTGGAGGTGTCAGTTCGGTGCTCGCAATTATGGTGGTTTTGGCAATAATCGCTCTCTCGGTTTTCACCGTCATTCTAGCCCTCAAATTGAAGGCACGGCGTGAATTTGAAGAAGAACTTGAGGATGAATTAGAGGAAGACGATGAAGAGTCTGAATCTCCTGAGCAAATCGAAGAAACGCCAGAGACCTATCACGTCCCAGATCACACCCATCTCATTGGAGGCGGTGTGTATGATCAATCAACAGGATTTACCGCATACATCGACCCTCAGGGTCGATGGTGGTGGGAGCAAGAAGATGGCTCATTCTACCATGACCCAGAACTCAATGCCAACGATGCCACGCAGGGTGACCTTCCTTGACAGCGACGAACAACCCATCACCCCGAGCACATACTTCACCATCCGCTATCAGTGTCATGCTAATTTCAACCCGATCCCCATCCAGTGATTCAACTTGGCTTGTGATTTCAAGCGGTACACCATGCGGCGTTGGTCGTCGTAATTTGACGGTATATCGTGCAGTTACCGTGCAAGGTGGAGCATTGTCGCCACGCTCGGCCATGATAGCCATCGCAGCGGTCCAATTGCCATGGCAGTCGAGTAAAGTACCAATGATTCCACCGTTAATCATACCGGGAAATGCTTGATGCGCATCCGATGTTTGGAATGTCATTTTCAAACCATTTTCAATAGGGAATGAGCGAATTTTCAATCCATCAGTATTTGCCGGTCCACATCCAAAGCAGATACTGTTCGGAGCGTGTCGCTCTTGCACGCTTTCATCTTCCATGATGCCAGCAGGGAATCGACCGCCTTTGAGGGTTCACTGCGGCAATTGACTCCTACGGAGTCCTTTGTACGGTTCCTTCAAAGAGGGGTGCATGAAACGAACAATCACAACCGCTTGAGCGGAGGGGATGGTCCCATGCCTGAAAAGGCCAAAAAAAAGAATGATTCACGACCGAAGCGTCCCAAGACACTCAAGGTCAGTAATCAAATTCCCACCAAAAGACGTCAGGAAATCGAGCGCGCTCTCGATGCCCACGAACCTTCGAGACCCGACTGGGATCGCCTCTCTGGGGCGAAACAGCATCGCTTCTTTGGCAAGAGAATCAAACCTGGTACGATTCGACAAATTGAATTTCCATTGCTTGATGTCAAGTTGGGTGATTCGTGGCCAACCTCTGTTACCATCATTCATGGACGTCGTCCAGGTCCAACGATTACAATCACCGGTGGAGTTCATGGTGACGAAATGGTTGGTCAAGTTGCCGCGAGTTTACTGTCACAGAACGTGTTTACTGGTGCAGGTCGACCCTTGGATCCTGAAATGATGGCGGGAACAGTTCGTCTGGCTCCAGTCCTGAACCCACCGGGTTTTAATCGTCAACGAAGATACTTTCCAGATGGCCGTGATTTGAATCGCGAGTTCCCTGGTTCAGAAATGGGCTCAACCACAGGGCGAGTCGCTCATCGTATTCTCAACGAACTCATCAGTGGTTCCGATTTCCTTCTAGATTTGCATACAGCGGCTCGAGGCCGTGACAATCTGCCACAAGTTCGAGCTGACCTTGCACATCCATCTAGCAACCGAATTGCTCGTGCATTTGGCATCGAGGTAATCCTTGATTCTAAAGGTCCGAAGGGGTCGATGCGCAGGGCTGCAGCCTCTCTTGGAATCGGTTCATTGACCTATGAGGGTGGGGGGGCTAATCTTACTGATCATGAAGCGGTCCAAATTGCCATTCATGGAGTACTGAATGTACTCAGAAGCCTACATGTTATTCCAGGTAACGCTGCTCGCCCCAAATTCCGTTTGCTTGCCAGTGGTTCGACATGGGTCCGCGCTGATGAAGGTGGTTTGGTCGACCTCTTTGTGGGCCGAGGTTCATTTGTCAATGCAGGGGACGTTATCGGTAGAATTGTCGATCCACAAAGGCCATTGGAGAGTGCAGATATTATTGCACCATCTCGTGGGATTTTCATTTGTACAGCAAACAATCCAATCGTAACACCAGGTACACCTGTTGGCCATTTATTACCTGTGAAACGTGGTGTAAAAATCATTCGTAAGGGTTTGGACAAGAACACAAACCGTCTCATTGTATCAGGTTCGAGTGGAGAGCCAATTTGGCGAGAAGACTTTGAGGTTGAAGAAATTATGATCGAAGGTGAATGGTCTGGTGGAGGTGTCGATGCAGAATGGCAACGCGATTGGCCTAAACTTTCTGAACAAGAACATGTCGAAGCATCTGAAGAAGAGGATGCTGACTGATTCAGGGTAATTGTAGACAGAGGTGCAGGTTATGTCAGAAGGTCGTAATTGGCGCCGTCTTCACCATCTACCATTTGCACTATTTGTGCTCACCATGGTAGCAGTTGCATTGGGTGGTGCGGTTCGCATTCATGATGCAGGTGTATCTTGTCCAGATTGGCCACAGTGTTTTGGTACATGGGGCTTCGATTTATCACACGAAGAACAAGCGGAATGGTGGGCTGAAAACCCAGAAGAAATCAAAACAGATGAAGATAAAATCACATACGAAACTTGGGAAATTTTTCTTGAATGGATTCATCGTTTTGTCACCGGAATGATTCTTGGCCCCCTCTGTATTCTACAATGGTACCTTGCCTTTAGACGCAAAGCGACAATGCCAGGGGTATACAGGGCCTCTACAATCGCCTTGGCTCTCGTCGTCGTCCAAGGTGCAATGGGGATGCTCACAGTCATGTATGACAACATAGCTTGGTCTGTCGCTGCTCATTTGACACTCGCGATGGCATTGGCCCTGTCGCTATTGTGGGCATGGGTTCGTTGGATGGATGCTGAGGGTGAATTGCCACAATGGATGCAATTAGATCCTGAGGACACCATTCGTTTTCGTCCACGGCTGTATGACCTCACCTTATCCACTCTAGTGGTTCTTATTGTCGGTGCCTTTGTTTCAACCTCTGAGGGGCAGAACGCCGCATGCGGCGTCGGTACATTCTCTGCTTGGCCATTGTGTGGTGGTAATCTCTTCGGCTCCCTCGTTGACAATATCCAGTTCGGGCATCGTCTTGTAGTTGTGATTGTTGGTTGTTGGCTGGTTTGGAATACCCTCGGGATGGAACGCGGAACCATCCGTAAACTGCTACATTCTTGTATTGGTCTATATTTCCTCAATATCGTCCTTGGTGGTGCATATGTTCTCACTTGGAATGGTACGTTTATCGAGATTCTATCTCTGCTGCATTTGCTCCTAGGGACTATCTCTTTCCTTTGCATTGGCTTCGCTGCCTTGCTTGCTCGAAATACGACCCTATCACCGACTTTGGCTGAACAGGAGTGAGTTCGAAGCCCCTACGGGGCTCCCGATGGGCTTATGACACCCGGGCAAGTCGCCGAGTCGCAGCGAACCGCTGTTAGTGATTTTCATGGTTGAAGCAATACGACCCCACACCCGCTTTGAGAAGGCCCGAATTATCGGTGCCCGAGCCCTACAAATTAGCATGGGAGCTCCACTCTATGTGAGTGAGCAGAAACTTCGTGATGAATTCACTGAAGAGTTGCAAGCACTCTATGGTGTTGAAGAGGCGAAGGTACGCTTCGTTCTCGATCCACTCAAGATTGCGCTTTACGAATATGAGCACTCATTAATCCCCATTGACGTCGATCCTCACGAAGATTGATTGTATTATTGGGACGCCCTGTAAGGGCGTCATTGATAGATTGCTTCTGCCCCCATGGTGTCTATGGAGGCGGCAGTGGGACCTACAACAGCTACCTTTTCCGATTGGTTTCACCTCATGAAACCAGGTGTATTGGCATTGCTACAAGTGACAGCAATGTGTACCATCCTAATCCACGATTTGATAGCCTGGAATGCTGCAGGGCGCCTCGATTTTGATTTATTGAATACACTTGAAACAATGGGTATTGTATTCGTTGGCGGATACCTTACCGCTGGCGGAGCCCACACGTTCAACAATGTTTTAGATCGAGATATCGATCCCCAAATGAGACGCACAGAAAAAAGAGCCATTGCCAGAGGCGCTATTTCTCCAAAAGCAGGATTGGTTTGGGCGATATTTCTGTCCGTATCAGGGACCCTCTGGCTCATCAAATTCGCCAATGAAGTCGCAGCATTTTGGGCTGCTTTCAGTATCTTGTTTTATGTTTTCATTTACACACTATGGTTGAAGCGTACGAGCGTTCAAAATATTGTTATTGGCGGTATTGCAGGGGCAACCCCACCATTGGTTGGGTGGGCCGCTGCTATGGGTGATGCCGTATCTATTGCAAATCCTTTTGATTTGGGTAGCGCTTTACCTTGGCTCATGTTCTCATTGATTTTCTTCTGGACCCCTCCACATTTTTGGGCCCTTGCATTGTATCGTAGTGACCAGTACAAAGAAGCTGGAATACCGATGATGCCATGGGTCCATGGACCGCAACGAACTATGGTTGAGATGCGTGTTTATGCTCTCATCCTAATTGGGATTGCAGCGATGCCTTGGTTGAACCCTGCAGAGGTTGGGGAACTTGCCGCTTACATTTACACACTCATCGTACTGGTTCTTGGGATTTGGTATAATCAATCAGTAATTTCAATCGATATTCATGAGCCTAGAGATGCCGATGGGCGAATTCCATCTGCTGCTCGTTCGTTTTTTGTATCCATATCTTACTTGGGGTTGATGTTTGTCTCACTGGTTAGTGTCTTGTTCAGTCCAGAGTTGACAATTTTATTCCTTGTTTTGATAATGCTCAAAGTTATCTCAAAGAAAAACCGGAAAATACCGGTTTCCGTACCCTCTGTGGCGTCGGATTGATACACCCCACCACCCCTTCGGGTGGTGCACGTCGTGCGAGTGGTGGAACCAATGCAGGAAAGCGACCTGATTTTTGACTGGAACATCGTCAATTATGAATTCAATCGAAATGCTGCCAATCACCCACATGAAATCTGGTTTGATGATGAAACATTGCGGGATGGTTTGCAGAGCCCAAGTGCACGCAACCCTACAATTGAAGAAAAGATTGAGTTATTGTCTTACATGGAGCGCCTCGGCGTGCAGAAAGTCGATCTTGGCCTCCCAGGTGCGGGCCCATTCCATGTCAAGCATATCGATTCTATGCTATCACATATTGTCGATAACGATTACAGTATTCGGCCGGGTTGTGCGGTTCGAACAGTGGTTTCAGACATTGAACCCCTTGTCGATTTACAAGCCAAGCACGAAATAAAAATTCAGGCAAGTGCATTCCTCGGCACCAGTCCCATTCGCCAATATGCAGAAAATTGGACCATGGAACGGATTCTCAGTACTGCGGAGAAAGCAGTTTCATTCGCGGTTGACAATGACATTCCTGTGATGTTTGTCACCGAGGATACGACACGATCAAAACCAGAGGAAATCAAGGAAGTTTACACTCGGGCGATTGAACTGGGTGCGGATCGAATCTGTGTTTGTGACACCTGTGGCCACGTAACACCAAACGGTGTCAAGCAACTCCTAACCTATATCCAAGAGGAGGTTATTCCGGACGCTGGTGTCAAACGTCGTGACATTGAAGTCAATTGGCACGGACATCAAGATAGGGGTCTCGGTGTTGCCAATAATCTGGCTGCGGCGGAAGCTGGTGCGGATGTCATCCACGGAACCGCACTGGGGGTTGGTGAACGTGCGGGTAATGCACCGTTGGACCAAACACTCGTCAATCTAAGTTTGATGGGTGTTATTGAGAATGATTTGACCTTACTCAATGAATACATGCAAAAAGCACACGAATACGTCGAAGTTGCATTGCCAAGAAATTATCCTGTCTTCGGAGAAGACGCCTTTGAAACAGGTACAGGCGTACATGCCAGTGCAGTAATCAAGGCGATGAAGAAAGGAAATCATTGGCTCGCAGACCGTGTTTATTCAGGGGTACCTGCACAAGATTATGGTTTACAACAAATCATCAGAATTGGGCATATGAGTGGTCGTTCAAACATCGTTTGGTGGCTTGAACAACACGGACACGAAGTAAGCGATGAATTGGTTGCTCATCTGTTTGAAATTGCCAAGAGCCAACGTCGTTTAATGCCAGATTCGGAAGTAGAATCTGCGGTGCAAGAGTTCCTGTCTAATTGAACGACATAAACATGGTTTCAATAACCAAGTCATGGCCCTATAGGCCATGAAGTGGCTCAGCATCACCTTGTTGTTGATTTTCACAAGCCTCTCACCAATTGTTTCTGCAACTGAGGTTTACGAAGAAACAGACTATCTTTCTGAGTACTCAACCGCTGTTCAATCAGCCTTTGCACGTTGCACCGAATTACCAGCCCAAGACGGCAATTGGCTGGTGGTCAGCCAGCACTCAATTGGTAAGGAAGCCCCACTTCTTCCAAATGCATGGATGGTGGAAGCGAACCCATCCGAAATCAAGCAGTGGCTGCATTCCAATCGAATTGAAATTGCATGCCCTGAGATTGAACGTCAACAACAACCGCGGTGGACACCAAATGACCCCAAATTCAGTGACCAGTGGCATTTGGAGAATACAGGTCAAACCAGTGGTGGTCTTGCAGGCGAAGATGCAAATCTCACAGGTGCATGGGCATCCTACCAAGGTACAGGTGTGACCATTGGTATCGTCGATGACGGGCTTGATCACGATCATCCTGATTTGACCACCAATTATGACACGACCAATGATTACGACTTTTGTGGAAATGATGGCAATCCCTCACCATCAAATTGGAACGCTCATGGAACCGCTGCAGCCGGTGTTGCGGCTGCCACTGGCAACAACAATGTCGGTGTGTCTGGAGCGGCCCCAGATGCCAATCTTGCAGGCTTGTTGCTGATTGCTTGCAGTTCTCCAGACTCCAAAGAGGCTGATGCGCTCAGCCACGCGAATCAGGTGATTGATATCTACAGTAATTCATGGGGCCCAAGTGATGATGGAAGTACTTTGGAGGCCCCTGGTCCTTTGACCATTGCCGCTTTTGAAGACGATGTAGCAAATGGTCGCGGGGGTCTAGGCAACATCATCACATGGGCAGCAGGCAATGGATTAGAGTCAGATGATGATTCCAACAAGGACGGGTATGCCAATGCGCGCCAAACGATTGCCGTCACCGCAATTGATCACGAGGGTGACCAATCCTACTACGCCGAGCCGGGGGCGAACATACTTGTCGCAGCGCACAGTAACGGAGATGGTGAAGGAATTACAACCACCGATATCGAAGGTTCATCTGGCTACACAAACAACGACTACACCGATGATTTTGGGGGGACATCCTCTGCAACTCCTCTAGCCAGTGGCGTCATTGCGTTAATTCTTGAAGCAAATTCCAATTTGACTTGGAGAGATGTCCAACATATTTTGGTGCACAGTTCCCGGAAAAATGACCCTAGTGACAGTTCATGGGGCGTAAATGGTGCAGGCCTTGATGTATCACACAAATATGGATACGGGGCGGTCGATGCAGGACGTGCAGTTGCCTTGGCAGAAAATTGGTCAATTGTAAATCCAGCAATCAACATCACAAGTGGAACTCAAACCATCAATAGTGCCATCCCAGATGATTCACCGCAAGGCCTCAATGATACAGTGATCATCAACGATGGATTGCAAGTCGAGCACGTCGAAGTTTACGTTGATATCGACCATGTTTATCGAGGTGATTTGATCATCACGCTAACCTCACCATCAGGTACAGAGAGCACACTGGCTCAGAAACAAAGTGATTCAAACAACAATTATCGCAATTGGATGTTTTCTACGGTTCACAATTGGGATGAACAATCAGCTGGAAATTGGACCCTCAAGGTCGAAGATGATGGTAACGGAGATACTGGAACTTGGAATGATTGGGAACTTGTGATTCATGGTATCCCCATGGTACTCGACTCGGATGGCGACGGTTTGACCAATGAGAACGAGACAGACGTTTATGGCACCGATCCCAATGATATCGACACCGATGATGATGATTTGACCGATTATGATGAGGTCATGGTTACCAACACAGACCCACTAGATTCAGACAGCGATAATGACACACTTCTCGACGGTGCTGAAGTCAATTTGTATGGTACAAATCCACTATCCAACGATACGGATGGTGATGGCCTAACGGATGCTCAAGAAGTTCTATTCTTCGGTAGTGACCCACTAGTGTTCGACCCTGATACCGATTCTGATGCGTGGTATTGGTTCCAAGATTGTAATGATTCCAACCCACAGATACACCCAGGGATGTCTGAATTACTCAATGGAATTGATGACAATTGCAACGATGCTTGGGATGAAGGATTCAATATCACCGATTCAGATAATGATGGCCTTGCCGATTATCCTGAATACCACATTTACGGAACCAATTGGACTAATCCGGATACAGATGGTGACAATCTCACCGATGGTGATGAGGTTCTAGTCCATGGTACCAATCCCTTGTCCCCTGATGCCGACGCTGATTTAGATGGCTGGTATTGGTTCCAAGATTGTAACGAATCAGACCCCTGGATCAACCCATCGATGCCCGAAGCACTCGATGGAATCGACAATGATTGTGATGACTTGATTGACGAAGATTTCGAGGGTATTGATTCGGATTCAGATGGATTACTCGATTTGAATGAATACAATGTACATCTCACAGACCCCTTTGACAATGATACGGATGACGATGGTCTCGATGACGGATACGAACTCAATGTGACATACACCAATCCTCTAATTCCCGATTTTGATTCGGATGGCGATGGATTTCGCTGGTATGCTGATTGCGATGACAATGATACTAGCATACATCCGGATGCAACCGAAATTTGGGATGGAATCGATCAAAATTGTAACGATTTAATCGATGAAATGGTCAATCGAGCAGAACAGATTTCAGTATTGCCAATGGATACAGAATTCATCTTAAATGCCACAGAAGACACACTTTTTCTGCAGACATTTGTGAATATTTCAGGTAATTCAGTCTTGGAGATTCAAACAAGTTGGAAATTAACCATCAGCGAAGATTGGGTTGTTATTTTATCCAATGAATCTTGGTTTGAAATTGGTCCATTCGATTGTGAAGGTATTACTGGTGAATATGTTGCTGAAATTTGTTCGTACAATGGAACAACCCCAATTTATTCAGTAACAGTTTCTATTTCGGATGGTTATGAGGTCATTACGCACACATGGTCGGTCAAGTACACAGTTTGGCATCCACCAGAACCGGAGCCAGAACCGGAGCCAGAACCGGAGCCTGAACCAACACCTGACCCCACCGATCCAGATGGTGATGGAAACACCTCGACAAGCGGCGGGTTTTCAATTGATACAGACGCCAGGGTGATTATTGGGTTGTCCTCAATCGTTGTTTTACTTGGTATCATTGTTCTGTTCACAGGGCGCAAGAAAGCTCCGCCACCCTTGATGCGGCCACCACCATCAAATCTCCCGCAAATGATTGGTCAGCGATTCCGATAATCAGGATTCAATGAGCATGGCAACAGCATTGCCACCACCGAGGCATAGGGTGACGATGCCTTTCCCTCCACCCGTACGTCGAAGTGCATTGATGAGTGTCATCAGGCATCGTGCGCCGGTTGCTCCCAATGGGTGACCGATGGCGACAGCACCGCCGTGTGGATTGAATTTCCCATCAGGAATGTTGCATGCCTTTGCAATCGCACATGAAGCAGCTGCAAAGGCCTCGTTGTGTTCAACAAAAGACAAATCATCTACGGTCAATCCATTGCGATTGAGCAATAATTCAATGGCAGGGATTGGTGCGGCCATCACCCTCTCTGGTTCAACCCCAGTTGTACAATAATCGAGTATGATTCCAAGTACAGGCCAACCGTTCGCTTCTGCAACTTCACGATTGGCGACCAGAACAGCAGCAGCACCATCTGAAAGTTGAGATGCATTGCCAGCCGTCACTTTCCCTCCATCTTTGAAGACCGCACGCATACCACCGAAGTCACCACCGGGGGAAATCCCCTCATCGCGCTCTAACCCTGCGGTTTCGACAACCTCGAATTTCATCCACCCTTCGTCCCAAGCTGCGAGAGCCCTGTCATGCGAACGTGATGCAAAGGTGTCCGAAGCCAATCGGGAGATGTCGAATTCTTCGGAAACCGTTTCTCCAGTATTACCCATGTGTTCATCATTGTAAACATCCCAGAGGCCATCGTGAATCATTGTTGGTTTCATGTCACCAAATTCAGTTTTCGAAATTTTATGCCCAAAATATGGGGCATTGGTCATCGATTCCATACCACCAGCGACAATCACATTATATTCACCGGCTCGAATGCTGTTGGCTGCCATCATGACCGCTTTGAGTGAAGATCCGCAGACTTTGTTGACAGTAGTTGCTGGTGTACTGACAGGCATTCCTGCACCCAGTGCAACCTGTCGTGCTGGTGCTTGTCCCGCACCGGCTTGCAATACCTGCCCAAACAGAACATCATCAATGATTCCACTAGCAGGATCGATTTCAGCACGCGCAAGTAAGCCTTTCACCACATGAATTCCGAGGTCAACCGCCGATTGGTTGGCTAGTGCACCTCGATAGCGACCAACAGGTGTGCGGGCCACAGCACAGATGACAACTTCAACCATATTCACCGCTCCTTGTTAGTGCGTATCAATCTGTTCCATCACCGGCGAATCCATAGATGTCGCCATTTTTCAAAGTAGGTCGAAGTTCTGATTTCAGAAGGATTGTTCGAACACCCCAGAGGTCACCAAAGATTCGATATTTGGTTGTAGCATCCAAGTAATCTACACCTGATGAACCTCCTGTACCGACACGGCGGCCAATGATTCTCTCAACCATGCGTGCATGATGTGTGCGGAAGAGGACCATGCTCTCCTCTAGTTCAACCACAGCATCGACGAGGACACGGGGCCAAGCGAGTAATGGGAGTTCTCGGTACGATTCGATGAATAACAATCCTGCCCGTGCACGGTTAACCTCGCCATTGGGTTTGAGGAAATCAATTGCACCTTGGCTGGCTGCTGTAAAGCGAGCCTTGACAGCCTCGATATTGTCTACACCCTGTGCTTCCATACGCGCACTAGCAGCATCTCCAATACCAGTATATGCCGCTAGATGTGTATCAACATAATTTTGTACAGCCGCAGCATCATCTGTAGCACCATAGAATGAACCCATAATTGGGGTTCGTTCAAGCCAATTGGTCAGAGCTTCGACCAATGTAGTTTCTTCCAATGCGGCTTCAAGTCGTGCTAGTGCAGCCGCATCTTCTTCACCACGTGTGGCGAGTTTGCGGAAGTGGCCGAGAGGGTCCATGTCTGAAGTTCTTCCAACGGTCTCTAGGCCGAGAATTATTTCCATTTCGCGCATCTGAAATGATTCAAATCCAGAAGCGGTCCCTAGACCATCCCTGAATGCGAGGAATCCCTGTGGAGTCAATGTTTCCATTACTTTCCATTGACTTGCAAGCAATCGGAAAATCTCAGTTACCCTTCCGAGATGCTCCACTGCCTTCGGAACCTGTGCTTCAGGAACGCGTTCAGTTGCGAGAATGTCGCGAATTTCTCTCAATTCCCGGATTACTTGTTTGAACCATAATTCGAAGGTTTGGTGTGTGACAATGAAGTGCATTTCATCATTTGAAACACCATCTTGGTCACGTTGAAGTGACAATAATTCATGCAATCCCAAATATCCACCATAGGTGTAACTAGAGCCGCTTCCGCCACCCGAATATCCTCCGCCCATGATTTCGCATCGCCCTGACACTTGAATGCCTTGCCCCACTCACCGTTCAGGTTTCAGAATCGATTTTAATGCGATTTGCAAAGGGTACATTTGTTTCATATCGCACAAATTCATCGGTTTCTGGGTGCAAAAACCCGAGTGAAGTTGCATGTAAACAGATTCGGTTGAGAGGGTTGGTTTCCGCCCCATGTCCAACGTCACCAACAATCGGACAACCCAAGAATTGCATTGCCATGCGTATTTGATGGCGGCGACCCGTATCAATTTTGATAACCATTAAAGATACAAATTCATCTTGATCTTCAACTTGCCAATGAGTGATGGATTGTTTTGAACCTTTGAAGGTTGATTTGACACGTTTGACATGCAGATGTTTGTTTTCCACAAGCCAAGATGAATCAGTACCTTCGGAATTTTCAGGCCCCCCCTCCACTAGGGCATGATACATCCGTTCGACATCCCGTTGGGCGAACTGGGCCTGTAGGTATTCTTTGATTTCTCGGCTTTTGGCAAATACCATAACTCCAGATGTCTCGCGATCTAATCGATGTACAATATGGCTCCATGCACGTTCAGATTGGCGCTTTACATGATCCACACATCGACTGTGGAGCGTATCTTTCTCGAGTTTGTCCGTGGCGACAGAAAGCAAACCAGATGGCTTTTCAACAACCAAAATATAATCGTCCTCAGATATAATTTTTAGTTTTGAAAATTGTTTTTTAGGTTTGGGAGGGGGGGATTTTTTCATCGCTTCCGAGAGATTGATAATCGTAATTGCGTTGCCCTTCACGAGTAATTCTTTGGCCTTGTAAACAGGTATTCCATTGACCAATACCCTGCCTTCAGTCAACATTTTTCGCAATTTAGACTTCTTCGAGTCAGGAAACATCAATGCCAATGTGGGGAGTAAGAAACTCTCTTCTTCAACATTGAATTCCATTTCAGCACCCCTAAGCAAATCTTTGCACAATACGCGGAGTAGTTTGACGCTTGAATGTCTTGCCCCCTCCACCGTTAGGTTTCACAGAGGGTTTTGACATTTTCAACTGTGTTCATATTGGAATTCCCAATCGTATTGGTCCTCGCCAAAATTCAATTCGTTGTTCTCTCGTTCCCATTCAGAAATTTCTTTTCTCAGGCGGTCTTCTCCATTTTCAAATTCCAATCTCTCTATCCAAAGTCCCATCAGTTTCATTGCTCGACTTCTGAGTGCACTCTTCTGTCCGTGTAGTTCATCCTCTAGTGCTGGTATCCAAAGTTGTATTAGTTGCATTACCAGTTTCTGAATTTCTCTTGCTTGCTTCGTGTTTCCGTTTTCTTTTCTTATATCCATCTAGCGCTTACGCCCCTGTGACCAATATGGTGCAGATCAGGTGCGCTAAGACATCAGAATCACGAGATACTGTGTTGTAGCATCACCTATATCAACCATATGAATTTCTGCTCCAAGTCTCCCTCAAGTGACCATGCTATTTCCGTAAGCGATAATTACCCGACACCGGAGCCGTCCCTAATGGCGACCACTCACCCGCACCTGCCAGATTGGCTCGCGGCGTACAATCCTGCTGAGATTACGATTGGTGTAATTGCCTCGCACTCATCTCTTCAGATTCTTCATGGGGCCCGACAAGAGGGCTTCCGGACACTCGGAATTTGTGTTGGAAAAGATCGTCAAAAGATGTACAAAGCATTTCCTGGGGCAGAACCTGATGAATGGATGATTCTGGACAATTATTTGGAACTTCTAGACAAAGCGGAAGAGTTGCGCAAGCGCAACGTGATTATTATTCCACACGGGTCATTGGTTGAGTACCTGAGCCCCGCCAATTTCATCACCCTCGAAGTTCCAACCTTTGGCAATCGTCAAATCCTGAAATGGGAAGGCAGTCGTGAATTGCAGCGTCAATGGCTCGAATCTGGTGGTTGTACTATGCCTAAAGTGATTGAAGACCCGCATGAAATCGATGGTCCAGTCATCATCAAGTATGCGGGTGCCAAAGGTGGTCGTGGCTATTTTATCGCACGAAATTTCCGTGATTTTAGGCGCAACGTCGATTTGGAAGAGGAATTTACCATTCAAGAGTACGTTCTCGGGACTCGATACTATTTCCAGTTCTTTTTCGATCCGATTGCGGAAGACGGGTATCAAGTCGAAGGCATGGGCAGTCGGGAGGGTCAGAATTGCGGACGCCTCGAATTGATGAGTATCGATCGTCGTGACGAAGCCAATGTTGACGAATTCTACAAGTTAGGCAGTTTGCGAGACCTACGGGACATGGGGTTGGAACCATCTTTCGTGGTTACTGGAAATACACCGGCGGTACTTCGAGAGTCTTTGCTTCCTGAAGCTTTCCGCTTGGGTGAAGGTGCAGTAGCAGCCTCACTTGAATTGGAAGAAGATGCCCGTGGTATGATCGGACCATTTTGCCTTGAGACGATTGTCACAGACAAACTCGAATTCCGTGTCTTTGAGATTAGCGCCCGAATCGTCGCTGGTTCCAATGTAGCCATTGGCGGTTCACCCTATTCGGACATCAACGAACCCGGTCTTTCAACCGGTCAGAGAATTGCGCGATGTATTCGCAAGGCGATTGACAAGGATTGCCTGAGTGATATACTATCTTGAGCAGAGGGTCCCCATACAACAGTTGGGTAAACTACCAGTTGAGGTTCAAGACTCGTCTAACCACACGTTTTGCACTTAGGATACCATTGTTGTGATATTGCAATCCCGAGCGACACGCTTGTGTCCAAAACACATCTGTGCATTGCGCATCAATGTCCCGCCAAACAGCATTCCGATCGATTGAATTCTCTAAACTGAAGATGGGTAATTTTGGCTCGTAGATTTTGACCATTTTTGAATCATCCATCCGATTCGATTTGAAATCTAGATAATTATCCGTATTGTACACGTACGTGATGAGGTACTTCGCATCCAAATCACCCATTCTTGGTTTGATTGTGTTGGTGATGTAGTAATTCCCTGTATCCTCATTCCTGTGAGTTTGATGCAACCAAGGCCGATTACCAATATCTGAAAAATCAGTATGGAATAGTACATAGCAATCCATCTGCTTCCATTTCTCCAGTTCCTCAACCAATATATTCGGTGCAACCTCATCTAGAATAGGCAAGGCTTGTGTGGGCTGTGTGGTCACTACAACAGCATCACAGGTCCAACTTCCACCTCCTTTGGACTTGACCACCAAAGTTCCATCTTGCAGGCGCTCAATGTTTTCAATTTTCGTATTGAGATTCTGAGAATAGTGTTCATTTTCAAGTAGACTACCTCTCATTGCATGAATCAGGCGACCATCTAACACACACCAATGATCTTCCTTGAATTTAGCCGTCTTATCACGGATATCCAATGTCAATGCATATTCAAAAATGAAACTTGCAAAGACATGAGCTGGTTGACGTGTAACGTCTTCAAACCGACACCAGGTATTGATGCCGACCCATGGCATGTAGAAATGTGTGAACACGGTTGAATTAGCTAACCGTTTCCCCAATACCTCGGCAACACTCTTGGACGATTCCGGTCTCAATTTGTATTGTCGATAAAATTTGAAGAAAATAAGGAACCCATCAAACAATTCCTTGAGAGTGGCCTCACGGTAAATGAATTTCAAAAAACCACCCATGCCAGAGCCCATTTTCGTATTCAATTCTCGATCACCGAATACAATCGACCCCTTCAGATTTTCAAATTCGTGTGGAGTTTGAGTAATTCCATATTCTCGACATAATTGCAAATAATGCGGTTGCTGAGCAGGTAGTGTGATGATGACTGTCGTCGAGTGATGCTGATCATTTTCAAGGTAGGGGTCATTGTTGCCCCCGACAATACCTCTCTGTTCGATCAATTCAACTTGACAACCGGCTTCTAAGAGATATTTGGCAGCCGTTAAACCGCTGATGCCACCGCCGATGACAACCACAGATTTTCCATTACCATCCATTTCAGGTATTGCAATGGGTTGGGCATCAATAGCCATGTTTCTGGCGGTAGATTTGGGATGTTCTTGTTTGAAAATTCTGATGATGACAATGAGGTAAGTGACCAACCAAAGCCACCAGAATTCAGTATATTGATAAATCGTAAATCCTGCCAACAGGGTGGCAATAAAACAGCCAAAATTGAGAGGGATGAAGATTGAAGAATTCGCCAAGATTCAAACCCCAGGGTAATGTAACACCGTGAGTTTCTTCTGTGCAGTTATAAGCGAGTGTTTCACCGCTGTATTGCAAACAAAATGACTAGGCTGATTTTTCACTGAAATTCAAGTCACCAGAGAGGTAGAGTGCCGCAATGATGAGCAACAATTGTGCCAACAATCGAAGCATGTGCTGTGGAGTTGTAAATACAGTACCGTTGAATCCAACATCATGGGTCCACATGTAGAGATTTGCTGGATAAACTCCAATTAGAAACAAAGCGATTAATCTCCCTGCAATGATTCTGGTTTCGGGGTGAATAATTGCTATACCGCCCGCAATTTCCATTCCACCCGAGATGTAAACCAGCATGAGCGGAAAAGGCAGGAAAGCGGGAATAATCTCAACAAACTTCTGTGGTTCTTTGAAGTGAGAAATCCCAATGAAAATGAAAGCCAAACCGTAAACGATGGCTAGCAAGTTCATCATCAATCAAATCCACATGGAAGTATTTCAATTACTTTTCTCATGCTCAACCTAAATTTATGTGTGCAACGCTTTGAGTCACAACCGATTATAGAGAAATACACCTCCCCCCGAACATGCGCGAGCGTAAAGCAGCCCTCCTGCTCACCTTCTTACTGCTTGCAGTTCCATGGGTCGGCCTTGCGCCTGAGGAATTTATTCCGCACGATATTACGATTCGTGAATCGGTTGGTAGCGATGTCTCCGAGTCAGCCAATTACACGACTGTGTACCAGCTCAACATACCGGACGATGGTAAGTTCAACAATGATCAAATTCCCTATTCTATTGACGACAGTGCGACCATTGATTTCACCTTTGATCGAGTTGCATATCACTTAGAATTACAGAAACCTGATGAAGACCGAATATGGGTGTTTGTTTCATTCCCTAGTCTCACCATGTACGCAGAAGAAATTGGCATCCCAACCTTTGCTTCAGGAGTCGAGTTCAAGCAATTGCTAAGCGATATGCAGGTGGAGTCCAATCATCCCAACCTCACAGGGTTGGGGGTAATTGACACCGGTGTAATCGAATTTTGGGGCACAAATTACGCCGCTAACAACGGCTATGGAGTACCCAATGCAGATGGTTCATTGTTTGATTATGGGGATATTCAAAGTGGTGATGATACGGCCGGGTACGGTAGCATGCAAATTCATGATTATGAATCCGGAGAGACCCTATTTTCTTACAGTGCATGGGGGTATGCAAGTGATGGTGCTGGTGATGATATTGGAATTGGAAAAAATCCAGATTCGGAAGGCAATCCAGACTGGACATTTTCTCAAAATTCTGGGGATTATGAAATCAAAACACTGACTGTACTGGTTCACCCAGGCCCAACACCAATCGGACTCATGGTCGATTTGGAATCCCCTGATTCCCATCAAATCGTCCAGAGGGACGAATACAGTATGGGCACATTCCCAGTTTATGGATCAACTGAACATACTATCGATTCTATCGAAGGAAGGCACACTTCTTTGGATAATGGGACACCTTCAGATTGGATTCATGTCACAGTTCCAATCGGTTCCAATTTCTATGGAAACTTCGATGTGCCTACAGGGTGGCACCGTCTCGAATTCCGTTTGATGAATGATGGCCAGCAACTTGACATTCTAACCGTCGAACCAGTTGGGGTTGGAGAAGTATTCATCGTTGCGGGCCAATCTAATTCAGCCAATCATGGAGAGTACCCTCTGGCCCCCACCGACCCACGTGTCAGTACTTGGGGGCCAGACGGGTGGCGTTTTGGACATGATCCGCAACCTGCAGCCACAGGGAATAGTGGTTCACCTTGGCCGGTGCTTGGCGATTTGCTTGCCAATCGATACGATGTTCCAATTGGATTCTTGTCTGTGGGTTATGGTGGAACACAAGTTGACCGCTGGGTCCCTGCAGAAAACGACCTATTTCCACGTATCACCGAAGCTCTTGATGCAGTGCAACCCAGTGGTGCAAGAGCCATTCTTTGGCATCAGGGTGAAAGCAATGCAGGTGGAACTACGACTGAAGATTATGCTGAGATGATGGCTGCTGTAGTTTTGGGTAGCCGTGCACATACCGGTGTGGAAATCCCTTGGTTTCTCGCACGAGTCGGTTTCGTCCCCAATGGAGACCCCGTCAAGATGAGTTGGGTTGTTGGTGGTCAGGATGCAGTCATCGATGCGGACCCATTGACGTTTGCCGGCCCACATACCGATGACCTCAATGGAACAGATTGGCGCTATGATACAATTCACTTCAATGAAGCAGGATTACGTGAGCATGCAACTAGATGGGACACGCGAATTGCAACCGCTATGAACGGATTACTGCACTTAATTTTCGATACCGACGGCGATGGTGTTTACGATGATGATGACCTTTGTCAAGGAACACCCTCAAATGTCGATATTTTCACAGATGGTTGCAGTGAAGAACAGAGAGAAGTGGGCAGTACGATCGATTCAGACAATGATGGGATTATGGATAATTCTGATTATTGCCCCAATACACCAGAAGGTGAATCCGTTTACACTGATGGTTGTAGTGGCAGCCAACGCGATGCAGATGGAGACGGCGTATCTGATGCTGCTGACCTATGCCCCGGCTCGGATGACACCACCGATGTGGATACAGATGGAGTGCCAGATGGTTGTGATGATCTCATAGATACCGACGGCGATGGTGTCTCGGATGGAGATGAACGCTGTATTGGCTACGATGACAACATCGATGTGGATGTAGATGGTTATCCCGATGCCTGTGATATCCTCATCGACAGCGATTACGATGATGTGGCGGATGCCGAAGACCAATGTCCCGGTTTTGATGACGCCATCGATATGGATGCGGATGGTATCGCAGACGGTTGCGATTCATTGATTGATTCCGATGGAGATGGACGTGCCGACTTCGCCGATGCCTGCCATGGTCACGATGATGCCATCGATGAAGATATGGACAACATTCCGGATGGTTGTGATTCATTCATCGGAAAAGAAACTGAATCCCAAACCAATCCTGTGATGATGCAAGGTGGAATCGCCCTTGCAGCCACCTTGTTGTTTGCTCTTTTTTCGATACTCGCCCTTAGCATGATGCGTAAGGAAAAACCATCTCATATTCATTCACCTCCAATTCCTGCTGAGACCCTGTTTGATTTGGCCACTGGTCCGGGTTCGTACTTGGATGGCGTTTGGAATGAAGGTGAAGAATGGTTGGAAGAACCTGCTGATAGTGGAACTTGGTACAAGCGTGATCAAGAAACCCGCCAATGGATTATACACGAATCTGACGAATGAATTCGTCTGATTGCAGCAGAAGTAGGCCCCCCCGGATTCGAACCAGGGTCGTGGGATCCAGAACCCCACATGATGGACCGCTACACCAGGGGCCTAAGCAAACCTGCGATTGGCCCCCCGTATTTCAACGCAACCGACGTATAGCAGCGCCAAACATGGCTAAAATTGGTAACGATACGCCAAATCCAGGGACCCCTAGAAACCCATCATCAGAATCACTTCTAAGTGGTGATTCCTGTAGGATAAATTCATCACCAATGGTTCCATCTATTCGGTAGTGTGTGAATAAAATTTCTTTCGCATCTCCGTCATACACCAATCGCGTCCATCCATAGGTGCTATTCTCACGATACGCACTCCATTCTGGCTGTGGTTCATCCAACTCTTCGTAGGCCGAACGACCTGCGATTCCAATGACCAGATGAATGGGACCACTTCCTCTTGCAAACCGCATTCCTTCGCCTTCATCTTGGACGGTTTCTCCCGAAACAGGCCATGTTCTTTCATAGAAATGATCGTGTCCAGCAATTACCAAATCAACGCCTTGAGTGACATAGAGTTCTTCCAAAGCATCACGCAATTCAACTTCAGAGCCGTGGTAACTGTTACTGGAATACATTGGCTTGTGGCCGTACACAATCACGAACGGTGTCACATCTCGATTGACTCCAGATAAATCCTGTTCAAGCCAAGAATACTGGGTGCTACCGGGTTGGTAATCATGTTCGGTCGAGATGAAGACCATGTGTACACCTGGAACATTTCGGCTGTACCAAAAAATCTCGGATTCCACCTGTCCGTCTGAATCGAAGCGATGTTCGTATGGAGAAAATTCGTAACCCGGTTCATTCTCATGATTTCCAACCGCTGTCACCCAAGGAATGCTGGTCATGCTATCTTGTTGGAAGTTGAACCAATTGTCCCAAGCTGATTGCTCACCATCTGCATAAGAAATATCGCCGGATATTGTCACCATCTGGGCTTCTGAATCTGCAATGATTGCTTCACTCACATCCATCGCTTCACTAGAGTCACCATGGTCGCCAATTGAAATCCATTCGAAGTGCTCTGCGGATGAATCGATGGGTGTGAAGGTAAATTCTTCGGACCAATCTCCACCACTACCCACTCGATAGGTCACCTCTTCACCAGATGTGAGTCCAGTCATTGAGGCCATGTGGAAAGCCATATCGTGATTGTAGCAGTAATCGGTACTGGGGGATGTTTGCCCATCCCATTCCACTTCACCTGTAGATCGACCCTCTGTGGACCAAATGACATTCATCACCGTCGCATCATCAGTCACCTGCAAGTGAATCTGTTGTGGTTGTGTGCTCCCGGTCAGTGTTCCTGGGCATTCCTGGAGAGTTTCCCCTAAGTTCTGCGCATGTGCCAAAGGCACGAGCATCAACAAAACGAGGAGAAAAGCGGTTGCGCGCACACTACGCGCAGAGGTGGTGTGGTCTCAAGCCTTGCCACGGAATCGGGCATTCAGTGTATCTAGACTAGCAGCGCTTGGTCGCATGGTGTTGTCATCAACTTCGGAGAGTGGCGTTTCGACCAGACACTGATCTTCAGTCGCTGTGGCTTTGGTCGGGTCAAAGTAAAGCAAACCGGTCACGTGCTTGTCCTCTGATTCGGCCTTGTGCAGTGCAGTGAGAGCTGCCATTGCATCACTCGGGTCATGGTCTGAACCAATTGTTTCCAGTCGGAGTGTACTCCCATCGAATAGGGTGATGTCATGGAATTCTCCCTCCGGAGCAGCAGCGGATTCAATCGGTGTTTGCGTAGGGATGTAATCGTAAGCGTGCAATTCAACATCATTGTCTTTGACATAGGTGTAAGAACGCAAACTCTCATCGTTGTTGTTGAATGTTACACAGGGGGATATAATGTCGATGAGTGCGAAGCCTTTGTGGCTCATCGCTGCCTTCATCAGTGCAGTCAGTTGCTTCTTTGAACCGCTAAATGAACGGGCGACAAACGTACAACCTAGATTGATGGCCAACTTACACAAATCGATGGGTTGGTGCTCATTTGTAGGCCCCTTCTTCTTCTTGCTACCTTTGACCGCCGTCGCGCTGTATTGTCCCTTGGTCAAGCCATAGACACCATTGTTCTCAAGCACATAGACCATGTCCAAATTTCTCCGGACAGCATGAATGAATTGTCCAATCCCAATACTGGCAGAATCACCATCACCAGAGACCGCGAGGAAAGTGAGGCCGCGGTTACCCATGGCCGCTCCAGTGGTTACCGCGGGCATTCGACCGTGAACGGTATTGAATCCGTGAGATTTTCCAAGGAAATATGCCGGTGTCTTGCTGCTGCAACCAATCCCACTCATCTTGGCTAACTTTTCTGGGTGCAAACCATTGTCCCAAGCCGCATTGATGATGACATTGCTAATTTGGTCGTGCCCACAACCAGGACAAAGGGTTGATTTTCCGCCCGTATAGTCGTCCTTTGGCAAATCGATAACATTTAGTTTGATGGTCATTCACCCACCTCCTTCAGTACATTCTTGATTAATTCTGAATAGTGACGGGCACGTGGTGGCATGCCGTCTGAATAGGCTGCACTATGCATCCTTGGAATGAGTTCATGGGGCAATTCTCTACGCAAGATACCGTAGAGTTGCCCATCTCGATTGATTTCGAGTACAATCACAGTCTCATGATCTTGAATAAATTGCTCGACAACCGGTGAAAGTGGTAGACTCCGAACCCGGCACTGGCTGACCTTGCGGCCGATTTCATCTTCCAAAATATCATCGATTTCCTGAATGGAGTTTTCCATTGACCCATAATAGATGATGCCGACTTCTTTCTCAACTTCTTCGCGAAGAACAGGTTGAGGTAACCAAGTTCGTGCATTGTCCATCTTGCGCTTGAGGCGCATCATGAGGGCTTGATAAACTTCGGGTTTTTCAGAATAAATACCATCTTCATCATGACCAGTTCCACGGTAGAGAATGGGGTCTAAGCCAGAGCCAGGGAGTGTGCGATAGGGAATTCCATCCCCGTCAACATCCCGATAGCGACCGTAGTTTTCGATGGCGTCTAATTCAGCCTGTGTCCGCAGGACCTTTCCACGATCCATTGGTGTTTCTGGATATTCGAATCCTTTGCAAGCCCACCGATTCATACCCAAATCAAGGTCACTGAAACCAAAGACCACGGTTTGGAGACGCTCGGCAACATCGAATGCTTTCCAGCCATACTCAAAGCATTCTTGCATATTACCGGGAATCAGAACGGGATGTGTTGTGTCACCATGGCTGGCCTCATACAGCATTGTGAGGTCACCTTGTTGTGTTCGTGTTGGTAATCCTGTTGAAGGGCCGGTTCGGTTGACATCCCAAATGACACCTGGGATTTCGGCGAAATAGGCGAGGCCAATGAATTCCGACATTAGGGAAATTCCAGGGCCACTCGTGGCAGTCATTGCACGAATGCCAGACCAACCACCCCCGACAACCATGCCAGCAGCTGCCAATTCATCTTCTGCTTGGATGACTGCACAGTAGTGGTCGCCATTCTCATCCGACCGAAGTTCAGGAATGTAGGCGATGATTCCTTCAGCTAAACTGCTACTCGGTGTGATTGGATACCACGACAACAGACCGACACCACCGTAGTGGCTGCCGAGTGCAACCGCTTCATTGCCTTCAACCAAGAATAGGTTTTCATCAACATCACGTGGTTCAATTCTGAATGGAATCATGGAGATATCTGCATTATCCTTAATGAAGTTCCGACCAAGATCTACAGCTTCTAGATTAAGTTCAATTGCCCTTGCCTTACCCTTGAATTGTTGGACCAAAGCTGCATCGAGGGCGGCATCATCCAGACCAAGGATTTCAGCGAGAAGGCCAACATACACCATATTGGATATCATTTTGCCCAATTTTGGATTCAGCCCACGTCCCATTTTGGTCATTGGCACACCAATGACAGTGCAGTCATCGCGGTCAACAGGCATCTTGACATCCGTGTTGAATAGGATGAGTGTACCGGGTAGACAATTTGCAATATCATCATCCCAAGTTGCTTTGTTCATGATGATTTGAATGTGAGTTCGATCACCGGGGGCTTGGTAGCCATTGTCACTGACTCGCAGAATATACCAAGTGGGCAATCCTGAGATATTACTCGGAAAGAGGTTCTTGCCACTGACTGGGACACCCATGTTGAACATGGTATGCAATAGAATCAGATTCGCAGATTGCGAACCGGTTCCGTTGGCCGTGGCGATATTCAGTTGGAAGTCGTTGACAATCCGTTCCATCGGTGACGATGTCTCCTGAGCGCGGGGGGGCGTAGCCCCCTTGCTTGTGAGTGGGCCCCGAGTCGTGCCGATAATAGGCATTACTGCGCCATCGGCTACTTTCACCATCGGTTGATTAGAGACTCGGTGCCCCGAACAAGGTGTAAATTACCGCCTTCACCCTGTATGTTTTGTATTATCGCCGTCTTCCGCTGCGGTTTTGAAGGAGACCGGACTCGGCGGGCACATGGTGTCCAAGAAGATTGAGCAAGGTTGGCTCAAAGCCGAGATGCAAATTAAAATGGAAAATCCTGCCGAAGCGCTTGAGATTCTACGTGAAACTGATGTTGAAGCGAAAGAATCGAAAACATGGAAACTCGCAGGGGAAGCCAAAGCGATACAGGCTCGCCAATCAGGCAATGACAAGAGATTGTTCAAGGAGGCTGTTGGCCACTATGAAAGCGCCCTTAAGGCCAATCCAAATGATAAGAAGGCCCGTCGCAATCTCAACAGCCTCAGATCTGAGATGGATGGTCTTGGCATTCGTGCGGGCGGTATGGCATTGTTCATCGATGATGGTGCACCAACATTCCTCGGTATCGTCAGTATCGTTGTGGCCATCGGTTTGGTATTGGTTGGACTCAAAGTCCTCCCCGATGTTATTGTAGGTACTTCAAACGATGTTGCCGTCGTGACAATATCCTTCCAATCTGATATCAATGACCCATCCAGCCGCCAATCTGTGGACGTCACGATTGAGTTGCACCGAGATGATGCACCACTCCATGTGGACAATTTCGTCAAATTGGCTGAACGCGGTTTGTATGATAATACAATTTTCCATCGTGTCATTGACGATTTCATGATTCAAGGTGGCGATTTTCAGAATTCCGATGGAACTGGTGGCTATGCTGCTGAATTCTACGGTTACTGCAATGGCCAATCCTCTGTAGCAGATTGTTCAGCAGAGACTGATTACACAGTTCCAGATGAAGCAGACAATGGCCTTCTACACGATTCATGTGTCATTTCGATGGCTAAAACATCCGCTGAGAATACCGGGGGGAGTCAATTTTTCTTAATTCCAGAAGACAGCGTTCCTGATTGGCTTGATGGCGTTCACACCGTCTTTGGGACGATTACGTCTGGGTGTGGATTTGTGACTCAAATCAGTGAGGTCGCGACAGGAGAGGGGGATAATCCACTCACCACCGTCACTCTGGAAAGTGTTGTCATCTCCTGAATCGGTCGTTATTCAGTGACTTGATTTGAGAGTGACGTTCAAGGATGTCCGCCCGGTCGTCGTACCATGGCGAGTGCAGATCCCTTCTCCGCCACAGCGGCATTTGAGATGTCGAATGGTGGGGTGGGGCACTTTGCAAACCTACATGCGTTAGAATCCGCAGGTCTGTGTGAACTAGCCAAATTACCCTGTACAATCCGTGTTCTACTAGAGGCCGCTCTGCGCAAGTGTGATGGATTTCTGGTGACTAAAGAGGATGTGCAGCGAATTGCTGCTTGGTCACCAACTCAATCACCCGCCGAGATTCCTTTTATGCCATCACGGGTAATATTGCAGGATTTCACTGGTGTACCCGCAGTTGTCGATATCGCTGCACTGCGTGACGCCATGGTGGCATTGGGTGGCGACCCAAAGAAGGTCAACCCCCAAGTGCCCGTAGATTTGGTGATTGACCACTCGGTCCAAGTCGATGTTTCCGGTCTTTTCCCAGATGCGCGCGAACGAAACTTGGAAATTGAATATCAGCGTAACATGGAGCGATATCAATTCCTCAAATGGGGGCAGCAGAGCCTCGATAATTTCCGTGCCGTTCCACCCGGTCGAGGGATTGTTCACCAAGTCAACCTCGAGTGGATTGCCAGTGTTGCACGTGAAGAAGATGGCATGTGGATTCCCGACTCTTTAGTGGGAACGGATAGCCATACGACGATGATCAATGGACTCGGTGTCCTCGGATGGGGTGTGGGTGGAATTGAAGCTGAAGCTGTGATGCTCGGCCAACCGATTTACATGCTCTTACCCGAGGTTGTAGGATTCGAATTAACTGGTACACTGCGACCAGGTGTGACTGCCACAGACATGACGCTGCGTATCGTTGAAATGCTGCGCGAACACGGAGTGGTTAGCAAATTTGTAGAATTCCATGGGGCCGGCCTTGCAGCCCTGACTCTACCCGATCGTGCAACCATCGCCAACATGGCGCCTGAATATGGGGCCACCTGCGGATTTTTCCCCGTCGATGAAATCACATTGGAATACATGCTGTTATCTGGGAGGGACCCCAAACATGTCGAGAATGTTAAGCGATATTTAAGCGCTCAAGGGATGTTCTATACCTCTGATTCTGCAACACCAGAATTCACCTCAAACTTGTCCCTTGATTTGGGTGATGTTGAACCGGCAATGGCAGGCCCAAAGCGTCCACAAGATCGTGTTGATTTGTCAGCAATGAAATCGCATTGGCGTGACAGTTTGACAGCCCCCGTTGGACATTCCGGACATGGTGTTGATACTTCGCAAAGCGGCCACCAGGTAGAGGTGACTGGATCGGATGGCCAAATCTACAATCTCAAGCATGGCGATATTGTGATTTCAGCTATTACATCGTGTACCAATACATCGAATCCATCAGTCATGCTCGGGGCGGGAATCCTTGCAAGAAATGCGATCCAAAGGGGTCTCAAAGTCGCCCCCTGGAGCAAACCAAGTTTGGCTCCAGGAAGTCGTGTTGTCACCGAATATTACGATGCTGCGGGGTTGACTCAATACCTCAATGAATTAGGTTTTCACAACGTCGGATATGGTTGTACGACTTGTATAGGGAATTCGGGTCCATTGGAGCCTGAAATCGATACCGCAATTGATGAAGGAAATCTCGTTGTCGGCTCAGTGATTTCTGGTAACCGAAATTTCGAAGGACGTGTACATCAAAAAGTGAAGGCGAATTATTTGGCCAGTCCTCCGCTGGTGGTGGCTTATGCGATTGCGGGAACATTGAATATTGACTTTGAACAAGACCCAATTGGAACGGATTTTGAGGGGAAACCCGTAATGTTAGCCGACATTTGGCCGACAGATGGTGAGATTCGTGAAGTGATGGCTGAAGCCATTACTCCGGAAATGTTCAATGAACGATATTCAACAGTGATGAGCGAGCCACGATGGGATTCGATTCCAAGCGAAGCGAGTGATCTCTATCCGTGGGCACCGGAGAGTACCTATGTTCGGCTACCCTCATTCTTTGAAGGAATTCAACCCACACCTGAACCTATTTCTTCGATAGAAGGTGCACATGTGCTGTTGAGCTTGGGCGATTCGGTCACCACAGATCACATCAGCCCCGCAGGTGCATTCCCGCATTCTGGTCCCGCCGGAAAATATCTGGTTGACAACGGTGTATCCCCTCGTGATTTCAATTCATTCGGCAGTCGCCGAGGCAATCACGAAGTGATGATGCGAGGTACATTTGCCAATGTTCGAATCCGAAATCTGATCGCACCAGGCACTGAAGGCGGTTACACGACTCACTTCCCTTCGGGTGTTGTTGAATCCATTTACACCGCATCGATGAAATATCAAGAAGAAGGCACACCACTTATCGTTCTCGCCGGGGAACAATACGGCACTGGTAGCAGCCGTGATTGGGCCGCAAAAGGGACACTTTTACTTGGTGTAAAGGCGGTTATTGCCACCTCTTTCGAACGTATTCACCGTTCAAACTTAGTGGGAATGGGTGTTCTTCCTCTCACCTTCCTCGACGGGGAAAATACTGATTCTCTTGGCCTTGATGGAACGGAAACCTTCGATATCCCAGCTAGTGCTGACCTTGTCCCCCTAAGTTCAATTGGTGTTACAGCAACAAAGGCCGATGGTACCCAAGTCTACTTCGAGGCCACGGTTCGTTTGGACACACCTGTAGAGGTCGAATATTATCGAAACGGTGGAATTTTGCAAACCGTTCTGCGTAATTTGGTTCATTCTTGAATCCATATTTCTACGGCCCTCTGGGCCGTGTGGTTCAAAGACCGCTCAGAGCCAAGTCATACCAATGTCCACACTCAAGGGCCCTGTGCGCTTTCGCTTTCGCGTTCCCGAAGAGGATGTCGATGTCCTTCTAGAAGGTGATGCTGAATGGGTGAATTCGCTCCGTGTAGATTTGGGCTTGCTGGATGTAGGATGGGTTCAACCGATGGCGACAACAGGCCGTTCACCACAAGAAATAGATGAATCCAGTGCTGATGAACTTGATGAATCGGACTCAGAGACTCCCATTTTATTGCAATCAGATGAGGTCGTAGTTCTACCGGGTCCTCCGCCCGATCCGAGTCGAATCCCAATTGTTCGCCGTATCATTGGGGAAATGGATTTGGATGCAGAGATGGAGAAATTAGGCATTGAACACCCACGTTCTCCAACGGCTGACGAATTGTCGGAAATCATCAGTGAGATGGGTGAACCTGAACCGATAATGTCTCAGGTATCTACTGATCCAATTGCCGAAGCGTGGTTGCAGCGTTTGATGAAAATCGCGGTAAGAAAATTCGGTGTTACAGCCTTGCCAATTTCAGTCATCGATAGTGCGGCTTGTGAACAACTTGAGCGTACTGGTACAGAACTCGAACTTTGGCTTGAGGGAATGTGGCGTCTTGGTAAACTTGTCAAAGTTCACGGTGGGGACCGATTTGGATATGGCCCAAGTCCACGTTGGCTAGAGGCCGATTGACTTTTTTTGTGGTTCAAATCGACGTTCGCTGGCAAATATTGGTCGGAACTGTTTGATTGTGCATTAATCGTGACACTGCGGGACTTTTTTCACGCACAGGTCACGCGCACGCGAGAGTAACTATTGAATAGAGTCATCATGACGGACAGGTAGAGTGGTCAACATGCTAGCACATGAGAATAAAATGAACAAAGCACGCGTACGCAGTCTGGCACTTGTTACCTTGATGCTGGGATCGATATTCGTATCGATGATTCCAGCCGTCAGTGCAAGTCACGTCGAGACGTACCCCGTACAGCGAAATCCGGTTGCTATCGCATCCGGCGACTTGGATTGTGATGGCGACGCCGACATCGTTTCTGCCAGTGAAATGGGAATGCTGATTTCCGTCCTTTACAACGAGGATGGTGACTTTTCAGACCGGGAAGATTTGTGGATCTCAGCCAACACATCTCGGCGCGCACATTGGTTTGATTTGGCAAATGCCAATGAAGTTGGAATAGGTGACATCAATGATGATGGTGCCAATGACCTTGTCTTCTTCCGTCAGAACGTTTGGGTTGCAAGTAGTGCAACACCTCCGCTAGGAAATATGACTGTAATTTGGGGCGACTGTAGCGAGCGTGTTGCAGATTGGAGCCGTTCAGCACCAATTTCAGTTTCACCAAATCTCTATGGTTTGGAAGTCGTTGACATAAACGACGATGGAAAGGACGACATTGTCGGCCTGTTCCTTGACGAGTCTATTACCAATATGGAAGTCATGGTTTTGCGCGGCCCGAACCCCACTCAGCAGACCAGTCAATCTACGACTAACATCCCACTGACTCACGCATTCTACTACGAAATGGCCATTGGAAATTGGGGCGAGACCGTTACTGGCGGTGGCATCCCTGGTGGCCAAGGTGACTGTGAGGACCAAGATATTTGGATGATGACAGCTCCTCCATACAATGGCCCACAGACCGGCTTTAGTGCAGGAAACTGGGACAACGTTACAGTGCTTGAATACAATTGTGTATCCAACCAATATGAGAATCCAGTAACAGCCACATCGGGTACTCACAAGTTTGCATTGAATGAAAACACCGATGCAAATGGTATGGATATTGCCGATACTGATAATGACGGTATCATTGATATGGTTGCAATTGGTCAGGGTTGGGAGCAGAATGTATCCTATGCAACTCGAACTAGTGTTGGTGGAAATTGGGCGACAAATAACATGGCCGGAATCGGTGATTATGTCGCATCTGATGTGTCGATTGCCGACATTAATGGTGATGGCAACATGGATTTCCTTGTCCCTACCATGCTAACTGTGTCCACAGTCAACAGTGCAGGTGCTGGTCAGCAACAACAACTCACTACCGACAACCTGGTTGACATCAACACCGTCAACATCATTCTAAACGATGGAAACGGAAATTATCTTTCGCCACAGACATTCGATGTAGGTCGAAGACCAACAATGGTCATTGCAGATCAGTTCAGTGGTGGCGCAAATAGTGCTCTTGATTTGGCTGTTGGACAGCGAGATTACTCATTCAGTTACAGCAACGGTGCCATGTGGATTGATTCCAAGGGATGGGCTGGTGCAATGGATACAATTTCCATCGTCGAACTAGATTCAGAGGATGTTGGTATTGGTGGAGTCACCGTATCTCCAGCCGCTTACGACTATGAAGAACAGACCATGAAGATTGGTGCAGGAACTCGAAACGTGAACGTAACCGTCCGTAACACCGGCCTACAATCCATCACAGGTTCAGTCGATGTCGATGTATCTGTCAAGGAAGTTGTCGGTGGCACGGACACAGTCGTCTATGCGAATGATTTCGATACAGCACCAACGGGCACTTGTTCAGGTTGTAATTTGGCTGGCGTATCCTATTCAGGTGAAGTGTCAGGTTCTTACTGGCATGTTGAAGACGGTAGTAACAATTCAGGTAGCGGCGATGAATACGAAGCTGATACCAACCCTACTGACTACATGTGGGCCGGCGCTCTAGTTGCTAACACATCTGGTGATGGTGACATGGAAACTGGATACATGTCTTGGTGGGATGAAGGCCTCATCATCGAAGGTGTTGACCTAACTGGTGCCGATTCTGCATCGATGGATCTCGACATGATGTGCATGGTTCAATTCAGCATGATTTACTATTCATCCACAGGAATTGCAAACCGAATCATCTACGATGATTCTTGTAACATTGATGTTTACAGTGAATCCAGTGGCTGGACAACTGTGGATTACACAGGTGGATACGATTATGATCGATACGTTCACTTGGCCAATGGGTACTATCCTGAATTCACAGTCTCTAATTCAGCATACTGTTGCTTCGTCAACCCATGGGACCGCCTAGCAGGTGATTCCAGTGTTGACCTAACAGAGTGGGCTGGCGAAGAAATCGATATTCGCTTCCGATTCCGCTCAGGTCACATTGGTAGTGTTGGCAATGACAACGCTTCCTACAACACCGAATGGGATGGTTTTGCAATCGATAACATTTCGATTAACAAGACAGTTACACAATTTGGTAGTAACGTGCAGAATGTCAATCAGCAACTCAATCTGAATGGCCTTGCACCCGGTGATGAACAGGTCGTGACACTACAGGCGAATTTCGTTAACGGTACGACTTACATCATCGAGAGTGAATTGTCTAGTACATCCGGTTTTACAAATGGTGATGACACCAACGATAACAGTCGTTGGAAAACTACTGTGAAGAATTTATTCGATCCATCGGTTGAAGAGATCACTTCGTTTGAGAAGAACGCACTTTATGCATCAGGCAATTATCCAATTGATGTACTTGTCAAGAACGTTGGCAACACAGTTGTCGATTTCGATGCTGTGGCCACGGTTTACACCGCGAACCCCAACGACTTGCTCGTTGAGGATTTCGAAGGTGGGGCATCAGGTTACGCTTTCGGTGATGATGGTGACAATTTCGGAATTGTATTGGATGATACTGACCCCAGTATCAACAATGCTATCGTACCCGGAAATCGACCAGTCTTCGGCTCAAGTGCATATTGGTTCGGTCATCCTGATGATGGTTATGGCGATGATTGGGATGAAACCATGACACTGCAAACCATTGATCTACGACAAAACACAGCTGACTTCGTTTACCTAAACTTCGATTACTTTGCAGAGACCGACTATCTCACGGACTCGGAAGGTGACATTCTCGCTGTACAAGAATATGGTATTCTCGAAGTCGAATGGCGTAAGGGCAGTAATGTGTACAATGGTACGATTATTGGAAACTGGAACGACTACAATGAAAATGGTGTTCAGTACAATGAAACGTGCGAAGATATCGATGATGATGGTACCTATGACGAAACCGAATACATTGGTGATCTCGGCTGGAACGTCTTCTTTGATTCCGAAGGTATATCCAAGGGTGTCACTCTTGATTTGACCCACATCTTCCTACGGAATACCACATCTCTGGACAGTCGAGATTGGGACTACAACTGTACTGACTTATCGGGTACTGAAGTCACAGTCTCATACCGATTCCAATCGAATGGTGATGGTGTAAACGGCAACAGTGGTTTGGCCGGATTTGCGATTGACAATATCACGGTACGCGAATATGTATTCACCTATGTCACTGAGTATTCAACTCCAGTCACCGGCCTTGACTCACAAGAGGATCAAGAGGTCAATATTGGTAGCCACGATTTCTCCCAGGGAATTTACAGAATTGACGCAATGACGCATTATGACAATCAAACAGTGGGTACAGCTTGGTATAATCACAAGGAAGTGAACCTTGCAAATAACGTCAGTCGCCTCATCTTCGAGGTTGCAAGCGTCGATGTGCAATTGCTGCGACCGGATGTTCTCGATTGTGTTGAAGACAATACATTGGGCTGCGTTTATCCAATCGACCAGGTTGAAGATCACGCCTTTACAATGGATTTAGTGAATGGTGTGCTTGAGGGCGACTACAACATCAAACTCATGGTCACCGACATGTCATCAGGATCTGTCATTTACGACGAGTCTAGTGCTGAGAGTCCAATGACACTGTCACCACACCAGCGTTCTTCAGCGACATGGGCTGCAGTTGCTCCAGCCAACGGTTGGACCGATGGTGGTAACTATAACTTCAGCTTCTATGCTGAATTGGCTGATGATGGTTCGGCTTCTGGTAACGCTTGGGATTTCAGTATATCCATGGCTGAAAACATCGATGTTGCCATCCTTTCGAACCCAACAGACCAGAACCGCCTCTCGCGCGTCAAGGCCGACTTGGATGCGATGGGGATGACCTACACTCAATTCTACGTCGAAGATTGGGATCGATATGTTACTAGCACTTGGATGAATCATTACCAGAAGATTCTGCTACCATGGCAAACTACGGTCAATGTCGAGGCAGGGAACTACTACACTGAACTGAATGCAGAGGGCGGTAGCGATGGATTGAGCCCAATGGCGGTCATCAAGAACCGCATGCAGGCGGGCGCAACTCTCGAGATGCACTTGGGTCCATACAGCAACATATTCCAGGACCCGCTGAGCAATCTACCCTACGATATCAATGTTGCAAACCGTAATGTTGAAGGTAATTTTGTCACCCATTCTGATACCGCGGTAGTGGATTGGCATCACCAGTTGCTTTCCGGAGTGAACCCTGTGGCGTTCATTTCATTCAATGGCGGACACCACGTCGCTGAATCGACTTTGGTTACCACACAGACGGGATCACTCAACATCCCGCAGGTTTGCGGGGGCTCAATCGCTGCACCAATCGGTACATTCCACAGCCTAATCAATGATGCATCGGATTCAACGGCATCACTTCTGGCGACCTGTTCCATTGGACAAGGTGGGCTGATTGTCACGACCATGGATGTTGAGAATCCAAGTGTATCGGATAATCACGGCTCCAACAATCCTCTATTGTCTAATCTATTGGCACACCAAGTAACACCATATCCGTTGGACTTTGGTCCAGCCAGCGATGGATTTGACTTGATTATCAATGGGGAAGTCATGGCTTGGAATAGTTTGCAGAACCAATATGACACACTCTACATGAAGAGCGATGCAGAACTTGATTTCGCATTCGCTTCGGATTTGGAAGGACTTGACGCAGATTGGGAACTCCGACCTGCAGCCGGTACAACTGCAACCAATTGGGATGGAAACCCCCTCCAGGATGGAGAGAGTGCCCACCGCGAAGATGACAGCCACATGGCACAGTTCTGTGTACTAGATGCACAGAGTTCTACACTATGTAAGCAGGAAGCTCAGTGGCAGGTCACACTCTACCTGCACGATGCAATGTCACACACACGCATGGCCAACATCATGCTGGAGACGAACGATGCTCTGGCTGATGAGTTTAGCCCGATGCCTTCGTTCTCAATCACCGACCGCCTTGAATACAGAGGACAGATTGATGCTCATGGTATCAAGAATTCTTCAGATGGTAGTAGTTGGGACATCAGCCTGATTCGGCTCGGCCCAACCGGTGACTTGACAGTACACTTCGATGCATCCAACTCGTCAGATGGTGATGCAACCGATGGAACCAACGGAATCAAGACCTACATTTGGAAGGTCTTCCTTGACAACCCATGGGATCAGCCAGGTACGGCCCCACAGAATGGCAAGAGCACCGAGGTATCGAGTATGGTGAGCCATTCGTTCACTCATCGATTCCAGAATATCACAGTTGATCCAAACACTGGATTTGAAGGATCACTCATCCGTGTCGAATTGACAGTTATCGATCAAGCCGACAAACCAAGCCTGCAGAGTGACAAGTACAAGATGTACTTCGTCGTTGTCGGTGAAGATTACGGTGATGACGAGCCAATGGTTGATTTCACCAGCCCGGCTCCATCTAGTTCGCAGACTGAAGACACATTGTATGTGAACGGTAGCATTGTCTCTGGTTCAGAGAACAGTGATGTCATGATTGAGGTGGCCCTCTCAGAGGCCACCCTTGACTTGCTACCGTCCCAGAAGTTCCCACTGAAGACTGCAGGGGCATATGACAGCACCGTGCAACTTGCAGATGGTGCAGAATTCAGTTTGGCTTTGGATATCGCAGACCTTTACGATGCAAATGGTTCAACTCAGACCATCTGGATTAAGATTACAGAAGGTGATGGTTCACGCTGGACGATTTACAAGACAATTGATGTCAATTTGGTTCCAAGAGAATCTGGAACCGATGGAGCCGACTGTGAAGCAAACCCGAATGCTGAAGGTTGCAAATCATCTACATCAGGAGATGAAGAGGGTGGAATAAGCTCAACCCTCCTATTCGGAGGTATTGCTGCTTTCGTTCTATTGCTGGTTATCATTGTGACGCTATTGCTCGTCCGTGGCCGTGGCGGAGATTCGGCGACGAGTACTGCAGATGCGGCAGGTTCCTTTGGCGGCGATGTTGGTGAGATGGACCCAGTTGAAGCCTACGTGCAGCAATTGGTTGCCCAGGGCTACCCTGAGGAGACTGCGCGTGCTTATGCTCAGCAATATTATGCTCAAGCAGGCCAACAGCAGCAATGACGCGTAGCGCTAGACAAAATGGAGACGTCGGGGGGTGTAACCCCCCGGCGAACCTCCTGAGAGAGAGTCAGCGCGGCATTGATGAACTCCCGACACCGCGTCGTATTCATGGACACCGGAGATGGGTGGAAGGTCGCTGACATATCCCTCGCTGACGAAGGTGCCCGACGTGTAGATTGGGCCCGGTCACGGATGCCTGTGCTCGCACGTCTTTGTGAGGAAGCACAACAATCCAAACCATTGGCAGGGATGACCGTTGCCGGTTGTTTACACGTTACCAAAGAAACTGCGGTTCTTATTGAAACACTTGAACGAGCCGGCGCCAAGGTATCCTGGTCTGGTTGCAATCCATTGTCGACTCAGGACGATGTGGCTGCATGGTTGGCGCGTGAAGGCTACTCTATCTATGCGTGGCATGGACAGAGTGTCGAGGATTTCTACTGGTGTATCGATCGTACAATTGAAGCCAAGCCAACATTGACCTTAGATGACGGTGCGGATCTCATCGTTCGGGTTCACGGCCCCATGTCGGACTATGCGGCGGGTGTAATTGGTGGTACTGAAGAGACGACTACTGGCGTACACCGGCTTCGTGCCATGGGTGAAGCAGGGGACCTTCGTTACCCTGTCATCGCGGTTAATGATGCGATTACAAAGTGGGATTTCGACAATGTATACGGGACTGGGCAATCGACTCTAGATGGCATCATTCGGGCTACATCAGTCCTCATCGCAGGTAAGACATTCGTAATTGCAGGATACGGTCACTGTGGACGTGGCTTGGCCATGCGTGCGCGTGGTATGGGTGCTAACGTTGTCATTACCGAGATTGACCCCCTCCCCGCTCTTCGTGCAGTCATGGATGGTTTCAGGGTGATGCGTATGGATGAAGCCGCTTCTCTCGGTGATATATTTTGCACAGCGACCGGAATGAAGGATGTCATCGTTGACCGTCATTTCTCGGTCATGAAGGATGGCGCTTTGATTTGCAACACTGGACATTATGATTGTGAAATCAACATCGAACATCTTGAGGCTCAAACCGACAGTGTACGAACCATTCGTGCGAACAATGAAGAATTCACCATGAAAGATGGGCGGCAAATTTTCCTCCTTGCAAGAGGCCGTTTGGTCAATCTAGCTGCAGCAGAGGGCCATCCGTCTGAAGTCATGGACATGAGTTTTGCCAATCAATATCTGGCCCTATGTCGATTGGCTGCAGAAGGACGTGACATGAAACCCATTGTTCACGATATCACACTCGAGCAAGATCAAGGTCTAGCAATGACCAAATTAATCACTCTCGGCTTTGAAATCGATGCATTAACTGCAGAACAAATTGCGTACCATTCCGACTACACTGCTGGGACATGAAGTGTTATTCTTCTTCACCAGTATCGGATAATTCAAATTTAACCCAGTAGGGGAGGCGCATTTCCCATCGTTTGCTTATGGGCTCGCTATTTTCGACGATTTTCTCGATTCTTTCACGGAATGCAACAGGATAATCCTTGGTCATCACAGTTCGGTAGAGTTTAGCATCTCGTATCTTTTCGGGAATACAGACATTGCCAGAGGTCGCTTCCACTTCGATGGCGCGCCAGAGGTCAAGTACGGGCCGGTTTCTTTTATCTGTCATTGAAATGGAGATTTTCTTCACCCATAGAACCGATGCGTAAACAATCATGAAAGCAAGCCCCATTCCAAAGCAACCACTGAAAATTTTTGGGAACATTTGGAGTGCTATAGCTTCCCAAATAACCAGCGGTCCTGCTAACATGAAGAAGGTAAATTTCTCACTGGCAGGCTTCAAGTTACGCATACCATCAATATCTTTCCATGCGGAATGATTTTCATTCTGAGGCCGAAAAACATCAAGTTTTTCCATCTCGTAATATCGCTGAATGGTTTGGTTCATTCGTTCCACTCTGAACAATTGCTCACGATGCATTTCATCCATGCCAGATTCGAGTAGCGTTTCCATCCTCTGGCTTGCTTCGGCATAGCAACCCATGCGAATGAGCAGGGCGGCCTGTTCGACGACAGGTGTTGTTTCGGTGGGGTGGTGTGTTCGATAATCTTCCCACCACTGGAGGGCATCTTCAGCCAATCCTAAATGCTGGGTTGCTAGAATTGCACCCCGGACCCAAGCGCCCCGATGTGAAGGGTCGATAGAAACAATTTTTTTGGCCAATGCCCAACCTTTTGCAGCTTCAGGTAAAGAAGGGTCAACACGGTAACTCCCGTCACGTCGAAGTGCAGGTAGCCCACAGTTTAGGAGGGCCCACAAACCTTCGACGCAGTTTGGTTCAGTTTTGACGATTTCAGTTGCCTTGAGCAAAGCCGCTGCACGGTTTCCCCCTTTGATGTACCCCTCAAGCTCGTCTAGCATCGCCGGAATCCCCTCATCAGCAAGGCCGATGGCAATTTCGATTGGCGGGCTCATAGGTGAACCTCGGCCGACGCGTCAAATGAATACTCCGCGTCTAATTTCAGTAACGACG
>CAWVWT010000007.1:0-67212 GCA_963934015.1 uncultured Candidatus Poseidoniales archaeon
AAAGTTACGACGTCGAATCTAACCAAGGGGTACACCCTGCGCTACGCCTCAGTAACTCACTCTCTGGAGTTGTCTGCCAACCGCTTCTTCCATTGAAAGACGACCCACTGCAACTGCCTGTGCCAGACTCTGGGAAATTGTCACCTGTCCGCCCGACACTCGACGACTCAATCGCTGAACCTCCTTCACCTCACCCGAAGTCGGGACCACTGGTTGTTTCTCGGTCACCAATTCACCATTCATCTGGGCAATCCTTGCTGCTGAAGCGTGATGCTGATTACGTTGTAATCCTCTTGATGTACGTCTTTCATCCACACGCTCAACCCTCAACCCACGCGCAAGACACACATTGGCCAAGCGATTTGAAATCGTACGAGAACCATCACCGATTCGCACCATCAAAGAGGTATGACCTATGTCATTTGAAAGTGTACAGATTCGATCCACGGTTGCATCTACGGACTCAAACTGAGCCGCTCCCAATACGCGACCGTCGCCGACCCAAGCCAAACCTGGACGGGGGCCGGGATCAATGCCGAATGTCAATTCCTTGACTACACCACCTTTCGCAACAAAGCGCAGCGCACGATCGATGGCCGAATCGATCGATTCAAGTGTAGCCCCAATTCCTAGCGGATCAGCAGCGGCTTCAACTTCCTCGTGTGTGGCCATCCAAACCAGAGCGGAGGAGGGAAGCGGGGCATTCCCCTCAAGGTGGTCACAACGGACTTGTCTCGCTTTCAAACCGGCCAATAACCGATAAGCCAAACGGAAATCCGATGTTCGGACTATGACCTTGCCCACGCTAGTGGGTACCTCTGTAGATAGTCAAACCTTCGCATTACCTGTGACCGAAATTTTCGATTTAGCAAACAAATCATGTGAGGTCGTGGGGTTTGAGCGAACACTGTAATAGCCGCGGATGGGCCGGCTACGCTGATGGCCTCGTCTTACGAGCGCGAATTAAGGGCGGTATTAGCTGGTTCTCCAGATGGAGTTCGCGCCGTCACACGCTCGTGTACTGAACTTGAACGTGCACGGGCAATGCAAGTCGTACAGAGACCATTTTTGGTGGTTCGTGCAGCCGGAAGTGGCATGGATGGAAGTGGAGATTTACTCGCCTTGCGCGGCGATATCTGTTTTCCAATTGAAGTCAAAACTCGGGCGGGAAAAAAGGTCTACTTTTCTGGGCAAACCCTGACTCAATTGGAAACGATGCAAGAAATCGGCGAAAAATGTGGACTCATGCCACTGTATGCACACAGACTCAAAGGTGTACGTGGAGATTCATGGAGAATCTTTCGAGTGGAAACTGCAACCTTGACTGGGGGTTTGGCAACACTTGCCAAACGGATTCCTACATTACCATTGACCCGGAATGGAAAACCGCATCTCGATTGGGATCTAGGTCTCCCTCTCCATCAATTCCTTGGTGTTGTTTGTAGAAATTCTGAGGAAAATGGGTTGTCTAGAATTGTGACTGAAGCATTGGCCATCAAAATGGATGTTGAACCTGTCATCGAGTTAGAACCTGAACCCTTACCAACTTGGATGCAGCGATTTAAGGTCTAAACATCCTCGCCTGAAAGAAGCGCTTCAAGTTTGTCAATGATCACGCTTTGACGACCCACATCGCGGCTCAGTCGCTCATAATCGGCCTGATCTAGCATGCGGCGAATTGCATCTCTATCTCTAAGCAAAGTGTTGACTCTACGTTGAGTTCGTCGCGCCTCGTCGATGTCAACCATGGTATGGCGAGAGGGGTTATCGCCTTGAGTTCTCTCCCGATGCTTCAAGAAGAAGCGGGAGTAGGCCCGCACGTGAGCGATACACGGCGGACGCGCGACCGGCGCGCACTAATTCTGATTTTTATCAGTGCCTTTCTAGCCGTACAGCTGCACTGGGCGTTTGCCGCTCTGTGTATTTGGGTACTGCTTCTAGGCCAATTAGAACGCAGAGGGATTCTCGATAGATGGAATGCAACTCGGGTGATGGGTGGACTCTTGATGCTGCGCACAACGCGTGGGCAGGATACGATTGAGAAAACGGCAACACCACGAAAGTTTTGGCGTATGTATGGTGAGGTTTCACTTTGGACCTGTGCAGTTGTCATGGTTTTTATCGTCATATTTCTACTCCTCTCTTTTTCGTTGGCTTTGTTTACAGGAGTTCCCAAAACGGATACTCCAGCAAGCCAACTGATTCCATTCCCTGGCATCAGCCCCATCATTCCATTTTGGTGGCCAGCCATCGCATTTGTCGGTGCCCTTGTCATTCATGAATTTGCACACGCTCTGCAAGCACGCGCCCACGGGATGCGCGTTCGTTCTGTGGGCGTATTGATGTTGGGTCCTTTTCCAGCAGGGGCCTTTGTCGAACCGGAGTATGAAGAACTCACACAAGCACCTAGACGTGAACGAGCACGGTTGTTTGCTGCCGCGCCAGCGACCAATCTCTTTGCAGGATTTTTTTCATGGTTGTTGATTTGTCTATTAGCCACACAATTCGCTGTAGTGAACCCTGGTGTTCACGCGAGTGGTATCGTTGAAGATTCAGCCGCAGCAGAGGCTGGATTGGAACCGTGGGAAATCATTACTCACTTCAACGGAACATTGGTTGAAACCGCAGCTGATATGTCCGAGCAGTTAGATGCGCATTCTGCAGGTGAAACCGTTGATCTCACGGTACTCAGTCACCCTGATGCAGATGGAGTTAGAACGGAGCGCATAGTGAGTGTTACACTCACGAGTAAACTGAATTATTTACATTCACAAAATGCAACAGATGAACAAATCGAATATCTTGAAGTCGATAACGAAAGTGCATTCCTCGGTGTATCAGGAATGCAAAGTGGTTCCAGTGGGATTGACAGGTTGGCTGGACCTACCGCTTGGGAAAAAGATGTCCCTTGGTATGTTGATGCACTGGGTGTCGCCATCCAACCGGTCATCATGATCGGTATACCTATCGATTACGAAGGGCAAATCATGGAACCGCATGAAATGGAATACATCGAAGCCGATGGATGGCTAGGTAACATCCTTGGCACCACTATTCTGCTGGCGATTATTACACTCTTTTTCTGGTTTATCTGGTGGAATGTTGGACTGGGCTTGGCAAACCTGATTCCAATTATTCCATTTGACGGTGGACACCTGATGAAGGACTTCCTCGGTGTTGTTGTCGGAAGGGTTCACCGATTTTCGAAAAATTTTCATCCACTCAAAACTGAAAAAACCGTCTCAAAAATATCATCGTTTAGCAGCCTTTTCCTATTCATGGGATTGCTGCTAATTATCATCGCACAACGACTTTGAGACTCATTCTTCCTCTTCCAATCGCGCTTGATCAACCTCTGGAGCAGTCTCCATCACACGGTTAGCAACACGTTCCCAAATCGCCGGGATTGCGAGCAGGATTATTGCCGTGAATGTGAGTTTTGTCCAAGCTGAACTAGGGACTGCATCACTGTTGTTGGACAAGCCCAACTTAATGGCACCAACCCATGGAATCTCAGCACCAGCCACACCAACAACCCACTCTTCCTTAACGGTTTGAACCGGGCCCACAGTTCCATCGGAGTTTGTAGCAGAAAGGCCTGAGCCCTGACTCTGAGCATTTGCTGCTGGTTGGTCAATCATGCAATCATTGTTGTCACCCATCGTAAGGTAGCCTGCATGAACAGGGTTCCAATCCTCGACCTTGAGATTGTATTCGCCGCCATGGAAAGGACACAGGATATCAAATGTCCATGTGATTGTCGTCACGTTTCGAAGTGTAGTCCCGGGTGCATCCCATCCGCCTGATGGATTTGCGACGATTTCGAGGATTGCTCTATGAATAACTGGGGTATCAATACCACCATTTTTCTGATAAATGATGACATCCCCTGGCATCCCGTGATTTACATAGCCCTCGTAAAGACCGCCTTCTTCGGTTGCTTCAGCAAAGGTGATGATGTTTTTTTGTTCATTGGACATTACGAGAACAAGGTCACCAGCGTCAATTGAGCCAACCTCACCATTTGTATCATGCTGCATAGAATTCGATTCAATCACAACCATGGGTGGCCAAGAACCTGTCATCAAAACGAGTACTGTGATCAGGGTAGCGATGAGGCCACCGGCTAGCACCGCCTCCCGCATCCAGGACCAAGCCTCGCCCACCGGCCTCACTCCTCTTCATCCAACTCGGTGATTTGTGACTCAGGTCTTTCACCAGAAGCGGGGGATGATACCCATAACAAAAACATGGATATCAGCAGTAAGAACCAACCCGATATATCATCGAAATAAGGCGCTGGTACCGAATCAATTCGCGCTCCATTTAACCAATCCCATATGATAAGCGTATTCACGCGTTCTAAGGCAGCATTACGAACGATTCCAAAAGCCATGTTGCAAAGTTGCAGAATGGTGGCAACCAAACCAATTGAACCTAGTGAGCGATTCAACCATGGTTCCCGAAGGGCACCAATATCGAGCATACGTGAAAATCGCGAATCTTCTGTACGCCACCAATTGATGATAATGTCCTCGGGGACGTGCCCTTGGTCCTCAGCCTGGAGGGTCTTCCCCTTAGCGAGTCCATGTTCAATAAAATGAGATTTGAGACGTGCGCTCCATACAGATCCTAACAAAGTTGCAGCCTCCTCGGCCTCCTTGCGTTGACGCCCCAATTCTGGACGAGAGGTGGATTTTAGAATCTCCATCAGAAAACTCCACTTGCCTTGGTAATGAAGAAATTCGGGGCCGACAAAAATGAGGATGACAAAACCGATGAACAATCCAGCCCATGTTCCATTTCTGAGATGTTCCAAATCTGGATCTTGTGCACCCCCGAGGAAGAAGAAGTAAACAATCGACCAGAGGACGATGCTGGTGGATAGGAACGTAATCGCTCCCAATATGGACAAATGGCGGTCTCGTTGGCTTTCCCACCAACGTTTCATCGGGGCTAACATTCCACTCAACATTTTCAACTCCTGGTCGAGAACTCTTTCTGACCTAAACCGCCGAGAGTCTTGGCACTGTTGAGTGTTCGCCTCAATCGAGCCCTGACAGGCCCGGAATAGTTTGAAAGCCGATGGCGCCGGGTGTCGGCATAGCCGACAGGGCACAAAGGCGGAGAACATATGCGAAAAATTGCCATCTCTATCCTTGCAATCCTACTCTTTTCCACTGCATTGCCATTGGCATCCGCAGTTACTGAAACTCAATTTTCAGATGGATCTTCGACTTTCACGCATGTTTTCAGCCAAACTGGCGATGCAGTCACACCTGGTGTGACACTTCCATATGGAGCTGAAGTGAGTGATGTCGAAATTGAACTTGAAGGTTCATCATCGACCCAAGGATGGTTCAATCGAACCAGCGATGCCGACTTTGGCGGGCAAGGTACGACTGGATCAAGTGCCTGGGGCTGGTCAATCAATCAGAATGGGTGGAACTACGGTTATCGGCAAAATGTCAAGGTTGACAATGGGCAATTGGAATTACGTCCAACAGAGGATACCACTTACTGGTCGATGAGCAATACGAATCAGGTTACATCATCCACTGGCGGCAACATGAACACAACGGGTGAATACTTCTCAAGCGCTGAAGCAGGTTACAACGGAATGGGTGATACCAGCACCAAGAGTTTGTCTGGTGGTACTTGGAATTACATGGGCCCAGTTGTCCAACAAGGGGACGAAACCCATGTGGTTCGATACGGTTCCATTGGTTCCTATGGTGGTTATCAATTGAGTGCGATCAATCGGTACAACGCAACCACTGGTGCTTCGATTGGAACGGCAACCATTCAATACAACAACTGTTCGTCAAACAACGTATACTACATCACAGATGCAACCAGTGATGGGGATGGGACAGTTTGGATGACTTCTTTCTACACGAGCACTTCCTATGCTGCAATTACAAAATGGTCTGTAACTTACACAACCAGTTCTCAGGGTCAGATTATTTCCACATACAAATGTGAGCAATCTTGGACTGCGCTTGAAGTGGGTGGTATTTCCATAGATCCAGAAACTGACAAAATGTATGTTGTACAACGTGTTCGGTTGACCAGCCAATACAGTATCGATTTGTGGGAAGTTAGTCGCAGTTCACCGAATATTGCCCTACAAACTTGGAGTCTAGGGATTATTTCTCCCTCAGGTAGTCAATCGAATCTCAACTCCTATGCTCGACCGGCTGGATTGGATGTTCAAATGCCGAGAATTTCAGTGAATGTGTTCTGTTACTATTACGCATACACCTACTACTGCGATGCGGATCGTGTATCGTGGATGAATGTCTATCATCAGCGTTCCAACTGGCCAGAGTTACAGGCTGAGTTCCCCAGTTCTTACGCAACAATGGGTATCGAAAGTATCGATGGTGAATTGGCAACGACCTGTCTGTATGCATCGGTTTCATCGTATTGCCCTAGTGCCACGACCATGCGGAAAATTACGATGCGGGGCCATGGGGCAACTGATTGGATGGGGACTCCGACTGCAAACAGTTCAACGATTACATCGAGTATGCAAGTCCTCTCTCGTTCGATTAGCGAATTATCTATTGGGGCGGCAATTACATGGGAGCCGACTGGAACCTCGGTCGATTTCGAGGTGACCAATGATGGAGGCCTCACTTGGAAGCGAGCAAATAGTGCAGGTCAAACGATTACATTCACAAATGCGGGAAACAGTTTGGGTTGGCGTGCGTGGCTCAACGGAACTTCTTCAACGGCCCCACTCATCGATACTGTTGGGTTGAGTTATGAAGCCACATACGCGTCAAGTGGTCAATGGAGAACATATCGCATCACGAATGGAGCTTTCCCTGATGCTGCAATGGTTTGGTGGAATGCCACAACTCTTGGTGGCAGTTCATTAGACATTTATTTCAAAGCAGCATCGAGTTGCTCGAGTGGAACTCGAATCAATGTACCCAGTTCAGGCTCTACAATCACTTTCTCCCAAATGTCTGGGAGTTATCTGTCTCTCTGCATTGACTTAGATGCGGGAACCTCGAATCAGTATTCACCAACCCTCTATGATATCAATATCGCACTATTCGAAGATGCGCCTCAAGATGTCAATATTGACATCTATGATATCGATAGCAGTACACCACTCAACTCTGGTTGTAGTGTTAGTGGTGAAGAATGGGAATACGAAGGGACGCTCTTAGGTACAACTACTGCGAGATCTGGTGGTACAAGTGATTTGGAAGACGCCTTCAATTGCATTGTTCCGCAAAGTGGAACTGGTACTGAAGTCGTTGGGATGAAAGTTCACTCCTCTACTTCTGGAAAGGTTGAGATTAAATCAATGCGGATTGAATACACGATGGTGACTGTCAATCTAGATATTAATTTTGATGAAAAAATGGTCCTGCATGAGCGTGGAGAATCCTATGAAATTGTCACGCGGCATGTGATTGGGGACGACGCGCTGGGCATCACCAATGCTGAATTGACCTTCATCGCATCTCCGAATGGTGATGCACCAAAACTTTCCTGGGCTGAAGATGGAACTCTTGTCGATGATGACCCCGAAGATTGGATTATTCCCGACCAAGGAAGCACGTGGACGAATTTATCCAATGGTATCTTTGAGATTCACTGGATGTTCCGTGTAACAGATGATTTCCCTGAGCAAAACAACGTTGGATGGCGTGTCAGTTGTACTGATGACAATGGCTTCTCTCCTGCAACCCTATCAACAGGTGCTGCTGGAATCGTTGTGAATCAATCGTATGGACTTGGATGGTTTGCCATCCATGATGTTGAGGGGGAGGTCGTAAATGACGATGTCCAAAATGACGATTGGATAGTCGCAGGTGAGACCATTCACTTTCAAGGACAAGTTTGGTTTGAGGGGACACAAGATGCCCCACTTAACTCAGTATTCGACATCCGTGTTGTACGAAAAGACAGCCAAGGTGATTTTGTCTCTGCCAGTTGGAAGGATAATTCAAATCCAAATGGAACTTTCTTCATCTCAGTCGCAGTCCCCGATATGGATATTCCCGAAGGTGTGACCTTTGAGGTTCAAACCTACAATGTGCGAGATCCAACCAAAGTCATGCCAATTAACGAATCGTGGCAACGCACATTGAGAATAGATGATTCGTCGCCTGAAATTACTAATTCTTGGCCCGCAGAAGGTGATTATGAAGCGAGTTCGTCAAATCAACAAGTCGCTGTAACTGTTGTCGATGCTGTTGGCCAACCAGAATATCTTACGCTCAATTATTGGGTTGAGGCAGACCACGACAGCAACCGAAATGGTGAACCTGATGAAGATGAATATGCGACACAAATATTGTCTAATTCAACCGTTTCTGAAGAGAAAGTTTTCTTCGGTCAAATCGATGATTCTCGCAATCCCAACATGGCAAGAGTCTCATATTTCATATCCGGTAATGACCCAGCAGGCAATCTACTCATTGGAACAGATGGCCCCGGCTATGCTTACGATTTGTCCACTTACCGTACACGCAAGGATATGACATCTGTTTTCACCGGATTGGTTTGGCAAGATCACACAGATGGAACGGATGTTTACAGTGGCACAGACCAATCAATCTCAATTGGACTTGTCGACGCAAATGGAATCATCGATTTCGAGTATATATCCTTAATTTTCGACTTTGAGGGCCCAGACCCTGAACGAGATCAGCAGCGAATTTCCTACAATGGGCGTACCGATTCTTGGTCTTCTGAAAGTGAGTATATCACTCTCCAACAGAGTAGTTCTGCTGAAGTCACAACAAACGATACTGGTCTGCCGTGGATCCAAACTACATTTGATTTCCAATTCTCATGGGATTGGCCGGATGAAGATATCTCGGATCTCGCTCTCGAATACAAGGAGCTCGGCTCACCCACGCCCACTCGAATCGAATTCATCGAACACACATTCAGTGTCGAGAATGATTTGGTTCTCGATGCATCAACATACGTCGTAGAAGACGTTGCTGAACCGCGAACGGGACCATTAGATGATGCGACACCAGTGCGTCCTGATGACAGGTTACGCTGGTCTGGACGGGTGGTGTATGAGAGTAGTGGGGTTCCGGCTCCAAATGATCTTGGCATTACGGTCGAAGTGTTCGATGGCGTACAATATTGGTCTGATGGAAGTTTGACCGATAATGGAGCTTTCAGCATTGAGGTCCCACTCACTGCAGCCACGACCTTGCAGAGTGCAGAAACTAGAACGTTCCTCACTGGAGTCCGTAACGTCCCAGGCCGTGGCGAGGATATGACGCGCGATACCGTGGCGACCACATTGCAACTACAAGTTGATCACACACCCCCCCGCGTTCATCATCGATTGGCACCAGTCGATGTTATCGACATCTCTGCCGCATCTGATTTGACTTCGTTACCTGTGCGATTTTCTGGATGGGAAGAATGTGTACTCCTCGAGGATGATGACCGATGTGCTGCATTCAGCCAATCCCCACAATGGGTGAATTGGGTGATGCGAGACGATACCAGAACGATTGCTGCTGGCATATCACCTCTGGCCATGCAATTGAACGGTACGCATCTGGAATGGATTGGTGAAGTTGATTTGACCAGTGATGGTATTGTGACACCGCGTAGTGGTTACAAGGTTGGCTTCTGGGTTACTGGACATGATGCTGCTGGAAATGAATTCCCAATGCCTGCAAACACCGAAAGTGATCCAGTACGTGAACGTGAAGATTTAGATGGTGACAAAGACCTCGCTTGGGTCCGGCTCGGAGCGACTGTTGCTGAACTCATCGTCAAGAGTTTGACCCTAGATCAAGATACGGTCAGCGAGGGTACTGAAATTGAAGTCGTTGCAATTATTGCCAATACTGGAGGAGTTACTGAATCTTCATTCATGGTACATTTTGTCACCGATGAAAAGGTGATTGACACAGTTAGAATCACAGGTCTACCTAGTGGTGGTGAACATCGAATTATCAGCACCTGGACTGCAACTGAAGGCATTGATAGAATCACAGTGATTGTCGATGCTGAAAATGAAGTCGTCGAAGTTGATGAAGAAGGCAACTCGATGTCAGCAGGGATATCTGTTGAATATTCATGGGGCCTCGGGTGGGTCGATAGTTGGCGACAAAATCCACTCACCGTTATCGGTATCATCTTCGCTTTGATTTTAATTCCAGTAATCGCAGTGGTTACATGGAAAACCTCACTCTCTGGTTCAACGAGTCTCTATGATGAAGAACTCATGTACGAAGATGAAGACGACGATGACTGGGAAGATGATGAAGACGACGATGATGGTTGGGAATAGCCCCTCCATGATTCGGCGGTTTGAAGTCACACGCTTGCTCGCCCTCCCCCTAAGGGGGAGAGGGCGATGTCAGTCTACGATGGTCTATGTGAGCCACTCCGGGCATATTTAGAATCGCAGAAGTGGATACCGACCCCAATCCAGGATGCTGCCATTGACTCGCTACTTTCTGGACAGGATAGAGTACTCGTGGCAGCGACTGGTTCGGGCAAAACAGAGGCTGCTGTTCTACCTATTCTCTCCGCCTGTTATTCGCAAGAATGGGGGCGAATGTCAATCCTGTATGTCACACCATTAAGGGCTCTAAATCGTGACATTGACAGGCGCTTGGGGGTATTGGCATCTATCACAAATTTAGAAGTTGGATTGCGCCACGGAGACACGACTCAATCAGAGCGTAACCGTCAATCACGAAAACCACCACACCTTCTCGTTACGACTCCTGAAACATTGCAAATCATGATGACCGGGAGTCGACTTCGAGTGCATTTGCAAAATGTTCGTGCAATCATCGTCGATGAAGTGCATGAGGTGGCTGCCTCTGAAAGAGGCGCTCAGCTTCTTGTCGGGATAACGCGAATCGAAGAGATGGCCAAGAGAAGCATTCAGCGAATTGGCCTTTCAGCAACGGTTGGAAATCCAACTGAAGTTTCTCAGTGGCTCTCACCAGAACAGGGTCAAGCCATCCTTGCTGATGCACCCCGAAATACTGAGGTTCGCATCACTTGCTCTCAACCGGAAGATGCGGACGAAGCGATCGCGTTAGAGCATAACACATCACCCCAAGCGATGGCGAGTTTACGTATGCTCGCAGGTCGTCTCAAAGCAGATGCCCCCTCTCTTGTGTTTGTCAACAGCCGTAACGCTGCTGAAACTGTCGCTAGTCGATTGTCGACCTTTGATGAAACACTGGAAATTGGTATCCATCACGGTTCCCTTTCAGCGGATCTAAGAACGGAAATGGAAGACCGATTACAACGCGGTGAATTGCATGCTTTGGTGTGCACGAGCAGTTTGGAATTGGGAATTGATGTGGGGGCCATTCGACATGTTCACCAAATTCAATCACCACGTGCTGTAGATCGACTTCTGCAGCGTCTCGGAAGAGCTGAGCACACCCTTGGAGGTACTGGTAGAGGTGACTTAATCGCTTGGGATATCGATGATATTGCAGAATCCGCAGTGATTGCTAGAAGGGCTATTGCAGGCCAAATCGATGGTGTTCGATGGCGAAGAATGCCCCGGGTTGTAGCTGCAAATCAAATGGTGATGATGACACTGTGTGAAGGTATTGTTCCCCTTCCTGCGACTACTACAATTTTCCAAAGAACTTCTATTTTCAGTGAATGGACCGATACTGATACTCGTGACTTAGCACGAATTCTAGATGACCGTTGGCTCCTGAAGATGGTGGATAAACCAGAATCATCCGACCCCCTTGAATGGGCACCTTCGCTGTGGAGACAACTTGCAGAAGGAACTTCTCTTCCAGCTGAAAGACCAACTAAAGAAGAAATTCAGAAGCTGTCATCAAAGAAGTTAGACCAATGGCGCAGGGACATGAAAAAATTGGTGCCCAAGCATCTCAAAGATGGTTGGACGTCAGCGGGTGCAAGAACACGCTCGTATATGCTGGAACATCTCTCGATGATTCCAGATGCACAGAGATATACCGTACGAGACGTTGTATCTAGACGCGCAATTGGATCCGTTGATGAAGCATTTGTTTTGTCTCTAAATAATTCAGGAGAAGAAACTGACGGAGCCCCGAGAAGATTTGTCATCGTCGGTCGAACATGGGAAATTGTCGAAGCAAACCCTGAGAAAACTGAATTGTTAGTTGCCCCCGTAGGATCTGGAGGTACAGCACCTGTTTGGAGTGGTGAACTTCCGCCGGTACCGGCTGAAATTGCACGTGAAGTCGGCGCATTGAGAAGAACAATTCGTGAATTGGCAACGGGAGAGGACAGGGATGACGAATATGGGGGGGTACGTCTCGATCGAATCGGTGGACCCCCTGTGTCATGTGATATTGCTGATTACCCACTCGCCCCAGATGCATTATCGAAATTGATGAACAAAGTCGTCGAACATGTTGATGCTTCTAGCAGCCTTCCAGATGAACGAACGCTCGATGTAGAGACACGTCGAGATGCTGTGATCGTCCATTCATGCCATGGAAGTCGAATCAACGAAACGCTCGCACACTTTTTGCAAGCAATGGCATCGACCATCGAAGGACAAATGGGGCGCGTTCTTGTCGACCCATACAGAATAAGCCTCCAAGTTCCTGGGCTGCGGGCAACCCATGTCGTGGACTGGTTGACTGAAACAAAGCCTGAAAATTTGGCAACCATTCTACGAGTGACTGTACCAAACGGAAGACAATTGCGCTGGAGGCTGGTTCAAGTCTGCAAGGTCATGGGTGTTCTACGCTCAGGAGTCGATCCACGCAAGGTCAACTTGCATGGAATCGCCCAGAAATACAAAGGCACGCCATTGATGAATGAGGCATTGGATAAATTGTTTAGTGAACGAATGGATGTTGATGGTACGACCGATTTGCTCCATGCCATCCAAGATGGGGTCGTACAGGTTGCACAGCGTTCACCGGGGGCACTCGGAGTTTCACCACGCTCAGAGCGTGATATGCAGTTACCAGATTGGTCCAATGTCGAGGTTCGTCGGCGTCTGGAAAATCGTTTGATGAATGAACGGGTTGTGATGATTTGTTTACGATGTAAAACGTCTTCTCGATTTCGTGTTGCCAGGTATCCAAGTACCGACCAGAAATGCGGAATTTGTCAAGCGACCATGCGAGCTGTCGCTAGAGAAGGGTTGAGTGATGAATTAGCCAAGTGGGTGGCCTCCGAGGAAGACAACATTCGTAACCGAATGATGCGCAATGCTGAGATGGTTCACAATCGTGGTTTAGATGCTATTCTGTGCCTCATGGCAAGAGGGGTTGGGGTAGATACTGCAACGAGGATTTTGCGAGCATATCCCCGTGAATCTGAGCGTGATTCTTTGCTCAAAGCGATTCACGAAGCAGAGGTTCAGTATGCACGAACTCGGCGCTTCTGGGGTTAGGAAGCCTCATGGACGGCGCGGATAGCCCTCACCCCGATGTGGTTTGGATTGACCGGGCGGAATGCTTCAGGCAAAACCACTGTTGTAGATTGGTTGGTTGACAATGGCTACGTATCAACCTCTTGTTCAGATTCGATTCGAGTCTATCTGAGATCTCAGGAAAAGGAGATCAATCGAGACAACCTGATTGCCGGCGGACGAGAACTGCGAGCTGCGAGTGGGCCGGGGATTCTTGCTGAAATGCTACGAGATGCGAATTTAGATGCTGAGAATCTTGTCATCGATTCAATTCGAACCCCTGCGGAAGTTGAAGCATTACGCGTAAGGCCAGATTTCAGATTGATTGAGGTGCGCGCATCACGTGAAGTACGCTGGAACCGATTACAATCTCGTGGAAGATATGGGGATCCAACGGATTGGGAGACGTTTATCGCACAAGAAGAAGCTGAACTTGTGGCTGCTGATGATAGTGGACAAGCGCTTGTTGCAACGGCTGCGCTTGCGGATATTGTCATCATCAATGATGACGATTCTGAGACTCTGCAAGATTCTCTAGAATTGCTAATCAGGCCTGCCGAATCGTAAGACCAGCTTCACCCATCATTGCAGTTGACATTTCAAAGTCAGCAATCCATCGGTCTGGAACTTCACTGTCTTGTGGGTAGACCACTTCAATCACACCCGCCTGAATGAGTGAACGGGCACATCGCGTGCATGGTGGCCATGTCACATAGGCTGTACAACCCTTCAATGCTAATCCGATACGGGCGGCGTGCATGATTGCATTTTCTTCCGCGTGGCAAATGAGTGGGTATTTTTGTTCACGGTCTGAAAGTCGTTCAGAATCATCAACAATACCGCGTGGAAAACCATTGAAGCCAGTACTTCTAATTTCACGGTCTTCGCCAACGACCACGCATCCAACCTTGGTGGAGGGGTCTTTGGACCAGCCAGAGATGTGCTCGGCGAGTTTGAGAAATCGCTGGTCCCACTTCGCACTCATACCTTCACCCTGCTAATCCTAGGGGGCGCAGTGTTTGAGTCTTCTCACGCAATCGGGTCGATACCGTCTTTGCCCGTCGGAGATATCAGAATATTTTGGAAATCCATCTCTTCTTCTTGATCAATGATTTTCAGTACCTCTCCAATCAGATAGATACTGCCTATGCAAAGGATTGGTTGAGGTAAATCACTGTCTAGTTCAACAGATTTCTCCTTGGCAGCCGAAAGGGCGCCATCAATGGATTCGATGGCTATAATCTCAGTATCTATTCCTTGTTCTCTGAGTTTATTGGCGAGGACTTCGCAATCTACAGCTCCCTTCCGGCCATCGGGTGGCTGTGTGACATAGATGTGGCCAATTTGACCCTCGATGATGAGTTCTACCAGCGGTTGGAGGAGGTTTCCAATGTCCTTCTGAACAGTACAACCTACGACGATGACTCCGGGCATGGGCGCCATGTCCCGAGATTTCTGAAAGCGAATCTGTTCACAGGCCCTTGCCATACCACTAGGATTGTGTGCACAATCGAGAAGAACCGGGATATTATCGACTTCTATCCACTGCATTCGTCCTGGCCAATTTGTATGTGTAATGGCTCTGTCAACTTCGTTGTATGCCAATCTCCATCCCATCGCTCGGAGTGCTGCTCGAGCCAACATCGCGGCTTCCTGTTGATAGGGCATCCAACCATCATACCATTTCTTGTTTGATAGGGGGCGAAATGCCTTGACGGCCTCTGAAAATTTGAATGCATTACGACGATCTCCTCGCCACCACCAGGCTTTGTCATGGTCTCTAACGGCTCGCTCAATCACCTTGCGTGCTGAATTGTCGTATGGCCATGTTGCAATCAATGGTCGGCCCTGGCGAACAATTGCTACCTTTTCTTCAGCTATTTCAGCTAGTGTTTCACCAAGAACCTCCGTATGTTCAAGAGAAATTTCGGTCAAAATACAGCAATCAGCATCGACCAAACGTGTGGCATCCCATCGACCACCCAATCCAGTTTCAACCACGGCTCTTTCAACGCCTTGATCACGAAAGGCTACCATAGCGACCAGAAACGTAGCCTCATAGAATGTCGGAGATACGTTGGGATTGATATTGGATACCTCTTGAATCTGCTTCAAGCAATCCTCAAACAATATATCTGAAATGGGAACACCATCGATCCGAATTCGCTCATTTACAGACATCAAATGAGGTGAGGTGAACAGCCCTGTGCACTTGCCTGAAAGCGTGAAGGCATTAGCAAGAATAGCACAACAGGTCCCTTTTCCATTGCTACCCGCGACATGCACTGCTGGAAAGGAATGCTGAGGCATCTCAAGGCGGCCAAGAAGGGTTGCAGTGTTGTCAAGAGAGGGGTTGTATCCAAACGCTTTCAATGAATCTAACCACGACCAAACATCATCATTCATACACCCACCCCGTACCTCCGGTGAACGGTCGCCTTGAAATGGCCTTTGCGGGTCGCCCGAGGCATGTCGGGGGACGGATTCGCTGCAAAGCGGCGTTCTGAGAAGGCTACGGATGCGCCCGATGAACGCAGTCAACGAACCTTACTGGATGAACTGAAGGGTCAGGCTGGTTCCATGGTTGGAATGGCTGGGATGTTCATCGTCACAATTCTATTGGCAATGAAAATTCAACCATTCTATGACCGAGATGATTTACGCGCCTTTGGGGCAGAAGGGGCAACCAAAGCAGGGTTCATCTTGCTAGAACTCGTTTTCATTTTCATCTTTACAGCACTCATCATCTATCTCGCTAGGAAAAATATGCAGAGATTCATTCGGTGGGGTGTCCTTAGTGTCCTTTGGATTGCAATGCTTTACGCACTTTACCCATTGGCTGCAATGGTACTTGTCCCTGACGCACCACCCTTCGCTGAAGATGCGCTGGAGAACTCTGACGCATACATTATCTCTGTTGAAGAAGGTGGAGCGAACTTCTTCTATGTCGATGTCGATAATAATAGTAATCAGACACTCAGATATGTAGGCAATGCTGGTGAAATCGAGTATTGGAATCATACCGTAATGCCTGAACCTGGAATTGAACAGTCGACTTACGGGAAGGTCCAAAATTCAAGAACGGCTGATGGAATCATCTTGTGTGAAGGGACCCAATGGGTTCTACTCGATGCTGAAGATGGTACTCAAATAGATGACCACGGTAGAGATTGTGACCTCGGACTGAGGTACGAATGGGCCACTGAAGCCATGGATGAAACTTGTGATTTCAAAGATCCTGAAGATGGTGCCACACACCAAGATTGGATAATTGAAGATCGCAGGTTAGAGGCGATACCTATGATTAATGATGGCGATATTTCTGGTGGAATTTATGATTGCTCAGATTGGAGGAGGAATTTCCCTGCACCGTTCAATGGAAATAACATTCTATTTGTCCAAGACATTGGGACTGAACATTTCCTCATTGTTTCAGAACAGTGGGCAGGAATGGTGGAGTACCCGACCGATGATAACAATGGGCAGCCAGCAGAAGAAGCCGGAGTTACGACCACTTGGAGTAAAACACTCTCTGGCTCTGAAGTGTTCACAGGTACCACATTTGGAGCGGCACCTGGGTTGAATATTAGTGCACAGAATTCGTTGGTACTCAGCACATCAGCAGGCCACATCTCTAGTTGGGAAATCAGTAATGATGGATCTGTTGAAGATGGGTTTTCGATGGACCTCCCTGAAACCGTTCGTGGTGTATTGCTCGCAGATTGCTGCTCAGGTGGGAGCAATGATCTCTGGGTCATTGAAGGTGATAATCTTAGGATCTTCATGGGTGGCAGTTTGGTAGAGATGCCGCGTAGCCTTGAGATTGGAGGAGATGCTTCGAGAATCGTAATGGCCTTGCACAATGTAGAGAACAATGCCACTGAATCTGATGATGGTATTCTCTTGATTGAGCAAGATGGGGCTTGGTCTTCAATGCGCTATACACATCACATTGAAGATCATACTTCGACGATAATTGTAACACTGATTCTAGCAATTTCTCTTCTCATTTTACTAATCTGGCGACCTGAATGGTATGTCATCAATACCGTTGGAATCTTAGTGGGTGCTGGCACTATTACGATGCTTGGTGTGTCATTTGTCCCTTGGATTATCATTCTCTTCATGGTCCTTGCAGCCGTATATGATGCATGGGCGGTATACAAGAGCAAACACATGCTTGAATTGGCGGACACAATGGTCAACTTGGAATTGCCAGTCATGTTGGTAGCACCACAAAAACCGACCCGTGGACGGGTTCAAATGGTGCGGCAGGAAGATGGTTCCCCCCCACAGAAAAGAAACTTTGATGAGACTATGTTGATGGGACTTGGTGATGTTATCTTCCCTGGTTTGCTCTGCGTCTCAGCGATGACTTGGTTACCTGATGTTTCTGGACCAATGGGCTTTTCTGCACCCATTTGGGTTGCAATTGGGACGATGATTGGCAGCTTGGTTGGTTATTGTGTACTGATGACTTATGTGGCCCGTGGTAGACCTCAGGCTGGCCTTCCGTTACTGAATGGAGGAGCCATTATTGGATACTTCATCTCAGCGGCCATCTTCATTGGCAGTTCTGCCTTTGTTTTCGACATCAGTCTATTCTGATGTTCCGTCGCTTTCAAGCATGAAGGGCGGTTCCGTAGGAACCGGTGGAAGCCCATGCTGGACATTCGAATGTTCCGTGACCATGCCAATGTGATTCGTGCAGATCACGATAAACGAGGCCTTCAGCACGATGCAATCGATGAAGTCATTCGTTTGGATGAAGCTTGGAGAAAGGCACGATATGATTCCGATCAACTTCGTCGAAAGCGCAACGAAGCAGCCCGTGGAATTGCTGAAGCCAAGAAAGCAGGTGATGATGCAGTATTTCAGAGAATCAAATCTGAAGTGGACACCATCGCTGCAGAGATTGAATCTCTCGGGGAAACCGCAGATGGTCATGAAACCGAGCGAGATCGTATTCGTATGTCCATTCCAAACATCCTCCATGCCGATGTCCCCGTGGGTGATGATGAAGGAGGCAATACGCAACACAGCCTACATGGCCAAAAGCCAACCTTCGCTTTTGATGCGCGGACTCACAATGACCTCATTGAGATGAATCGGTGGGTCGACTTGCCCCGAGCTGCGAAGATTGCAGGTAGCCGATTTTACTTCCTCAAAGGCGATTTGGCGCACATGGAATTGGCGCTCCAGCAATATGCAGTAGACTTCATTTCAGAACGTGGCTATACCTTTGTCCAGCCACCAGCAATGATGAACAGAGAAGCCTACGAAGGTGTTACAGATTTAGCTGATTTTGAATCTGTGATGTACAATATTCAACCAGATGGCTTCTACACTATCGCAACCAGCGAACATCCATTGACAGCGATGTTCATGGATGAAGTGATTGAACCAAGTATGCTGCCCATCCGGATTGTTGGCATATCTCCTTGCTTCCGCCGTGAAGTGGGTGCACATGGCCAAGGTGACAAAGGAATTTGGCGGGTTCACCAATTCACCAAAGTCGAGCAAATCATCATCACGCACCCCGATGACTCATGGAACCACCACGAAGAATTACTCACCAATTGCGTAGACTTGTGGAACAGTCTTGGGCTACACTATGAAATTGTCAATATCTGCACGGGTGACATGGGAACTGTGGCCGCAAAGAAGTATGATCTTGAGGCTTGGTTGCCTGGACGAGGAGAATACAAAGAAATTGTCTCGTGCTCAAATTGCACCGACTATCAGGCCAATCGCCTCCGAATGCGATATCGGACTACTGAAGGCAATGCTGCAGTGCACACACTCAATTCGACAGCGGTTGCAACCAGTCGGGCGCTGGTTGCTATCATGGAACAAAATCAGCTTGAAGATGGGCGTGTTCTTGTACCAGAATGTTTGGTGTCTAGAATGGGTGGAAAGACACACCTAGAGCCTTGTGAATGGTGATGTCATGCGCGCCATCATGCTGACATTGCTAATTTTTCTAGCCTCATTTAGTGGCTGCTTTGGCGACCCACCCGAAGATGTGGGAGTCAAGTTGTCCATTGACCCAATTGAGCAAGCGGTGCGGGGCCAAATAATGTCAATCCATGTTGAATCCAATGTGGAATGGACGGTGAATCGAACTGCAGGGCTCTTCTTTGTTGATGATGATGGTGTCTTTAGAGACAACTTGGAAATGACTTTTTCATCTGATGTTGAAGATTTTGAAATCCTTATCCTTGACAGTGAAAGAACTGATGTTGAACTCATTGTTACGGCTGGAAACCAAGTTGAAAATATCACCATGCAACTCATTGATAGTGATGAGATGATGCTGGTGGATGGTCGCAGAGCCTTCGATACCATCGATATGCTCACTACTGATTGGAACAATCGTTGGTGTGCTTCTGCCGATCTCCATGGCGGTGGTGCAACTTACGAAGCGGCAGCAGAAGCAATGAAGGTCATCTGGGAAGATTACGGCTTTGACTTTGTCGAGGTGACACGATACGATGATGACCCAAACCAACTCAATGTTGTCGGTTACAAATATGGCAATGTGTATCCTGACCAATACATCATTCTCGGAGGTCATTTCGATGTGGGGTATGCTTTCACTCCACCAGGTGGGGGTACCACTGAAGGCGCTAATGATGACACCAGTGGATCAACGGTATCAATGGAAGTTGCTCAGGCCATTGCTTCAAGAGAATGGGACCATACTGTTGTCGCTGCTCTTTGGGCCTGTGAAGAAGAAGGGCTGCTTGGAAGTGCTGCATTCGTTAACCATCTTCCAGAAGATAAAGCAGTAAAGGCATACTTGAATTTCGATATGGTCTCGCTGAACTACCCCATCATACCACCACCTGGATATGGTCCATATGACCTTTCAATCGCAGCAGCAGGGGCAAGTGACGAGAATCTCTCAATCATGCTAGAATGGGTACGATTAGTTGTAGAGGATGAAATGAATTTTCATGATGTTGCTTCAAATGACATCTATTGGCAGGCTGCTGAATCATGCGCAAGCGATCATTGCTCATTCTTCTCATCAGGGTATGCAACCTTCAATTTCTTTAGCGCTGGTGGTGATGTTTCATTTTGGCAGGAATGGCACAGCCCAACCGATACACTAGATTTCATGGTAGGCAAGGCCGGTAGTTCTGACAATTTAGGTGATGGATTCAACACCCTTGTTTGGACCGCATTCTCTCTCTTCGTCCACGTAGATAATACCGATGATTCATTCCAGGGCCGTTGGTACACTGGAAGTGAATAGATTATTCAATTGAAAAATTGAATTTTCAATTGAATTATTCGGTTTCCTCGATATCGATTAATACCGCTCCTGCATCAACTTGCTCACCCACACCATGGTGAATCACCACAATCTCCCCTGGCCCATTGGCTGCAATTCGATGTTCCATTTTCATCGCTTCCATGACAATGAGGGTTTGTCCAGTTTCGACCTGATCGCCTACATTGCATAGGATTTCGAGTATCTTGCCCGGCATTGGTGCAGTCATTCCACCTTCATCCCCTGAACCACCCGCACCCTGCTCATCGATTGCAATAACATGTATGCCCCCATCAAGATGGACCCACCAGTCGTCACGAACCTTGGCGACATGGGCTAATTGGCCATCGATCCACATTCGATTGGGACGTGCATCGATTTCGAATGTGTGTTCATTCGTTACTATTTCATCGTCACAAGTCGCTTCGCTTGACCCGATGGTGATTTGCCAACGACGGCCTTGTTTATCCCTTAGATCTACCATAGCAATCACCTTCAGGGGAAGGACCTCCGTAGGGACAGGAATGGATTGTATGGGCTGCCCCGACCTTCTTCAGCTTCAACTGTCAACGCTTTGCGCGAGAGCCCATAGTGCTCAGCTGCAGCAGCCACAAATGGAATCGTATCAGATGGTCTTACGTCCCACCCATCTGGCCAATTAACTTCAATAAAATCAGTTGTTGTCTCACCCGCATGGTATGCTGGGTGCGCCATAATATCACACAGGAATCCAAGGTTTGTCGTTACACCAAGCAACACAAAGTCTTCACAGGCTCGCTTCATTCTGCGAATGGCTGCCTCGCGTTCAGGTGCATGCACAATCAATTTGGCAAGCATCGGATCAAAATCGATGCTGGCTTCATCCCCTTCACGAACACCGGTATCCAATCGAATGCCTGGACCAGTGGGTGGACGGAATATCGCCAAAGGGCCAATGGCTGGAAGGAAACTATTTGCTGGATCTTCGGCATAGATACGTACCTCAATGGCGTGACCTCGAATGGAAAGGTCTGATTGAACAAATGGAAGCGGTAAACCTGCAGCAACTCGAATTTGTTCTACGACCAAATCGACGCCACTGATACATTCTGTGATCGGGTGCTCGACCTGCAGGCGTGTATTCATCTCAAGAAAATGGAATTCTCCATCTTCAGCGAGGAGAAATTCAACCGTTCCTGCACCTTCGTAATCAACAGCCTTGGCTGCATTTACCGCTGCTTCCCCCATCCGCTGACGGGTCAACTCACCTAATACTGGCGAAGGTGATTCTTCGACGACTTTCTGGTGCCTGCGTTGGATGCTACACTCCCGCTCAAACAAATGGACTGTATTCCCTAGTGTGTCGGATAATATCTGAACTTCGATGTGACGAGATTTCTCAAGGAGGCGTTCGACATAGACTGTTCCATCACCAAATGATGCTACAGCCTCACGGCTTGCGGCAGCATATTCCCTCTGTAGGTTACGTGGTTCGCGGACCACACGCATCCCTTTACCACCTCCACCTGCACTTGCCTTCAGCAACAATGGGTAACCCACACGAGTAGCAGCACGGACAAGTTCATCCACCATTTCATCTGGATTGTCTAATGGTAGTTCTTCACCAGGTATGACTGGTACGCCTGCGGTGACCATGGCCCTCCGAGCACTGATTTTGTCCCCCATCTCATCGATTGCATATGCAGATGGACCAATCCAAATAAGACCTGCATCTTTGACAGCATTGGCAAAGGAACTGCGTTCTGAAAGAAAACCGTATCCAGGGTGTACCGCATCCGCACCGGTCTCTGCGGCCGCGGCCAATATCGCTTCAACATTGAGATATGTCTCAGCAAGAGTATCTCCTGGAAGGAACACTGATTCGTCTGCTGTTTGCTGATGTAAAGACCCACGATCTGCTTCTGAATAGACTGCGACTGAGCCCAATCCTAATTCAGCGCATGAACGAAATATCCTGCACGCAATTTCACCTCGATTGGCGACCAATATTTTGGATATCGGGTGTGGTGCACCCTCCATCCAATCAGGTCCACCCATCTGGATTTCACTCCTCTTTCCAATTAGGTGCACGCTTTTCAAGGAATGAGGCAAGACCCTCTTGCCCTTCTTCAGAGCCGCGCATTGCACTGGTTTTGTCCAATGTCCATTGCCTTAACTCTTCATCAGTACCTCTCCAGCGATCAAAGGTTAATGTGAGTCTCTTTGCTTCAGAAACGGCCATCGGCCCGGTCGTTAGAATCTCATCGATGATGACGGATTCAGCCCCTTCTAGTGACTCGGATAATTGGCTGACCAATCCAATCCGCAATGCTTCCTCGGACCCAATACGCCCTGCCAACATTGCGAGTCTGCGGAATTCTGCACTGCCAACCTTACGGTACACATAGGGTCCAATGACCGCTGGCAGGATTCCCAATTTCCCTTCAGATAGAGCGATACGAGTTCCAGGCTCAACAATGACATGGTCAAGGCAAGCGATGAGACCTGCACCGCCACCTAGGGCAACACCTTGGATCTTTCCAATAGTGAAGCATGGATGCGACCAGAGGCTGTTGAACAATCGATCAAGTCTCGCAGAGTCTGTTCGGTTTTCTTCAAGACTTTTAGCGCCAGCAGCCCTCATCATATTGATGTCAGCACCCGCACAGAAGTGCTTGCCTGCTCCCGAAAATATGAGTACGCGCAGATAGGAATGACCTGCCGAATCAAGCAAAGAGCCACGTTCACCAACTGAGCGTTCCTTGGTCCATTCTAGAATAGAGATGATTTCGGTGATGAGTTGGATATTAAGGGCGTTGTACACGCCTTCGCGGGTCAAGGTCAAATGAGCTACAGCACCTTCTATTTCAAGCGTACAAAGGCTTGTTTCTGGCTTTAAATTTTCAATTGCAAAATTTGACATTTCAATTGCTCCTTCACATTCTAAATATTCCAAAATTAGTATCTGGCATCGGTGCATTCAAACTGGCACTAATGGCCAAACCAAGGACATCGCGGGTGTCACGCGGATCGATGATGCCATCATCCCACAATCGCGCCGTTGAATAATATGGTGACCCTTCCACTTCATATTTCTCAAGTATGGGTGCTTGGAACGTATCCCATTCGCTGTCAGTCATCGGTTCGATACCTTCCCGAGCCCTCTGATCTTGCTTTACCGTTGCAAGGACATCGGCAGCTTGTGGCCCACCCATAACAGAGATGCGGCTGTTGGGCCACATGAAGAGGAATCGTGGGTCGTAAGCACGCCCACACATACCATAGTTACCGGCACCATGGCTGCCACCAATGATAACGGTGAACTTAGGTACAGGGACACAGGATACTGCTGTCACGAGTTTTGCACCATCCTTGGCGATACCACCGGCTTCATAATCACGCCCGACCATGAACCCAGTAATGTTCTGCAAAAATACCAAGGGCACGCCACGCTGCCCACACAGTTCCACAAAGTGTGCTCCCTTCAGGGATGACTCAGAGAAAAGAATCCCATTGTTTGCGACAATGCCGACAGGGTATCCGTGGATCCGAGCAAAACCACAAATGAGGGTTGGTCCATACCTAGCCTTGAACTCATGGAAGCGGCTACCATCGACAATACGTGCAATAATTTCTCGTACATCGAAAGGTGTTCGATTATCTTCGGGGATGATGCCGAGTATCTCATCAGTTGGGTAGGCTGGATCTTCAGGTGCTTGCACATCCAACTTGGTCTTCACACCGGTATTGAGATTCTCAACGATGTTGCGGACCATACGCAATGCACTCGGTTCATCCTCAGCATAGTGGTCAGCGACCCCTGATTGTGCTGTGTGGAGGTCAGCCCCACCCAAATCTTCTGCCGTAACTTCTTCACCCGTTGCTGCCTTGACCAAGGGGGGACCTGCGAGGAAGATTGTCCCGTTGCCTTTGACTATGATTGATTCATCAGACATGGCTGGGACATAAGCACCCCCTGCTGTGCAGGACCCACAAACCGCTGCAATCTGTGGAATGCCTTTTCCACTCATAATCGCTTGATTGCGGAAGATACGCCCAAAGTGGTCTTTGTCTGGAAAAACCTCATCTTGCATCGGAAGAAAGGCACCACCTGAATCAACCAGGTAGATGCAGGGTAGGTGATTGGCATCCGCAACCTCTTGCGCGCGAATGTGTTTCTTGACAGTCATCGGGTAGTATGACCCGCCTTTGACCGTTGCATCATTGGCTACGAATAGGCATTCTTTGCCATGGACAACCCCCACACCGGTAACCATGCCTGCGCTGGCTGCTCGGCCATCATAGAGGTCATATGCTGCAAGTGGGGATAGTTCGAGAAATGGTGTACCGGGGTCACAAATAGCTGAGATTCGCTCACGTGGTAGTGCCTTGCCCCGACCTCGGTGCTTATCGACATATTTTCCGCCACCGCCTTGTTGAACAGCGTCAATTCGCTCACGTAATGTTGCGAGAAGTGCAGTGTTGTACCCATGGTTTGACTTGAATGACGCATCCGAGGAATTGACTCGGCTCTGAAGTCGGTCCATGCGCACCCCTTAGGGGGTGCGACTACGAGGTTGGCCTTGAACACTCGCCCGTTTCAAACGCCTAGCGTCATCCTGAGAACATCTCTCAATCCAGGAGCCAACCCAACTACGAGGAGGCACAAAATCACTAGTAAGCGCAAATGGCGGTGCCGATGTTCAAATCGTGCTGTTGCAAAGAGCCACCAGATCATGGCTGCAAGACCAAACTTGAGTACACCAAAACCCCAAGCCGTTCCCGCAATATCGATGACCTTCTGCGAGAGGACATGTTTCTCACCATATCCGTAATTCTCTAATCCTACGCTGGTTGCAAGACCATCAACCATTTGCCCATACATTGCAAGAAGGATGATTGGGAGTCCAAGGGTGGCGCGGGGTGTGAGGGATTCCATGCGTTCCCAAGTGGACGAATGTTGTCGATCCCAATCATCCAACGATACCCCTTCAGGGATGATGCCTGGCTCGAGTCCCATGTGGCGTAATTGAGAACGTGCTTTTTGCCCAGAAAACCATAGTACTACGCAAAGAATGAGGGGGCCAATAACAATCATTGCCAAAGGTACCAATGAGATTGGGGTGCGATTATTCAAAGGCTCAGTGTAAAGCATGAGCCAGCCTGATAAATGTATGAAACACCCACCAAGGCCCACCTGAATGAGGCCTTGCTCAATGGCAGTGCAGCACTCCATGAATGGGTGGATCAAAATGATGAACAAAAGTCCGACAATGGGTGCAAGGAAGAGTGGCGAAATTATCAAAGATGTAACATCATTTTCCCAATGTCGACCTATATCAGGCATGAACACTACAATCTGTAGACATACCAAGATGAACGCCAATTGAGTGATGGCCGTTCGATTTTCAGAACCTGCACTCTTCGACACACTATGGCACATCCAACCTGTCACAATCACCCAAGCCGCGACTTGGAAATGTATCAGTGGTGACACGAATAAACCACCTAATCCCTCGGGGGAAAATAGGTGTCCATCTTCGTTTACTTCACCAAGTGATGCCCAAATAACCCATGGAACCAAAGCAAGTACTGAACTATCCCTTGCTGGGATTCCGATTCGCCTCAACCAACCGGAAATAACGACAACGAAGGATACGAGCAAGAAGGAATAGGCAAGAGTATCCACTGGATTGTAACCTGCATCTCCTGATGTTGCATCCAATGTATGTGGTTCGATGAAATAGGATTCGTATCCATCCGATAGGATGTTTCCTGGTGCGATATCTTGACCCGCAATAGCACCCAATAGTAGGATGATTGCAGTCAGAATCAAAGTGGCAGCACCGCGTTCCATCAGCGAGAATTGATGATCGGGTAATGGTACCTCCGAAAGGACCGGGCTATCGTCAGCCATGGGTATCGCTCAGGTTACCACTTCAAAGCGATTGCTTCACTCTTCTTCGCCAACTTGGCGTGCTTCGTGAACTTCGCGGAATACAATTGTCTCGACCCCAACATGGTCACGCAATGTACGAATAAGACTGAACTTGGTGAATGCCCAATTCTGATCGTAAGCAACAAATTCAGGGAGGGTAATGGTCAAATCATCACCATCGAAAGCGACTTCGAAACCATCGCGGCCGGTGTTGGTCTCTAGGAGTGTACTCACTTTCTCTGCACGGTCTTCAATGACCTTGACGATGCGGTACTTGTAGCGTAGTGTGCGTCCAGCAAGAGGGTGATTAAAGTCGATGCGAGCACGGCCAGCTCGAACCATTCGAAGGACTCCTTGCTTGCCGTTGATTTCGACGGGGCCACCAATAGCAAGGCTATCTGGGTCCTTCACGGAGCGTGCTAGGACATCTTGACCCATTGTCTCAACAGCAGTGGGATCGCGCTCGCCATATGCATCCTCAGGTGCAATGTCAAATTCATAATCTGTTTCAGCATCTGCTTCAGCCAAATGGGATTCAAATCCAGCAATGAGAGTCCCAGCCCCTATGACGGTAATGAGGGGGGTGTAAGTTCGATTTTCATCATGCTGTTCTGCCTCTTTCGCGACCGCCTCACGGGTGGTCTCGATGAGGACTTCATCATCTGCATTGTATAGGTCGTAGTCGATATGTACGATGGAACCGTTTTCCATTTTATTCACCTACCCAGCATTGTGGGCGAGCCGGCGACCGACTTCCCCTTTATGAGCGTGCGTATGGGAAAGCCGCGAGCCCGTAGGGCTCATTCTTCCTCATCTTTCTGAATTGAAGGGGTCATAATCCAATTCAATGCGGTACCAATCAGAATCAGTGTCCAACCCGTCCAAACCAAATGGCTGCCCGTCAAATCATAGATGACAACCCGAATACGATCGACTGATTCACCCTGTTGCATTGTTACCGATATCCATGAAAGGTCATTCGCTTGACTCTGGTCGAATATCATCACAAGGTCTCCATGCGGGCGGTGCCAAATATCAGTTTCAGGTCGTGCATTGATACTACCTTCGTCAAATCGCAACATACCCGGTGTCAGCGTTGCAATGATTTCACCCTCGGCTTCTTTTCGAACTTCCACCGTGACGATGATTTTTCCATCACCCACATCTTCATCCCATTCATCATCATCAGGACTGGTTGCTGTTAACTCAGTGAATGTGTACCAATAATCCCCATGCTCGACGGGGGTATCCTTTGCAAGCATTACGATGTGGCTTGGATCTCCGCGCTGGACCAGTGTTGTGGTGAACACGTGTCCTACCAACAAGAGGAGGATTCCAAGGTGGGCAACATGAATGGCCATTCGACGCAATTGCAGTGGTTTACGACGCAATTGAAATTCCCTATATCTCACCCATACCAATCGCGCCATTGGGGGAATTGAAAATAGAAACAACGGTAAAGCAAAACCTGCAATCATGCCTCTTGTGATTCCGTCCGAAAAATCATGATCAGCATCACCAGGTAATGCATCACCCATCGTGTAAGCAAACAATATGCTAACCAAAATCATACCACCCAGTAATCGTGGAATTAGATGTGGTTTGACGACTTTACGCCAACTGTAAACCATAAGGCCGAGAGCTACAAGACAGAGAAGTGGCAAACCAAATATTTCGTGCCACGCGAGATTGGTGCCATCGACTTCAGCGAGCAGCAATAGCCATGTGAGTAAAAGGAAGGGGGAACCAACTGCCAATGGGATCCATAGAACAAGTCGTTGCTGCCAACGTCCATCTTTCCAATTCAACGGAGGATCTTCTTGATCACCCATCAAAAACATAGGTGATAAGAAACAAAGCATTCCAATGATTGTAGCGGTCACCGTTAGTAGGAAAGCCCAGTAACTGAAGAGCATTAACATCACCCCAGCGGCCATCCACACAATGCGCTCTTTAGAGGCATATTGATTCCACAACAAGAAGGCAAAAACACCAGCCAGAATCCCAACCTCTACTGTATCCATCCACGAACCAAGAAGCGCGCCTGCAATAATCGCCAAAGGGGCCCATTCTTGCTCTTCAGAATTTGCAAAATGTCGCGTACCCAACCACATCATACAGAACAGGGTGAGCAGATAGAGATGTACCTCAAGCCCAGCACCATCTTGAAAACCTAATTCCAAAATACGTTGAATCGGGCCCATGGATGGGTCGATTTCACCTTCGGCAACAAACGCATGCACACTGGCCCAAACACCATTTGCACGTGTGACGAGTGTGGCATGAATGGCGAAGAACGCGGGTACAATCCCCATGCCGATAAACCAATGATCTTCATTGGCCATACCCTTGGGTAATCTGAGATGAAGCAGAACAATCAGTGAAATCCATGGTAATAGAGAACCGGTCTCTACTGGATCCCATGCCCAATATCCACCCCAATCCAATACAGTGTAAGCCCACAGACCTCCAAGACCGACGCCGAGTGTGCCGACCCACAATGCAGGACGTGCGAGGTGGAGGATTCTGTCTCGCGCGGGCGCACCCGGAAAGAGCATGGCTGAGATGGCATGTACACCCACACCCACACATAGTGTGTAAAAAGCAAAAATCATTGGAGGGTGAATGACCATCAAATCTGTTTGCAATAAAGCGTTCAGACCAGGGCGGGAAATCACATCGCTGGGGGTCACACGGAATGGATTCAACATCAGTGCGATGAGGAGAAGTAGTGATGAGAAACCAACCAACAAGCGAAGTCGAAGTTGGTGTTGATTATCTGTTTCTGTCGGATGCTGTTCTCCATCGATTAGGATGAGTGCTCCCAGCATGGCAATCCAGAGTAGCAAGGGGCCCTCACGACCCGCCCAAATAGCGCTGATTCTGTATAGAAGTGGTAAATCCGAGCCGCCGTGAAGCCAAACGTATTCGATATTCGAAAAATCGAAAAGGAAGAAAAACAACAATCCAGTAAAGGGCAACATCAATGCAATACCGAGGAGTTTTCTCATCGATTCACCATCCGTAGTACTTCGCACGGCTGTAACCAAATGCGAGCATTGCCGGGACGATTCGACGGAAATATAGACTGGGTTTTCGAACCAGTAGACGTAGACCAACCATTGCTTTTCCATGCGGCCCCATGGCTGACATTTCCTGAGGGAAACACCGACCCATCAATGACATCTCATCATCGCTGAGATTGTAAAGCGCTGTCTTGCCTTTGAGGATTTTCCCATAAGGTGGAAATTCATGTTTCCATGCCGCCTGATAGGCAACGAGATGTGAACCGGAAAGATCCCCTGATTCGATTGCCGATTTTGCAGTTTGGGCTGCGAATACTGCTGATTTGAGGGCAAGGTGGGAACCACCTTCAAACAGAGGTGAGGTGAATCCTGCAGCATCACCGACGAGCATCAAACCATCTGCATATGTTCGTTCATGTGGACCTGAAATTGGAATCGTACCTCCGAATCCACGAACAGACACTGAGCCGTCCCGCCAAGGTGGGTTTGTAATTTCAAGATCCGAGAAATGCGTGATGTCGATAAACGCGTCCAAGTCTTTTACAAGGCCTTTCTTATCCTCACTAACAAGGCCGACATTGGCGCGACCATCGCATTTTGGAATCATCCAAAGATAGCCTTTCTTTGCATATTTCGGCCAAATGTAAAAGTCGAGATATCCATCAGTGGGAACATCATGCATTTCGTATTGGATTCCTGCAATGACTTTCGGGCGCTCGTTGAGTTTGGTTAATTTGGAGCATACACCAGCAACGCCAGATGCGTCGATGATGATTTTTGTCGTAATGGGAAATGCATCACCCTTGCCTTCACATTGCCATCCAATGAATACACCTTCTGATTCAATGCGAGTCATTCCAGACAGTTTGTGGCCCAAATTGAGGGTCGCCCCTTCGGCAACTGCTTCATCGGCAATCCACTGTTCAAACAGGTGCTTTTCAAGGACATAGCCCGGCTCTGAAAGGCGCTTCTCAGTTCCATCGGGGAAGATGACTCGAATACCATCAACACGCTTGCTGATTACTGATTCAGGTAGTTCTAATTCGAGATTGGCAACTGCGATGTCGGACAAGCATTCCCCACAATGGACAGGGGTGCCGATTTCGGCGTGATCCTCGATGAGAATTACCGACAATCCTGCTCGAGCAGCATGCAATGCTGCAGCACCTCCACCGGGCCCAGCCCCGACGACGAGGACATCACACTCGGTTGCCATTAGAGGGGGATACGGTCGATACGGGCCTTGAATCCCTCGGTGCCGTAGGCACCGGCGCGCGCCCGCTGGATTTGATAGGGGGAACGTTTCCGGAGACCATGGGATGGCGCCGACTCGGACGTTACCTCCGCTCGTTGGAGGACAAGGCAGACCTCATCCGAATCACACATCCTGTAGATTGTAATCTAGAAGCCGGATGCATCGCTGATAAGCTCGTCAAGAATGGTGGCCCTGCTGTCATTTTTGAGCAACCTATACTTGCTGATGGAAGTATCTCAAAATTCCCATTAGCGATGAATTTATACGGAACAAGACGACGAACTAATCTGGCATTACGTGTCGAGGAACCAAGCGAAATTGGGAGGAGATTAACAGACCTCATGAAACCTGATATCGGAACCTTTGTGAAACGGCCTTGGAAAGCTTGGCCACTCGCCATGAAGGCGCTCTCACTTCCTCCAAAGAAAGTCCGAAGGGGTGCATGCCAACAGGTCAGAATGGCTGAACCTGATCTAACCAAACTACCGATTCCTACAACTTGGCCAATGGATGGAGGGCCATTCATTACATTGCCATTGGTAGTCACCAAAGACCCATCTACAAATGAGCATAACATGGGTATGTATCGGGCCCAAGTATTCAGCCCAACCGAAGTAGGGCTGCACTGGCAGATGCACAAGCATGGAGCCGATCATGCTGCATCTAGTGAAGGGAAAATGCCGGTTGCAATTTGCCTAGGAGGGCCCCCCGAAGTGATGTTCAGTGCAATTGCTCCGCTACCAGATAATCTTGAGGAATACATGTTCGCAGGATTGTTGGGCCAAAAACGTCTCCGAATCACCAAGTGTCTGACTCAAGATTTGTGGATACCTGCCGAAGTTGATGTTGTCATTGAAGGATACACCATTCCAGGAGAAAATCGAACGGAGGGACCGTTTGGTGATCACTTTGGACACTATTCACTCGAAGGAGAATTCCCCGTACTCCATGTAACAGCGATAACCCACCGCAAAGATGCGGTTGTGCCCATGACCATTGTAGGTAAACCACCGATGGAGGATGGGTATCTGGGTGAAGCAATTGGAGATGCATTTCTCCCAGTCCTGCAATTCCAACATAGAGATGTACGTAATGTGTTCTTACCATTGGAAACGGGCTTTCACAATCTCGCAATCGTTTCCTCTAAGCAACGATATCCAGCTCAAGCACGTAAAACAGCACTAGGGCTATGGGGTGCTGGACAAATGATGTTCCTCAAAACCATCGTTGCCACAGGACCAGAGCATGATGTCAAGAATCTTGATGCGTTGCTTGACGTGTTAGATCAAAATGTTTCAATTTCCGATGACTTGATCGTGCTAGATGGAATGGTTGCTGACCAATTGGCACATGCTGCCCCGTACGAAGGTGTTCACTCTAAACTCCTAATTGATGCATCGACCCCACGGGAGCAAGCCGCCCCTAACATTTCACTTGATGGAATAAGTGGTATCTCACAGCATCGTTGGATCCGCCCATCAATGCTGGTCATCACAACAAAAATCGAAAGTGGGCCTTTAGAATCAGAAAATACAGAAGGTGTTAATGAAGATGGGGCAAAACGACAAAGGGATAAAATATCCCAATTGATGAATTCAATTTGGCAATTGAATAATTCAGATAATCTTCGTTGGTTATTCATCACAGACGATAGCGTTGATTTAGATTCAGATGATATCATGCGAGTCTTGTTATGGCAACTTTTCTGTCGATTTGAAGTAAGCCGAGATTTGCATTATTCAGCTGAGAAGAACAGGGTTTGTTGGGATGCAACCGCCCCAATCCCTTCCGAAAATGGGAAGAAACCTGTGCGCAGGTGGCCTGCTGTTTGTATTCATAATCCAGATATACAGAAAAAGGTCGATGAATGGTATGAACTGGAGGTGAGAAAGTGGGTTTGAAAAATATTCTAGAATTTGTGAAAATAGAACACACCCTATTTTCCCTCCCGTTTGTCTTCATCGGAGCATGGATTGCTGGTGAGCCAACCACCATGCAACTCACATGGATTTTGATTGCAGCCACCGGTGCTAGGGGCTTGGCAATGTCTCTAAATCGTATCATCGATCGTGATATTGACGCAAAGAATCCACGCACGTCTAGTCGGCATCTGGCCAATGGAGAAATGTCCCTGAAAACTGCCTGGTCACTGTGTGCATTATTCATGGGAATGCTGCTCTTAGGTGCAGGGAAATTGAACTCAGTTGCTCTCGCCATGAGTTGGCTCCCTGTGCTTGCTTTCGTGATTTATCCCTACACAAAACGTATCACGTGGGCTTGCCATCTGTGGCTTGGTTTGTGTTTGGGACTTGCACCTGCTGGAGCTTGGCTCGGAATCGTCGGAGGTGATTTGGGGTGGGCTGCTATTACTGAATTACACTGGTACCCTACTATTTTCTGGATATGTCTTGGCGTGATGTTTTGGATTGCGGCTTTCGACCTCAATTATGCTTTGATGGATATCGAAAATGATCAGCAAAACGGAATCCAATCTTTCCCCGCTCGATTCGGTGAGCACCATACTCTGCGAACCAGTGTTCAATTTACCCTCTTGTGGTTTGCATGTTTTGCGATTGCAAATCCGATTGATGAAATCACATTTTTGGGTGCAGCTCTCCTCATGTGTATCATCAATGCAGGAGTGATTATTGGACAACAACGGTTTGCTGATTTTCAAAAGATTTTCTTTTACACTAGCGTTGTCACGGGTTGGGTTTTACTTGGAGGACTGATGGCTGCATGAGTGATGATGTGGACCCATTTGACCTCTCAAAGGCACTTGAAGGCGCGGCAAAAACTCATCTCGACCCCTTGTTTTCGAAGTTTCAACTCCACTCGGAATATGGATTAGCGGGTGACCAAGAAAAAGCAATTGAGAAATCTCTTTCTCAATTGAGAAACTCACAATCTCGATGTGTGATGCTAGGCGTCACGGGATCGGGAAAAACATTCGCTATGGCCAATATCATTCAAGCATTGAATATCCCGACATTGATTCTATCCCATAACAAAACTCTGTCACGCCAACTTTGGCAAGAAATGTCGGGATTATTCCCAGGAAATGCAGTCGAATATTTTGTATCCCATTATGACTACTATCAACCTGAAGCTTATCTCCCAAAGCGCGATTTATACATCGAGAAGGAACTTTCATTGAACGAACGTATCGAGCAAGAGAGATTCTCTACTGTGGCGTCATTGGTATCAAGACCTGATGTACTCGTAGTGGCAACCGTTTCAGCAATTTATGGCCTCAATCCCCCCGAGACATTTTTGCAACAGCATGCACGACTTCATGTTGGACAACAAGTGGAGCCACAAGAAGTGGTCAAGGAATTAGTTGCGCTGCAGTATCGACGTGTGACGGGAGAAATTACACGCGGTGAATTGCGCTTAAGGGGGGAAGTGATCGATTTGTGGATGCCCAGTCGTGACGACCCAATCCGCATTCGATTTGATTTGGACGGGATTACAAATATTCGGGTCTGTGAAGCTGTTTCGTGGGAAGCAATCGATGAAATAGAGGAGGTTTGGATTCACCCAAAGGAGTTTTTCATGACTGAGCCAGAACGATTTGAAAAAGCCTTGGAGGACATTGAATTTGAATTACAACAGCGATTGGATTTCTTTGAGAAAGCTGGCATGGATTTGGAAGCACATCGATTAGAATCAAAAACGCGTTACGATTTAGATATGCTGCGAGAAATTGGCCACTGCCGTAGTGTAGAGAATTATTCCATGCACTTTGATGGGCGTGATTTTGGTGAACGCCCATACTGCCTGCTTGATTTCTTCGGCGCGTGTGCGAAGACATTTCATGGTTCGAAGGAAAAATTCTTGGTTATCATGGATGAAAGTCATGCCACACTACCACAATTAGGGGGCATGTATCATGGCGATAAATCAAGAAAAGAAAATTTGATTGAACATGGGTTTAGGTTACCCTCTGCTGCAGAAAATAGGCCACTGATGGCGCATGAATTTCAGGCATTGGTTCCACAGATACTCTATGTGAGTGCAACTCCAGGTGAACGTGAATTACGTCAACTTTGTGAATCAACAGGACAGCCTATCCCCGAAGTAGATCCAAAGGCAAAGCGAAAGCCATTGCTGAAAGATACCTTGGGTGAAATTCAAGGCATTTCCAAAATGGAAATCCGTCCCACAGGATTGCTTGACCCCGCTATCGAAGTTCGGCCTACTGAGGGGCAAATACAGGATTTACTAGGTGAAATTACAGCATGTGCACAGAATAATGAACGAGTTTTGGTCACTGTGCTGACAATAAAATTCGCAGAAGAAGTTGCTGATTATCTACAACGTATGGGAGTGAAAGCACACTATCTGCACTCTGAGATTGACACACTAGAACGGAGTGAAATCATCAAAGCATTGCGTATTGGCCACATAGATGTAATCGTGGGAATCAATCTTCTACGCGAAGGCCTAGATATTCCTGAAGTCAGTTTGGTTGCAATATTTGATGCCGATAAAGAAGGCTTTCTACGAAATGAACGGAGCCTTTTGCAAACGATAGGAAGGGCTTCAAGAAATCAGAATGGACGGGTTATCCTTTATGCGAATACAATGGGACGCGCAATGGAATCTGCTATTTCCCAAACAATCGAGCGGAGGCAAAAACAAATTGAACATAATATTGCGAATGGAATCACCCCGAAAACTATTGAGAAACCCTTGCCAGTAATGGGAATTGAGGCTGAACAACTTCTGGCTGGGACCGCAGGTAAAGGCATGACTGGTGGAAAGAGATTTGTCGGTGGTTTTTCGGGTCAAAGCAGTAAAGAAAAGGATAGTGATTTGATTACTAAATTCGATCTCGGTGCGGGTTCATGGGGGAATGATATCATCTCCAACTTATCTCAACCCTCAGATGATGATGTATCCGAAGCCAGTACATATTCAGAAACACAATTAATTGAGCGGTTAAGACGAGAAATGAATCAAGCTGCTACACGACTTGACTTTGAAAAAGCAGCCAAGTTGAGGGATAGAATATTTCAATTGGAAAACTTAAATATCAATTGATAATTTTGACCCGCCACTTCAAGTGAGAGTGGTGGGTCGCCAAGCCGTTCACATGCCGGTAAACCGCGATGATTTCGACGTACCTGTCGAGGACTACAATTTCAGCGTAATCAGCGGAGTCCCATCACTGATTGATCAAATGGCACAAGCGGGTGGATTTACGGCAACAAAACTTGCACATGCTAGAAATATTCTCAAAAATGCAATCACAAAGTCACAAACCGAGGGGGTACTCAATTGGCTTTCATTTCCCGCATGTCTTTGTGCAACAGGGACTCGTGGTTTCTTCGTTGAAGCGATAAAACGCAAGGCATACAATGTCATCATCACAACATGCGGTACACTTGACCATGATATCGCGCGCACCTTCCAACCCTACTACCACGGTGCCTTTGAGTTGGATGATGTTGAACTTGGGGAGCAAGGTTTGAATCGCCTTGGCAACGTCATTATACCCAATGAATGCTATGGAGATATTATTGAGAAATCGGTTCTTCCTTGGCTTGATGAAATTGATGCTGAGCGACGGAATATGAATCCCGAAAATCCTTGGCTCGGTTTTGGGAGTATCGAATTGTGTTGGGCTTTTGGAGATCGTATTGAGGATGAGAGTAGCTTGTTACACTGGGCCGCAAAGCACAGAATTCCAATTGTAATCCCCGGTCTATCCGATGGGTCGATTGGTGCTCAATTGTTTATGCATCGACAGAAAAACCCAGATTTCATGATTGACTTTTTGGCTGATGAACAGGTTCTATCTGATCTTACCTGGACCTGTAATGAAAGTCACGCATTGATGATTGGAGGAGGCATTTCGAAGCATCACGTAATCTGGTGGAATCAGTATCGTGACGGATTGGACTCTGCTGTTGGTATTACAACTGCACCTGAGTACGATGGGAGTCTATCTGGTGCGCGATTGAAAGAGGCTATTTCTTGGGGTAAAATTCACCCTGATGCGCCTCAGGTAACTGTGGAGGGGGACGCGAGTGTTCTACTTCCATTGCTTGGTTCAGACTTGTTCGGCTGAATGGGCAATACATTCCATCAAACCAACGCGCATGGTCGTCATCGGCCGCCAACCATCTGTGCCACAAGCAATCATTGCGTCATGTAGTGGTCCAAGATTGGGTCGCCGACGTTCACCACTATATCGGACCGCTGCGGGTGAAGGGACCTCACTCAGAGATTCGGCTGTGTGCGAATGCTCTACGGCGTTTTGAAAGCGGGTCCAAAGGCACTTTATTTCGTCTACTACCATCGCTTGAGTCCAAGCACGACGACCACAGAGCTGAAATGTTCCGGCCATATTATTCTCCGAAAGTATACGCTGAGCAACTTCTGCATCACGAATGTGAACCCAATGGTAAATTGTTGGATCTATTTTAGGCTCTTCGTCTACCAATATGGCAGATATCCAGTGGTTAATTGGACCATCACCACTCGGCGAGTATACATCTGTGAATTGGATTTCTAGTGAGCCTGACATTCTGATTCACCACTCAAACACCATAACGACTACCGTGGAGTATGAGGGATTTTCGAACAAGTTCTATGATGAGATCAATCTCTTCGGTTGTGATGGAAAAATGGGGTGTGAAGCGCAATGCGTTTTGGCCCCCATGTATGACTCCAAGACCCACTTTTCGACATTGCTCTTCAATCTGACCAAAACCAATCACTGGATGTGTCTCAGGATTTAATTCCGCGCAACAAAGTAACCCCGCACCTTGTACCTTGATAATTACATCTGGAAATTCAACTGCTAATTGCTCAAGTTTTGAAACCAATTCAGTTCCACGTTCCATGATATTGTTCCTGAGTTCAGGCGTAATTTGATCTAGCACTGCAATCGCTGTTTCCAGCGCACGTGGATTGGTAGTCATCGTATTTCCATAAATGCCGACAACATAGAGTTCAGATGCACGAGGAGATAACCCCAGAACAGAGAGGGGGAATTGTCCAGCGTTGAGAGCTTTGGACCATGTTTCTAGATCAGGGACGGCGCAGGTTTCGAAGCCAGGGTAATCAATAATCGATAGGCATCCTTGCCCACGTAATCCAGCTTGGATTGAATCAACCAACAACATGCTACCGTGTTCAAGTGTCAAACGCCGAGCCTCATCATAGAATTCTCGTGTGACACACTGCCCGGGGTTTCCTTCTCCCTGCACTGGTTCAATAGCCATTAACTCGATGAAAAATTTCTCTTTTTCTGCACGAGAAAAAATATTCCGAAGAGATTCGACATCATTGGAAGGGACGAGCAACAAATTATCTCTGTCACGGAATGAGGCGAGGTTCTGGTCATATCCATCTTTACAAGAATGTGAAATTTGAGCAGGACGGTCTGTACGTCCATGGAATGCCTGTTCAATCGCAAGGAGTTTGATTGATTTCCCCTCATGCTTCCCTCCAGTACCGGTCATTTGATTGGCATTAACATCAGCAATCCTTAGGCTAACCGCTACAGATTCCGAGCCACTATTCATGCAAATAAATTTCGAAAAAGGACAATCGCCACGGGTGTGTCCCAGTTCACTGCGGAGACGATTCGCCAGACGTTGTTGGCTGAATGAAGGTGTCATGACATTGGCCATAACCCAATTTTTCGACATTGCTTCTATGATACCATCTGGGCCATGCCCCCCGCCCAACATCCCATAACTTCCATTGTCATGGAGCACTGCTCCTTTCGAGGTGATCACCCAAGGTCCACGAGCAGCAATCGCCACGTATGGATTGATTGTTGCTGCGGAATAAAAGTTGATGTAATCAAATTGGACGGATGAGACAAGATTCTCTTCATCCTGCGCCAAGCACTCCAACCCAACTTCATCAACCAAATTAGCAAAGATTGTTGATGCTTCTTTGATTACACGGACCAGTTGAGAATCAATCTCACAGAAGCGTTGGATTATCTCATCAGACAGCCCTAGTGTTTGAGCCGAAGAACCATTGGAAATACGCCGAATCTCCTCCAAGTGCCTAAGCATATTCAATTCGACACGGAGGTTATCCATCAATGTTCGCTGAGTGAAATTTCAGTGGAACTCACAATGTTGCCATTATAGTGATAATAAATTTCAATTGAAAATCTTATTTTATTCCTGCGCTGAAGTCAATTTTTATATTGGCTGATAAATCTAATATTATCAGCCTTTTCAATTTAAAATGAACAAATGCACACTTGGGCGTATTATTGAATATTCAATTGAAAAAAATAAGATTATCAGCCTTTTTCAATTGAACAACTGATTTATTTTTGCAATGGGATGGTTTAATAGCCCATTCGACCCGTCGAGTGACAGGCAGGATGGGATGTTGCAACAGGAGACGTGGAACTATGGAAGATGATAATTACAGAATACAAGAACTTCTACAAAGAGAAGTATACGTGGGTGACAACCTCGTTGGAACGATTGTCGGTGAACGTTATCACCCCAACGAAGATCGCGTCAAATCGATGCGGATACAGGTTAAGCCAAACGTGGCGGAAGAATATATGCGCAAGCCAGCAGAACATGCACCACTATCGAAAGAATTGATTCATTCAATCCAAGATGATGGTTCGGTCAAGCTCTCAAAGTCGATGCGGGAACTGCAGAGACGGTGGAGAAATACAGTGCGAATTGAAGAACAACTTTACGCACCTGATGAACTTCTAGATCGAGCAGTCTTGGACGATGATGGTATGGAACTCGGCGTGGTTATTGGCCTGGTGAAGGTCAAGCGCACATACCGTGGGATTACAGTGAAACTACGATCGGCTGTTCGTCGTCGCTATGCGCTGGATGAAACTATCGACATTCCAGTTACCGCACTCGCACGTACCAGAGCTCGGTTGGATGAAATCGTACTCTCGAGAACATACGATAAATTGCGTTCTTTACCCAGTTATATTCAGATTAACGAAGGTATTCTAGAGGATTAAGTACAACCGTCACCGTTAATTCGGGGACGTCGGTCGCCGTGTTGTTCTGGACGGGTAGCTTAGGTTGGCTGGAGCACCCGGCTGATAACCGGGAGGTCGCAGGTTCAAATCCTGCCTCGTCCACTTTTCACAGCGTAACCATCTCTCGAAGTGTATCGATGGGAAACAACATGAACAGTCGGCTCTGAGGCACGCTACATGGCAGTTGTGTCGGGTAGCAATGCGGCTGAATTGGCTGCTGCTCTGGCAAATGAGTTGGGGTGGGAGCATCACCCCCTCGAGGTCCGACGGTTTCCAGACTCAGAGGGCTATGTCCGAGTCCCTCAAGAAAGCATAGAAGCCATTCGCAAAGAGCCAGTTGTACTGGTTGCGACAACATTTCCAGATTCAGGAATCGTAGAAGCTCTGTTGATGCTAGAATCAATTCACGATGTTCGCAGTGGAGACATGAGCAATTTGAAGGGGGAAGGGGAACAGAACCTAGATGATGCCGGCCCCGGAATTTTCCTCGCTGTACCTTACTTTGGGTATTCGAGGCAGGATAAACGATTTCAGCGTGGCGAAGTTGTTTCAGCGAAACTTCTGGCTCGTCTATTGACTAGGCGTTGCGATGGAATGATTGTACTGGATCTTCACGCACCGGCCGTCCTTGAAGACCTTGATGTCCCTACAGCATTTGTTTCTTCAATGCCTGAAATCGCAATTCATCTTCAGAAGACGGTGAAACCTGATTTTGTTCTCAGCCCCGATAAAGGGGCCATCGAAAGAGCCAGCCACGTTGCGAAAGCCATTGGTTGCAATTTCTCTTATCTAGAAAAAACACGAATTGATGCACATAACATTGAACATCAAGCCAAAGACTTGGATGTTGATGGAGCGATTGTTGCCATCGTTGACGATATGATTTCAACCGGCGGCACAATTTGTAAGGCCAGTGACGCCCTACGTCGTCAGGGTGCCAAAGCAGTCCATGCAGCATGCACACATGGACTCTTTACAGGAGGGGCAATCACACGTCTCTCAAATCATGTAGATGGGGTGCACGCAACCGATTCTCTACCCAACCCCCGCTCTGTAGTGAGTGGGGCACCTGCCATAGCCAGGGGAGTTCGTGACCTGATGGAACGAGTGCTTTGATGTGCTGTACGCCCCGTAGGGGCTTCCGCTGCGTTTATACGAGGCACGTCGTGCGGCGGCTTACCAAACATGAGGAGTGAATCCAATGAGTGTACATATAGCATTTGAAACCCCGAAAGACGTTCAAGATGGTGTCTACGAACTTGTCAAGCTCGTAGGCAACGGTAATGGCCGTCTAAAGAAAGGCAGTAATGAAGTAACCAAAGCAGCTGAACGCGGTACCGCGAAGATGGTTGTTATGGCGGAGAATGTCAACCCATCAGAGTTGTTGGCACACATTCCTCTCATCTGCAAAGAAAAGAAAATTCCCTTCATCTATGTCGAAGATCAAACTTACTTGGCTGAAGCTGCTGGTATGAGCACCGGTTCAAAAACTGCTGCCATCGCATTGATGGAAGTTGCCAAGGGTGCTGAAGATGCCTTCAATGGTGTCAAAGGTCACACCGACGCACTGAACTGAGATTGAAATCCAGGTGGAATGACAAAATGACTCAAGAAGGTTGGCCGGCAGAGGTCGTAGAAGTGGTCGGTAGAACCGGCATGACCGGAGAAGCGACTCAAGTCAAGGTTCGAGTCAATGATGCACCAAATCCGCGTGACATTGGCCGTATTATTACGCGCAACGTTGTCGGACCGATCCGTATCGGTGATATTCTGATGCTACGTGACACTGGCCGTGAAGCTCGAAAACTCAATGCTCGCTGAGGTGGTAATGATGGCCGAACGTCGAATTTGCAACTTCTCTGGAGAAGAAATTGAACCAGGTACCGGCGTAATGTACGTCAAACGTGACGGGACTGTGCTTTGGTTCAAGGATTCAAAGGCACGAAAGAACATGAAATTGGGCCGCAATCCACGCAAGGTCAAGTGGACACGGCGCTATGTCAAGGGCGGAGTCCAGTAATCCTCTGCACCCTATCTACTGCTGTATCATCAACTGCGATGCTGGCGGCGTCCTGAAATAGGGGTGGGCGGTCGGCCGATTCGGTGTCAAACATGCAAACGACCTACATAATGGTGAAACCCGACGGTGTTCAACGCGGATTAGTTGGCGAAATTATTACCCGCTTTGAGCGAAAAGGACTCCGCTTGGTTGGACTGAAATCAATTGTGCCAGACCTTGAACTCGTCGAAACTCACTATGCGGTCCACAAGGAACGTCCGTTCTATTCTGGTCTCGTGAAATTTGTCACCTCAGGACCTGTCGTGGCAATGGCCTGGAGGGGCGTGGATGCGATTACTGTCTGCCGGAATATCATCGGAGCAACCAATGGTCGTGATGCTGACATGGGTACAATCCGAGGTGACTTCGGTATGGATGTTGGATACAATTTGATCCACGGTAGTGATAGTGAAGAAACTGCAACCTATGAACTTGGACTTTGGTTTCCTGAAGGGTTGAACAATTGGACTCCAAACCGCGAGGCTTGGGTATACGAGTGAGGAGAAACTCAATTGTAAGTTTAAACTTTCAATTGAAAAATTGAGGTGATTTAATGGCTGAAAATAGCCGCAGACAACCTATTGTCGCTGTCTTGGGCCATGTGGATCATGGCAAAACATCAGTCTTGGATTACATTCGTGGTTTGGGGCAAAACCGTCAAGCAAGTGTGATGGCTAGAGAAGCGGGTGGCATCACACAACACATTGGAGCCACCGAGGTCCCAGCCAGGTTATTGAATGAACTTTGCAGCCCATTGATGGGGGGGAAGGAATTCTTGTCTCCAGGTCTACTCTTCATCGACACACCGGGCCATCATTCATTTTCCACTTTGAGAACCCGAGGTGGTTCCTTAGCAGATATTGCAATTCTTGTCATCGATTTAATGGAGGGTTGTCAACCTCAGACACTAGAATCTATTCGAATTTTGAAAAACGCAAAAACGCCATTCGTTGTATGTGCGAACAAAATAGACCGCATTCATGGATGGCATTGCAAGGAAGGTCGTTCTGCTGCGGAATCTATGAAAGATCAAGATGGGCATGCTAAGGGTTTGTTTGAACAGAAATTTTGGCACCTCGTAGGGCAATTCGGAGAACAAGGGTTCAATCTGGACATGTATGACAAAATTTCTGACTTCACCCAAAACATCCCCATGGTCCCCTGTTCTGCTAAAGAAGGCGAAGGTATGCAAGACCTGCTTGCAATTACTATTGGCTTAGCTGAAAAATTTCTCGACGAACAACTCTCTGATATCAAGGGGGCCTCCGAAGGAACCGTTCTTGAGATGAAAGAAGAGCGTGGCCTCGGAAAAACGCTGGATGTAATTCTCTATCGCGGTCAAGTATCAAAAGGTGATGAAATCGTTGTTGCTACCGAACAAGGTGCGAAAATTACCAAGGTAAGGGGCTTGTTCAGACCCCGTGGCATGGCTGAAATGCGTGACGCGGGCGATCGTTGGGATGCAATCGAAACCATTGAAGCAGCGGCCGGGTTGAAATTAGCAGCACCTGATTTAGATGGAGTGCTGGCTGGAACAACACTCAGGGTACTCCCAACAGAGGAATCTTTGCGACAAGACATCATTGCTGCCGCTGAAGAGGAATCTGAAATCAGTATTGAATTGGAGGATGAAGGTATTGTTATCAAAGCGGATACGCTTGGTGGACTGGAGGCCCTTGCCTTTGAACTTCGGAATCTGGAAACCCCTATACCGATTCGAAATGCAGGGATAGGACCAGTGAATAAGCGTGATTTGCGAAGTGCAGAAAACGCATCAGACCCCCTGCACAGAGTTATTCTTGCTTTCAGCACGAGTACACAAACTGAAACAGCTGAGGAACTTGAAAAGGATGATTGTGAGGTTGTTCATATCGGGTCAGATATCATCTATCACATTCTCGAACAGTTTGAAATTTGGACGGAAAAGCGGACACTTGAGCTGGAAGAGGAAAAACGAGAGAAAATTATCTACCCTGGGAAAATCAAAATCCTTGCAGATCATATTTTCCGTCGTTCAGGGCCAGCCGTTGTAGGCGTCCGGGTATTAGGTGGACGGCTTCATGTCGGACAGAGACTTCTCACTATCGATGGAACAAAGGTCGGCCAAGTAAAATCCATTAGAATTGGGGATAATTCGCACAAAGAAGCGAAACAGGGTGATGAAGTTGCTGTTGCAATCCAAGGAGCAACGGTTGGACGCGGAATCGATGAAGAAGACATCCTGCTCGTCGATGTGCCGGCAAGCCACGCTAGGAGACTACGAAAACTCGAGTTGACTGCAACCGAACAAGAGGTCCTCGACGAACTCACGATACTGCATCGCGCAGATAACCATTTTTGGGGACGTTAAGCCATTCAGTACCCTATTCCGATGCAGAATTAACGGCTGAAATCTATGATGATTTCATGACCCCTCGACCCCCAACGTTGAAGTACGAATTGCAATGGTCCAGCGATGGGTTAACACCCGGGATGATACCATGTCAGCAGGGATGGCACAAGCAGGCGCAGGCCGCACGAAGGACCTGATTTCAACTGTGAGTTCAATTTCTCATACATTGATGGCTGAAGTCGCGAAGGTTATCATCGGCAAAGAAGAAAACTTGCTGCGTGTCACGGTTGGAATTCTTTCGAATGGGAATATGCTATTGGAGGACTTCCCAGGTCTTGCCAAAACCTTGCTTGCAAATACATTTGCAAAAGCACTTGGTTGCAAATTCAAGCGTGTTCAATTCACACCTGATTTACTGCCATCTGACATCATGGGGACGTACATGTACGACCAACAGGCTGGTGAATTCAAACTCCGACCAGGACCATTGTTCACAAATCTTCTTCTCGGTGACGAAATTAACCGTGCACCACCCAAGACACAAGCAGCACTGCTTGAAGCAATGGAAGAAAAACAGGTGACGATTGAAGGTATCACGCACAAATTACCTGCACCTTTCGTAACAATGGCAACACAGAACCCGATTGAACAGGAAGGGACCTACCCTCTCCCTGAGGCTCAAATGGACCGCTTCCTGATGAAGATGTCAATGGGCTACCCTGATCGTGCAGAAGAGAAGGCAATCATTGCTCGCCGTAAGTTACGGGGAAAAGATGGGCACGATGTTGAACAGATTACTTCTCCAAAGAAGGTTGTTGCTATGCAAAAGGCTCTCGAAACCGTCCATGTTGACCCAGCAATTCTCTCTTACATCGTCGAAGTTGTTCAGCGATCTCGTGAAGACCATCGTGTGATTACCGGTGCTTCACCTCGAGCCAGTCAATCGCTGTTCAAGACAGGACGCGCATCTGCTGCGGTCGATGGTCGAGACTATGTGATTCCTGACGATATCAAACGGGTGGCTTTACAAGTTTGCAGTCATCGTGTATTGCTCAAACCAGAAGCAAAGATTCGCGGTATTACTGGAATGCACATCATGCGTAAAATCCTCTCAGAAGTTCCAGTCCCGGTCATTCAGTAATCGCCTGTAAACGATTACAGACCACTCGATTGGGCGAGTGTTTCAAAGAGGGGCTTGGGTGAGGACAGCGTGTTCTAGCCGAGGTTGTTGATATGAATCCATACAAGATGGTCATCGCAGTCACCAATCAGAAGGGTGGATGTGCAAAAACAACCACTGCAGTCAATATCGCCACTGCACTTGCCAAGGGTAATAAGGAACAGGATGGATTTCCTCCTGCAAAGGTTCTGCTGGTGGACTTAGATCCGCAAGGAAACGCTTCAACATCATTTGGAATCGATAAGAGTAAGTTGGAGCGAACTGTGTACGATCTTCTCATGAATGATCTCGGTGAGGAATTACCAATCCTAGAAGATTATCTCATCGCACCTGACATCATCACTGACTCCATGCAAGAAGCATGGAGGCAAAATAACCCCGATAAGAAACCTCCACGAACGATGGGTGTGAGGAATCTATGGCTTCTTCCAAGTAATATCCAATTATCAGGTGCAGAGATTGAGTTGGCAACCCGAATTGGACGAGAAACGCGTCTTAAAGAGGGGTTGAGGCCTGCTTTCGATGAATTCGATTATATCATCATCGATACACCACCAAGTCTCGGCCTGCTCACCATTAATGCCTTGGCTGCAGCAAACTGGGTATTGATACCAGTGCAGACTGAATATTATGCATTGGAAGGTATGAGTCAATTGATGAATTCTATCAAACTAGTTCAACGCCGAATCAATCCCAATCTCAAGTTATTCGGTATCGCACTGACAATGTATCAGAAGAGCAAACTATGTAACACGGTCCAATCAGAGGTCCGGCGACATTTCCCCACCCATGTATTCAAGACTGTAATTCCAAGAAACATTGACATTGCCGCAGCACCATCTGATGGTGCACCCATCACAATTCTGAAAAAACCAACACGATCTAACAAAGGGAGTCAATCATATTGGTCTCTAGCCAAAGAAGCCCACCTACGAGTCCTGAAAATCCGACACAAATATGGGATTTCTGAACCCAATCGACTTCGTCAACATCAACTACGAACCGGTGAATAGCCTCACAAATGACCGACACGCTCAAGTTGCTTAGGGCAGGGCTTCGCACCGGTGACAACATGGGTTCCCCGAATATGACCTCTGTCAGCGTCTCATTTGATGTGAGGCGCCAACTGAATTCAATGCGAGCAATGGGCAATCACGATAGTGTGGATGATTTATTGACTCAAGTGCTACAAGAATACCGAATGGCACAGCTACGAGCCGAGGCTGATAAACTGCGTAATCGGCTACGCGATATCGGTCAAACCGATGTCGAAGCGCTCGTCGAAAGGCTTGGACATTCCCCCTATGGTGGTTGAATTGAAAGGACAACCACCTGCTTATTCCGTCGATGCGTCAACCCTTTTTCTTGGATTGATGGATGGAGGAAGCAATGCGCGGATTCTTCTTGATTTAGCTGCGGCAAATGAAATTGAATTACACGCTGAACCTTCTGATTGGAACGGATTATTGTGGCTTATCTCTACCGCCTTAAAGGAAACAGGCGGGGCATACTCTGGTGAGGATTATGCTTCACTTCGAAACAATCTTCCAGTGACTTTCCACTGAGGGTTAATTTCCGCCGTGACGTTCTAGCCATTGGTGACCATACCAACGCCACTGCTCCGCTGTCCAACCTTCAGGCAAACCACCAGATGGCACGGGGGGTGCTTCTACTGGAGGTTGTTGTGTTTCAGATTCAGGACTTTGATCCGGGGTTGAATCGGTATTCATTTTAATTTCTTCAACAACCTGGGATTCTTCTGATTCAGTGTCTGAATCTGTCCCTGAGGAATAATCCGGTTCAGAGGATAAATCATCGGAGGTAGGCGCATCATCATCAAAGAGGCCTTCTTCCATATCTGAATCATTTTCAGATTCCTCGTCGATGTGGTCATCACCCCATGCCTTCTGCTCATCAATCCCACCTCGTGATTCGAACTTATCCCCACTTTCCCAGGCATCCAATTCACGTGTGGCATCCTGATGTGTGTATTGGGCATCTGGTTTACTTTTACTACGTATTTTTCCAGCCACCCTGATAGTTCCAACAATTCCTAACATGGCAACAGCCATCACACCTACAAGGCTGACTGCTATTACTGCAAATTCCTTGATTGAATCCATCATATCAACACCCTTTTCATCGTCTAAGAGTGTTAGATTATCTAAATCCGTATTATCTGTTGAAGTATTACAGGCTTCAACATCATCTGTATGTTTGATACAATGATCTTCTAATGTTTGAATTTCTGGATCGGTGTCATTGTAATCACTATTGCTTCCTGCGCAATCACGGTCATGATCAAGCCATTCCGTGCGAATACCCACCATCGTACACTCGCCACCGGATACTTCGGTATTGTCATCATACCCATCGCTATCTTCATCAACACAGCCATAGCGATTAATTGAGGTGTAGGCATTGGTTCCAGGGTCGTACATATTTGCTCTTGTACTGGTACCGGCAAGTGTGGGACAAGCATCACCTCTGAACCCACTCAAATTGTCCCCGTAACCATCTCCATCTGAATCACGCCATTGGCTATCTTCCATGTGGAAGGCATCAGTATTTCCTGATGGGTGTGCATCTTCACCATTTCCTGGGTCCGACCAACCATCCCCATCTGTATCTTGACAACCCAGTCTGTCCATAGTCGAACCGCCAGATTGACTGACACAAGCATCGGATTGGGTGGCACCTGGTTCTTGATTGTCACCATATCCATCTCCATCTGTATCCATCCACTGTGTAGAATCATCCGGGAATTTGTCACCATCTTGGCCATATTCATAGTCGCCGTAACCATCTCCGTCAGAATCGGATTGCTGTGACGGATTATTGGGGAATGCATCGCCATTATCGCCAACAGTGTCCCCATCTGAATCCATCCATTCTGTAGAATCGCCCGGGAAAACATCTGTGTTATCGCCAAAGCCATCAAAATCTGAATCTATCCATTCTGCAGAATCATCAGGGAAAATATCAAGCCCATCTACAACACCATCACCGTCACGATCTGTATCGAGAAGGTGTATCTCTGAATCTGTGTTAAAAGATGTGAGAATTAAGACACCGGCACCGGCAGCAGCTCGGAAACCAACTACTTCCCCTTGTACTGTGAAGTCTTGTTCTTTCGTTAAACTACTGAGATCAATAGAGAAGGTGTTACCATTCGACATACCTATCATCAAGCGTTCACCCAATTCTTGCAAGGAATGGCCTTGTCCAATTGGACAGAGAACTATCGAATGCTCACGTACCCAAGTTGAAGTGTTGTGTACGTCCAATCGACAATTGTCTGAAAGACTGAACAACAAAGATTCGTCAACACTGGAGAAGATTTTCAATAAGGGATACTGTGAGTCTACCAACACTTGAATTAATGTACCATTTTCATCATGGATTCGTATTTGCTTATCTCGACCTGATGTGAGAATATTGCCGTCAGCAAGCGTAACTACACTTGTAATACCATTCGTGTGACTACTCGTAGATACACCTGAAGGCGTATTAGCTTGACCATCCCACTCTACTGCATGCTTTGCTGTTCGCTTGGTGACCCACAAATCACCATCACGATCCCATGCCAATGCATCCACAGGTTGACTTACACTGAATCGGTAAAGTTCTTCCATATAATCAACCGATATGACAATCGCTCCAGTTGAGGTCCCAACTGCCAGTAATTTTTCTTCTTGATTGTAATCACCCGCATAGAGTGTGGCATTCGTAAATTCACTCCACACCTCCGCATAACTACCGTTGACTTGAACTGAATATGCTGTAACATAACCGTTCGCTGTTGCGACGAGAATATTGCCATCATCAAGGGTCCACCACCCAATTGCTGGATGATCTAATTCGGCCACCATTCCTGCCGAACCAAGATCCTCAATTGATGCGGATGTAGTGGGTAATAATGGTATTACGAGCGCACCAAGAAGAATTGTGAATAATGCAAATGCCCGCGCGCGCATGCGTAGACGAATGCACATCCCCCTTTGAATCGAGCGCATGGTTTGTTCAGTATGGAATCGCACCCCTGTGGGGTGCGTCTCAATCATTCTTCTTCATCCAATGTAGATTCACTAATTGGCTTCAATACTGCCCTGCTAACCGGCGTGAGAACTGCAACATCGTCATTTGTAGATTCTTCAATACTATCTGTACCAACTGGGTTCAAAACCCTGCGAGCCACCGGTTGTAGAATAGGGCGTTGCACTGGTGCAAGAACCGGTATATCTGTTTCTTCATCCGCAGATGGTGTCCCATCCTCCTCCAATCCAGGTGGACCACGAGTTGGTGGTTTGCTGGAGGGTTTCTCAGGAGCCCCTTCACGAATGAGACGACCACCACCTGGTGGGCCCCGCGTTGATTTGACAACCTCTGAGAAATCAGGAGTCTCTTTCGATGGTGGTGTGATTTCTATTGTTGCCTCCTCTTCTTCAGAAATAGCATTGAGTATTGTCTGGGTCAGAGATGCTTTTTCTTCCACCGGTGGTTCGGGATCCGAATCAAATTCCTCTTCACTCATTGGTGCAGATTCTGGTATAGATTCGACCTCTGGAACTGGTGCCTTGATGGGTTGACGAACTGGTTGCAATGCACCCAATCCCTCTTTGGTAGATTGAAGCGCTCCGCCAAGAGGTCCCGCTCCAAGACCGCCACTTCGCTGTACGGGGGAGTGTACTGGAGCTGCAAGTGTTCGAGGTTGTTCTTCACCAACTGGCTTTGGCGCTGAACCGAGTCCGCCTGGGCGTGCAAGACTACCCAATCCACTACGAGGTTGTCCCAAAGTCGGGGTCGCACCAGCAGCGGTTCCAGGCATCTGTCCTTTGGCACCCGCTAAGGCACTCATCCAAGCCTGGCGACGATCTAAGCGACCATCCTTTCCTTCAAGTTCCGCCTCTTCTTCTGCGACCTTGAGTTCTGCTTCTGCTTCAAGATCTTCCTCTGTAATGAGGCCCTTCTCAAGTTCGACACGGAGTTTTTCTTCCGCGGCAACACGGAATTCCTCCGCACGTGATTCAAGTTGGTTTAGGCGATCACGAATCTCAGCTCGCTTGATCGCGAGTTGGGCCTCAATCTCAGCCCGAATCTCGCTTTCTTTTCGACGAACTTCAATGAGAGCTTTGTTGCGCATAATTTCTTCGCGCTTGGCGACTTGTCGCTCAAGTTGTTCTGCAACCTCCTGCTCCTTTTGTGCACGGAAAGCGGCCAAATCTGCTTCCATCTCAACCTCAAGGTCGAGACTTGTTTCTTGTTTGATGAGATCAAGATTAGTTTCTTGAGCAATCCGCTCATTTCGAATTCTAGAGTCAATTTCAGCCATGATTTGGCGTTCAGATGTCTGCTGGCGTACAGAGAATTCTGATTCAATTTGAGATACCCATTCGACTTTCTTGGCATCATATTGCTTATCTAATTGCTCACGTAGATCAAGTTCACGATCATGCCTAAATTGACTCAAGTGTTGAGTGATCTCAGCCTCGCGGTCTCCTTTGTAATTCTCAAATTCAGCATCGATTCTTTCACTCACTGTATCCTCTAGTTCTAGATGCAACGCACGATCGATTTCGTCAATTGCGTGTGAAAATGATACATCAAACCTATCCTTAAGGCGTTGTTTACGAAGTGCTAGACGGTCGCCATATTCTGAATCAAGACTTCGGAGAATAGATGCCTGAAGTTCTTCGCGTCTTCGAGCGACTGCAAGTTCCAAGTCCTCTTGCATTCTACCCTCAAGGCGTTCTGTTTCTTGTGTAAGTCGAGTTTCAAGTTCTGACGCCAGTTCTTGTGCAATTTGTTCCTCAAGACGATGTGCGCGTCGTTCGTACTCAGCGCGTAAGCGCGCTTCGCGCTCGCGAAGACGCTGGCGAAGTTGTTGCTCTAAACGACGGCGAATGCCATCGCGGAGTTGAATTTCACGTTCTGCTAATCGGGCCTGTTGCGCATCTTCGATACGGCGGGCTTGAGTACCTTCTTCCTCATCGAGACGATTTGCCATCTCACCTTTCAGTTGATCTTCAATATCTCTAATTTGTCGCTGCATCTCTTGTCCAGCTTCAATTTCAAGACGCTCCTCGAGGAACGCACGGCGGCGGTCAAACTCAGAGTCCATTTCTTCCTTTAATTGGGAACGGAGCTGGTCTCTTCGAGATTCCAGGCGCCGAGTTGATTCTAACTCCAATCGTGAGCGGATGGATTCTTCCTCTCGAGTTAAACGTAATTTCATTTCATCTCTAAGATTAGCTTCTTCTCTCTCAAGGGTATCTTTTTCTAGGCGCTCAAGTTCAGCTTCCATGTCTGAACGGAGTTCGGCTTCAATTTCATCGAGAGCCCCTTCAGATTGCATTCCTGCTGTTTTTGCAAGTGCACCTTTCATTCCTGAAAGACGTTCTGCTTGTTCTTGTAATCGGAGGCGACGCTCCCTCTTTAGTGACGACCGCATTCTGCGTTCATCATTGAGGCGATCGTCAAGAGACTGGACATCGTCTAGGGAAGCTGTACGCATTTCAGACGCACCGGAATTACCGGCCGTATGACGTGCTCTCAATTCTGCCAAGTTTTCCCTACTAACACTCAAGGGTCCCATCCCCGATGCGAGTTCGAATACTTCTGATACTTAACCGCCGCAGGTTTGAACAATCTCTGTAGGCGGATTATCAGACCCTATGGCATGCTCCGAAATTATACATTTGATTCATCCTGAATCGGACCCCATTCTTTCTCACAAATGGAAGGTCCCATCACCACATGTATTAGAATAATAATCAATGATATCGAGAACATGGAAAATGATACCAATGAACTGGTCTCAGATGAACCCGTGATTTGGAGAGCGATGGCTACAAGCAATAATAGCATCACTAGATACATCATTTTCAACTTCCACCCATCCTTATATTTCGGTAAACGTCGATCAGAAATCATTAGGTATCCCGAAATCAAGCAACCAGGAAGTAGTATCCAATCCAATGCAGGATGGTTACCCTCACCATATCTCCATTCAAGCAAGTCCGGGCCCAATGCTTCGGGTTGGATCCAAACCAGCCCAGATAATGCTACAAGGATGAGGGCATTTCCAGGACTTGCAAGACCATGGAACCACGGGTATTCATTATCGGATTCATGTTGAAATCGAGCGAGTCTCAGCATTGTGCAAACGACTATCCAACAACATGCTGTGGCTAGAGGTATTGTCCAAAACGGAGCGGCTTCACCCCACCGACTGAACATTCCGAAGACCAGTAGAGAGGGAGCTACACCAAAGGATATTGAATCAGACATCAAATCTAGATAACTGCCCAAATGTCTACGCTTGGAATATCGACGCGCAATCGGGCCATCGATAGCATCACCAATTACAGAGAGCAATATGAATAACATGGCAAGCCAAATGTAAATTTCAGACAAATGGCTGTCATCTTTTGAAGCAAATCCATCGAATGCCAAAATTAGAAAGAGAATAGAGAGTGTGCCCAACAAACCATTGCCTAAGGTAATCCAATCGGCAATGCCCATCAACCGAAAGGTCGTCTTCATATCATAAGCGAAACCTATCTTTGGCTTCAATTCTTTCCCGAATAATCATCAGAAAGTCACATGGAAGGACTCTGAGCATGCGGGGCAATCGAGGCGCCGCTTGCCAGGTCTGGGGCGGATGCGAAGTTGACGTTCACATGAGGGGCACGAAACTTCGACTTTGACAACCTTCTGCAGGATCTTGAAAACGGTTTTACAGGATGAGCAACGCAGGGCGCAGGGCCTCTCATCAACACCTACACGCAAAATTTTTGGACAGTTTGGGCAACTGATCTTCTCATCTGTCCAACTTTCGCGCGTCGGTTTATGTTCAATTCGAGAAACTGCCGTGCATACGCTACAAGTGACTTCGCCAAGTTCGTGAGGCAGCATACTCTCACAGTTTGGACACTGCACAGTAGGAGGTGCCACCTTCGATTCTATTTCTTGAATCTCATCGCTCATAATATCCCTCCATCAAGCACGCTTTGGTGGACCTAAAACAAGAATCCCATTCGGCATGAATGTGACGCCCATATCCAAATCGACATCGAAAATCTCTGCCATATTACCGATTGTTTTCTTGGCTGCAACAACCGATCCGGAATCGCTTGGCACGGGAATAAAGTGCATTGCTACTCCTGATTCTAGTAGTATACGCACCTCTTCAGGTATATTTTCAATCCAATCATTACCTACAATCGGTGTGACTGGAATTCTCTTGGTAACACGCCACCAGCGTGCGCGACCCTCGTCTCTGTGGTTTTCTACCAACCCGTTCTTCTCAAGAGATTGCAAATGGTGATACAGGTGATATCGGGTCACCCCTGTACTCTTTTGCAGCATAACCGTGGACATCTCATCAGCATTGAGGAGTTCTTCATACATTGCAAGACGTGTGGGGTGAGATAACGCCATGGTGCGCCCATCGACACGAATCTTACTCACCGGGGCCCCTCATTACCGGTCGGTCCATCCGCGTATATCAAAGCGGCGACTGTTGAGTTCTGATTCATTGGGTGGTTTGTTTGGTTAGTAGTAAACTAAACGCATCAGAATAGTCCTTGAAAATAGATATGAATACAGATAAAAACAGATTGAATCTATTTCCAGAAGTTGCAATAAATGCCCCATTCAATATGACCACGAATACACTGAGTTCATGAACCGCAACTGCAATCGACAAACTTTCCAAACCAACCATCACCAATCCAATTAGGAATGCAGTAATAAGAACTGAAATCAAAATGTTGAATTGAACAATTGCCCTAGTACGTTTTGCTATCCGAATCAGGGATGTTATGGCGCGTGGATCTTCACCTGGTATGAGAACATCAGCAGCATCTAGATTGACCTGTTCGCCACTACCAACTGCAATACCGAGATCTGCGACCGCCAATGCAGCCGCATCATTGAATCCATCCCCTGCCATCATAGTATGCCGGTCCTGACTTCGAAGTTCGACCCAATTTGCTTTTCCCTCTGGGTCAATTTCACCTCGACAATACTGTGGAGGTATTCCAACTTCCTTCCCCAGTGCTTCAACCGCTGCCTGTGCATCGCCTGACAAGAGTTCTACAGCCACACCCATAGACTGGAGGTCATGAATCATTTCAGCAGCCCCAGGTCGTAAATCATCATGAATGAATGTGAAGGCAGCAATTGCTTTACCTTCTTTGGCTAGCAAAGAAAGGCCGTGGTCAGGGTTCAGACCTATGAGTAAATCCTCGTCTACCTCGACTCCTTCCCGAATCAACCAATCCTTACGGCCAAACATCACTTTCTTGCCATCATGTGTACCTTCTACGCCCGCATCCCCATCTGTGAGTGACTTAACTTCTTCAGACCCCAGCGGTTCAGCTTCCCGTAGTATGACAGCAGCATACGGATGGTTAGAGCGCTGTTCAAGTCCAGCAGCTAGTGTGATAACAAAATCACGTTTTTGCCCATTTAGAACACGAATCTCATCTAAACGTGGGTGGCCACTTGTCAATGTACCAGTCTTATCCAATAAAGCAAGGTCAATTCTGGCAGCAGCCTCCAATGCATCCCCCCCTCTAGCAACAACTCCTGAAAGAGATGCGGTTGAGAGTGCTGCAGCATGTGGAACTGGGGCGGCGAGTAAAAGAGCGCAAGGACAAGCAACTACCCACAGCATTAGTGTCGTTTGTAAATCACCCATCATCAAGCCAATGAGGGGGGCACCAACGAGTACGAGTGGCACCCACCATTGCGAGAATGTCTCCAATGTTGCTTGTATGCGAGGAGGGCGATCTCTGAAAGTTCGAACTTCGTCGATTAGACCTGACAAACGAGTGGATGTGCCTACTGCTGTTGCTTCAACAACAATTGGACCACGATCAAGGACCAGTCCCGCATGTACATCATCACCTTCTGCAATTCGAATTGGAATGCTTTCTCCAGTGAGTGGGGCACGGTTCAATGAACCGATACCCTCGATCACAATTCCATCAACAGGGACGATTTCTCCACTTCGAATCTCAATTTTATCACCCATCTCAAGGAGTTCAATAGAGACCATTTCGTCATCTTCATCAGCACACTCTGCAACCGATTGTGGTGTTAGAATTGACGGGGTTGAGGTCATCACAGTTATACTGGTAATTTTCTGCATCTGCGAATTGGCCCTTCTGGCCCTTCGGGGCAGACGATCAAGGCCACCTTGCATCGCCTGTCGCGCTTTCATCAACGCTGATTCCTCCATGTGTGCAGCAATAGCGACAAGAATTGAAACAATTAGGGCCTCGGACCATTCTCCCTGGAAAAAAGCACCAATTACTGCAAGAGAGGTGAGCAATTGAAACCCGAACTCCTTGTTCTTGAGACCTCCCCACGCATCGAGAAACATACGCCAACCGGAAAGAGCTATGCCAATTAATGTCAACAACTTGAGCAGGTTATCGTTGAGGTTAGGCATTGCCAGAATCATTAGCAATATCGCAATCGCTGGAACACTAGATACCAGACGCCATTGACCTGAGTCTAATCTGCGGTTTTGAACCTCCTTCAGCGATACTTTAGAACCAATGAGGCGTTCTAACCCATTTTCTAATTCGATTGCGATTTCTCTTTCAATATCAGGGACTATTTGCAACTCAACATATGCATCTTCAAATCGAATGTCAAGAACCGCTGGGACTTGCGTTAACAACTGTCTGAGTTCAGTCCGGCTCACGTTGTTCTTCTCTGCAAGATTCGTTGCTGTGATACCTTGGATTCGTTGCCAAGACAAATCGGGTTCATGACCAAGACTGCTGAGAAGTGAAGATACTCTAGATGTATGGCCTGTTCCAAGATCAATCGTAATTGCAGCAGTCCCCATGGTGGCTGATATGCTGACTTTTCGAATACCTGGCAACCGTTGTGTTGCACGTTTTGCCTTGGCTGCACAGTCTGGACAATCCATGCCTTTAATTGGCCATTCGAAAGTATGTACACCATCAATTTCTAATGACATATCTTCAACCTCTGGAGGCATTGTCACTTCGACATCATCCATACGTGGCTTGAGTCTATCCTTGACGGCGTCAACTTGACTCGAAATCCCCTTGGTCAACCGCGAAAATCGGCCACTGAGAGCAACCTTCTGCGATTCAGGTAAGGCTTCAGGAATAGAATCGGTAGGGGTGGGGAGGTCGTACTCATCCTCTACGAGAATGAAATCTTCGGACTCGTCCATGGAACTGCGAAAGGTGGGGGGGGTTTGAACCTCGCTATTGTGAAATACCGAATTTGCAGAGAATTGAATTTTTCAATTGAAAAAACGATTTTTCAATTGGTGCAGGGGGCAGGATTCGAACCTGCGAAGCGCTTGACAGCGGATCTTGAGTCCGCCCCCTTTGACCACTCGGGAACCCCTGCGGGGAACCGGCGACCAATTTCGTGATGTTCATTCTTCCTCTTCATCTACATCCCCCAAACCAAGTGGTATTGGTGGTGGATTTTCGTCAGGAAATTCGTTGGGTGGGGCTGGCCAATCATCCTCGTCCTCATCCCAACCACCATCGGCATCGTCTTCTTCATCCCGAAGCCAAAGTAGAGCCATCCCAAAGCCCAGTGTGGTGCAGACAAGTATGAGTAAACTGACGACAAGGGGGCCGTCTCCGAATACACGCTCAAACCAACCAAGTCCAGCACCTTCTTCACGGATCGGTGGTATGTCAATTGGTAAACGTGAAGTCTCATCACCATTGAGGACGATGTAAACTTGAAGGTCCCCTTCCCGCCAAGCTTCAAATTGAAAGCTAACTAGGGTGGCTTGTCGTGGATCAAGGGTTACATTTTGACTGCTTAAATCGATAATCTGAATCCCCATATTTGATCTTGATTCCCAAGCCCAAAGCCCAACTGTGAGATCCCCATCTAAATTTCCAGTATTGCTGATTCTAACATCAACACGAATATTTTGGCCTACTTCTGGGGCTGGTGGATAAACCCAGATTGAAAGTAAATCAGGGGAGAAATGCATCACCTCTAAGGCTGGAATCCTTGGTGTATCTTGAGTACCGGGCCCATCCAGTGGATTTCCTGCCAAATCCTGACCCTCCACCCAAACCAGTAGTAAATCACCTGGTGCTAATACTGTAATTGGGGTGAAATCAACATAAGTAGAGTAAACCCATGATGCGTCTGAATGAACACCTAGTCCCAAATTAACCTGGTTCTCAGAACCCGCGATATCAATGCCATCTCGACGATAATTCCAATGTAGTTCTAGAGTTTGATTACCCATGCCACCTTGATCCTCAACGGTGAATGCAACCAATTGATTATCGAGATAATCGGAGCGGAGTTGAATAAGGCTTGTCGATTGGAATTCAATTCTTGGAGCCACATTATCAATGGCAACTTCGAAAACCATGTTAGGTAAGCTTGAATTTAAATCGCTTTTATTGGCTAGACCGAATTGAATCTGGTGTATTGGACCGCCCCAATTCCCCAAATCGAAATTTATCGTTGCAGTAAAACTTGAACCATCTGAAACATGTTGCGATGTATAGGGAGATACCCCTCCTTCAATTGTCACTTCAATCTCTGAAGAGGTTGGCAATTCAATTGCAAGTGGTGTGCTGACTTCTCGATGTATGACAGAAGCTCGTAATGACATTGTATCACCGGGTTGTAAATTGAGTCTATTTTCATATGCTGGCATTGAAGGAGCCGTCAAATCGAGTACTTCGTCAACACGCCACATCAATCGATTGTCCAATGCCCATGCAAGATGTTCGAGGTTCGTCGCACCGCTTGAGACCAATTCACCATCCTCAATCATTCTGAGGGATGGAATCCACGAACCCTCCTGCCAAGTCTCGGGTGCATGGAAATCAATCGCGAAGGATATGTCAACACGATATGCTTCGTCACCAAGAGATTCTGTAATGATATTCAATGGGACGATTGAGCTGTATTCGGGTGCAGTCAATTGTTCTTGTAGCGGATTGTATTGAATAATGCCTTTTCCATCTCCAGCAATATCTAATTCAATAAGATCTATGGAATTAAGTCCATTTCCATCTTGGAAAGTGAATGAAAAAGTGTGCTCAACACCCTGTAATAGTGACATATCCTCATGGCGGTTTAATGTGATGGATGGTAGAGAAACTTGCGTTGGTTCTTGTGTTTGAATGGTCATCGTCGCCATATCAGTATCAAATCCGGGACCTCCTGAATCAGAAAATGTGTAGCCTGCAAAATCTCCACCTGCGATGAAGCATGATATTCGATCACCATCATCCATCCCTGCAAGATTCACTGCTGGGAAGTCGACGTGGATTGTACCACTGGGTACTCCACCAAGGAACTGCATCGATTCGCCATATTCACTCTCATCGGGGATACCATCTTGGTCAACATCATCATAGGTTTCAAACCAGCACCTCAAGTTAAGGAAGGATTCTAGTAATTCATCATCATGTACCTCTATCCAGAAGGGGATGGTTCTATCTGGTGACAAAATGTTACCATCAGCCAATTGACCGCCCTCAGGGGTGTAAATCATCAATGGACCAAGCGTTGGTGCCGTTGAATCAATTTGAACTTCAACAGATAATGTTCCACCTGATGCATCCTCTGCACCTAGAGTCGGAGTACCGGCTGGGCCAATTTGCAATATCCAAGGTGATATGGTGACATTACCAGGTTCATCTGGCAAAACAATGCTGGCGGTAAAACTACCCTCTGTTCCACTTACCCCAATTGATTGCGATGTTCCATTAACACTCTCGAGTTCCAAAGCGATTCGGTAGGCATCGGATGAAGGGTGCTGATTTGCTTGACCTTCGAATCGTAATATTCCTGTAACAGTGATGGTTGAGGTGGCTTTCGCATGAAGGGGATATCTCGCATCCCATGTATTCGACAGAAGTCTGGATTGGTCATCTCGAACTTCCCATGATATAACTTCGAGATCGTTCTCCATTGCTTGGTGATTTGAACCACCAATCATTGCATGTCCAGGACCTAGAGTAAATCCGTCTGATTCGATGGCTTCAGCCAAAACTCGTATCCAGTCTTGGTCATCAAAGGTCCATTTAGTCTGGAATTCCCATTCAATCTGATACGTGTCTGAACCAATATCTGTAACATTGATGGATATTAAAGAAATTTGTTCTAAACCAAACAACTGTGTGGCAATGGGTTGACTAGAGAGGTTGCTGATATGGGCTTCAATATCAAGGCCCCCACTTGTTTGCATACGCAATATGGCTACATCCAATAATCCACGGTTAAAGAGGTGCGAGTGATGCGTGATGATGGTCACATTTTGGGCCGGGATCATTGTCCCATCCGGCACAGATACCACTTCATTCACAATTCGTTGTGCATGCGATATGGAACCCGTTAGAGCAACACCACCTTGATCTGCTTCAAGGACGGTTTGTATCTGTAAATTACCTGATACAATTGTTGCAGGCCCTGTTCCATAAATAGCTTCAGATTGTATGTCCCTGAGGGCAGGCCCTAATCCTGTAATCGATGTGGTTGATTCCCATGAAATCGCAAGAGGACTAAACGAAGAACATGGGCCACAAGATAGATTCTGAATGGTAGTCCAAGGATATTCTAGAATCCGAAGGTCTCCAGATTCCATCGAATCATGGATACCATTCGCCCACGTCCAGGTGATGTGATCATCTGCATAGAGAGTCATTCCTTGGTCAATTATAGTCCCAGGGGGGACCCATTGTGGCTGAGCAGAATTGTTCTGATAGTGGCTCCCATCGTTCCAGCCAAAAGATCCATCTGAGTCGAAATCCCAAGTCCAATCGATGATGCCATCTCCACCTACATCAAGAGAACCGTTGTTCATCGGAGCTCCAAGGTGCCCAGTAAACGAGGTATAGCGAACCCAGCCACCCGGTTGAAGGTCGATTGTAGGTCGGATGTTTACTGCCATATGGGGTAAAACGATGCTTTGATTCGTCAACATTCCACTGAAAAGGAGGGAGCCCTGACCATCCCATAGCTGATACAACGCACCAGCGGCTTCTGCGATAATGCTGACTTCCTCTATCGGTGCGCCTCCATAGACTGCAGATCCTGAGATTCGGACAGTATTGAGTGTTGGGTTTGTTATGTTGCCATCGATATTGCCTTGCACTAATGAATAAGGAATATCCCACCCATTGGTTCCATCTGCGGTATTCAATATACGAACCGCACCAGAATGCAATCCAACGATTCGAGGTGTCAGCTGATGGTCGGTGGTGCCAAATTCAACACGAACCCGATATGAATCACCCCATGGGAGCAATGGGAAGGTGAGATTTTCTGAACTGTATGTATCCACTAATAGCGCACCATTCACATCGACCAACGATGCTTTCACCCACGATCCATCCGGAACGTTGGCATCGATATCGATTGTTGGAGCGAACCTGTGCGAATTGTGAGAAATTAAGCCACTGGTCCATGATCCCGTGGACTCAAACCAATCAACAATTACACCGACGTTATCGATATACCAACCATCTAACTCGATGAAAGAATCTGAGAAGAAAGAGAAACGTAGCATGACATCTTGTCCTCCGAAATTTGAAAGATCACCTTCGACATGAGTGAACGATTTGTTTATGGCGCAACCACCCCCTTTCTGATTGGAACCATCCCACAGCCATTGCTGATAGAGGGGGGATTGGGGATTGTTCCAATGCTGCACGTCGTAAAACAGAGGGATGTCTTGGCCGTAAATTTGCCACGATGTTCCATTGTCGACACTAGTGTACAGTGCCCCACCATCCCACCCTGGTTCAGCGCAAATGAAGTGATCGAAAGCAACCCTTGCACTGGCACCGAGAGGAATGTGATAGGATGGACTGATGAGATGCGACCACGAACTGGCCGCATGTCGATTGTCAAGGCCCATGGCAACACCAGTTTGTCCACTGGGCCATAATGCCGGGCCCCAGCCGGTGGCATTGGATAAAGCACCAAACGCCCAAGCCTGTCCATATGGAGTATGCACGGCCCAACCATCTGCAATCGAAGGTGCGCCTTCAAATGACCACGTGGTTTCAGTGGGGCCGTTATTTCCCCAATTACTCAAATATTGCCATTGGTCATAGGTCCCACCTGGCAATCGACCATGCCAATATCCTCCATTTGTAGTGAAGTTTTCAGACCACATCACATCAGTCGTACCACTTTGTGTGCGAGTGATACTAATATCATCGATAAAGACACCTTCTGGTGGATCGATTGCCCCCCCATATCCAGAGGATGGCATTTGATCGGTTTCGACGATGACTCGAAGCATCAAACTACCATTACTTGGAACAGTAAATGATGAGGGGAATGGGTGAGAAACTTCGACCCACCCGCGCGAATCCTCCATAATCGTCTGTCCTGCAATCGTCAATCCGTTGGGGCCAGGTATACCTCCTACTGGAGACATACGATGCCAAGAGATGTTGTCACTGGAAACCCGAATCTCAAATTTATCCCACGAACCACCTTCCAAATCAAAATCAGTCCAGTATCGGACCATCCATGCGCCAGATGTACCTGAACTGGTGTTCAACTGAATTGGAATCGTCAAGTGTGCGTGAGCATCGGCTGCATATTCTCCAATCAATGAGCCATGGAACCACGAACCAGGCGTTTCACCATTATTGGATATGGTGACTTCATCGACATACCAACCTGGACGGTCGACGGAACCGGTCGGATCAGTCCAAATGACGAAACGATGTTGCATCCCTATTGTACTAGAATTGTGGAGGTGTGTGATATCAAACGTTGAATTGGTCCAACCGCTTGCATCAGGGCCACCAAATACACCAAATCCGGCTCCAAATGCCCCATTAGGCACTGGTGCAGATGAAGATATATTCCAATTGTATCCGCCGATGGGTTCGACATAGTTCCAAGTCAAACCCCCATCAATACTGACTTCAACCCATGCGCCGGATGAACCAGTGCTCGAATTAGTGTGATGTAAATGGTACCAATGATTGAATGAAAATTTCCAATGATTAGCTAGACTGGGGGCTGGGCTGGAAGGGGATGTGAGCCAAGCATGGGTTCCAGCAGGCAATGAAGTTTCAGGTAGAGTAGCCGCAATCAATGCCCCATCGGTAGCAAGAGATGGGATGAGGCCCCCTGCTGCCTGCCGTGCAGTGTAATTCATCGCAAAGGCGCCATTGAATTGTGATGGTTCGGCCATCCGCCATACATCGGCAACCCCCCCAGTAGAATATTGTTGAAATTGGAGTGATAGTGATTCTAAATCATCAAGGCGGCCAACTGTGTGGTTGACGCCGAGTGTCAATTCATGATCAAATACAGATATGGAGGCATCTTCGAAATCACCATGGCTGAAATTGAGAGATGGGTGGTCCGCAATCCAATGCATTCCAGTTCCACCGTCTCCATTGGCACCTGTCGATACATTTACCCAACCATCGAGAATGGTTGAGTTGACAGGGATATCGAACGAATCTTCGGAAAGATTCGACAAGGTTCCATCACCATTCGATAGAAGAATAATCTCTGGATCACCAATGTAAGGGCTTTCAATCGCTTGTGCAAGAGGCGCGAAAAGCATCAGCATAACCAGTAGAGTGGCGGTTCGCATGGTCTCACCTCAAACAACCCACCTTCGGCCGTGGGTTTGAACACGACGGGTGTCTGATTAAGCGCCCTACGGGCGCTCTGAAAGTGAATGGTTCATTTACCGGCACGGAGGAGAGACAGTTCGCGGTGAGTGAATGGTAGAGCAAGAATTGCTGCAGGGCCCCCAACTTGATGCGGTTGAAGCCCAACTCCATGCACTGCTGCGAATCCAAGCAAAACATGCCTTACCCGTAGATTTGCCCCGGCCGGATTTCTGGCAAGTCTGTTCACAGTTGCTCCAATCCATCGAAATGGCATTGGCAGAAACCAGCCGTGCTGAAGGATTTTCACCTCGAGCACAAACACTCACACGCCGTCAATCAAATCTCCGGAGATCAATTGCTGATTTGACTCGCCATCGATTGAATGCCTTTGTCAATCATGCAGCACTAGCTAATCTTGCAAGCACGCCTTTTGGGGATGCTGCTACTGAAGCCAGCGTAAATCTAGCACCTGTTGATTGGCAACGACAGGATGGTGCAGAGCGTGCCTTCCATGTCGGGGTATCAGAACTCATTGAGCAATACAAGCGAAATGTTTCGTGGAACGGATTACAACGAGGAGTTCTCAATGCAGAAATTATACCGCAACCAACTACACCTGTTGGAAATGCTCAACTCGACCAATTTGTAGACAACCCTGGAGGTTTGACTGGTCAAGAACCACCTGAAATACAACCTGATGTTCCGGATGAAGTTTGGCGTGATCCAGACTTTGATGAAGAGGACAAGGTTTCAATGATGGAAGAATTTCCGGAAATTTCTGAAACAATAACAACTGATGGAGACCCTGTCGAAACAATAGATGGAAACGGACAAGATGGAATGATACGACTTCGAATTCTCAGAGACATGCCCGAGCCGATTCTGGGTGAATCCGGTGAAGAAATCGAACTTCTTGAAGGTGATTCGTTCAATTGCGCAGCACTGATGGCTGAAACCCTCATCGCTGCAGGTTGGGCTGAGGCAATCACCCTTGAATGAGGTCAAGCAACATTACGCACACTGAGTTCAATGCTTACCGTATCAGGGTACGCGATTCGCATCACCTGACGTAGTGCAGTTTCATCGGTAGACTTGCCGATGACTAATTCCAAGAGACGCTTGTGGATTCGCATCTCCCAATGATCCCAAGTCTCGCTACCCTCACCATCAGGTGCCTTGCGGGTTGGCACAATCAAACGGCGAGTCGGCAATGGAATCGGACCACGTAGTTGGACCCCGGTTTGTTCAGCAATACTTCGAATTGAAGTGCATACATCGTCGAGATCGACATGGTTCTCACCAGTCAATTTGATAGTGGTAACCGTTGGCATAATGCATCCCTTGTCCGATGGTGTGAATCCGTGTTAATTTCACTTCTTCTCAATCTTCATACAGACGCCAGCTGCAACCGTTTTGCCCATGTCGCGAATTGCGAAGCGGGAAAGTTCGGGGAAAGCATCCATCTGCTCAATTGCCATCGGTTTGGTTGGCATGAATCGAATCAGGCAAGCATCGCCAGTCACAAGGAAAGCCGGATTGGCTTCCTTACCAGCCTTGGAGGTCTTCTCCAAGAGCTCGACAAAACGAACTGCAACCTGAGCCGTGTGCGCGTGAAATACTGGTGTGTAACCTGCTGCAACTGCCTTAGGAATGTCCATCAACTGAATTTGTCCAATAAAGGTCTCATCGTGCCGGACAAACATTGGTGGTTTGTCAGTGTACCCTGCAATGTCGCCACGGCGGATGTCCTGTGCGGACAAACCACGAACGTTGAATCCAACGTTGTCGCCTGGCTCTGCCTTGTCAACCATTGTGTGGTGCATCTCGATGCTCTTGACCTCAGCCGACTGCTGGCTGGGGTTGAACACGACAGTCTTTCCAGCATTGAGAATACCAGTTTCAATCTTACCAACAGGCACTGTACCAATACCGCTGATCTTGTAAACATCCTGAATTGGAAGTCTAAGAGGGCGGTCGGTTGGCTTTGGACCCATCTCGATACCATCGATGCACTCGAAGAGTGTAGGGCCCTTGTACCAGCTCATGTTTTCACTCTTGTTGTACAGGTTTTCACCGTGGAACGACGAGCAAGGTATCATTGGAACGTCAGCAGGGTTGAAGCCAGCCATCTTGAGCAGATTACTGACCTCTTCCTTGACACTGTTGTACTTGTCCTCACTGTAGTCGACACCAGAGATATCCATCTTGTTGATGTTGACGATGAGTTGCTTAACACCCAATACGCGCGCAAGGAAAGCGTGTTCCTTGGTCTGTGCGTTGACACCATCGTTTGCTGCAACGCAGAGAACTGCGGCGTCAGCCTGACTGGTGCCAGTAATCATGTTCTTCACGAAGTCACGGTGACCTGGTGCGTCGATGATTGTAAAGTAGTATTTTGGTGTGAATAATTCCTTGTGAGCAACATCGATCGTGATTCCACGCTCGCGTTCTTCCTTCAGGCCATCCATCACGTAAGCGAGGCCGAATCCAGCCTTGCCCATCTCGGCAGCTAGCTTCTCATTCTTTTCGATTTCGTGTTGTTCGATGTGGCCTGTGTCAAGTAGCAAACGACCGACTGTGGTCGATTTACCGTGGTCGACGTGACCAACGAATACAATGTTTAGGTGCGGCTTTTTCTTATCTTCCCACTGAGATCCCATGTTGAGCAAACTCCTTTGAGCGTCCCGCCGACCAAACTCCCGTATATGAAGGCATCCTTCACAATCGAATACGGGCAACCGCGCTCAAATGCGATACTATAACGCCAAACTAGAGTTATTTGTACTCCAAAATGATGACAAATGACTTCACCGTGGTATCATGGGCTTTTTCGTTGACCAAATCCACAGACCAGATACCATCGAGATGATTTCTAAAGTGTGAAGTACTCAACCTCTCTTCTACACATCGATCATCGTCTGAACAATCACCCGCTGTTCGCGACTCATCATCGCGGTGGGTCGTGTTTACAACATGTTCATCTGAAGCATTGTATACATAGGCATCGAGTTTGTTGGAACAGCCTGTTTGTTCCGAACAGGTTCCTGCAGGCCAATCATCATCTAATTTTGGATATGTGAATTGAATTTTGACATAGCGGATTGTGTTGCCTGTGTCCTGATTGTAGGTTACTGGATATTCAAAGGTGGTTGTACCTGAACCAGATGAGCCATTTGAATCGATGGTGAATTCAGCCCATGCACCCCGGTAATTAACAAATACATCGATTTGCTTGGTGTCAACAAATCCTTGGTTGTCTGTAACTCTAAGGAGAATCTCATATTCACCGGGCCAAACGTTGGTCCATTCTGCATTTTCACCTGTTTTGTCGATATCGTTGTCCATGTCACCATCACCATCACTATCGGAATTGATATCAAGATCCCATTCGTAATCGGTTAGATAAGAACTGGAATCACCCGCAGAGGAATCTGATCCATCCAACTGAATGGTGGTCATTGTATCCACAGTATCATCACTAGTATCCATTTCTTCTTCACAAATCCAGGCGAGGATGAATGTGCCTGCAGGGGCATCTTCACCGGTGCAGTCATTGTCTTTGTAATGGTTGATTGAAGCTGTGGGGAGAGCCGCATCAGCAGAGGCTACGACAATATTCTTGGTTTTAAAATCGGCCATGTTACCACTGTCTGTCACTGTGAGCGTGACGGTCTTGGGGCCTTCTGAATTGTAAGTGTGTGTGACCGATGAAAGGCCAATGCCTTCTTGTGTATTATCGTCACCGAATTTCCACTCAAAAGTCATCTGATCATTGTTCGGATCACTCGTCGCAGATGCATCAAATGAAACCGTATCTCCAACTTTGACTGTTCCAGATGGTGAAATTGTGAATGATACTATTGGTGCAGAATTACTCGACATGGTTTCAAGGCACCCCGCCATTGCAGTGGCCACAAACAAAGTGGCGGTGAGCAGCACGATGACGCGTCGCATGAACCCAAGGGGGCGTTGGTCCATCATCAACCATTCGCAAAGATGGGCGCCTGCGACATCAAAAGAAATCAAAGGTTTGTTGACGACTTCCCGCAAGGAGGTCTTTGTCTGACCAACCGTATACTTCTGTAATTCTGCCCATGGCTCGTGCTATTCTTTCAGCGT
>CAWVWT010000008.1:0-65506 GCA_963934015.1 uncultured Candidatus Poseidoniales archaeon
GCGAGGTGTAAACCGGTGCTTGCCCCTTTCTTTGAATTGACCATGAATGGACGACAGAGTGGCCAAAACAGACGCATGATGCCACTTGAACCCGAACCGAATCTTGTTTTGACCACACCGGGGTGAAAACAGTGGGTAATGATGTCTGTACCTTCCAATTTACGAGCCAACTCACGAGTGAACAAGATGTTACAGAGTTTTGAATTCCCATAAGTACGCCATTGACTGTAACGGCTCTTCTCACGATTGAGGTCACTCAGTTTGAGGCGTGCCATCTTGTGAGCTTCCGAAGCGGTGTTGATGATTCGACTGCCATCCGTAGATTCAAGCAATGGTAGGAATGTCTGTGTCATCACAAAGTAACCAACGTGGTTGACTCCGAAAGTCATCTCATGCCCTTGGGCCGTTGTTCCGCGGTGTCCCCACATCGCGCCTGCATTGTTGAGAAGAATATCGAGTCGATCGAATTTTGCTGTAAATTCAGCATGAAGTTTTGCGATGTTGGTAATATCGCTCATGTCACAAAGCATCATCTCAATGGAATCTCCAAATTCAGCTTGTAACTTGTCCAGAGCGGGTTGTCCACGTTCTGCACCACGACTGATCATGACCACATGGAAGCCGGCGGCTGCCATACCCCTACACAATTCGAAGCCGATACCCGAATTTCCACCACTAACGATGCACACACGTTCAGCCATGGCCATCCGCGGGCGTCTTTAGACTTCAATGCGCGTTCGGCGGGTTCATATCACCGACAGCGGTCGGGCATCCATCCAACACTGCCCCTCTGTGGGAAATGATGTCGGAGGTTGTCTATATGCAGAGCCCAATTACGAAGATTGAACCGCAGATTGCGGCCAAGCTCTCTAAGCAGCGATATCATCTGGTCGGTGAGCACGGTGGCGTCAAGGTCTGCCACTGGACCAAGGAGGACCTGAAGAACGATCGTCACTGCTACAAAGGAACCTTCTACGGCATCAAGAGCAGTGGCTGCATGCAGATGGCGCCCAACGTCGACACCTGCAACCTCGCTTGCACGTACTGCTGGCGTGAACCACACTCCGCGACACTCCACAAAATCGATGACGACCCTGAGATGCTCTTCTACGAGTCCGTGCGCGCACACAGGCGCCTGCTGACTGGATTCAAGGGTCACAAGGATGTCCCAATCGAAAAGTGGGAAGATGCGCAAAACCCACAGCATGTCGCCATCAGCCTGAATGGTGAACCTACGCTTTATTCTCGATTGGCAGAATTCTTGGAAGTCTGCCATGACCACGGCGTCTCGACGTTCTTGGTGACTAACGGCAGTCTGCCAAAGGTGATTGAGAACCTCGACACTTTGCCAACGCAACTCTACATCAGTGTAGATGCACCCAACAAGGAGATATTCAATCGGTTGTGTAAGCCGAAATTCAACGACAATTCCTGGGAGATGCTGGAGAAAACCCTCGAACTTCTTCCCTCATTGGATACGCGTACGGTCTGCCGTCACACGCTCATCAAGAATCACTCGCTGGGCTACCATGAGGACTATGCACGTCTGGACAACATTGCCGACCCGAATTTCATCGAAGCGAAAGGGTACGTGCATGTGGGGCACTCTCAGAACAATCACAAGATTACGGACATGCCAACACATGTAGAAGTCATGGAGTTCTCAAATACACTCGCATCGCTTGTGGGGCGTGAGGTGCTGGCAGACCGTAGAGAGAGTCGTGTGGCGCTGATTGGTCGGGAAATCATCCCGGTCGTCCTGCCTGAGAAGAAGCGAGATTTTCCTGAGGATTTGGGTATTGCCAAGCCGCATTCGTACAAACTGCCACAAATTTGAGGTAGAGGCATGAATCGAAAAGTCGGTGCGGCTTGGTTTTTAATTGCCATTCTATGCTTTTCTACTCTATTCGTTTCATGGCTAGAGCTGACTGGGAGTACTGAGTTCACTTCAGGTAAACCAGAAAGATCGGAATTGATTGTGGAAATTGAAATTGATTCAAAAATGGAAACACAAGAGATTCGACTCGAAAAGGCAACGCCATTTGTTCTGTGGATGATAGTTCGAGATTCTGTAGAAAACGAAACATCGGGTGCAGAACCATCTGAAGAAGAAACAGATGCTGGAACCAACAATGATGCAGAGGAGGGGGTATCAACCATTGAGAGGATGCAGTCTCTGACCAATTTGACGGTGTCTTTGGTTGGATTCATCGCACTATTATCTTCATTACAAGGACGGATTCGAATGCGATGGGTATTTTCTGTATGGACGGTAGGCCTCCTTCTGTTCATTTGCTTACCACTAACGTGGATGACAAGTTTGGGGCAAACTTTGGATTCAGGGTTGCCCGATGATCAAGGGCCAAACGATTCAGAGGCCTTTGTTCATGTCAATAGTGAAACTGATTTTGAGATTGTTTTCATCGGACTTGAATTCCATTTTGAGGGGGATGGTTGGGACCTTGGAATGATTGATGAAGAAAATAGAAATGCAACAATCGAAGAGCCCCCTGAAGATGAAAATGGTACCCATGATGCACATATCGGCTGGGATGGTGAAATTTCATTACGCTACGGGGACGCCCTAACAGTCTGGCTAATCGTTGGTATTCTATTGATGTCCATATTCTTCTATGAACGTCGTCAAGAACAATCAATATTGCTCGATGCAGCAGAATAATCGCTCGACGGCATCCTTATCGAAGAGGTTTGTACGTGTAGGGTCATGCGCGCGCGTGTGACAACGACCTTGGTGATGACCTGTTTACTACTAATGGCATGTGTTGCCGGAACCGGTCAAAACCTAGAGGAACTGACTGAAACGTCCTATATCGGACCAAACACCACCACTACAGCATGGGGTGTTTCCTATGACTGGAGTGAACTTCCAGGTGACATCGAAGATATGACGGGTATTGATATTCAGCAACTTCTGTTAGACTTGGAAGATGCTGCTCTTGATGGTCACATCGATCTGGATTTGAGTTATGGAATCAATGGATCGACCTACTACTACGTCGTGCAGAGTCCGGGTGAATCCACAGAAATTGATCTGGCAGGTTCAGGGGGAGACGTTGATGTTGATGCAATCGATACGACCATCACGCTGAGGATGGCTGTTGAGTCAACCATGGGCGCTGATTTCGATTGGTCAGAAGATGATGTTGGATTTGATTTTGATTTGGATTCACACGGCAATAATGCAATCATCATTGACATCCAAATGACCGAATACTTCGACGATGATTTCCACTTCGCAGGAATGGATTTGAGTGTTACAGGTGGTATGTCATACGGCTCTTCGATGTCACTAGATGCAGACATTTACGCTGGTAATGACCACATCACCTTTCAAAATACAACTGTTTCAATGACAATGGATTATACCATCACTGAACTTACTGCAGAATGGAGGATGGAAGATGTCTCACCCATTTACCAAGACATCTTGAGCGGTGATTACGATGTCGTTCACTGGGAGTGTGATTCTTATTACGAAGAATCACAAAGTACCACGTGGTCTGAATCCACTGGTTATGAAATTCTTGACTCAGGTGTTTACGATGATGAAAACCAGCTCATTGAAACAGATCATGACTATGACAATTATGAGGAACAAAACTGGAATATTTCTGACCCAAGTGCAGAATCTATCCGATTGCATTGGGGTTACTTTGATACTGAATATGATTACGACTCGGTGACGGTTCGTGACAGTCATACAGGACAATATCTGGATAAATTCACAGGTTACCTCCAAACTGGTGAAATTTCACGGTGGTATGACACCAATTCGATTACATTAGATTGGGAATCTGATGGCTCGTACACGGCATGGGGATTCGAACTGGACTTTTGGGAATCTGGAATTTCATCCGGCAAGGAGGAGCATACCCAAATTATGGATGCCTGTGGTGAAGTTGACTATTCATGGGATGTCGGGTTTGGATACGACTTTTCATTGAGCAATTTCCCTGCCAGCGATCTCGGTTTTACCAGTGACCAAGTGTCTTTCTCACTTTCAGATTCGCTCACGGAGTCTGGTCGAGATAATGGGGTAGATGCTGGTTTCTATCACACTATACGCATCGTTGATCACGACTACGAAATTGTCAATCCTGATGGAACAACCAGCGATGCTGTCCGGGTTGAAAGTGGTGGGCCCATGACAGAGGCCATTGGTGGTATGCTTGGAATGGGTATGGCATTAGCAATCGAAGATTCAGATCTTGGTGATTTAGAAGAAGATCTTGAAGATGCATCCGAAGATTGGGATGAGGACTATGATGAGAGCGATGATGAAACGATGGATGTGGCCGAAGATTTCGAAGATACTGATTTCGAAGATGATATGGAAGAAGTTTCTGAAGAAATCGAAGATGTCATGGATGATGTTGTAGATGGAATGGAAAGTAAATACAACGATTTCCATATGTATTGGTTAATTGACAAGGAGACTGGAAATCAACTCGGACCGCAAATGATGGCGTCGGATTCAGACTCAGATAATTGGGTGCAAATCCTGGGTCCTGAAGACCCTGACACCCTTGCAGCAGCGGAAGATGACAATCTCGATTTGGAGTATTATGAAGGTGAAGAGGCTGAAGATATGCAAGAAGATGTTGCTGATCTTACAGCAGAAGAATTACTTGAAGATGACCCACTTGCAGAATCAGATGCACAGGGTGAAGATGATTCGATGATGATGTATCTGATGGTCGGGGGAATTACCTTCGTGGCTATACTGTTGCTTGGTTTACTTGGTATGATGATGATGCGCCGCAACCGTAATCAAAATATCTGGCACGATACGGAACAAAATGTCAATCAGGCATTCAACCAATCTGCATACAATATGCTAGCGGCTGAAATGGGTGGTGGCATGGCACCAAGTTCGGGCCCGCCAACTTCCGCGCCTCCTTCAGGACCTCCAGCAACAATGCGTGGAGAGTTCAAAGATGGGTTTGAATGGGCTGAATATCCCCCCAACAGTGGCACTTGGCATTATCGTGATGCGACAACCCAACAATGGGTACGTCACGGATAATCTCAGTTGACTGTGACGTAATCGTCACCGGCCAGTTGAATGCCACGGTATGTGACGTACAGTTCGATGCTTGTTGCTCCGTTTGCGATGTCTTCACCGTTCTCTGAAAGGGTCAGGAATTCGCCTGTTTCCCAAACAGGAGTTGAACTATTCCTATACCATCGGGCGACTTGAACCGCAATCTGGGCAGCGCTGAGTCTCATCGTTTGCATATTTGTGATTACAGGCGGGACAACTAGCCGCTAGGGTTTTTCCACCCACAAGCAACGACTCACCCTCCTCAGCTGAGACCAATACTAGACGACCGTCTCCGACATCCTCGACCGCGTAACGACCTGAACCCCCCATCTGTAGTAGGATGTCAGGTGGGAATGCAACGGTTCCAATGTCATCAACAATGAGTTCACGGGACTCTGCAAGATCGTGGACCTCGAAATCAGCACCGTGTTGAGCAACAAATCGTCCATCCCGTAACTCAAGGCTACGGTCACAGAATGCAGCAACTTCCGCACTGTGCGTGACGATTAGGAAAGCGACTCCTTTCTCCTTATGCAGTTTCTTGAACAATGTCAGTACTTCTCGACTGGTAATTGGATCCAAAGCACCAGTGGGCTCATCAGCCAAAATCAATGTTGGATTCGTGATTAGTGCCCGGGCGATGGCGACACGCTGCTGCTCACCACCCGACAATGTCGCAGGCAAACCGTGTGCACGATGTCCCATGCCCAATTCGGTGAGCAAATCCATGGCTTGTTTTTTGGCTTCTTTCGGAGACACCTTTTGATGGCGCAGCGGTTGTGCTACATTGTCAATTGCAGAAAGGTGTGGCAACAGGTTGCCTTCTTGGAAAATAAATGAAATTGTCTTCTGTCGAAGCAAAACCAATTCTTGTCCAGTGAGGCGAGTCATATTGCGTCCGTCGAGAGAAACATTACCAGCACTCGGCTTCATCAATCCGCCCAAGCACTTGAGCAGGGTTGATTTTCCAGAACCTGATGGACCCACGACGGCAACAGCTTCTCCTGGCTTCACCTTGACATGTAAGCCTCGCAGTGCAACGACGTTTCCGTCTTCTGCCTTGGATTCATAGACGTGATAGAGCGCGTTGGCCTCTAGAATTGTTTGAGAATCACCTACCATTTTCATTCCCCCTTGAGGACACTAGCCAAATCAGAGCGCAGCGCCTTGCGCGTGGTAAACAACAATGCAATAACAACTGCTGTAAACACAGCGATGGCAACAAGGCCTAGTTCCAGCCACGGCCAAACCAACTCACGGTTGATAATCGAAGATTCGCCACCGATGAACAATTGGAAGATGAATCCAAAGACATTGAACAACCCATTGAAAGACAGTGCGAGGCCCATGCCCAGTAGCATACCCAATGCCATTGAGACAATGATAATCGAGAGGATCTCGAACAATACCAAGCGGATGATTTGATTGGGACTGGCCCCAATCGCTTGCAGGACGGCCAACTCTTTCTGCCGCTGGTTTAGTACTAGGGAGAGGAATACAAACGCTGAGGCTACCGCTGCGACACTCGCTACAATGAATTGCAGTGTCAACAAACCAGGTGTACCAAAGATGAGGCCACCGTTTCGTTCAACATCGTCATGTGCAGTCTCCCAATCTTGTGCGCTGTCAAATATCGAATCTGCCTCTAGACTGATTCGTAGTGCCTTCAAATCTTCACCACTGACACCATCAATACTGACAATCCAAGTGGTCGCAGCCAAGTTATCGACCCGGGCATTGCCCATCAAATCACGATAACCAGATTCACCTATGATGATACTAGCTTCCATTTCGCTGGTGTCGACGCCAGGGATGAATTCGTGGGTGCCAATGTATCGCATTGTCGTGTTATACTCTGTTGTTTCTAGGGTCATCGATGAGAAGTTGAAGGTTTTTTCAGCCCAAGTGAAATTGATGTTCTTCGACTTTGAATCGCCCGCCTCAAGCAGGATGTCGCCTCCGTCAGCATTTCCACCTCTGAATGAACCCCAAAGATCTAGCTCGTATGCGGCATCTCCTCCAGCTGAGAACCCGCCATTCTGGTAGGCATCCATCGCCGCTGTGACATCATCGCCGGGAATAGCTTGTGGGAACCAATGAAGAACATCTGCACTTTCATCCAGAAGGACGTAAGCACTCATACCTTCACCATCTTCCGGTATCAAACTCAATTGGGGGACATGGACTGCGGTAACTGCCACATCACGTCCACTAATTCCTGCAATTGCAGCTTCTACTTCAGCTGCAGTACTGTCTTCCACCATGACGACTTGAAGGTCACTACCAACCGAAACATCTGCTGTTCTCTCATCGACAAGTGTCCCTGTGTACCCTTGGACTGCAGCCAGTGTCACAATGGACAAAGTGAGTAGCATAATCACGGCCAATCGATTGACGGATTCAGTGGAACCACTACCTTTCAGGCCACGCTTAACATCGGAAAGTAATGGGGTTCGGCCGAAGAAGAACTGCATGATTCGGGGTCCAGCTGCTCCCAATCTACCCAATAGAAGTGCGCCACCGATCCACAGCATGAAGGGACCGAATACATTGACCAAACCTTCGAGAAACCAATTGCCAATCAGGCCATCTTCACTACCATTCATCTCCATCCAAGTATCGATGGCACCGAGGGAACCGACCAAGAACAAAGTCCAGTGCAACCAAACTTTCGGTTTGGCCACTTTCTGCACTTTACTAACACCTTCATCAATCTCAAGTTCCATGAAATCTTTAGTACGACTTCGTCCGAAAATGAGAGCGAGACCTAATGTCGCCATCACCGTGAAAATTGTGGCACCAATACTCAATCTCGGGTTGACGGTGAAGCCAAGTGCTTCAAACTGCATGAATCCAACACTTGCCAATACTGCTGGAACCGCCGCCATCGCTGAGAGATATCCTAGGAACCAAGCGACGCTAGCAACGACCGCAAGTTCGAGCAGGACCATCCCCCTCAGCCCCTTTGAGGTCGCACCGATGACTCGATGAATGGATATTTCACGTCTGCGTTGTTCTAAGGATAGAATCAGCCCGTAGACAAGAACCGATAGAGAAAGAACGACGATGGGGATCATGATGATGTAATCGAATGCTTGGATTAGGCCAAGGAAAATGTTGAGGAACAGGATTGTACCGCTAATGATGTCAACGTAGTAAACTTCAACCTCACCACTTCCATAGGCACGATTCACACGTTCACCATTGGCACCCTCTTCAAACATCACTGAACGGCCCAAATCTTCCAACCAATCTGCCGCGTCTGCGGTCGATGTTGTTGGGAGTAAAGCACGATCGAGGGTCAAACCGAGATAGATGTGATCATTGTCGATGAGAACGGTACGCTGACTTTCATTGAGTACAGTCCAAGTGGTATAAATTGGATTAGCTGCCAGAGTTGGATTGCTCTGTGGCCATGGTTCATAGATTCCGAGAATGGTCACGTTCTCAATCATGATGACATGTTGACAATGCATGAATCCGGTATCAGGAACAATCATGATCTCGCCATCGCAGTCCTCCTCATCCATCTCACCGGGATAGGCTGTTTCAGAGGTGTATGTGAAATTCAAACTAGACAAGTTATCGCCGACTTCAGCACTTGCAAGGCTAGCGATGTCTGAAGGAATGTAAACTCCACGTTTAGCCTCAACAACATCGGCAGATTCCCATTCGCCCCTTTCGTAAATTATATTCTCCGAAATACGGTCCGCAATCACACCGTCAAAGGCACCTGGGCCAAGCAATGCAATAGCGCGAATACTGGCCACGGGTGGCCCCGTCGTGTATTCATAATCCCATATTCCATCAGTATCCCAGGTCCGTTCAAAATCTGTCGAATTGACTCCTTGCATCATTAACGGAACTGCATTGAATACGTTTTCGTTACCCCAATCAAGCGAACTATGCAGGCCTTTCTTGCCCATGACGACAGTACAATCTGTAAATTCCTCCATCGCAGTGAATTCATCACAGACCTCTAACAATTGTGAGGTGTTGTTGCTCCATCCATCGAGGTCATTGTATGTAGGCTCCTTGTTGAACTCCGCCTTGGCATCAAAGACATTGATTTCGAGGAAACCCTCGAAGAATACTTGCGATAATCCAACGCCGTAGGCAAGCACAGTTGTAATCACCAAACTGGACAGGAATACACCTGCAAACACAGCCATACCACGTTCGCGTCCTCGCCAAGCACCCAAGGCTGCCAAACGAATATTATCTGGTAGATCACGGACTTTCCGACCGTATTCTCTAAATTTCAGAACAATGCCCGATTCTTCGCTCATTCTTCTTCACCTCCTGCTTCATCCAAGCCCCAAGCGGAACGGATGTCACTGGCCGCAACAGTACCCTCACGGAGAAGGAGCATTCTATCGGCTTGACTAGCCAAATCTGGGTCGTGGGTCACCATCAAAATAGAGATGGGGTTTTCTTCATCATGACAAAGCGATTTGAATAAGCGAAGTACATCTGCTCCAGAAGCGATGTCGAGGTTGCCAGTGGGTTCGTCAGCAAGCAGCAATGGGCGGTTCCCAGCAATCGCACGAGCGATGGCCACACGCTGCTGTTGACCACCTGATAGTTGGTCGGGAATGTGATCCATCCGGTCGCTGAGGTTAACTCTCGCCAAAGCGTCGCGTGCTCGTTCTTCTGCCTCTTGCGAAGATGCACCAGATATCTCCAATGCCATGGCAACGTTGTCCAACGCAGAGAGGTGATCTAACAGATGGAAATCTTGGAATATCCAACCGACGAGGTTACGTCGAACATCGACCACTGCGGATGGATTTCTCAATCCATACGAACGCGATTTTAGGTTTATTTCCCCGGTATCAGCTGGTAATAATCCACCAATAATGTTCAACAGAGTCGATTTTCCACAACCTGAAGGGCCCATCAACGCAACGAGTTCACCAGGTTGAATTTCAAGATTAATACCCTTGAGAACCTCCAATCGGTTTGAACCGGAGCCGAAGCCCTTGGTCAGTTCATCCACCCTAAGCATGTATCTTGGCCGATTTCTTGAGGCTTTAAGCAGTTGTTATCTCCCATAGCAGATTCTAGAGTTGTTCCCAAGCACCTGCAATCGATTTCGACCATCGTTCAATTGTGAATTTTTGTGCCTGTTTGAGCGCAGTTTTATTCGGTTGCCGTCTGCCTTCTGTGGAAGCAATTTCTAGGATACTATCGACCCAATGATCAATACTGTCGTGAGGTAATAACCACTCTTCAGGGGAGACTTCGTTGTGTGCTGGCATATCAGAGACTCGTACAGGGCATCCAGAGGCCATCGCTTCAAGAGGTGGGAGGCCGAATCCTTCCGCGACACTAGGGAACAACAAGGCGTCACAGTGTTGGTAATAGCTACACAAATCAATGTCTGAAAGTCGGCCTACCCAGTGGAGGTTGACATCCAATTCTTTGGCTCGTTTCGATAATTTAGACTTCGATTTCTTACTTGACTCAGCACCAATCTTGTGAAGAATCACATCTCCCTTGAGATGGGATGGAAGGCAACCCAAAACTTCCACGAGGAAATCTATCCGTTTCCGTGGTTCTTCACTACCCACGCAGAGTAAATTGATTTTCGAATGGTCAAGACCGTTGGGTTTGGGTAATGGATAACAGTACGGATCAAAACCACCAACGTCGATGCCATGCGGAACTACTGCGATGGCCTTTTCAGGCCACAATTCGCGTGCTTCGTCAGCAGTCGCTTCTGATATACAAATGAGAAGATCCGCACGCGCAAGACCCCGACGAATGTGGGATAAATCCTGACGCCGAAGCATTCCGGGTGAGCGGGCGCCGATGTTTACGTGACCATGCGATGTTTGGATGCGACGCGGTTCCAGATGAAACAGGTCGTGAATGGTGACGCTGACCGGTAAATCACAGTTCGTTGGAACCAAATGAGCCTGTTCCTGATCTGTGATGTGAAGAATTGCACTATCACTGGATGATCCAGCCTCTGCAACTCGCAGAGGGTGTTCATTTCTTCGGCGGCGCCATCGTGCAAATGCACCACCACCAAGGTCGTGTTCGATGACACTACCGAGCGTATATCCCTCGACCTGTTGTTCACTCAATCTGTCCACTAAGTCATGGTGCGCGCGACCAAGCCCACTGGAACGGGGCAACGCCCCGCCGCGAACCACCAAAACTTGACGCGACATCAGCCCGCCCAGCCCATGCTGATATTAAACGGACAAGCGAGGGCGTGTCCGTGGACGGTGATTCGGACTCAAAGCCTCGCCTTCTGGTGGTGAAGGGAACCTTTGAGCAGTTTGGGGGCGCAGAGCGCGATTTACTAAACAATTTGGAGGCTTGGCAAACCCATTTCGAAATCACTTGTGCTTCACTGCATTTTCCCGCTGAAGCACGAGATAGATTGGATACTCTTGGAATCCTCTACCTGACACCTGCGATGCCTTGGCGGAAGCCAACTGGCGGCTGGGCAGAATTCAGAGCTGTAGCCTCACGACAGGCCGCAAACAGATGGTGGAATATGCTAGAATTAACCGAACAAGGATTACGTTTGCAAGATGTCCTTGCAACCAGTGATGCAGTTCATTTGACCAGTGGCGTTGGCAGTTTGGAATTCAGCCAAATGATTCCAAAGGACCTCCCGGTTCACTATCACTGTTTGGAGCCACACAGAGGATTACACGAAGATGTGCTTCACCGAACATTGGATGGCAGTCCAAAACAAAACCTCACACTGACAAGATTGCTACTTGGAAAACAACGCCGACGCGATACATCGATGACGCATGACCTCGCAGATCGGCCAAATGCCACCATTAGTGGAAATTCACCTTGGATACAAGAGCGAATTCAATCAGTATACAACGAGAAAGCAGGATTGCTTTGGCCGTCGGTCAACCTTGATATTTGGTCTGGTGATTGTCCACCAACTGAAAATTGTGTAGTTGCGATTGGAAATGCATCCTATGCCAAAGGGACTATCGACACCATCGACATGCTTGCTGGAACAGGGTTGACCTACCATCATGTCGGCGGTGGATCAGTGGATGACATTGCCACGATGGAGATTCATGCTGCTGAGAAAGGAGTGGAACTCATCATCGAACCTCGACTTTCACAAGAAGACCTCGTCAATCTTGTCAAACGCTCTCGCGCTGTTGTTTCCCTAGCACGTGGAGAACCGTTTGGATTGACACCCATCGAAGCACAAGCTGCAGGGACACCTGCACTCATGGTCGATGAAGGCGGATACCGTCACACTGTTGAGGATGGCGTGTCGGGACGACTGCTGCAGCGTGGTGATTGGGCGGCGTGGCATGTAGCACTTGAGGAATCTGCGAATGCAGAAAACCGTAACACTTGGTCCGAAGTAGGCAGAGCTAACATCGCAGAGATGGGATTACGTCCTGAAGATCAGGCTGAAGCATTGAATAAAATAATCTCAAAAATAAGAGATTAAGATTCAACTTTTTCGCCTTTGGGTTGTACAAAAATAACGACCATCAGTGCTGTCAACGAGAGTAAAGAAAGTACCATTGATACTCCAAATGAAATTGCAGGCGCATTGTCAAAATGTGGCCAAATTCCAAACAAATCACCGACGGTTTCACCACGTGTGATAACACTACCAATCGACCCTAACATGGCCGCAGTCGTGTATCCTGAACAGACTATTACAGTATGTACAAGACTCATTTTACGATTTGACCACATCTCCGGACCCCATGTACGTCGGCCATGCACAACTCCAATCCAAAGACCAAGACAAAGACCGGAGAGGAGCATCTTGTTGACCAAGACTGGTGATGACGATGCATCACCGGCAGCATTGCCTGTAAGGGCGACTACAGGGATGCAGCATAACGAAAATATCGCTGCAAAATACGCTGCGTGATCCAGTCCTCTTTGAGCACGTTCACCCAATTTTTCAAACATAGATTCGCCCAAGCACAATATTGTGGCGACCACTGAGAATGTCATTGACCCAACCAGCATTTCAGTGCTGAAAGCGTGCATTGTTGCTGCTGCAATCATCAAAAACCACCCCCATAATTTTGCTTGATGTGATCTGGACCATAATGCACCCATTGTTCATCGGTCCATCCGGCTGGGCGGCGTGGGTCATCAAATGCCAAACCAGGTGCTACTGCATCTGGCGGAAGTGCCATTGCGGGCATGGGAGTGATCATACTTGTTTGATCTGCGGATATCAGAGCCGCTTCCGGTTCACCAAGGGACTTCTTCGAAGATCGTGACATTCGACGCTGTATTGAGATACACAAAGCAAGACTTCCGAACATCAAGGCCAATGATTGTAGACGTACTGCGAATATATCTGCACTATATCCCTCAATTTCATTGCTCACGACAATCCATCCAGTGGTTTCTGTGAATTCGTCATTGCTCATGATCACTCGGTAGGATAGAGAAATATCTGACAGCGCTGCTGGAAGTGTGACTGTCCAAGCATCATTACTCAACGTTGCATTAATAGAAGCGATTGGGCCATCGCCAATACGATATTCCAAAGTCACTGTTGTCGCATTGACTACTGGCATTGAAAGTTCTGATGATTCACCTAGAGAACGAGAGGTCATCGCATCCCAGGGAAGCATCTGTGGTAAATTTTCAGGGACGGGGCCGACTGTAACAGTGTTCGCATCTGATATTTTCATTCGTGCTGAACCGTCTCCACCATGGTGCACAGCAGTATAGAAATCGTACGTGCCCTCGTCGCTGGGAGCGAGTAGACTCCATGTGATGGTCACCCCTGATTCAGCATCGAGAACATGTGTCTCAGCGTAATTCGTTGCACCACCTTCTCCATTGGACAAAATTGTCCAACCCGCATCTTGGGGTGTATCCGCCACACCATGGGTGTCACTCAGCAAGAAAACACCCACTAAACCTCGACTGGACAGTTCCATTTCTGTGACTGTTACACTCACTGAAATTGGGCCTCCGACATAGGCCGTCTCTCGATCTGTTGAGAACGCCAATATGGCAGAAGAGGGTTCGGAAAGACCGGGGTCACCATGGCACGAACCACCACAGGCAGCATCTCGATTGGCATCACCCGTACCCCCAGGGTTGGCAGATAATGGAGGAACGCACAAAACAAGGAGCATGAGGCTCGTGAGTAATAGTGCACGGCGCATCAGGCACCCCTCCCTAGAAATCTATCAATGAGCGCAGTGGCCAAGGCTCCGAAAATTAGTAAAAATGCGAGAAGAGATGTCATTGTAGTTCCAAGAGAACTATCTCCAGCTGGTTCTATTGCCGGCATCTGAGATACATCCAATGCCACGCTAACTGTATTACTAGAGATACGAGGATTGTGTACATCACCTACATCAGCCGTTACGGTGTAATGATAATTTCCAGCTAGATGCAATGGTTCTGACCATGTGGTGGAATTGGTCTGCCCAACCGATTGAATTTCGAGTAAACCACTAGAATGAACAATTGGTTCATGGGTTCTCCAAACTGTGAATGTGGTTGCATCACCTTCCCAATTCCAATTGAGGTTCACTGCGCCACCTGAAACACTAGCTGCTAGATTTGAGGCAACAGGTCCCCAGGACGCGGTTATGATGCGATCTTGACTACTTGATCCGCCATTTGAATCGATGACTGTGAGGTTGACAATGGTACTTGGATCTGTGAGAATTACTGATACTTTCTCACCTACATATGGTGTGCTGCCAACGTTCCAAAACCAAGCAACAATTTCTCCGTCTGAATCGGTTGACAAGGAACCATCGAGTTGAGTTATGGCTTCGATTAATACCGTGTCGCCAACTGTAAATTCTGCAATGGGCATCAAGTTGGGAATTACAGTAGCCTGGCTAGTAATCATAGGACTGATACCAAAACCATCGTTCAATACCACTGATACCGTCCAAGATTGGCCCACAGCCAACCATTCAGTTGTAGCAGTCGTAGCATTGTCAAGTGCTCCGACATGGAAGCCATCTCGCATCCACTGGATATTCATTGCAACTTCATCGTCATCTGCATCAGAAGTTTCAATATTGAGTTCAAGTGGTAACAGTGCTGTTGAATTTTCAGTCAATGAAATCGATGTAACCATGGCCAAACTATTGTCGATTGTGAGACCGGATGAGTGAGTTTCAATACCAAAAGCCGTACCGTCATTGGGTGTGTAACGAACACTCCATTCATCACCTCTCTGTGTGGCACTTGCCGGTATTGTCAACGCATTGGTATGACTTGTTTGCAACTGGCCATTACGGTACCAACGAATCGTTGGTGAGGACTCTGAATCACCATCTAAATCACTGTAATTGCTCAATACCTGAAGTTCTTCAGAGGAGGTTGCAATCTCTGGACTGAGGCGGACATCGGTCACAATCGGTGCTGTATTTGAGATAGTCACACTCTGAGAAGTAAACGGAGAACTCCAGTCGATACCATCAGAAACACTGACGATGTAATGCCAAGATTCACCCCTGATCGTTACCGAATTAGGCAATGGGTCAACACCATCAAGTTCTGGAACATGAACTCCATCTCGATACCAATTGATTTCAAAGTCCAATTCTGTATCACCTGAATCCGAATCAGAGAATGTCCACATGGCATCTAAATCATTGTCAGTAGCTGGTGTACTTGGAGCAATTAGAGCCGAAGGGATTGTGGGTGCATGATTTGACGAACCAATGATGACCATATTACTAGTGACTTCAAAACCCGCATCTGTTCCATCATGTGGTGTGACTGAAAATTGCCATTGGTCTCCAGAGCGTGTCATCAAACTGGATACTGTATTCGTGTCATCAAGTTCTGCAACCCGTGTTCCATCCAGATACCATACAATCGATGTATCTGCTGTTGACTCTGTATCTTGATCAGGGTCACTGTACTGATAGGAGGCGGTCAGTGTGCTGGTTTCATCTGGACTGGTTGGTGTCAATTGGATATTTTGGGCCTGTGGAGCCGCATTGACAACACTAACTGGACCTGCACTCATCATCGACCCACTATCTTGGCCATCAGAAGGTGTTACTTCGACGGACCAAGAATCACCTTTGACTACAGAAATCGACATCAAATTATCCTTTGAGGAATCCTGTGTACCTTGGTTATACCAATGGATCGTTGTACCCGATTGAGCATCTCCTTCTGCATCACTGTATGTGTAAGTCAGTGCAAGACCTGTCAAAATAGTTGGATTTGATGGTGTCAATACCAAATTTGAGACTGATGGTGCGGTGTTTGATTGTCCTGCAGCCTCAGTGAGAGTGACGGTATTGGTCCCCCATGAGTCTCCAGTATTCGCGTTATTTCCATTGCCAAATAAGACTGCGATTGAGAATTTGACTGAACCTGCTCCAGAGGATGGTGCTGTCCAATCAGCCCCCCACGAACGCGCTGCGTTGTTACTGTGGGTCAATTCACTTCCAACCTGTTTCACGCTGGTACCTAAATTACTCCAAGTTCCCATGATGGCTTGACCATTTGGTGTTGTTGCAATTAGATTGAAACCTCCACTACCTGAAATCCAAGCACCACCATTGTCCCAAGTCAGTGAATATGTTGTGCCTCCAACCCAACCTCCCGATGGAAGGCCGTGAATGGCAGGAGTAAATCCACCACCTCCGTAGTGACAAGTGCAACCACTGGTTGAACCAGTTTTTCCATTTATTTTAGCATCGACAAGGCCCGACCCTGAAACAGCCAATAATAGGAGGCAGAGGATGGTTACACGTAGGCGCATACCATTTACCATCAGTCGAATGGCTATATGTAAATTGGTCCATGGATTTGACAAAGGGTTAAATTCAAAGATGTTCAAACTCAAAACGCTTGACCACAGAGCGATATTCTAGTAATTTAGCTTCAACAAATACCTCTTGTCCCACAAATAATTCCATGGTGTTGGGCATGCGAACACCCACACCAATGTCGTTAACTGTTCCAATGCAGGTTTCGCCACCTCGGAATTCATCCGCCAAACGAGTGCCAATGGTTTTCTCCATCTTTTCAATTTTAAAGGTGAAATCGAATACTTGATCACTCAAACTTTCGATGTATCGCCGCTTGGCACCAAAAAGTTTCAACGTATCAAGCTGAGATACAACATCAGCAATACTACTGGTTGATGCAGATATTGCCGCACCTGGTACTGATGCGGGTGCCTCCTGCCTCGGCGCTTCATTCGGACTGACTTCAACGGGTTCAGATTTTGCCTCTTCGGTTAGTGTAGTATACCGACTCAAATCTGCAGCCATAATGGCTTTGAATTCTTCAAAATTAATGACGCCATCACCATCAGCATCGTAATCATTCAGCACATTCCCTACTTCCTCTGGGGACATTTCGCCTACAGCATTCATCATGTGGGCTAATTCAACCAAATCAATCGTACCCTTTCCATCGCGATCAAACACATTGAATGCATCCTGTAGAGGGTCAACTGGTTCCTCTTCTGTGATGGGAGCGGGGGATTCTGGGGGCAAAATTGTGAAGGTCACTGAGGCCATCAATTCATGGCCATTGTTGCGGAACAAACGAGCATCGAAATCTCCTGGTGGTCGACCTTCCCCAAAGGTCACTGAACCTGCAGTCTTTCCTTCACCCATCTCATTGGTGCCACTAACATACAACCAGTTGCTTCCATGCTCACCATGAGGGGCGCCGGTTGGATAAATTCCAATCCATGCAGTTGGATCACCAGATGCATCGGAGAAACCTACAGTGAAGGGGGTGAATGGGTCTGGGTTTTCGGGTTCCACGAATAAGGTTGGGAGCAGACTTTCTTCACTTCTAGTCCTGTTCCTGACTTCTTCCTCAAACTCTTTTATTTCAGCCGCTGCCTCAACAGATTTTTCTTTGGCCATCTCTTCAATCCGGTCCAACTCAACCATGGCCCGTTGACGAGCGGCATTTTGTACAGTAACACCCGGCAATCGAGTGACAAGTTCCTCCAAATGTTGATTGACAAGAGGGCGAATGGTGTCTATTCTTGCTGATGGGTCTTCCAGTGCATCGTGGTAAGCTTGGAAGGCGGCGATGAAGTCAGACTCCGAGACCATGAGGCACCTACGACAGGAAGGAGGTGTTGAATCTGGTGCTTCATCGCTCTCGGCTACGCCGTTGAATTCATGAGGCGTATTCGGGTCGAACGGTCATGAAGCCCATCGAGACAGTCGCTATCGTAGGTGCCGGAAACATGGGAAGCGGTATTGCTCAGAAGACAGCACAGGAGCAATTTCCAGTCCAAATGGTTGACCGAGAGCAGCAATGGGTCGCGAGAGGCCAACAGACGATTGCAAAATTGCTTGGTGAAGCTGTGGAACGCCGTATCTTTTCTGAGGCTCAAATTGAGGAAATTCAAGCGCGGATTACCGGTGTAATCGGTGTCGAAAATGTCGCGGCGGATACAGATCTTGTCATTGAGGCTGTTTTCGAGGATTTTGATGTCAAAACGGCTGTTTTCAACACTCTGGATGAGGCTTGTGGTGATGACACAATACTCGCATCAAACACATCATCTCTCAGTGTCAATGCTCTGGCAGAAGCAACCGCTCGCCCTGACCGATTTATTGGTCTACATTTCTTCTACCATCCTGCCAAGAATCGATTGGTAGAAGTCATCCCCTCTGAATTGTCGAGTGCAGAAACCATCGCACGCGTAGAGCAATATTGCAAAATGCTTGGAAAAGTGGTTATCATTTGCAAAGATCGCCCAGGTTTTGTTGTCAATCGTTTCTTTGTGCCTTGGCTCAATGAGGCCTGCTTACTCTTGGAAGAAGGAATTGGGACCACCGCTCAAATCGATGCGGTGGCTTGTGCGGCCTTTGACATCGGTATGGGTCCCTTCGCTCTGATGAATCTGACTGGACCACCAATTGCTCTTCATTCGACCAATTATCTGGCAGAACAACTCAATACACCGCGCTACACGGGTGCAAAGAGCCTGGTAGAACTTGTCGACGCCGGTGTCATGTGGGAAATTGATGAGGAAACAGAATGCGACGATGAGGCGGCGAAAGTCATCTCAGAACGATTGCTTGGCCAAGTATTCGCCGTATCCACACAAATCGTCGCTGAGGAAATCTGTTCCATGGAGGATGTCGACCGAGGTGCAAAAGTCGGTTTGCGGTGGATGAATGGTCCATTTGAAATCATGAATGCAATGGGCCTTGAAGAAGCGCATCGCATGGCCAGTGATTATGCCGAACTCGCTGAATTTGATCTACCACCATTTTTCGCAATGAAAGCAGAATCTGGCCATGATTGGGAATTCAATTTTGTTGATGTAGTACAAACCGGTGGTATTGCAACCGTACGTCTGAATCGTCCCGAAGCAATGAATGCGCTCAACGAAACACTGGTCGCCCAATTGGGTGCGGTTCTGGATGATTTGAATTCGGATCATTCAGTGACGACAATTGTTCTAGAAGGGGCTGGGAAGGCCTTTGTTGCTGGAGCAGATGTCAAATTCTTCGTCGACAAAATTCGAGAAGAATCCATCGCGGATATCTATGATTTCACCGCCAACGGTCACGCAGTACTCAACAAATTGGAAAACAGCCCCAAAACCACAATTGCCCTGACCACGGGTCTAGCACTTGGGGGTGGGCTTGAACTCGCTCTTGCCTGCGATTATCGGGTCGGCACCTATCGTAGTCAGTTCCGTTTTCCCGAGACTAACATCGGCATCTATCCAGGACTCGGTGGGACACAACGAACCGTCCGAATCTGTGGTATTGAAGCCGCAAGATGGGCCGTGCTTGCTGGAAATTTCGTCGACTCAAAGACTGCAAATGCACTTGGACTTCTCACACATCTTGTCGAACCTGCGGAAGTCGGTCAAACCGTGGAAGCAATTTCAGCATCGGGCAAGCCGACGAACAAGTATCCCGGAACACCGCGTGACACAGAACATCCAGTCGCAGCCTTTGCCCGTGCGTTCTACAGCGATGACAACATTTCTGGACTAATGAACGGTTCATGCCCTGATGGGTTTGATGCCGAAGATCGCAATGTCAGTCGTCAGTTGAAGTCACTCAGCCGAGTGGCCCCTATCGCATTGCGAATGGCCAACGAACTACTCGACGGTGCTGTTCAAACAGGAGATGACCTCAATGCGGGTCTGGCTCTTGAACTGTCGAATCTCAATGATATATTCAACACGGCGGACGCCCTAGAAGGGTTGTCGGCACTCATCGAAGGACGACGGCCAACATACACAAATTCGTGAATTGTGACACCGAAGCCATCATCACCTACACCATGTGTCGCGGTGTGGGGATTGAATGCAACCGGACCCATCCCAATCGCCGGCCATGCAGGACAGCGTTGTCGGAGGAAATCTGCATACAGGGAATGTTGTTCACAACCACTACCATGCTGCGGCTCAACCAGTTGTCCAACAAGTGCCTGCCCAAGTCGCCATGCAGCAAACCTACACCCCTGCTGCAACTTACATTCCACAAACAGGATCCAAAGATGTTGTTGTGGCCTATCTGCTGTGGTTCTTCCTCGGCCTAATTGGTGGACATCGCTTCTATCTGGGTCACGTAGGGCTGGGAATCCTGTATTTTTTCACGTTCGGCGGATTTGGTATTGGTTGGATCATTGATGCGCTCATAATGCCTCAATTGGTCCGTCAGGCCAACAACCCAAACCAAATTATCATCATTCGATGATTAGAGTTTGGACTCTGACTTTTTTCGCTCAAGCGCTTTGAGTTTCTCATATTCTTCTTCCAATTCATCAATCCAATTCTGTAACCATGTATCCATGTGTATACCTCCAACCAGTGTGGATAGTAAACCTGTGTTGGCTTTTATATTTAGACTGTGGAGTTGTAAGGTTTAAATTAAGGTGCAACTTCCACACCACGTTACTTGAATAACACCGCGGTGAATATGATGCCTGAGCCCTCGATGACTTTGAAGCCTGAAGATATGTTAGAGATTGAATCCAGTATCGTAACAACCGAAGGAATGGGTGCGAGAATTCGTCAAATTCTTGGTAATCATCACACTGGAGAGCATGACGTCGCTTGGGATGTTAAAGCCTCTGTTGAGGCACTAGATGTTTTTACCAGTCGTTGGACAATTGAAATTCTCGCAACATTGTATATCGCAGGTGAACGCCGTTTTAATGAACTACGAAAGTTGTTAGTTGGAATCTCAAGCCGGACACTTTCAGATAAGCTTAGCAAATGTACAGAGAATGGGTTAATCGATCGGATTGTGATGGAGGGTCCACCGATTCGAGTTACCTATCGTTTGACCGAGCATGGTCTACGTGCGGGTCGTTTGTTGGGTCCATTGGTAGCCTACATGAAATTACAGAAGGGTTCCGTCCAACAAGAATAGACGGAGCATAGAGCACTCTGTGTCCGAACACTGGACCAATTCCTTCAATAAGCACTGAATCCTTAAGGAATTTGATGGCACTGCTACAGCAATGGCACCGGCAGCGGCCTTGGCTCATGGCTGGGGTGGCTGCAGTAGGTGCCAGCCTTGGTGCTGTGATGCCGTGGAATTGGGCGGCTTCTGGGGTCATCTCAACCCGCGAGGCAAATCCTTGGGAGCACCCTCTTCGCCAGCGTATCTTACAGGTTCTTGATTCACAACCTGGTTTGGCTTATCGTGAATTGCAGCGTGAACTTGGTGCTGCAAACGGAACGCTTCGTCACCATCTCGATGTACTCATTACCAATCGTTCGATTACCGTGATTCCTGTCAATGGACGATCTTGCCATTATGCGGGAGCTCCACAACAAATCGAAATCCTCCGTGAAATGAATGTTGGTGATTCAGAAAAAGCGGCGCGGATGATGCCTGTTGGCCTCTCAGGTGCCCAGCGGATTGTTGTGGCACGTCTGATGAAGACACCGCAACCGAAGAGTCAGGCTGAACTTAGTCGAGAATTGGGACGATCCCGTGCCACAGTGCATTCTGCAATCAAAGTCTTGCGCCGACGTGGAATCATTCACAGCCACGACCTCAAATTAGCACCCCATTTGGAAGGTCTACAGGCCTCTGGTGTCGAGTATGAGTGGCTTGACGAACGGCCTCTGCCAGAATAATCCCGTGTTGCTGTATGAGACGACATAGTTAGGGCTGAAGCACTTCTGATGTCGGAGGGGTTTTGAGCCCCCCTGTTACGGACATGACCTATGTTGAACATGCGATTGGCCGAGCAGCCTGCACCAGCGGGCAGCCGTGATGTCAATCAACTGGTCGGTTGGTTGCTCGATACGCTTGAATTCGTACGCCGCAGTGGGGATGAATGGACCGGTGAAGGTATTCATTCCCCAATCCACAGAATTCTCTGTGAGCATATGCTTGCAAATCCAGGCGATGGGTGGGATGCACAGACCTTGGGTGATGAACTGGGTCTTTCTCCAACCGCAATTCAATATCAATTGAGTAAACTCAACGAATGCGGACTCACGGCAGCTGTCAATCGCGATGGGTGGCGCGTGCATCACCTCAGGAACGGTTCACTATCCAATGCAGTTGAAATCATGGCTGCTGAAGCACGGCTGGTATTGGATCAGCGACTCAGGTCCCTAGAAGATTGGATGACTGAAAGCGAGACGAGAATGACCATTGTATCCGAGAAGAAAGATGATGCTTCATTTCACATTCAAATTCGCGGACGAGCACCGCTCATCAAAGGCCAGGATGAGATGGATGCATTCCTTCTTGATCTCGGATTATTGGGGGATCGCGTTCGACGTCCTGCAGACGGTAGCCCCCCCCTTGGACGACTCATGTTTGAACATCTACTCACGGCCCACACTCCACTTTCCCTTGATGAAGCATTGGAAAATTGGGGTACTACTCGACCTCGTCTCACCCGCACATTAGATCGGTTCAGGGCAGCAGGTCTTGCAGAGCGGGTCCCTCGACTAGATCGATTGCCAGTTACCTTGTGGTCAGCACTACAGGCACAGTATGGCCGAAGAGGTGGAGACTGGTTGATGAAGAAAGGTGGACTCTCCCGAATTGATGAAAAAGTCGCCAAAAAGGTCGTCAAGTCTCTAGATTCAGGTTCTTTCAATGTGGCCGCATGTGAGAAAATGTTCGCAACCGTCCCTCCAAATGACCTAATGTTGTTACTAAACTTGCTCGGTGGAAAATTACCAATTGGCTGGCGTCTGTGTGGTGCTAAAGCAAACCAAGTCTGCGAACGAGTATTGGCAAAATCAGATCGGACTTTCAGGCGGATAAAGAGAGTGGCAGAGACATTGGAAAAAGTAATTTAATCGATTTAAGTGTCTTTTTAATAATTAAATAATTATCTTCTTTTTTAACGCTTGTACTCATGGTTTTTCAGGCCTTCAGCCATAGCAATTGCTTCGGGTACTGCCAATGTATTGTGGCGTCGACTAGAGTATGCATCGAAGGCAATATTCAGTGGCTCCCCAATTAATCGGAAATCCTTGATTGCATGTAGGTGTGGCCTCAATTCGCGGCCACCGGGGAGTCCTTTGGTGAATGATATTGCATGTTGTTTCATGTTTCGGGCCGCGTATGGGCCCCCAATTTCGTCGACCAACTCAACATAGCGATTCCAAGCCCAGTGTTTTTGGCCAGCCTCACCTAAGTTCCCCCAGGGGGCATCAAAATCCTCCCAGCCTAGTTCTGCCTTGATGCGACCAAAAATACATGGATCTCCAATAGCACCCCGACCAATCATCAACCCCGAGGCCCCAGTCACCTCCAGACACAGTGCAGCACTACGTGAATCGACGATATCACCATTGGCGATGACTGGTACACCATAGGGTTCTACGATTTCAACGACTTTTCGAATCAAGTCCCAATCAGCGACACCCCGATATTTCTGTGCGAGTGTGCGACCATGGACACAGATACGCAGTACACCCAACTGTGCACAGCGCTCTGCGATTTCGAGGACGTTTATTGCCCCTTGTCCAATACCCAATCGCATCTTCACAGACACTGGGGATTCACTGGCTTCGATACAGCGCGACACCATGGAAATCAAATTATCAGGGTCTGCCATCATCGCTGCACCTGCGCAGGTCTTGGTAACCTTGGGTGCTGGACAACCAAAGTTGAGATCGATGGCGTCAGCATTTTTCGATAACAAGCGAGCTGTTTCAACCATCTCATCTTCAATGCCACCAAAAATCTGTGGAATGAAAGGAGATTCACTCGAATGTGTTTCGACCTTGGCCCATGATTTTGCATTTTTCCGGCTAAGCCCGCTCGCAGCAGTGAATTCGGTAGATGTGAAATCAGCCCCCGCCTCTCGAGCAAGTAAGCGGTATGCAACATCGGTAACACCTGCCATCGGTGCGAGGAACAATGGCACTTGCTCAGGCATGATTCCACCTCACTGAGTCGACTCAGAAAGTGGATTCCCATTCAGCGACTTCTTGCATTGCAGCCCATGTATCATCATCCATGGTACCACGCGCCTTGAGAACTTCGCGGGAAAGTAGCCAGTAGATTAGAGACAAGCTCTGACGTCCCTTGTTATTGGCAGGTAAACAGATATCTACATTTCGAAGGGTATTGTTGGCATCACAGATGGCAACAACTGGTAGACCTGTACTCACTGCTTCTGAAAGCGATTGTTGATCTGCTTGCGGGTCTGTTACAAGGATGAGTTCTGGTTCGATGTATGTGCGAAGTCGCGGATTGGTTAGAGTACCTGGGATGAATCGCCCAACGATGTGCATAGCACCAATCGCTTGCGCGAATTTACGGGCAGGTCGCTGCCCATACTGCCGTGCACTGACGACAAGAATGCGACTTGCATCATACCGGTTGAGAAACTGTGTGACAACTCGCATCCGAGCATCGGTTTGTTCTAAATCAATCAAATGCAGTCCGGAGCCATCACCTGGCTCAGCACTGAGGAAAGGTTTCATGTCCGCACTCTTCTGAAGAGCACCAATGTGAACCTTGTGAACCTCGTAGGTTTCATGAGGTACTAACATTGATTCGGTCATTTCGAAGCCTCGTGCGGCCTCGCCACCCACCCTCTCTTCATAACCGCTTCGCTCGAGCACGTGCGATTTTTAGACGCAGTTACCCGAATAGAAGTAGAATGTCAATCAGGTGGGGGTTTGCGAGGCAAACCGGAATAACGCTTAACGTGCGATGGTTTTTGATTGTTCCATGGGCGGAGGTAAATCGGCTGATACCCCCCTAGAACTTTCTGGGTCAATTGCTGAAGGGAATCTTCGAGATGATGGTTTTTGGGTGAATTTACAAGGTGTGGCTCTACCGGTTTCAGCATCGGATTTGGAGAGACATACCTACTGTCCAGTTTCTTGGCAATTGTCCAAAGCCGGTGTAAGCGGCGAAGGTGATGCATTGGAACAAGGTAGGCTTGCACATGATCGCATACACAAGAAAATGGTCGATTACAAACGCTCAGAAAATCAGGCATCACAAGACATGGTCATCTGGTCTTGGTGGATTACTGTGGTTTGTGCCCTCTCTGCCGATTCTGCGGCATTTTTCTTCGTCAGTGATGGTACAATTTCAGAAGAATTCATCAAGGATGTTGGTAAGTATCTCATCATATTGGCTGCTATCTGGTTGGTGTTAGCAATCATGCTCATCTCGTTGCCTTGGCGTCGCTGGTTGGGCTGGCCCTTCGGATTGGCACAACCACCGAAAGTCGATGATAGTGGGTTGCAAAATGAGAATATGATTTCTCCGTTTGATACCGGCAATGGTAGTGACTTTGGTAAAGGTGGAATAGCAGAATCTCGGTTACTATTGGCATCCATTGCTGTCGCCTTACATGGATTGGCAATTTATTGGGCCACAAATAGAACGGTGCTGACATTTTCACTCATTGTGGTTACATTGGCATGGTTACTGTTCTCTGCTTGGCAATTACATAAGTCACTCATATCCGGTCAACAATCATTTAGTGCCAGAGAAGATGCTGGGTTATCAAAGACTGACATATTGTCTTACAGTGATGATTCTGGTGAAAGTGCGGCCTTACTCTCCGATGAAAAAATTGGGTTGCGAGGCCGACCTGATCAAATCGTAAAGATTGACGACCAATTCATCCCTGTTGAACAGAAAACGGGGAAAATACCAATGAAACCCCATGATAGTCATCGAATGCAATTACTTGCCTACCTCCATCTTGTAAACGAGACCACCGGATCAGCACCTGAATATGGAATCCTTCGCTATGGGGGTGAGGCTTTGTACACTGTTGCATGGGATGATTCTGCTAAGATTGATCTCTATTCCTCAATTCAAGAAATTCAGCGACTCATGGTTGAAGGAGGGGCCAAACGAAATCATGAGAGGGTTGGAAAGTGCCGGAATTGCTCTCGCAGAGCGAAGTGCCCACAGAGCTTGGTATGATTACTCTAGATTGATTGTTGGCGTACATTCCTCTGGATTTTCCGGGAAGGACAAACAAGGGCGAATCACTGTGACTCGAAGAATCCACGAATCTTGGTCGTCTATTGCTGTGAGGCCTGTGTTCCAACCTGTTCCACGGCCATCGACTGTGAGACTCCACATGCCACTTTCAAAGGGATCCGAATTTCGATCTACTACAGTTCGTTCCGGTTCGTAAGTCCCGTTGTCAGCCATGACTTCGTAAATTGGATCGGCCTCATCGCAGTTCACCGGGTTACCTGCACCATCATCTGCACACCACAATAATTCAACGTGGACATAACGAATATCGGCATCACCGAGAAAATAATTGATTGATGTTTCAAAGTAGATGACAACTTCCTGAACTGTATCATCAATTGGAATCGCTTGAAATAAGGTTTCTTGGCCTTGTGTGGGGAGAAGTTCGGTGCCATCGACTAGGAATGTGTGCGACAAGTCGTACAATGTGGGCTCTTCGCGTACTTCCGGTTCGGTCCTGATCCCTTCAATCAATTCGCGCCCAAGAACAAGAGAAAGGCACCCAGGCATAGCCATGGATACGAAAAGCAGGATCATGATCCCACTCATTGTCCTTCTGCGCAGTCCTGACACAACCTCTCCCCTAACCACCGGTGTAGGGGGGGTGCATTTCTGTCTGACGGCCTTAGGAATGCCTTACTCATCCTTCTTGCGACGACGGATGCCACGGCGTTTAGGTGCAGGTTCCTCTGTCGTTGGTTCTGATTCAGGTTCACTATTGGTGACTGGTTCACCTCCATCTTGGATGGTGAAATCACTGCTAGCTGAACGTACTTCATTGCCAACCACTGTATTGTCAACCATTGCATCGACATTAACCTCTTGGCCCGGTAATACCCCATCTTCGCCTGTGAGTTCGAAAATTTGTTCACGGTAATTTGCATCCGATGCAGTCAATTCTACATCTGCATCGGCAAGGTGCCGCCGTGATTCGACATCACCTAGGAAGGCATCTAGGTCGTGTTGTGGTAACTCATCCATTACCTCACCGAGTTTCGTAGATGTCACGGTATCTTCAACCTCACCCGTTTCAGATGCTGTAACATCTGCAGCAAGGCGCTCCTCGTCTTTGGAATCGAAATACTTCTCAGCTTCAGTGAGGTTTTCATCCCATTCCCCTTCCAATTGCTCTTCATTGAACCCAAGTTCACTAGCATGCTTGTCGTATCCTTCGTAACCTCGAACGATTTCGTTTTCATCCACTCCAGCGTCTACCGGTTCATCTTCAATTTCTGCAGGAAGGGGTTTGAATTTTCTTTCACGTCGAGTATAATGTGCACCAATATCTTGCTCCGAACCACAGTAGGGGCAATGCTCCAGCATTGACGGGATCGTAGAATTACAATATTCACAATCATGGAACTTCGCACGACCCACCCGAAGGTCGAAGTCACAATGCGGACAAATATCCTCATCACCTTCAATATCCCCCTCGCAAGCTGGACATGAATCGTATGTTTCGCGGTCGGCATCCGCCAATCCTCGCCGAGTGAGAACAACGGCACCAATCAATGCACCCAAGGCAATCAGGCCCGCTACTGCGAACAGAAGTATCGATGCTGAATCACCTCCGCCTGAAACATCAGTTCCACTTTCCAGTTCCACAGACCAAACCTTGGCATGGGGTTCCTGTATGCTGGAACCCTGAGGTGTGATGGCGAGTTCGATTTGACCGGGTTTCTGAGGGGTGATTACACAGCGGATGGTTTGTTGCTCATCGGTGGAGAACTCCAGTGAAGAAGTAGTATCCAATATGGTATTCGTCGTACGATCGATACATTCGAATGTCTCGTTACCGGCCCCACTCTGTGCCCGAACATCGATTGTGTAAACATAGGAGTATGATGCATAAAGTGGCGGAGCATCCGGTGTCCACCCTTCTGTGTTAAGCAGGAATTGTAATTTTAAATTGGAGTTTAGTCTAACTGAACTGGTGGCCACATTATCAGTTTCCAACCGATCATAAAATCCAGGGGTTTTAGTCCAACTAGCCTCAAATGGGATATCTCTGGTCAAGCCATCTGCAAAGGCAGTGAAAGTGGCACTGTATTGACCCTCATTCCCGGTACTTGATGACAGGAGTGTGATATTTTGAGGTGTGAGTGATTGACTATCGAACGTAGCCGATAATACCCCCTGTGTAGTGACCATCCCGACATTTTGCAATGTCACTGTGAATGTAACCATGTTTCCTGGAACCGTGGATGGGACATTAGCCACACCTGTTACAACCACGTTGGGTTCCTGATAAATTGTCAAGGATACTGATTCTAAATTGTTGAATGGATTAGACTGTGGTACATTTATCGAAGGGTCAATCTCTAAGTCAAGGTATACATCGCCAGGGGTTGTATCTGTCAACTCCTGAGAAGTGATGATAACCGAATATTCTGCGAAGGAATCAGCATCGGTGAAGGGTAGATTCACAATTTCGAGAGTGATGCCACCCTGTATCCTGATTTCGAGTGGAGCGGTTGTCGTACCAATACCACCGTCACGCGCAATGGTGCCACTCAATGTCCAAGGTCCAGCCAAACCTGATTCCGCAACGACGGTTGGGCCATCTGCGTGCCGATAATCGGGTAACGTATCGATGACCAAAGTGCGTGATTCAGTATTGTCCGCTGTAGTCGATTCAACGATATTATCGCTACTGTCTGCATTAACGACGCCAAACACATTGTATGTCCCGGCAGCGGGCGCTGTTGCCGTCTGATTCATCCAAATGGTGTCACCTGCTTGCAGGGAGGATACTGGAAGAAGGTTGGCACTTCCTGCAACTGTCAATTCAAGATGGCTGGCTGGAGCATCGGCATGTCCTGCATTTTCAACCTGGATTTGAATTCCAACTGGGTCACCCGCATGTGCACCTGATGCGGGTGATAATTCAAAGTGGGAAAGTCGAAGATTGGCCAACCCTGAGACATTGAAATCATGTGAAATGATTTTCGGGTCATCAAGGTGGTTGACTCGAATGACCAGTGTCTGTTCACCCTCACCCCATGCAAGATTTGTCCAAACAAAGTTCACATCTTCAAAGGAACTTGCATCGACATCTGTGATTTGTAATGAGGCAGGGTTCCCCATTTCGAAACTATTTTTATGGAATTCAACTACCACATCTTCAGCGATGATATTCGCAGTGTTTTGAAGGGAAAGTGTGAATGTTACATCCCCTCCTTCAACCGCTGCTGATGGACTCATCGAAAGGCCTTCAGTGCTGAATGCAACGTTACCTGATAATTCGGCACTAGCAGGGCTAGCGATTGCCAATATTGGTGCAAGGAAGAGAAGAGCGCACAGGATATGTGCCAACGGGGGCCGCTCCATGGCTTCAGGAGAACAGCCGAGGCACTTCAAACCTGCTTCCGAAAACACCCGGAGACCCTTAGCAAGTCAAAGCGTTGCGGGTCCCATTGGAAAGCCTTGAAGGACGGTGCGTCTTGTGGGATGATTGGTGCCAATGCTTTCCCGCCGCTTCATTCTCGCCACATCCGTGGTGATTTTGCTATGTCTTGTACCACATGGAGCATGGATTACAGTAGATGCTTCATCGGGCCGAAGTGATGATTTAGCCTTTAGCGGCGGTCCTGATTCAGGACAAATTTTGTCGGGAACGTACACAGTTCGTGCAACGAATGTAATCAATATGGATCACATCAATGTCGAAGTCTCCGATGGAGCAACATGGACGCCAATTGCCAATATCACCACAGCACCGTGGTTGACTGCATGGGATACTAGTGCACATAGTGATGATGATTATCAATTGAGAATCAATGGAACGTATACAAATTCAACTACTACTGGTTGGGTTGTCAGTCCAACGTTCACAATTGACAATACAGCACCCAATGGGCTCACACTGAGCACAACTGGGGCGGTTATCGGCGATGGTTCTTCGACGATTAATCGAGCATGGTTTACAACTGCTGAGGCGGGTACAATAAATTTTGACTGGAGTGGTGCAGATTCACACCTATCACACGCAACACTTACCGATGTACCAGGTTCAGGTACACCAGTTCAAGATGGGCCTGGAACATTACTCAATACGTGGGCATGGTCACCAGGAGACTTGTCAGAAGGAGTTTGGAACCCTGTTCTATCCGTCTTTGATGAAGGAGGCAACTCAGCTCAAACCTCAATTCACATTGGAATTGACAGAAGTGGACCCGATGTGGGGACGCCTTCCCTTTCAGTCGCCACCGGTACTTGGACAGATGCCACAACCCTGATTTTCAATGATTTGTCTAGTGGTGCGGATGACAATGGTGGTTCTGGCATTTCGACCTATCACGTGCGCGATAGTACTGACGAATGGGCAGATATCGGTTCTGCTGGATATGGATCGATGACTTTGGAAGAGGGGGTGCGAACGATTCAATTCCGCGCTGTCGATCGTGTTGGAAATATTGGCGCACCCCTCAATGCAACAATCATGGTTGATCGGGGCGCACCTGTAGCTGGTGGGTGGATTTTACCAGGACTCACAGATTCGTTGTCCGGACAAGTGGCGGTAACCGTTGATGCCACTGATGCATATTCAGGTATTGATGCCACATCATGTAGTCTAGAATACGGATTTGATTCCAATGGTGCAGGAACAATACCAGACATTTCGTCCGCTTGGCTTCCCGTCGGTATCGGGACCTCGAACCATCTCTCGGCAGCTTTAGATTGGTCGACCAGAGCGGGTCAGTATCTATCTCTCCGCGCAACACTTGTCGATAATTCAGGCAACACCGTGACAACACCGGCATCGCATTTCCTCATCTTACCTGGCCTTGATTTCTCAATCTCTGACGCTACACTTGATCGTTTAATCGTAAGAGCTGGTTCACAGGATCCTGTTCTTCTTGAAGCGAATATCAACACCAATGAATTCTATTCAGGTAGTGTAGTTGTAAGAATTGAGAGTGCACCTGCGAGTCGTGATTCGTTAACCCAATGGGTGACATTGAATTCAATGGTTATCCCAACAAACAGTTTCAGCGACCAGCAAGAGAGTATTTCCGTCAACATTACCCTACTCACTGCAGGTGAATTTGACCTGCGAATCGTGGTCGACCCTGATGATTCAATTTCAGAACGTGACGAAGGAAATAATGAGGTATTCCTACTGATTGGAGCTGCTGATCCAGAAGTAGTAGGTTCTGTAAACGGTTTTGCTCCAGACATCATACTCTTGCTTCTCGCTGGCTTATTTGCGAGTCGAGTTGTCAATCGGCGACAATCGGCGTCTTGAAAGAGGAGGCTTCGGTCGCGGGGCCAATGGAAGGTCTGGCTCGAATCCCACAAGACCGCATTGCGGTGCTAATTGGACGCAAAGGTGCGACACGCCGAGCGTTAGAGGAGGCCACCAATTCAAAACTCCATATTGATTCCAAAAGTGGCGATGTATCAGTTGTATGGAATGAGGACTTTGACCCTATTTTGAGAATGAAATTTCCAGACGTTGTTCGGGCCATTGGGCGTGGTATGAATCCAGAGAGAGCCCTTCAGTTACTGAAAGATGATCAGCATCTAATTCTCCATGATATGCGTGAATATGTTGGAAAAAATCCAAACCAACAGCGGCGTATCCGAAGTCGGCTCATCGGGCGTAATGGGCGTATCCGAGAATTAATTGAAGAGCATTCAGGTTCAGAAATTGTCATTTATGGTTCAACCGTTGTCATCATTGGGGATGAAGAATCATTACCATTGGCTAGCCAAGCTATTGAAAGACTATTGCAGGGTGCTGAACACTCATCTGTTCTGAAACATCTTGAGGCTGAGAGACGTAAAAGACGGATGTCTTCGCGTAGCCTTGAGTCAATCGATACACGAGATGGCGGGGGACTATTTGAGGCACTGGTGCCGGGTCTTGATGCGGCTCGAAGGAAGAGAGAACGGCGTTACAAAGACTCGCAAGTGGACCCCGAAGATGCTGATGCAATCGAAGAAATGATGCAACTTGCCGCGGATGAATCGATTGGATTCGAAGAAGAGTAATCAGTACAAAACGTTGGCCATGGCCTCGGCAACATCAACCTCAACACCTTGCCTCTGAGCCCATTCTACCAAACGGGTGACGTCCCGAACAAGGAATTCCTCAGCATTGGGGTGGGTTTTGATAACAGCCTGGCCTACATCGATAATTCGGGGTTCGCCTTGATGCCACAGAATGTTGTATTCACTAAAATCTGCATGGACCAATTCAGCCTCCTGCCAACAAACTCGCAACCAATTTAGAAGTTCATCGAATACTGGTTCAGGTTCTTCAACCTCAATGTCGCGTAATCGTGGACTTGGCCCTTCTGGATCACCGAGATAATCCATTACCAATACATTTTGAAACAGGGCATGCGGCTCAGGAACCCGTAATCCATGCTTAGACATACGCATCATATTTCGATGCTCTTTACGCACCCAAATGTTGACTAATTCGTGGTGACGGCGACGTAATCCACCGAACCTTGGGTCACCTTCAATATACTGCATTAGTCCCTTGAATACTGCATTGCTAGTATGGAAAATCTTTACCGCAGCGACACCATTCAGAGTTGTTGCATGAAAAACATGTGCTTCCTTGCCTCGTGCAATAGGCCAATCCAGTGTGTCAATGTGCCCTTGTTGCATCAATTTGTACACAGCGAGAAGTGTACGTTGATCGAAAACTTGGTCGAATACTCGACGATCGACCCATTCGAACTTGCCTGTACCTAGGACGCCTTGCAATTTGTGCTCGATTTTTTTGAACATCACAGCATACTTTTTCTCATTCATCCAAGACCAAGAATCCTGTTTCGTGTCCATCTCTGAATGGAGATCTAGTTTGGCTTCTTCAGCATTCCATTTCTCTTCAGCGAGTGCAATGTTTTCTGCTTCGATAGAAAGTTCCACTTCAGTAGGGTCCGCATCTAGATCAGATCCAGCAGACCCACCCAATTCAGTCCAATCCCGAGAATCGCCTTCGCGACTAGCCTTACGGCGTCGCGCGATGTTTTCACCTCCTTATGCCGGTCCGAACAAGCTGTCGATGTCGTCATCGGTTACGTCATCTAATGGCTCTGGTTCAGCCGTAGAGGCGGCTTCGGGTTCAGCCGCAACGGGTTCTTCTTCTGCATTCTCTTCAGTTTCTTCTGCCTCTTCAGCAATCTCTTCTGTTTCTTCAACGACGGGGTCGTCTTGAGTATCATTGCCACCAAATATTCCTGCATCGTCGAGATCATCCCAAGTGTCATTTCCGGTCCCAAACACATCAACGATTTCAGGTAGGACACCTTTTCGTGATAGATAGAGAGATTGTGTCTTCGTATATCGCTTCTTGACATCAGCTTTGGCATCTTGGAAATCCCAAGGTTGAACGACGATTAGATCGCCCTCTCGGACCCATTGTCGACGTCGCATCTTCCCAGGAATTCGCGCCAAGCGTGTTTCGCCATCCGCACAGACAACACGAACTCTGCGACCTCCGAGAATTTGGTCTGCAATGGCAAACATCTCGTTGATTCTCGTTTTGGGAAGTGGGACTCTGATTTTGTCGCTAGAGTCGCCTTCAAGTTGCGCAAGCAACTCCTGATCGACTGTTTCCTCTCGACGTCGTCCCATGGTAACAACCCGCCGAATCGACCGCCCTACATAAACACGGAGGCGCCAAAGAAGGGCTGCGTTGCAGGGATTTGGTTCAACCGAATAGAGCCAAGGCCGCATCGTGGGCAGCCGAAGCAAGGACATCGGCTAAAACTCCGAATCCAAAGACAATTGCGCCCATGGTGCAGAACATGATGGCAATCCGAATCATTGGTGCACGTGAAAGACGCAAGTTTCGATCGGTTTCATCATAGAACATCACAACGCATATTCGCAAATAATAGAACAATGAAATTGCACTGTTGATGAAAATCAGAATAGCCAGCCAGAAGACCCAGGACAACGAACCCATAGTCTCGGAGAGACTGGAACCTGCCACATCTCCAACCGTACTGGAAATTATACCACTGACCATCATCAACTTCGATAAGAATCCAGCCAGTGGTGGAACACCAGCAAGAGCCAGCATGAATATCATCATCGAGATGGCAACCAATGGATCTCGACGTGCAAGTCCATGATAATGCTCGAGTTCATGACCTCGACCTTCGCACTCTAGCAGGGCAATGACAAGGAAAGCCCCGAGTTTGAAAGTAACCAACACAGCGAGATGGAACATGATGGCGGTAGCAATCAGTTCGCTTCCTTCACCAGGACCTAGCGCACCAATGGCTGCGATACCAGCGAGGATGTACCCTGCATGTGCGACGCTGGAATAGGCGAGCATTCGCTTCGGGTTGCGACTACCCAATGCTGCGATATTGCCCCAGGTCATGGTAATCGCTGCAATCACTCCAATCAGAATGGTCCATTCGCTACCATCATCAGCAAGTGTGACACCGATAAGTACGCGCATTAGAGCAACGAATCCCATCGCTTTACTCGCAGTTGCTAGAACACCAGCTACAGGCCCACTGGCACCAGAATAAGCATCAGGTGCTGCAAAGTGGAAGGGGACTGCACTGACTTTGAAACCAAAGGCGACCAACATCATGCCGAGACCGATTGTGGCCATTCCATTCGGGCCATCAGCCCATGATGCGTTCAGACTGGAAATTGAAAGGTCACCATTCCAAATGTACAGCATTGAAAGTCCATAGAGACCGATAGCGCTGGCAACACTGCCGACAATGAAATATTTCAAACCAGCTTCAGGGCCGATTTGAGTCTCCTTATTGAATGAAACCAAGACATAAGAGGCCATGCTCGCCAATTCTAACCCTACAAAGAGCATGAACAGATTTGCGGAAAGGGCAACTGTCGACATCCCAAGTGCGACCATGAGGACAAGCAATGCGAAATCGACTTGGCGACGATTGTTCAGCAAACGATGCAAGCGACGACTCTCGACTGCCTCATCGCGTTGTGTCTTGAGCGCAATACGATGGTGAGGGGTTGCAGGGAGGCGATCCCAATTGGCGATGACTGCGAGAAGTAGTGCTGCTGTGAATATCATCTCCATCAAGCGACTGAAGGCATCAACCTGTAGAATCATGGTACTATCTGAGCACCATTCAGGACCTGCTCTAGCGACACCATCTCTGATTGCCACACACGATTCAGTGACACCAATTTCACCCATCTGGCTCAAGAGGGCGGTGATGAATGAGGCGAAGAGTGTGAATGCGGCAATTGCCGATGGAAGGCGGGGGTCACTGGTGAATACAAATCGCTTACCGCCGATGAAGTAGGGGATACGCCAGGCCTTCCCTGGAATGGGGAGGCGGAAGGTTGCCTTGCCAAGGTTGGGGACAACGATTATCGCGATGATGCCGAGTAGAAGTATCCACTCCGGAATCAGCGTACTGGCCATATTCGCACTACTAAACAGTGCACCTAAATTCATGGGTTCACCTCCGGTGGATAAATGGCATTCTCAACCAAGAGAGTAGCCCAATCGGACATCATCTCAAACATTCCAAAGAAGTCTGGGTAGATACCGTAAATCACAGCGAGTACGCCGAGGATGAGCATCCCGGTGTTCTCATGCCATGTGATGTCGCGTGGTTCTTCATCGTGCATTGTCGGTGGCAATTGAGCCTCTCCACCTCCTTCGAAGATGGTTCGCTGCATACTCCATAGGTAGTAGGTTGCCGTTACAATGAGTGTGACTGCTGGTAAGAGGACCCACCAACCGAAGGTCATGTAGAAGGCAATGAGGATGGCTACTTCAGCGACGAAACCAGCCATCAAAGGCAAACCAAGGCTACCCATCCAACCAACCATCATGTGCGCACTCATCCATGGACTGTGATGTGCTAAGCCACGCATTGAATCGATCTCTAGTGTATGGTAGTGATGCTTGAATGAACCACAAACTGCGAACAGTAGCGGGCTAATGATTCCGTGCGCGAACATCATGAAGATGGCGCCAGCAATACCCAGAGGTTGCAATGTGGCCACACCAAGGAAAATCAGGCCCATGTGGCTGACTGAAGAATAAGCGACCATGCGTTTGAGGTTCACTTGCCCAAGGCATACCACTGCGCCATAGACTAAGCTGACCATTCCCAAAACGATGAGAAGCGTTTGGAATTGAATGACTTGGTCTGGGAAGAGTGTTACACCAAGTCTGAGGAATCCGTATGCGCCCATCTTCAACATGACACCGGCCAGCAGCATTGAGCCCGCAGTCGGCGCCTGTACGTGAGCATCGGGCAACCAAGTATGGACGGGGACACTCGGCATTTTTGTTGCAAACCCAATCAACATCAACAGGAAGACGATACTGCGCAACCCTTCTGTTTCGATGAAATTCGTACTCGTATCCATCAGAACGAAATCAAATGATTTACCAGTAATATTTCCAACCCAACTTGCATCATTGTTGAAGTACATCACAAGGATACCTGCAAGCATGAATACGCTGGCTGCGAATGTGTAAATGAAGAACTTCTGTGCTGCGTATCGGCGGTCTTCCCCACCCCACATCAGAATCAAGAAGAACATTGGAATCAATGTCAATTCCCAAAAGACGTAGAAGACAAACAAATCAAGGCTGACAAAGACACCGATAAGGGCCCCCTCCATCATCAAGATGAGACTGTGGAAATAGGCTCCCTTCTTGGCATCCCACTCGACAACCATAGAAATTGGAATCAGTAGAGTTGTAAGCCAAACCATCGGGAATGAAAGCGCGTCAATACCAACGTGCCATGAAACGCCGATGCTGCTAATCAGGGTGCAAGATCCTGTGCTCACTGCACCAATCTCACAATTCTGATAGAGGTATTCGCCCCAAGCCAATCCAAATTTCTCTTCAAGTCCAATGAATGTTGCCAAAACAAACATCATCAAAGCGATTCCAAGGTTGGTGTAACGAATGGGATTCGCCAACATCTCACGTCTCTCATCATTGCCCAACCAATGAACGAACATGAGCAAGAGAGCCCCGGAAATCGGCAATAGTGTGAGAACGGTCAGAGGATTTCCTAGCATTGTAATGTATTCTGTAATGCCCACTCAAGCCACCCCCCATAGAATACCAACAATAACCAACATTCCTACTGCAGCCATGAGCAAGTAGTCGCTGGCCCGACCTGTTGTGAATTGACGTAACCATGTACTGGTTGATTGACTGCCCGATTCGATGCCCTTGATGACGCCATCAACCAAATTCTTGTCAATCCATGCACAGATGGTCGCCAACGGCATGAGTGTTCGAGAAATCACCCATTCGTAAGCGTCATCGATGTAGAGGCGATTGTGCAAAGCAGTGGCAAATCCTCCAGTTGCGAGATCCCCGACATCTGTGTGTCCGACACTACCAGAATAACTGATGAGCCAATTTGTGAGTGGGGTGGCCTCTTCTCCGTCAGCTAGTCTGCCACCGTGCATACGAGCAGCGATGAACGGACCCAGACCTGCCGATAGTAAAATGGCAGTCCAGCCAACAATCTTCAACAAATTGTCACCAGGCAAGAAAGCGTGTTCCAATTCGTGAAGGATGGCCTCCATGGGATGAGCAAGTAACTCACCGAACGGTTCGTAGTGATAGGGTTCGGCCAACCAATGCACAAAATTACCGCAGGCAAGAATAAATCCGCTGAATGCGGTGACAATCGATAGAACCACGAGTGGTGTTTTGATCCACTGTGTGTCTTCATGGACATGCTCAACAACATCACTCTTCGGCTTTCCTGCAAACGTCATGAACCACATTCTCGACATGTAGAAACCAGTCATACCAGCGGTGGCAAGAACAAGAATGGCTGGGAAGAGAATCATCTCACCGCCGTGTGCATAGACATTCCATGTCTGCCCTACGATGCCTTCCTTAGACCAAAATCCACCGATCAGGGGAATGCCAATGATTGACATTGAGCCAAGCATCATGGCGATACTAGTGACCGGCATCTTGCTGGCCAACCCGCCCATGTTGCGCATGTCTTGTGGGTCGAAATCGTGGTGATCTCCATCATCATGTCCATGTGCATGATCGTGTGCATGATGCATCTCATGAATGACGGAACCCGAAGCCATGAACAGCATACCCTTGGCCATGGCGTGATTGAATAGATGGAAGAGGGCGGCACCAAAGGCAACCGTTGCTAGGTGATGGTGGCCTTCATTTGCAAACCAACAAGCTGCACCCAATCCTGTGAAGATGTAGGCGAGTTGACTCATTGTCGAATAAGCCAAAACTCGTTTGATATCGTTGGCTACAAATGCGATAAATGCAGCCATACAGGCGGTGATTCCACCAATCCAAGCGATGAGCAGCGCGAGATCAGATAGGTCGCCCTCAAAGTGATGTTCACTGAATAATGGGAACATACGCGCAACCAGATAGAGGCCTGCGTTGACCATTGTCGCTGCGTGAATCAGAGCCGAGACTGGGGTGGGACCTTCCATCGCATCGGGTAGCCAAACGTGAAGTGGGAACTGGGCAGACTTGCCCACACAACCGATGAACATGAAGAATAGTGGCCATTGAAGATCGACACCATGTACTGCACCACCCATTGTAGGGTCACCGAAGATGACAGCGAATTCAAGGCTGTGATACAAATCATACAGCATGAACAAGCCAACCATGAGGAATACATCACCCACACGCGTAGTGAGGAAGGCCTTCTTTGCAGCGGCTGCTGCACTGGGTTTTTCCCAATAAAATCCAATCAGTAAATAGGAACACAACCCCATAATTTCCCAGAATATAAACAACCACAGGAAACTGTCCGCCAGCACCATGCCAAACATACCCATACTGAATAGAACGAACTCGGCGAAGAAGCGGTGGTTTCGGTCCTCGTTGATGGGGTCGGTGTTCATGTAACCGATAGCAAACCAGCAGATGAGGAAACAAAGGAATGCTGCGACAAAAAGAACCACCAGTGAAACGCTGTCGATCCATAATCCAAAACTCAATGTCGATGTGCCGAGGAGTGTAGCACCGTCAAAAATTTCAAACTGAATCCAATCGAATATCACACCTTGAGATAATACTCCACCATCATCTTCAAATTGAGATAATTTTTCATTGCCTAGGTAGAACTCAATGATGAGCCAAACGGTGAGTGATAACGTAATGGCTAGTCCCGCCAGGGCAACTATCCCGCCTTCTTTCAGTTGATTTTTCCACCAATCTTCACCTTTGGATAGCTGACCCAAAATCAGAATCGCTGGGAATACCACAAGTGGCACTGCTACGATCAGGAATGCACTCTCCATCGCATCAAATTCCAGTAAATGTCGAATGACAGGGAAGAATATCATCAAGCCGACTGGCAAAAGAAGGTTCCATTCTGATTTGCTATGTTCACCCATACATCTCACCTCCTCAGTGCTTTAACAGCGTAACCTCATCCAATGAAATAGTGCCACGTTGGCTGTACAAGGCCAAGAAGATGGCCAATCCAACAGCCACTTCAGCGGCTGCAATTGCAATCGCAATCGAAGTGTAAACCCAGCCATCAATATTCTCCCAGTGAGCCGCCCCTGCAACGAAGTTGAGGTTGACTGCATTGAGCATGATTTCGATACACATCAAGACAATGATGGCATTCTTGCGTGTGAATACACCAACCAATCCAATGCAGAATAGGAAAGCACCCAAACCGGCAATCCAACTGGGCTCAATCATTCCTCTTCACCTCCGTGAAGTTCCCACATGAGGTTGATTTTGCGTTCGTCTCGAATCAGATACGATGCACCAGCCATAGCCATGGTGAGAAGAGCGCCGAGAACAACCAGAGTGAAGGCCCAATCATCGAGAACTGCTGTTGCGAATTCCAGTGTAGTCATGCTATCAGAACCGGTGACGGGAGTCCAATTGTCAGGATCCATCATGACAGTGAGCAATACGCCAAGCAAACCGATGATGCCGAGGCGAGCAAAGGTGCTGATGAGTCTCATTCAAAATCCTCCTCCATGATTTGACGGCGGGATAACATCACACCGAAGGCGAAGACCAACATGACGCTGCCCAGGTAAACCAGAATCTGAATCGCGGCTAGCATCTCAGCATTAGCCATCAAGAATACACCTGCTACCGCAAAGAAGCACATGATTAGAGCGAGCATGGAATGAGCAACCCGATTAGAGTAAACCGTCCCCAATGCACCACCGATAGCAATGACTGATAAAATCCCAAAGGATATGCCTTCAACGGAACCAAAAATATCCCCAATAGGATCCATAATCAGGCCAGGTAATTCCATGCTTAAGCCTCCGATTTAGCTGCCCTTGCAGCGGCTTTTTCAGCCTTCTTTCGAGCCTGATCTGCTCGCTTTGCCAATTCGATGTCAACCGCTTCTGCATGTTGTACAGGAAGGACTCGGGTACGATCTGCATCGAACCAAAGATCTTCTCGTGAAAAACCGGACATTCCATCGTATTCATTTGTCATGAAGAATGAATTGAATGGACATGATTCCATGCACAATCCGCAGAACATGCAACGTCCAATATCGATGCGTCCTGAGACGATGTCAACCTCTGCACCAACTAATTCGCCAGCGGCAACGTCCTCAACTGAACCTGATGTATTCCATCGAACACTGATGGTGTCTCCTGATAGATTGATGACTTCACCAAATTCATACTCCTCAGGTGGGGCTTCATGAGATGTTGAGAGTTGAAAATTTTCTGCGGCTTCCTCACTGCCTTCAATTCGGCGAGCGGCCATTCCACCAACTTCAAGATCAACGCCAAATCCGTGATCTTCATCGCCTTCTTCAGTCATATCCAGCACGTTTACACGCGTTTCAGTTTCCATGTGCAGGCAATCATTTGGGCAAATTCGAACACAGGCCTTGCAGGCAGTGCACGTTTCCCATATGACACCAATTCGTCCATTGTAATTCCCTGGAACAAACAACCAAGGTTCCATTTCCTCAAGACGTTCGTACGGATACATTACGGTAACCGGGCGCTCAAAGTTTGGGAACAATTCAGTCGTCTCGCGATCGGGTGCATAGGTTTGGCCGATGACCGGGTGCGCCTGTGCGGTATACATCTCGCGTTCCTTATCTGACAGGAGATTTGCTTCCTGTCCATGGTAAGGTCCGCTCGTACCGTGAGATTGTAAAAACTTGGAACGGCCAATGATGGGGAATGTTCGCAGTGCTGCCTTGAGTGTAATCCACATTGGTCGAACGACGAGGTTGCGGAAATTTGGGGTTGCGTGCTTGTGATAGGCCATATTCATCACTCCCTGTTTTGGCCTGGACGGGCCGCGTCAACTGTCTGTACACTGAATGGGCGTGTTTGGGCTTCAAGTGCTTCAGGATTTTCATCTATCGATAGCAAGATGAACAATGCAAGGCTGACCGATGTGATTAGAATTGGAATCAGAAGCGGCCACTCACCGTTGATGCCATCGTATACCCACAAGCGTAGAACGGTTGCTATAGCAAGATTTACCAAACTCAATGGTAGAAGCCATCGCCAACCAAATTCGAGAATTTGATCTGTACGGACACGAGGCAGTGCTGCACGGAACCACACGAAGAAGACAAACATGAACCAAGCCTTGAGGAAGACCCAGATGATATGTGGGACATAGTGGATGAATGGGATTGTATCTTCGAACGGTGCCTCCCAACCTCCGAGGAAGAAGTGTGCAAACAGCAAACATGCTGCATATGTGCGCAAATACTCTGCTGCGAACATCAAACCCCATCGCATACCACCGTATTCAGTCCACCAACCTTCGACCAATTCTGCCTCTGCCTCGGGCATATCGAATGGGATTCGTTCCACCTCAGCAACCATGACTACGAGAAACAGAACGCTGCCCAATGGCAAGAGGAAAATGTTCCACACACCACTGTCTGCCTGAAATTCAATGACTTCTATTAGATTGAACGAACCTGAAAGTACAACCACACTGAGGACTGTTACAAGAAGTGGGATTTCATAGGCGGTGAGTTGTGCAGCTGAACGAATTCCACCAAGAAGTGTATACTTGTTGTTAGATGACCAGCCCGCAAAGAATACACCGAGAGGTGCAACGCTGAATACGGCCATCAAAAAGAGGATGGACATCTCAGAATTGTTCGAATAGAAATTGGGGCTCAATGGAATGAATGTGAAGCACATTACTGTGGTTGCAATAATCAAGAATGGTGCAATCTCAAACACAAACCGATCGGCTTTCTCAGGGACCATGTGTTCCTTAGTCAGGAACTTCATGCCATCAGCCAAATTCTGGAAGAAACCTGGAAGTAGCCACCATACACCATGATATGAGCGGTTGTTAACACGCCTTACAACTTCAAGTTCGTGATCATTGCCAGCAAATTCATTGAGTAACTTGTTGACCATTCCGACTGGAACACCGGTTCCAAATGGTAATTGATTCCACCATTCACCCGCAGTCACACCATTTTCACCGACCCACAAACTTCGCAGAGAGGTTCGGGCGCCACGGCGATCCATGAATCGACCCAGCAATTTACGCTCCATCCAAAGTAAGACTAGGAGTGTGGTCATAATTCCACCAAATACCATGACGCACATGATGAATTCCGTCAGGAAATTGGATACACTGCCTGTGTATTCCCAATGGCGCGACATTCCAATCGTGTTCTCTGAAATGAAACTCGTTGCAGCACCGACCCAGTCGCGAATGGTGAGTACGTCTTCAGTTGCCATGAATATCACCTATCCGTTTCTCCAATACAAGGATCAAATGAACCCATAATCGCAGGGATGTCAGCAATTTTGTAACCAATCATGCACTTACTAGCATAGGGGATTGTGATGAACATCGGGCTTCGAATAGATACTCTGTATGGGTGCTTTCCACGCTCATCACCTCCACCGGCGAGATAGAACATCGATTCACCTCGACTATCCTCAAAGTGATGGTACCCAGTTTGCCCTTCAGCTGCACGTGCAGGCGCTTTGGCAATGATTGCGGGGTCTCCAGATTGGTAGTGTGTATCGGCGCCACCAGGCATCTTGTCAAGACCATCGAGAATCATCGAGGCACTCTGCCTCATTTCTTCTACACGCACACGATAGCGGTCATAACAATCGCTCCCTTTGATGGAAGGACGTTCAACTGACGGCTCCCAATCTAATTCGTCATAAATCGAGTAGGGGTGTGCCCAACGCACATCATAATTGTGACCTGCAGCACGAACGTTTGGACCACTGACACCGTGGTTGATCATTTCCTCAGCCTTCGCATAACCCACACCCTGGGTGCGAATGAGGAAAATTGTGCTTTCATCAAGAAGAGCTTCGTATTCTTGGATTCGGTCGAGGAAGAGCTTGAGTTTGGCTCGACAGCGCAGTGCGAAGCCAATTGGTAAATCTCGCTTGACGCCCCCCACTCGTGGGAAATTGTAATGCATTCTGGATCCACCAAGTTCCTGTAGCAAATCCATCATCATTTCACGTTCGCGTAAACACCAGACCATACCAGTCAGGTTTCCAACATCAGGGCAGTAAGCGCCCAACCACATCAGGTGACTGGCGATGCGCTGCAATTCAACAGCGACCATGCGAATGTATTCTGCACGTTCTGGAACTTCGACCTCGAGAAGGTCCTCTGCAGCGTAGATGTATGCATGTGACCAAGTGTTGGCGCTAGCATAGCAAAGACGATCACAGTAGGTTGTGATTTGTGTGAAATCACGCGCTTCACAAATCTTTTCTACACCTCGGTGGATGTATCCGAGATCTGGCTCAGTATCGACAACGGTCTCACCATCAACCTTGACTTTGAGGGTCCACAATCCGTGTGTCATGGGGTGTTGGGGCCCCATTGAAATCCACATCTCTGCCATTACTTCACTCTCCCGGAATCTTCGGGCTTTCTTCCAAAGCCCTGCGGGTCATCGTACATCTCATTGAAGTCGTGGTATCGCAACTTGTGTTGCTTCTGTAGTGGATGATATCCAGTGGGAGAATCATGCGGAAGAAGAACACGACGCATTCCAACGTGGCCTTCAAAATCGATGCCGACCAAATCCCATGTTTCTTTCTCGTTCCAATCGGCGCCAACCCAAATGTCGGCCACGCTAGGGACGCTGGGCTCGCGAGTGTCAGGAATGGTCATCGATATTTCAAATTCCAATGGAGTTGAATTGCCTGAAAGGCCACCAATGTCCACCTTTATCTCATGCACTCTCTTGTTAACGACGGTAGGGTTTGTGACACCTGTTCGCAAAAGGTGAGCCACAACTTGCCATGACGCATCCGCATTCTCTGGCCAGTGAATGCCAGTAATCATTGAACAGTAATCGACCTGTTTGGTATTCTTGAGCCAGAGTGCGAGTGCGCGCCATTCGCTTGCGGCAACTTCGATGTAAACGTAGGCATTCTTGCGACGGCCTCCAGTGTGATAGCGAACTTCTGCGTTGACAGCATCTCCAAAATCTGCCACGTCTGCCACGACATCTTCTGCCGCAGAAAGAACCTGTTTTGCACTGACTTCCTTGGCCATAATATCCCCTCATTCATCCGCGACAATGATCGGTGTGCCGCGGGCTTCAGTCTCCCCACTCGGCACAGCGCCGATGCGGATAATTTTCTCACGCAACTTCCCAAAACCATCGATGAGGGCCTCGGGTCGTGGTGGACAACCTGGAATGTAAACATCAACTGGAATTACCGTGTCGACTCCTTCAAGGATATTGTAAGACTGATAATACGGCCCACCCGAAATCGCGCATTCACCCATGGCGATACACCACTTGGGTTCAGGCATCTGTTCCCACAATCGTACGATTGGATCAGCGAATTTCTTTGAAATAGGACCGTTTACCAGCAATACGTCACACTGTCGCGGACTGCTTCTGAACACTACACCAAAACTCTCTGCATCGAATCTAGGTGCTCCGGCTGCTGCCATCTCAAGCGCACAACACTTGATTCCCAAATGTAGGGGGAACAATGACTTTCGTTGTGCCCAGTTCAAAAACCGCCCACCGAGTACACTGATAAAATCCTTCATTCGAGAAGCCTCGAGAGCTTTGTCATTGAGGTCACCAATCATATCGAGGAGCCCTCGACTACTGAACGTAGTGTAACTTTGTCCATCATCCATCACATATCACCTCAAATGTAGATTCTGCCTCGCTTTCGGAATACATACCAAACACCTAGACCCATTATTCCTAGGAAAACCAAGAGTGTGGTCAAGGAACCCGTTGCAGCTTCTATGCTACCGTCAGCCCCTGCTGTTGCGGTGTGGTCAGCACTCATGGCCACGATTCCACCGAATGCGAGGAACATGAATGCGATGTCAAATACGAGGAAGATGATGGCGTACCAATAATACTGGAAATGGAAATCAATCATTGCATCACCAAGCGGATCTGCACCACATTCGTAAGTACTCAAACGGCGAACGTACAGTGATTGATCAGACTCGTAACCCTTGAGAAGGAAACTGCGAAGTTTGGTTGGGTCATTTGGATCTGGCATTGGTCGTAAAAAGCGTGAAAGAACGAAGCCACCAAGAGGAAATCCGATGCCGACCAGTGTCATCAGAGCAAGCGAAAGATAGGTTGCTGAGACGGAGGACATTTGGGAGCCTCAAGGGAACCCGTAGGGTTCCTTGAGTCATTCGACCCAAAGAGGCATCATAAGCATATCCAGCGAGACTTCGGCTGGAGAGGGGAACTCACAGGCCAATACTACGGCGACGGTTGCGCCAAATTGTAAACAAAATCATCACACCTAGAATACCCAGAACCGACCATGAAACGGTGTTCCATGTCTCCGATGATAGGCCGAATACACTGTCATCAAGAGTGGCCCTGACAGTCATATCCACCGGTTGTGAAGCCACGGGTGCACTCTCAGGAGTGACGATGAGTGTGAATTCAAATTCTTCCTCAAGCACCAACTCCACTGGTGGCTTGACTCGGACGCGCACTGTGAAGGATTCACCGGGTGCAAGCAAGATATCAGTTTGCTCGATATCGATGGTCCAACCTCGTAATCCTTCAGTAGATGAAATTTCAATCTGTTCTTCGATATTGCCACTGTTGGTAATCTTGACCATGAAATCAGTAAACCCTGGATGAGTGGTATTCTGCGTTGCACCATCCTCTACCTCGACATCGATATCGTGCACGGTTGCAATCGACACAACAACATCGACACACGATTGTGCTGCTGCATTACGCATGGATGCAATACAAATGCGCACCACACCAGCTTCACCATTCAAACTTTGATCTGTGCCCATCACACTGAGCGTCAAATTAGCGTAATAGGTCACTGAATCATCAGGGAGAGTGAAAACACCCGGTGCCAATTCTTCGGCATCTGAACTTAGGGATGTTGAAATGGTTGAATCCATCCCTTCTATCGTGAACAATGCTTGCTCGACGTACGGTGATGTACCGATGTCACTGAAGAGCAGTGCGATGGTTGTCTGCCCCCCGGGCGGTAGGGTGACTGTCATGGAGTCGGGCGCCCCTTGTGGTTCTGCTAAAATCAATTGCATCATGTAATCATAATTTGATACACGGGCAGTCACTGTGTCCGTATATTCATTGGCAGGTGCTGATACAATATTCACCTTAATCTGAACTTGCAGATAATCCCCTTCATCCTCACTCTGGATATGCATGCGCAAGTAAACTTGTTGTGATTGACCTGCACTAAGAGAAATCTGAGTTACTTCATTGTCGGATTCATCGACGAAAAAGGAATTCCATGAAGGGGATGCGCAGGAACCGGGTTGGTTCGGGTCACATGCACGTAACCGGAACGAGTCCTGTACGTTCCCATTATTGTGAATGGTCAACGGGAAATCAATCGACTGATCACTACGTCCAGTCTGGTCAGTAGAAAGGACTGTTCCACCAACCTCGTGTCGTTCTGCGACGGTGACCTCCAAATCATCGGTGATTTGAATCGATGAATCTCCACTACTAGTCACAATGAATGAAATTATAATTGTGTCATCTGCAAGTGCATCAAACGGAACAAATACGGAAACTGTAATGCTCTGCTGATTGCCATTCTCATGCATCCCTGGCAATGATACGGTCGATTCACTCATAGTCACAGCCCAACCACTTGGAACTGGACTATGGCCAATCGCAAACGAGTCCGCACCATTTCCTTGATTGGTAATTGACAACCCGGTGTCTTGAGATGTCCCGGGTTCGACATTGTTCAGATAATTGGAATCAAGAGATGCGCCACCCCCATATGACTGGCCTACGGTGACGGATAATGTAGCCATGCAGCGAAGTTGATTTCCGTCAAGTGCGCGGATTTCAATGGTTTCAGTTTCGCCAGCAGGTACACTGTCATCAGGTGATACGTCAAATGAAATTGATGTCTCGCCATTTCCATTGTCATAGGGCAAATTTCGCTGACTGACATCTGGCGTAACCCAATTGGCCTTTGAACCAGACTTGCCAAATCCAACGGTCCAATCACTATTGCCAGCATTTGTTAGCATGAAATTACCTGATTGGGAGGCGCCCGGGGCGATTGTCATTGAAGAGGGGGAAAGTGAAGCTTCACATTCGTGAAGTTCAGGGATATTCAGCGTTACTGAGAGATTGTCTTGCGCAGCATCTGTACCAGGGGGCGGCGCAGGCGCGGTAACCGTAGCACGTGTGATGAAACAATGGGAGCCTGCTTCTGTTTGCTCTCGATCTGGAACATCTACAGTTACAGTCACTGTTTCTTCATCATCAGCATTGAGTTGTACTTGAGCCGGATCGACTGAGGCTTCCAAACCATCAGAACGGCAACTGGAAGAATCATCCATTTCAATAGATATGGTTTCTTGGGTTTGACCAGTGTTTTTAACTGTTATTTCCCATGTTACTTCTGCATCTTCACCATTGTAATTCTTGGTGGCTTGACTAGCTGAAAGTTCTACACCTTGGGCGGCATTTCCAGAACCTTCCCCTTTTGTGGTCGTTACTACGACATCTGCTTGGGCCGGTGGACCCGGTGTTGCAGCCGGCGAGGCTTGTGCAGTCACTGTCGTATCGCATTCATCTGAGGTCTGCTCGCCCTCAGTCACGTTAACTGTGAGAGTCACCTGCTCATTTGATTGAGGTGAAATGACACCAGATACCTGTTCAATCGCACTGGTGTAACCCTGACAGCCTCCGGCCTCTTGGCTGGTCGCCAATTGCACGGTAATATCTTCATCACCCGTATTTCGGACTGTGATTGTGTATTCAGCAGGTGTACCTGGTGAGGCCTCTTTAGAAGAGGAATCTGATGTCAGTGTGACATCTGCTTCAGCGGCTGCATAAGGGCTCATAATAACGAGCAAAAGCAGTGCAATAACGCAAAGGCTGCGACCTCGCGCGGGTGTGCGCATGAGATGGCGACGGGACAACCCCCTCAAAAGGACGCCTGCTTGGTGGTTCAGGAACTCGCCTCCTCGACAAAGGTATTCACATCAGCCTGACAATTACGACATGTGATCAATGCTGATGCACTACAAGCATATTCTGATTCATGGTACCGCGCACCGCAGCTAGGGCAAGCACGACGTGTGCCTGCAATGGGTTTGTTGCAACCCCAACAAACAACTTCTGGAGTTGATTTAGGTACACTTTCTGCCGGTGTACTTGCAGTGAATGCTGTAGGTGGAGGGGGGGACATTGAAGGGGGTGATTTACTATCTCTGAGACGAACGATGAGTAAACCAGCGATGAAAAGTCCGAGTACGATGAAAACAAGTAACCCAACTACCGCTAATGTTGCACCGGCCCCACTGTCCGTAACGCGGGAGGGGTCACTAGTGACATCCACGGATGATGAATGGGTTGAACCTGGTATGTTTGAATTCTCAAAACTGAGTTCAATCGTAACCTCCCCCGATGAATCAGGAATGATTTGAACCCGTATCCCCTGTGATTCCCCGATGGCTAAATCCACAACGTCCGAGCCGGCGATCTCAGCGGTACAACCCGCGGGTGATGTGACAATGATTCGCTCCTGAATCACAGTGTTGCCAGTATTTGTGAGATCTAAATGCAACAAGGAAGATTGTCCCTCGATTGATTCTTCCATCGAGAGGGTCGTCCAGACAACGCTAGGGCTTGCTGCTACCGGAATCAAAGCACTTGCAGAACGTTCGATACCATCAGCATTGATTGTCAAACCGATTTCAGGTTGCCATCCTGCCATTGCAAAGTTGGGTGCAATCATAATACAATTGATCTCAGCAGAACTCCCAGCTGAAATCACTTCAACTGGATCACAGATGCCCTCCCAAGTCGAATCGGGAAGGTCAATACCCAAACTAGGAACCCAATCGGAATTTCCATCATTGAATATGAGCCAATGGCCGATAAATCCAGGAGAGCCAATTGGAATTTCTGAAATCGCATCACCTTGTGAATTGGTAATTCCGATGAAGGTCAAAACAGGTTTGGCTTCTTCGACGACATTCAATTCACCCCCCCATGATACCCGATAACCATCTTGTGTCGTCAGGTGAAGAGTCAATGACCCACCTACAGCCAATCCATTGCCTTCGAGTCCAAGCATATAGGATGCGGATTCACCAGCAGGGATTGTAATCGAATTTGAGCCCGCAATCACAGACCAACCACCGGGTCTGTCATCAACATTGGGATAGAAGGTTAATTCGGTATTTCCTTGATTCGAAATCGTGTACTGCAAGTACACTATTGAATCGGGACGAAGTATACTCGGACTCGATTCAAATTCGATGAAGGCTGAATCAAATTCGATAACCTCCATCTGTATGGTGTATGCCCATGTTTGAGTTGGATCAACCTGAGAGGTCACTCGCAAAATTGCCTGTAACGTCTGTCCAGCAGAAGGGGGGACTCCCAACTGAGGTGTGACTGTCATATCGACGGTTCGTGCACCGTTGAGAGGGATGGCACCTGTTGAACCTGAAGCTGCCCCTATGGATGAACCCAAATTATCGAGTCCGACCCACCATCCGATGGGTGACTCGATGAATAAATTGTAACCTTGTAGCCCATTGCCATCATTTTGAACGTCGATATCAAAGGGGGTTGGTATTGATGGGTGCACCTGCAATGTTGAAAACGGTGCTTGGAAGGACGCCGCTGGTAAGACTGGTACATTGAGGGAAAGGGTCAGCGGGAATTCGATGTTGTTGTCTTCGTCCCGTGCAGTAATTGTCAATTGGTAGAGACCGGGTGCAGGAGATTCGTCGTGAACAAGTGTGAAACCAACCATGGAGGATTCTGAACCTTCAAGGGAGAAACTGGTCTGAGTGAAGGATGTGAACCATCCATTCATCATCTGCCCATTGCTGATTCGCATCGGTGTTGATGCGCTGATTGATGCATTGGTCGAAATAAGAGCAGTATTGCGAATTTGCAATTCCCATACTGTACTGGTTTGACTGGCCTGTCCAATTTCAAGAATGGTTTGTGATGTGGAAACACGTACACCTGGAGCACTGACAGCAACAAGGATTTCGAAGAGGTTGTTATCCTCATCAATCTCTTCCTCAAGACTGTCTGGATCGATGCGAATGGTCACTGCCTGTGTTCCCTCGTTCAGTGGGGTCCAATCCCATGTAGCCCATCGAATCATGCCCGGGCCTAAATCAATTTCAACATCGCCAAGATTCTGGGTTCCAGCAATGGCCTCAATGCGCAACCCATCCGCTCCACCGCCACCTTGATTTTCAATTTGAATGGATATTTGACATACCTCATTGACCTGAGGAATTGCTGTCGACAATTGGAAGGAGGCAGGGATGGGCAGAGGATCACTGCGCAAATCATTGACACCCGCACCACGGATGGCAAGTGCGAACGGTTGATCACTGCGCTGGCCTCCATGGGCAACATCTGTAATGAGAATGGTCCAAACACCAGCGTCTGCTTGGTCGATTAGAACAACTTCAACATTGTTCACATCATCTGCATCACCACCTGTAGTCGAACGGCCATTAGCGAAATCATTGCCTTTGTATTCGGTGCCATCGGGTGCGGTAATCACCATGTCGAGATTATTTTGCAACTGAGTTGAAGCCCATGTACTGCCTGGATAATCTGACCATGTTAGAACTGCTTTGAACGGTGTATTACTACGACTCAAATTGAATTCATATTCGCGGGTTTGTCCACTTCTGATTGTATTTCGATCATCGACCCAAACACCGGTATCTGTGCCAGGGATGAGAGAATTGGCTAAATTGACACGGCCCCAGCCCTCATTCATGTTCGGGATATCGCGAGAACCAGTATCTTCAGCACCGAGAATTAACAGTCCTTTGATGAGGGCACCCTGAGGCGATGGGCGACCGGCAACTTCCATCAGATATTCGCGGATAAGTACGGATGCTCCAGCAGCATTAGGCGCAGCCATAGAGGTGCCACTGTATTCCAAATACCACTCACTGGCCCATGTTGAACCTGCAGTATCATCTGCATCTTGACTACGACAGGAACGGACCCACGCACCAGGTGCTGTGACATCCGGTTTGATTCGACCATCATCGGTTGGGCCTCGGCTACTGCTGTCAGAGAGTGTGCTTGGTGCACCACCTCCTCGATTGTGATGATTTCCAACCGCTACGACGTTCTTTGCGGTTGCAGGTGGTGTAATTGAATCTGAATCGGGACCATCATTTCCAGCAGAGACGAGGACAATCATTCCATTGTAAGACCAGAATTGATCGTATTGGCTGGTACGGCTGTCCGCATCTTCACTACTGGTCGTGTATTCCCCATAATAGCCATCCGTCCCCCATGAATTCGTGTGAATGTATGAATTGCCTTCGTATCCCTTGCGAATGAGTGTGTCCATGCTAACCCCACCAAAATTACCGGAACTGTCATCTTCCATTGCCTGGAATCGAAGTGTTGCCTGCGGGGCAATACCCGCATACCCACCTCGGCTACCGTTTCCAAGAACGGTGCAAGCAACATGTGTCCCATGGCCTGAATGTTCATCTTCGGTCGATGTGTCGCCCCATATCACCGATTCAACATGCTGAATTCGGCCATCAAAGTCACCGTGATCTCGGTCGATACCAGAATCGGCTACAGTTACAGTATGGCCACTGCCGTTCAATCCAACCACGAAATAATTCGATACATCATCGGCTCGCATGTGCCCGATTGCAACATTGTTATCAATACTGAAAACAGGTTCCAAACTGAGCCATGAAAGTGCTGGTTCAGCTGCGACAGTTGCAATATCTGCAAGTGAAAGAATTCCGAGGTGTCTACCGGTATCAATGGGTCGGTACGAAGTCAAATATGTGGCTGCAGTGCTGTCTAAATCACCCATCACGCCGGGCAACCTAACATGATCTTGTGGAGTTCCCAAATCCGCCAATCGCCAACCTGACAATTGTACCGCTGTCGAAGGTGGTGACTCAAGTGATAGTTCAGACGCTTCAGAGAGAAGGTCACTGACATGTTGATCAACCATGAATGCCAATGGCAATGGATGAACTGTGGCAACCACTGAAAGATCTGATGCTGCCGCAATCGCTTGTGGATGGCCCTGAATCAGGAATCCCGAGGGAGGGATGTGAGCACGGACTTCAATGCCAGGCAATTCAGTTAGTGCCACACGGCCATCCCATAATCCAACATCACCTTCGATTAGAACGAGGGCAATGTCTGTTCGAAGAATCGTCAACACCTCTGGGACTTCGACTTCCGATTCCAATCCATCAACTGTGAATAAACCAATATGCGTGTCAGCTACCGTCTCGCGAATTCGCTCTTCCCCATCCCAACTCGCAGATGGATGGGCGCTACCAATACTATCTGGATCGGGTGTGATTACAATGCGTTCAATGCTAGATGTGCCATCTTCTGTATTGTCAGTAATGGGCTCCGCTGGAGTCGCAAACGGGACGGCACTAGACAGCAACAGAACCGTGAGAATACAGAAGACTGTGTGGTGCCGCATACGGTTCCCCAGAGATGGGGGTTGCCGAGACCGCTTTCTATCTTCCCTGCCCGTGACGACACCTATGGTGTCGTTCAGAACCATTGACGCTCGGCATCAAGGCTGTGAGTTTCGAAGGTATATTCTCCAACTTCAATAATCCAAGACTGCTTTGTCACCGCACCATCATAATTATCGTAATCGAGTGTGATTTCGATGGTATATAATTCCCAAATTGATTCACCAGTGATCACCAATTCAAGATTATCTCCAGCAACCGATGTATGCGCCAATAATGAAAAAGGGCCGAAATGAGTAGAATTCAACACTTCACCGTCTTGATTTGAAAAGGAGGCATCGACCTCGACATTGACGATGGGACGGCTGCCAAAATTATGGACTTGCAAGAGAACAACATGGCCAGGGCCGCCCTGCTTGTAGACTACTTCTACATCGACTGCATCTCGTGGTACAACCCAAAATCCGAGCGCAAAAATACTGAACATCAATGCGGCCATAAACACAGAGGCAAGTACAACCCGAGTCGGTGTCACCAAACCAACGACTTCTTGGGCACGAATATAGGCTTGATCAGCCAACTCCCGCTGTTCATCTGAGGGTTCAAACTCGTCTTTGATGATTTTTTTCCTCATTCTCCTAATCCGGTCAGTGAGACTAATTTTCCCATCATCTGCGGCTTCCAAATCGGGATTATCCGGGTCGCCAACCAAGGTGTACATTCCCTCGATTTCTTCATCCTTTTTCGCCATGATATCACCCCGTAATCGTAACCACTCCCGTGATGATTGCTGTCGTCAATGGTTCAGGCAATAGATAGTGAGTTGTCTCCCCCTTAAAGCCCATTAAATTGAGAATTGAAAGATCTGATGCAAGTCCGTTTATCCCGATGGTTGTGCCTGTTGGAATACCTCCAGTCACCTGTGCATCAATCAATACAGCTCTGCCATCGAATGTTGTGTCCCCAATATCGACAGTGGCTCGAGCATTGGCAATGATTCGCCCACCACGAACATCCTCAATCTTGACGATTGGATATGGCCCTATATTGTTGAATTGTATTGTCGCACTCTTGAGTCCCTCACCCGCTGCTTCGAGTTGCTCAAGCCATACTCCTGGTTGCGATGGAACATCGTTTTGGCGTAGATAGAGCCGTTCGATACCTTCACCACTGCTGGTAATCTTCAAACCGAAATCTGCTGTCGGTTCAATGCTCATGTGACTAGCTAGATTTTCAGCCAACAGCAAACTATCGCCACGAGATTCAACCGCGCGCCCAGTGGTTGAAATGAAAAGGTCCATTCCTGGACCCGATGATGAAAATACAAGTGTCGACATGCCCTGGAAAGCGACTGGTTTCGTGATATCAAATACACTGGAAGGGGCAGTTGAGAGATTCATTTGTTGAGGTAACTCATGCAAGAATACTGTGGCAGGCCACCATTTCCCCGAATTAAATCGATTCATTTGCAGCATCAATGAATCGATTGACAATCCAGTTTGGCCGGAATCGCCGGCTTCCATACCAACTGACACCATGGATCCCAAAGAAGCCGTCATGTCGAGTTGTTTAGGTATCCCTTGCAAGAGTAATTCATACCGGGTCGACTGGGTTCGATCGAGTAATGTCGCATGTATCGCGTCTAATTCAGTGCTCATCTGGTAATTACTGAAAACCGTCAATTGTGGAACCACAGGTCGATAATCGGTGGTGATTTGAGTCTCAACTTTCAGATCTGTCGATTGACCTGGCTCGAATCCAAGTAGCATCAAATGTAGATCTCGTCCATTGTAATTGTTGACTTCAACCATGAATTCGGGGTTGGCTGGCAACCAACCATCCAATTCAATATCGATATCCCAGCGATCTGTAACGCTAAGATTCTGATAATTGATTGAAAAATCGATAGTGGGTGCCAAACCAGGCAACCAAACACGAGAACGGAAGGCGGTGTGATTGTCTTCCGATAGATCTGCTTCCACCGAAATTCCATGTAACCACTCTGGTTCATCAAGAGCCATTCGACCCTGTTGCGCATCTACAATTAAATCAAATTCTTGATCTGCATCAAGTTCAATTCCGAATGAAAAGTCTGAGCGTTGATCATCAATTTCTCCCCCGGTAACACTGGTCACCAATTCGCCGAGCATTCCATTGACACTTTGTCCGAAATCGGTGAAGCCCGCAAGGAAGAAAGCAATCCCAGCCAGACCTTCATCGGTGGTAAATTGAGGGACATCGAGGGCACTGGCTTCACCAACGCCACCTTGCGGTACCTCAAACGCGAGGTTTGAGGGCAGGGGATCAATGAGAACATGAGCGGTCAAACCATCAGCAGGAGATTCATGGATGGTTTGGTCCATGATGACTGCTTGGAAAGGAGAATCCCCCGGTCCGACTAGGAATCCTGTCCCCCGGCCAGCCTCTCCGGACACACCTGGCATTTCGGCACCAAGGAATCCAACTTCTGTAATCCCGTGTACGCGTGCTGAAAGGGTGGCTTCACCCATATCTTGATTCTGCATGAACAGGAAATGATCACCATCCATCGTCTTTGGATCAGTGGCATTCGATATCATCAGAGATATTGTACCGATTGGAGATTGTGATATCCAAGATACATCGTCACCAATGGCCATCGTAAAGTTTCCAGGGAGGAAATCTATGTCTAACACCTGTCGTTGAATGCCTTCACGACCACCATATACAACCTCGGCAATATCGCGATCAGACGTGAATATAAGTTCACTTTCGGAGACTATAATGTCGAGTAAAGCCGGATGATCTGAGAGCAATACATATTGGAAATCGCTGTTTGGGATATCGATATTTCCAAACTCATCATCTTCATGCTCAAGGAATAATATGCGGAGAGGATCTCCCCCATTGGCGCCCAACGAAATTTGCTGTGTTTGAGTCACTGCATCATCAATAATGTGGAGAGAATGCAATCCTTCGTGGTACAAACTCATGGAAATTGGGACCAATTTTTCAACTTGGCCATGCCTCCCTTGTACAACGGTTGTACTCTTGTCATCGGCCAAAATCAGATGAGGACCGTACGCGGTTGGGATATCAGTAGAACCCATCACCAGTTTTAGGGACCCGATGGGCATGGATTGGCGACCCACTTCAAAACTTGTCAGCATATCTAAATGGATTTCAGTGCCCTGAGTAGCACTTCCCGTGCTACCGCTAATGACATCGACAAGAGCGTTTGGAATACTGTTCAAAATATTCGAGATATCTAGGAAAATATCGACGACTGCGAGAATTGTGACATCGAGAATCATTGACAAGATATCCAAGCTATCGTCTAGTGTATCCACTTCTTGCTCTTCGCTACCACCCAACCAGAAATCACCGTAGAGAAGTAGGCCTGTTGGTAAATCTTCAGCAGACATACGTGTCTTTCGGTGATCGGTATCCACGCCCTCGCGTTCGAACCATGAGACATAATCTAGAGATGTAACCGATTGTGTGGAACGGAGAAGTACCAGCGTATTCGGTGGATTCTGAGGGTCGATAGGTAGCGTCGGATCATTGACGTTTGGAGTTGAATCACGAGTGAAATTCTTGATTCCCAATATCAACGATAGACGACTGGGTATTTGCCCAGGCAGTTCCGGTTGTGAAGCACTCCCCAACATCTGGAAGCAGCGCTCAATTTCTGTTGGCGTCATTGTTCCAGAAGGCATACCACGAAGCCAAACCAATGTTTCTGTGACATTCCCGTACGGTTCCGAAGCACTCTCTCGATAAGAACTTCGGTTCTCGTGGAAATGGAGCCATAAATCTGCACGCTCATCGGCATAATATTCAATCGATGTAAGACCATCTTCGCCGACTGTACCCGAACCAGTTGGAAGAACATTGTCGGTACGAATTGTCAAATCTACAATCGAAGGTAGGTCATAACTCGTCGAAATTGGATGGACACCGAGTTCAAGATAGGATAATTCCCAAATTTCTCGTTCACCATTCTCTTCAGGTGAAAAATGACCGTAACCAAACCCAACACCAATTCGGCAGTCATGCTGCCAAGATGTGTTGAGATGACCTATATTTGGTTGGTAGTGTGAAGGACATTGAGTTTGGCCATCATTATCGATTTGGATTGAAATTGGTGCAGAGAGAGCGGCAATTGTGACGCCACTGTCATCCCCTGTCGGTGTGCCGGATGAAAGTCCAGATGCGAGCAGAAGCAGTGAAGTAATCAACTCAGATCCTGCAGCAGAGAGGTCAAACCAAAATCGCTCAAATCCAACCTGCAAGGCCCAATCTGTAGGTGGAATGGTGAAGTGGGAATCGATGAGCCAAACATAAGACTCCCCAGATACCGTTGGATTGATTCCATAGGCAAATGGCTTCATCAATGAAACTTCAAGTGTTTCCATCACATTCCAAATCTGATCTGACGGATTGATAACTTCAACTCGGTATTCAATCGACGGTTCAAGCCACAGTTGCGTTGGAGGGCTTCCAAGCAAGCCCCAACCCTCACCAGGCGTCATGTCAAAACCAATCGTGAGACCGACGCGAATATCTGGGTTCTCCACCGTGCTGGTGCCCGGATCATCATCGCCATCAATGTCAATCTCATGCATCAATGGATCTTGGCTGAATAAACTCAGTAGTGATGCTGAGAACGGGACTACGGTGAACTTCTCGTGATGAGGGCCATCGTTCTGCGCCTGATATTCCGACCAGATGATGTAATCTGTAAGATTGACTAGCGTTCCCCAAATAGTATCCACTAAGCCAGGTGGTGCATCTTCACCCAACAGAATATCAATCGGTGCGGGATGTTCAACCCCTTCGGGGTTTGAGGATTCCACAATCAACCCATCAAGCGCTGTATCGATGTGCGTTAATGGATCCTGGGAGCCGATGGAACGCACACCGTTGCGAACAGGAGCTAGAGAATTTTCCGCCTGCAATTCAATTTGGTCACTGTCGAGCATCAAATCACGAGTGGACAATACATCGTGTAATTCAGATATGATTCCGAAATCTTCAGCTCGTATCTGAGTGGCCTCGACGGCCATAAAAGGACTCAACATGGGGAGAATAAAGACGAGGACAAGCGCCAGACTGATTCGGTCACGAGCGCGTGGCGCTGCCAGAATCAAACGTGTGCCTTCCTCCATGTTGGTATACACTGCCACTCGCTCCTTCTAAAGGGTCTTCGACCCTTGTGCGCGAGGGAAGGGGTTCCTAATCGGACTTTCAGCGCCGTATTGTGCTACGATTTCCACACTTTGGACAGTCAATTTGTGCTTGGTCAATTCCACTGGGCATATCGACAGCATATTGCTGGCCACAATCCCCACAGGTTCCGACAACTTCAGTGGTTTGTTCAACAGCTGATGGGGCCTCTGCCACGACCGGTTCGGGATCAGGAGTGACAACCATTGGCGTTTGCTGGGATGATTCATGCAACACCGTGGGCATTTCGATACCACTGGAAAGAACACTGGCACGATTGCCAGCAGGTGCAACTGCCTGGGGCTCTGGTTTGGGAGCCTGCTCGACCGTTTCAGGAGGGGTTGGTTCGACTTCGGGCTCCGCAAAGGCGGAAAGTAAGGCATCGTCATCAACAACACCACGTGATTGGGTTGTGACCGGTTGTTGTTGAGTTCCATATGCAGAACCAACACCAGCGATTTGTGCCATTTCATCGCCACCACCGCGTTGGAACCCACTGGATGCGCCGCCTCGATTTTGGAACATCGACAATTGTTCTTCGTGGCCCGGTTCGCGAGCGGCTTCGTTTTCCTCTGCTGCTAGACGGGAAGCCTCTTCATTCATCAATTCTTGATGTGCCCGTCTCTGATTCATGGATCTGAACAGGAATATACCGCCAGCGATGGCAGCGAGGGCGAGTAAAATTGCGCCGCCACCGTATACGTAAGTCATAGTCGATGTTTTTGCAACTGCTTGACCTTCAACATGAACATTCAACTCACGGGTGGATGTTAGACCCTGTTCATTGGTAACAGTGCAGGTGATTGAGTAATCGCCACCCTTGGTAAATGTCCACACCACCAAATCACCAGTGGCTTGGTGATCATTCTTGGTATCACCATCCTGATCAATATCTGTGGAACGATCGAAATCCCACGACCAAGTCAGCGTAGGTGAATTCGGGTCACTGGCATTCAACCGCCAGGTGTTCTCTTCTCCCGCTATCACATCGGTGGGCCCGGTAATGGAATCCACTACAGGTGATGTTCGATCTTGCACTGTCACGTTAATGGTAAGTGAAGAGGATAAGTTTGCAGAATCATAAACATGTAATTCTACACTATGGTTACCTGCGGATGAAAAACTGTAGGTGAACGAATTGCCCGTGTCTTCATCCGATTGGATAAGAAGTCCATCGGCATACCATTCTTCTCGATCAATGCCAAAATTATCGAGGGATGAACTGGAAACTGTAAACGATTCGTCAAAGCCCCGAACCAAATTGTTGCCACCATTGAGGATTGCTGTTGGATTTGTTTGGTCTTCAACAACGATAGAGGTGGATGATGTATCACTGCGGCCATCGACACCGTTGGCACGCAAGGTGACCGAAAAAGACCCTTCAGATGCCCAAGATGTTTCAGCTGTAATGCCCGTCAACTCAAAATTTCCATCTCCGTCCAAGTCCCACTCATAGGCACTAATGTCAACTTGATTGGAAAGGTTGGGTGTATTCGCTGCAGAGAATGTCACAGCCTCACCAACATCCACGATTTCTGCAGCATCACTGGTGATGGTTGCATCCAAAACCGGTAGCAGCGTGATAATGACTGTGAAACTTGCCTCTGCCAAGCCGTCACCACCACCTGTGGGTCCAACCTCATTGTCAGCGTACAAGTAGAGGGGTTGGTTTGCATATGTCGAATCAACAGTCCACACGACACTGTCTTCAGTTGTGACCTGCAGGAGGTCGGCACCAGTGATGCGGAACTCGGGTGGATTTCCATCAAGATAACTGGTTCGCTGAGAATCGGTGAGGAGGAAAATATCCGGGGTACCAGACAATGGAAGAGCACTGATTGATATCTGGGTTCCTTCATCGAGATTCAAATCATTCTCATCAACCAATTTTGTGTGGCTATTGATGCCCAAATTAACCAAAGCATCGTGGATTGTCCAGTAACTCTGCGAAGGAAATGATATGTCAAGGCTCACCTGAAGAGAACTACCCCCCTGAGCACCTTGGCCCTCATCCCCGGGGTGTGCTTTGTTATCGAGAACAACATACCAATTCTTCGCACCCTCATCGGTCGGTACCGTCCAATGCCAGCGAGCCGACCCAACCATGTCCTCAAAAACCGTATCTTCAGCCCAATATGTTGCAGAGCGATACGATTGATCGTTAGCATAGACTTGTAGTGCAGAGTTTCTAAAGACAAGGAAATCGAAATTAACATCCCCCGTCACATCGAATTCAACGATGGTCCCCGGTGCCAAAATCCCCAATGAAATCTTCTCACACTCTTGGTCAGGAATGAGGATAGGGTCGGGTATTGAACTCATATCTGTTGTACCACAAACTGTGGTGCGCCCTTCACTAGCGGTACCGAGTGGGAGTGCTGACGTTACGAGAAGAGTGACGAGGATGAGTACCACCCGTGCGTGTCGCATATCAACCGCTTGATTCATTCACCTTTGAAGGTCGCCCATGACAGTGTATCACAGATTCTTCTTGTTCCAACCGTTTTCTACGCGAACATGATGCGACACATCGCCGTTTGCATCGACCCCAAACCAATCACCATCTAAGGTGGCAGCGACACCTCCAGAGAAGTGTTCTCGGGCTTCACTGACCATTGGGGAAAGTTGCTCAATTCGGCTAGAATAGTGCGTCAAGGCCAGCGCAGATGCCTTGCATGATGTCGCGTGGCGGGCTGCATCTGCTGCCGTAGAATGGTAATACTGCGTAGCCTTATCCTGTTGATCTGCTGAGAATGTCGCTTCGTGGAGTAAGAGTTGCGGTGAACTGGGAAGATTTGTGGCTGCAAAACCGAGGGGGCCGTACGCTGTATCTCCACTGACCATCAGACTGCATCCAGGTCGTGGTTCACCACGGAAACTCGCAGATGCTAGAGATTCATCATTAACGATCAAATCCTGACCCGCAGCAAGTTGGCCAATTTGTTCATCTGAGAGATTCAACTCTGTGGCGCGTTCTCTATCGAAGCGACCTTGCTTCCGGCTGGTCTCAAAATGATATCCACACGAGGGAACGCCATGATGGGTGGGGACGATGGTCACAGTCACACCTTCTAGAGGCTGAATGGGCGATTTGAATGGCGTGTCATCTTCAATGGGAATCAGGACCCAATCAATCGTGTAGGATGATTCTTCATCCTTGGTGCCGATTGCTTGCCATTGCGAAAATAATATGGCTAAATCGGTTGATGATATTCCGCTATCTACTGGTGGAGCTTCTCCTGGATGCTGGGTCGCCCAATCAATGGCCTCACGGGTGGAGGGACCCATCACGACCATGTGGTTTCTGCGCCCATCAAGATCTAGTGTTTGCAGCAATGGTAACAATCCCCAAGTATGGTCTAAATGTCCATGAGTCAGAAAAACCGCGCGTATGCGCGAGATACGTGTACGATTTTCAAGACCACTTGATTTGAGAGCACGATTGTGATCCATCATGCGCTTCTGCATTCCTTCACCGCAATCGATGATGGCCAAACCTCCTGGTGTATTCAGTACTGAACCGGAGACGGATCTACCATGCGCAAATCGAGCACTTGACGTGCCCAGCACGTGTAACTCAAACACAGATATTCCTCGCAAATTAACAGAACGTGGCCCGCTTTCGCAGGCAGCGCCCCAATCTTTCGGGGAATCCCATCACATTTCAAGGGTTCACTGGTTCTCGAGGAATGGGTGTTGGCGGAAACCATCGCAACAAGACGACATCTTCGACCGCTCGAATCCAACGCCACGGTATGGCAATGTGAATGCGGTCTTCAACCAATTCAGCAGGAGGGTTGGTAACGAACAAATGCGTGCAAACCCACTCGTCTGAATCGACGACCATGTCGTGGACTGTGCCAAGGAATCTACCATCGGGTAAGATGACAGGCATACCACGAAGTTCGGAGGCAACGGCTTCGCCCATCGAAAAGCGGTGAGGTGGGGTTGTCCATCAACCTTGGGCCTGAAATCAGGCTTACTTGCCACGATTCTGGTTGGCCTTGAGTGAAGGGCGGAGCTTTTCGGCACCCTTGCCCTTGTTGTGCAGACCGCGACCGCGCTTGCCCGCGCTGGTCTTGCCACGGTATACTCGACCGGAGTGACGGTTTGCTGTAACCCAACCGAGATGCTTGTCGTTCTGAATCGCAGGATGGCTTGGATCGATGAGGATACATTCGAAAAACTTGTTCTTTCCATCTTCGCCTACCCAGTAGGAGTTGAGAACCTCAAGGTTCGGGAACTTGCGTGCAACGCGCTCCTCTGCGATCCGCTGAATGCTCTTTGCCATGGTGATTTTCTTCATACCCATCTTGCTCGGCTTACGCTTCATGTTAATCTTGGACTTGCGCAATCCACCACGGCGAACACGGGTTCGAACCATTACAACACCCTGCTTGGCCTTGTAGCCCATACGGCGTGCAGCGTCCAAGCGAGTTGGGCGTTCGATTCGGTTGATGACTGGCTCACGGCGCCACTCTGCCATACGGCTGCGACGGTAGTCGGCTGGAATGCCATCTTTGGGCTTCTTCCAAGTCTCGCGGACAGCGTGATAAAGTGAACGAGCCATGGTAGTCACCCTTTGGAGCGTTCCGCCGACCTGCTTCCCCTATATGAGCGTCCCGCTGAATCTGAAAGCCTCCCGTAGGGAGGTAAGTGGTCCGAGCGGCCGGATTTGAACCAGCGATTCCCTGATGGCTGCCTTTAGTCTACAACCGTGAATTTCACGTCTACAGTCAGGTGCATTGGCCAGGCTATGCTACGCTCGGGGTAGAACCGCCCAACGTCCTCGTCTATTTGTGCGTAGCGCAACAAGTCCGGACTTGCAAACTGGGTCGAGAATTCGCACTCAAAAGCAGCCGTCTACCACGATGATTAATATGTGTTGAAAGACGAACTCAAGAATACGGGTAAAACCGTGGTGGATACCATGGATGGGGAACAAGTGACGGGACAGGGGTCTGGAAGCACTCTTGGCAAGGCCTACGAGGATTTAGTGGGAGAATTGAAGCGTGATTTAGATGGTAAGCAATCAACTGCATTGCTCAATGAAGATGTTTCCACATTTGGTGTTCCAGATCCACGTATCCTCATCTGCGGTTGTGGCGGTTCAGGCAACAACACGATGAACAGAATCACCCACCTTGGTGTCGAAGGCGCCATCACCGTCGCCATCAACACCGACAAGCAACATCTCGATCATACTCGCGCCCTGCAAAAATTGCTGGTTGGACGCCACATCACCCGCGGATTGGGTGCTGGAGGAGATCCCTCGACCGGACGCAAGTGCGCAGAAGCCGGTCGCGATGTGATTACTCAGATTGTCTCTGGAGCTGACCTCGTGTTCATCACCGCTGGATTGGGTGGAGGAACCGGTACGGGAATCGCACCGGTTGTCGCTGAGGAAGCCAAGCGTGCCGGTGCCCTTGTGGTCGCTGTGGTCACCACGCCATTCCAGGTGGAAAGACGACAAAGAATGCTACGCGCTCTGGAAGGATTGGAAGCCCTTCGCCAAGAAGCGGATGCGGTTCTGGTTCTCGATAACAACAGACTCCTGCACTATGTGCCCAACCTACCACTGGATGAAGCCTTCAGCATCATGGACCAATTGATTGCTGAAATTGTCAAGGGTATCGTTGAAACAATCACGCTACCGAGCCTCATCAATCTCGACTTCGCGGATGTTCGAACTATCATGAAAGGTGGCGGTGTTACCATGATGCTGTACGGTGAGAGCGATCGAGGTCCTGAAGAAGTGGTTCATGAATCTCTCAACCATCCATTGTTGGATATCGATATCGATGGTGCAACAGGTGCGCTGATTCACGTAACGGGTGGACCGTACATGACACTGGAACAAGCCAGTCAAGTGGTCGATTTGATGACCGGTCGATTGAGCCCGGATGCCAACGTCATCTTTGGTGCTCGTCAAGACCCCGGATTTGGCGATACCATCAAGGTCATGGCCATCATTACCGGCGTTGCAAACGATAGACTGACCGATGCTGTGATGGATCCAGACAAGTTGGCTGAAGCTCTCAACATCGCTCGACAAAGTGGTACACGCGGACCCGGTTTTGGTTCGATTCAACGCTTTGATGCGTGAAATGGCCTTTAGGCCAATCCACCCGAATGCTCAAACGGGACAGGCATCACGGCTGTTCATGGACCGCCGTGGACTCTCTGTAACAATCGTCGCTCTGATGCTAGCCGTTTTGATGACCAGTTCAACCACCGCTGCGCCGGGTTTTGAAACTGGTATCATGCAATCACCGGGTTCAGAAGATGGACAACCAGATGCAGCGAATAACACGCTGTATCTATTCGGCAACCCTCAACTTACCAACTGCTTCTCAAAGTTCAACAATACCGATGCGGAGAGCGCCAATTATGGTGAAGAATCCCAAGGGGGCACTAGTCTCATGGATGTCAAGGTCACCTGCCGCATGGACCCTGTTTTAGATGATAACATCGCTTTGACAGAAGGTGAAATGATCAATGTAAGATTCGCCATTGATTTAGGTGGGGCTTGGACCAATGGACAAGATGGATGCAATGGAGATTGCGAGAATCTAAACATTTCCATTCTCAAAGCCAACAACGCAGTCGCTATCAAAGAATTCGATTCACTGAGTGATGGTGAAAATTTCATCAATTGGGATATTCCGGTTGTTGAAGAGTTGATTTACTGGAATGGCAGTACCGAGAACATGGGGGTCGAATTTACGATGAAACTCAAAGGTACCAACAGTGGAATCCCATTGGTAGCGGGGGAACAAGCGCTATTCGGCCTATACTTCTCGCATGCTGAAAACTCAGCTGAATACAATGCATCTGTCACATTCCCTGTTCTCAACCAAACCGCATTTGACGACATCACTGGCGGTGGTGGCGGCGGCGGTGGTGGCGATG
>CAWVWT010000009.1:0-59884 GCA_963934015.1 uncultured Candidatus Poseidoniales archaeon
AACCATTCGCAAAGATGGGCGCCTGCGACATCAAAAGAAATCAAAGGTTTGTTGCCGACTTCCAGCAAGGAGGTCTTTGTCTGACCAACCATATACCTCTGTAATTCGGCCCATAGCTCGAGCTATTCTTTCAGCGTAGAATAACCAATCTGGTTCAGGGGGTAAATCTCCCGTTTCCGCAACCAACCAAGGCTCAACTGTCAATGGTCGCTTCCGCGCATCTGTAACAATGTAACTGACCTTCATTCCAGGGGTAAATTGCAATCCACGTGCAATACGTTTGCGTGCGGCCTGCACATAGGGCAACCCATCGGGATTGGAATATATTGAGAAATCCACGGTCCCATCCTTGAGGACCTTGCCTTTACAGGAACGACTGATGATGAGATCTGCCACATCGACTTCACCTGCCTTGACCGAACGTATCAGACCGAGGACGTGTTTGTAGGCTCCATCTTCGTCGCCATCTAAAATTCGCTCAAATGTACCCATCATCGTGGTGTTCAATAGGTCAAATGAATCGGTTCGGCGAACTTCATACCCACGGATTAGTAATTCTTCTTCGGGCCAAACCACTCGGCCGACATAGCGTTTCTTGGCGCCGTGACTGAAGAATACTGAGAGCCCTTTCTCAAATTCGAGTTCTGCACCCTCCTTTGTAAAACGATTTGCTAATTCATGTCCAAAATCCACCAATGCTTTCTTGCCTTCTTCAGGTGCAGAGACAAAAACTGAATCAGTGTCTGAATAGACTACTGGATTTCCTTCTTCATCCAATGCATGAATGATTTTCTTGATATTAGATCGTGCCCAGGCGGTGATTGCCGAGCCTATATCTGGGTGTGTAAATCGATAAAAGGCTGAGGCAAAAACACCGTAAAAGGTATTCATCAGAATCTTCACAGCCGACTGCATCTGATCGTGGAATAGACGTGTCGAATCATCATTTGCACTTTTCATCAGTGCTTTGTGTTGGTCGCGTTGTCCCATCAAGTCTTCCAGCAAGCGGGGTACTAGACCTTCCCTGACTTCTTTCTTCAGAAATTTCGTTCCACTCGGTGATTCGTTTACTTCAGTGGATTCATCTGTGCTATCAACACGCGTCGTGTGACAAATGTTGTTTGTAATCATAATTGAAGGATACATCGATTTGAAATCGAGTACTGCAACCCATGGATAACGGCCACCTTCGATATCGTGAACATAACCTCCCGTGATGGCATCAGATTTACCACCGCGGCGAGTCATGGGGACTGCGATATTTTCCCGGTCAGCCAACCGAATGACCAGGCTGTCGAGCCATTGGCTGGTGCTACCGCCCACTGCGGTTTCCAATGGAACTTTGCCAACCGCTGCCAATGCCTCCTTGCGGGCTGTGGCTGAAATCGCATTAAGAATCTCGATAGGTAGCAAAGCGTCTTGGGCACAATATTCAAGGACAACATCTGGGCGAGCAGCCCACTCCTCATCCATGCGGCTGGCATCGACATCCATCTTACGAAGTTCCTCGCGATCGGGGAACAACAATTCGGAAACGAATTTCAAGGTCTCGCGTTTGGGTCTGAGAGTCATTCTCGCCTCCCACCAAGCATCCATTACACAGCGCCCAGTCAGGGTCCATTTGCGGTTTTGTTGACGATTTGCCAAAATGGGAGCGCCTCTCATACTGCCCTTGCAAGACCCTTCTGTGACGGGGATTCGCCCCCAGCCTGCAAGCGTAGCTTTGGTTAACCTATCTTTTCTGTCTTCCAATTCTTCCATGCGTTCTTTGATTCTTGGTAAATCAAAATTGTCGATATTGTATCCGGTGATGATGTCGGGGTCGCTATCTCGGACCAAACGTGTCAGACCTTCCAACATCTCGCGTTCATCACCCCTAAATGTGTGTGTTTCACTTTGCCCATTCTGTTCAACCACTGCAGCGGCACACAGGATCTGGCCTGATTCAATACTAGTTTCCAAATCAAACGAGAATGTCACGAGTGGTGCAGCGAATGCTTCGATTGCTCGCAAATCATCGATATGGCAACGTGCCACTTGATCGGTTGGATACAATCCCCGGCCACCAGCATCGCGAATTGCAGCACCATCTTCGGGTAACAATTCACCCTTCCAAGCGATGTGGGGACCCAAGTCAAGATCTAACAATAGACGTTGGGAGAATTTGATATCTGCACTGGAGACCACCCACCCTTCTGACTTCAGAGCATCACGGATTTTTGGTACATTGTAGGGCTGACGAACTTCAACTTTCCAATGTGGCTTAATTCCTAAATCAGTCCACTTATCGACGGGGGAGTGAATGGCGGTAACATCTTTCACATTTCGAGCTTTTTCTAATCTCTCATCGATATCAAGGGGTAATTCTGCAGTTTTTCCGATGACTGCAATTTCAAGAAACGGTCGCAATCCATGAACTAGTAACAGCGTCGAGTGGCCTTCGCGCGCACGCAACCAGAGTTCAACTACTGTTTGAGAGCCAAAGCTTTGGTAGGAAGCCGAGACAATACAAGCCTCCTCTTCGGCGGACATAAACCCTGATTGTGGCGGTTGTCTTTGAATTCTATGGGAGCGTGTCACTCTCAAAAGTTTGAGAAATGGTAGGCGGAATGGTTGAGAACCACCCCCTGCGTTCGCGATTTAACCAAGTACGTAGAAAGGGGATGATTGTCATGGAAGAACAAATCGATTGGGACGCACTCACCTTCTCGTTCACCCCGACAGATACCATGTATGTGGCCAAATGCAAACTCGGTGAGGAATGGCAGCAGGGCGAGATGATGCCCTATGGCGACATCACGATTTCTCCGGCCGCGGGAGTTCTGAACTATGGCCAAGGACTCTTTGAGGGAATGAAAGCCCAGCGCAGTGTCAATGGTGGCATTGTCCTCTTCCGTCCCGAACGAAATGCAGCTCGGCTTCAAACAGGTGCGGAGCGATTGGGTATGCCACTAGTTCCTGAGGAAATGTTCCTCAATGCTGTAGAAAGTGTGGTTGCAGCCAATGCGCGTTGGGTTCCACCTACAGGTAAGGGTGCTCTCTACATTCGGCCAGTCTTGTGGGGAACCGGTCCAATTCTCGGCGTTTCACCTGCGCCCGAATACACGTTCATGATCTATGTATGTCCTGTTGGACCTTACTTCAAGGGTGGAATGCACCCTATTTCACTGAAGGTCAGTGATGATTATCATCGCGCTTGCCCAGGCGGTTCTGGTGGTGTCAAGGCGATTGGCAACTATGCACCAGGCATGATGCCGTCCAAAGGTGCGAAGAATGAAGGTTTTGCTGAAATTATCTATCTGGATGCTGTCGAGCATCGCTACATCGAAGAAGTCGGAGCGGCCAATTTCTTCTGTGTCAAGGATGGCGTGGTTTACACTCCGGAATTGACGGGAACTATTCTACCTGGAATTACTCGGGCATCCATCATTGATTTGGCCCGTAACAACGGTTACGAAGTTCGAGAGGAGAAAGTAGACATCGAATTTGTGCTGCAAGCTGATGAGTGCTTCTGTGCTGGTACAGCAGCAGTAATCAGCCCAATTGGATCGATTTGTCATGGTGATATATGTACTATGTATAGCAACAACGAAGTTGGGCCGGTGACAGGTGAGTTGTACGATGCACTAACGGGAATCCAAACACAAGTTGAAGCGGATGTCTTCGGGTGGGTTCGTGCAGTGCCAATGCCCAATAATGATGCTAAGTGATTGACAAGTGGGTTCCGTATGTTACGCTTGATCTACTTCCCTGTACCCGGCCGAGCCGAGGCAAGTCGAGTCGCTCTTGCTCTTTCAGGACTGGATTGGGAAGATATTGAAGTCAACGGGGTTCGCTTTGAGATCATGAAAAACAATGGTGAGTTACCATGGGATATGCTACCGGTTTTACAAACACCAAAAGGAACGATTGCGGAATCATCAGCCATTCTTCGATTTGCGGGACATTCGGCAGGATTGATTCCAAAAGACCCCTACCAATCTGCAAAGGCTGACGAATTTATCGATGGAATGGGACCATTGGCGCGAGCTCTAGATTCAACATTTGGAATTTCAGATCTCGATGAAAGAATTCATCGAAGAAAGGATTTGTTTAATCCGCAAGGTGACGGCAGTAAAAATCTTGCATTATTGGAACGAAAAATTTCTCGATCTGAAACCGGATGGGCTGCAGGAACTGATGATATGAGTATTGCAGATCTCAAACTTTTTACCGAATTATTCTCTTTGTTTTCAGGGAACTATGATGGGATTGATGCCTCTGTGATTTGTGATTACCCCTATCTTCTAAAATATCACGAAAAGATTGCAAGTGAACCTCGGATTCTAGCACATTATGCAAATGTGAAACCCGATGATATTCGCTGGACTTTCACCCCAGGAGCCTTCACGGGTAACGACGATTGAGGTTTGATCTCAAGAAATCGTTACATTCCCATAAACCCGCCAATATTTGGCCTACCCAATGAAATCCATCGCTTGAAATAGCCCCCGAGCAGAGGGTGGCTTCTATCCAAACAATCACTTGCGACGCTTGCGGCGCTCACTTGGTTTGCGACCTTTTGCTCCCTTGAACGACTTGCGCTGACTTTGCCCACGCTTATCACCCGTCTTAGGTCCACTTGTCTTAGCTGCCTTCTCGGCAGCCTTGGCTTCTGATTGTTGACTGCTCCAGGCGGTTCCAATCGCCTGAAGAATGCCTTCTTTGGAATCTGATTCTGTTGCTGAGAGTGCATCTGCTGTCGACACCCACAATCGACCTTCCTGTGCGTTAGGACGAGCGGGGTGGCTGGTATTCTCTTCACGCTTCATCTTACGAATGCCTGCACTGCGAGCGGCATAGGCCAATCCATCGAGAGTTGGATTGGCTACGGAGCGGTTCTTGGAAACCCTTCGGCCAGAGCGACGACTGGTCTTCGAATCGAAGTAACCTGGCCAAACGACAATTCGTTCTGGGTGGTTTACCATCTCGGTCCCTCCGAGGCTGGGAAGAGGTCCTCTGTTGTCAACCTTCACTCTAGAAGAACGCCATTGATGACGCCGTGACTGCCGGGGCGACTTGTGATTCGGACGGGGCCCTTGTCGGTCTCTACGACGGCCCCCTTGGTCATGATGTTGCGACGAACGTAGTTGGGATCCGCTGCATTCTCCGATACAGATTGGAGTCTTGCTTGGGACACCTTACCGGTTTTCTTATCGGCCACATTGATAACACTATCAAACAATACACGGACGGTTTGTGAACCTGCACGCTTACGGTAACACTTACGGCTTGTATCACCAATCATGGTGAACTGCTTCTCTGAGGCAATTTCAGTCCGGCGTTTGCCGCGATAACTGCTCGGTCGCTTGAGTCGACCGCCTGATGGCTTGCGTCTTGAGATACCGTGCCAGTGTGCCATAGTACTTCCCTCTGGGAAGCGGGCGACTTACTTCCCTTATTTCAAGAGCGCGATTGGCAATTTTTGTCATCCGGTGGGTAAATAGCGGAAACACGGCTCGGTCAAACTGGTGATGACCGTGAGTGATGGACGCTTAGAATTCAAAATAGAACTGCGTGATGAAGCTGGACAACTGGCTGTTGTCAGCCGTGAATTTGCAAATCGTGGAATCAATATTGAAACGATGTGTGCAATCGATACAAACGTAGTCATTGTGACCAATCAAACTACTGAGGCACGTGTGGCATTAGATTCATTGGGGATTCGATATACCGCCAAGCGATTATTGTCCCAGTCTATGCCTGACAAACCCGGTGCACTTGCAGAATTCTCAGAACGCTTGGCAAATGCCGGTGTTAGCATCACTTCGATTTACGTATTATCAAGAATTCAAGGGGCCACAGAACTGGCCTTCTCTGTAGATGATCTCGACAAGGCTCGAGTCACACTCAACCTACACGAATCAGTACCACCCTGATTAAACCAAAATCAGGTCGAGTTCTGATAGAGCGGTTCCATCTTCGCGTAGTAGCCGAGCTTGAACGTGATCCCCTCTGGCCAACGGCCCAATGCCAGACGGTGTTCCACAGAAGAGCAAGTCTCCTTTTTCGAGTGGGGCCCAATGCGATAAACTGGAAAGTACGTCAAGCGGTGTAAATGACATCTCACCGATCAAGGCTTCTTGTCTTGGTTCACCATTGATTGCGAGTTCCAACCGGAGATGGGCAAGGCCCACAGGCGGTTCTACGAAATTACCGACGATTGCGCTATTGGCAAAGCTCTTCGATTGTGTCCAAGGCATACCTTCGGATTTAGCGACCGCTTGTGTGACCCGGTCGGTCAAATCCAATCCGACTGCAATCTGGGAAAGAGTGCTATCTTCACCCAATTTGAGAACCAATTCAACCTCATGGTGTACCTCATCTAGATGCTTGGGGAGCATCATTTCACAACCAACAGGTGGTTGTGCAAGTGCAGCCCATGGTTTGAGAAAAAACTGTGGGGATGTTAGCGGTTGGCCCCCCATTTCCTTCGCGTGCGAAGCAAAGGTCCGGAGTGCGCACCAAATGCTCGGCATAGTTATGCGCGTGGGTGGTTGAACATCAAATGAGCGGGGTCGAATATACGAATACTTCACCGCGATCAAGAACTAAAAGTCGATCTGGTTCTAGTTCAACCCAATGTTCACCAGTCAATTCGCGTGTTGAAACCAGAGCGGCACCACCATATTGCTTGGAACGACGTACAAGAAAAATCGGCTTTCCAGGATAGTGATGGTAGACGTAGAGCATTTTCCCATCACTAATGAGCAAATTCAAATTGATCTGATCACCATAGCGCTCGAATACAGTACCTATTGCGTGCTTTAGAGCCGGATAAGTCCCTCGAATTTCACCACGATTCTGATATCGTTCAATCTCATCCATGATGTGATTGAAGATTTGTTCAGAATCAGTATCACCGGCGGACTGAGGATGGTTGTCGACATTGTCAACCCATCCATTGTGCGCAAAAATCCAATCTCGGCCACGATAGTGGCGCTTGAATGGGTGGCAATTACAGGTAGTATGTTCTCCATGGGTCGCATAACGAATGTGTGCAATCATATTCGTTGAGCGGGCTTCTTTGATTGAGTTGTCGAATCGATCTGAAAAATCTGCTCGACAGGGCTCACGCTCAATTCGTGCCACTCCGTTTTCATACCAACCCAATCCCCAACCATGGGGGTTTCTAGTGGCATAACGTGCAAAACGTGGAAGGCTTTGTGTCGCTCGATCTTCATTGTTGCAGCTCATCGCAAATAAATCACACATGGAACAATAGATGTTGTCGTCCCTTATGAACCCTCCACGTTGAAGTAAAGCGAGGATTCAAGGGGTGCCCATACCTCGTTTGAAGCATGGCCAAGAAGGATTGGAAACTCAAGGGCCGAAAGCCCGTTCGGCATAAGAAAATCAAGAGACTCATCGAACGATTGACCATTCCCCTTGGAGTCGAAACCGACTTGGCAACCGCATTTCTTGAAACCGCCACATTCGGGCCCTGGAATATGTTGATAGTCGACAAATCCCCATTGGGTATGGAAGTAGAAGATTCTGAAGGGGAAACCATTGCTTTTCCAACACTGCGTGGTATTCTAGCCTGGAATCCTTCACTGAAGTGGTGCGATGTAGATCATGGCGCCATTCCCTTCTTGATGAATGGTGCCGATTGTATGGCTGCTGGAATTCACAGTGCATGTGATACCATCAAAGCTGGAGATCTCATTTGGATCCGTGACCAAGCCCACGGTAAACCGTTGGCCATTGGTTGGGCCATGATGGATTCTAGCAGAATGGTTGATGCCAACAAAGGCAAAGCGGTGAAAATGCTTCACCATATTGGTGACGAGCTTTGGGGGCTCGAGTTGTAATTACTCAACCTTGTGAACGCCAACGGCATTGGGTCCCTTTGGACCTTCGCCAACTTCGAATTCGACTGTGTCGCCGTCTTCGATTCGTCCTTCAACATTGGATATATGAACAAAGAGATCGCTTTCTCCTTCTCGTTCGATGAACCCGAAGCCTTTCGTTTGATTAAACCACTTGACAGTACCTTGTGCCATATTACCGGCGCGCACGCTCATACTATATTGAGCAGGTACCTGTAATGATTTCCGATTATGCGGATATTTCAGTGAATCATTTCATGCGGATGGACTTACTGAAATCAAACCATAAGAGCATTATTCAAGGAAAGACACACCGGCAACACATGATGCGCCGTTTGCTCGTCCTCATTCTCGCGCTTTCACTTTGCCTTCCTTTCGCAATCGCGGCAGATGACGCAGGTGTGAACCGAATTATCGATATTAATGGGACTCCCATCGATTCTATTCTCACACCAGAAGTGTCCACAGATGGGGTAGATTTCACCATCATCCTGACTCTTTCCGACGAGGCTGCTGCGAATGGGACCACTATCGAATGGACGGTCCAGCAATGCATCAATAGTGGAGTTTGTAATCCACCCGAAAAAATTGCCATGAATAGTTCGGGGAATAATTGGACCAGTACTATTACTCCCGTAGAAACACATTCTTACGTCAATTACGACATTGTTCTAACCTATGCGAGTGGTGAAGATGAAAAGTTCCCTGAGAAAGGCTTTTCCGAGGGTGGCAAGGTGTGGTCAGATTGCTGGGTTTCCGGTCAAAACAGTGGTGGAAATAATTGCCCTGATACCGTTGTATTAGAACCTGAACCAATGCCAGCACCCGCATTGATAGCCACGATTATCATTGGACTATCAGCTGCCTTGTTGGCCAAGCGCGATGACTAAGCGTCGCCGGTGAGGGGAGTCGGCTCACCGTAGGTGAGCCAATGGGTAAGACGATTACAAGAAAACAAGTTTCTGCATTGAAGAAAGATTTCGCCGCGAACCCAGCAAACAAGGTGGCACAAAACGCTGTAACAAACGTCCAATTACCTGATTTGACATTGAATCGGGAACTGATTCAGAACATGGACTCCACATTTAGCATCAAACTGGATGACTGGAAGGTGACCTCGCAGAAAAGGAGTGGGCGTTGTTGGCTGTTTGCAGCCCTTAACCTGTTCAGGGTTGGTGCAATGAAGAAGATGAAACTCAAGAATTTTGAGTTTAGTCAGGCGCACATCCACTTCTGGGATAAATTCGAGCGATCTAACCATCTGCTTGAGGCTATCATTGAAACTGCTGATCGTCCCGTCGATGATCGTACCATCCACTTCCTACTCTCTGATCCAATCGGCGATGGAGGGCAATGGAACATGGCAATGAATTTGATTCGTAAATATGGCCTAGTTCCCAAGTCAGCCTATCCAGAATCTCACACAAGCAGTGCAACTCGCTGGATGAATACCGAATTGAAGAATATCCTAAGAACATCAGCTTGTGAGATTAGAAGCATACTCAACGAAGGTGGGACTACTGATGACGCCCGTGAACACAAGGAAAAGCGAATTGCTGACATTTGGAACATGCTGTGCATTCACCTTGGCACGCCGCCTGAAACATTTGATTGGCAGTGGCGCGACAAGGACAACAAATTCCATCGGATGGGTGAAATGACGCCGAAACAGTTCGCGGAAGAGTATGTTGATATCGATTGGGAAAATTACGTTTGTATTGTCAACGACCCTCGTAATGAATACTACCGAACCTATACTGTCGACTACTTACAGAACGTCGCTGGTGGGCCGCCTGTAGTCTACCTCAATGTTCCAAGCAAGGAAATGAAAGCGGTGACACAGAAGTTACTCGAGGATGGGCTTCCCGTCTGGATGGGATGCGATGTCGGCAAGGAAATGGAACGCAAAAAAGGACTATGGGATGCGAATCTATTCGATGTTGAAGGGTTATACGGAGTCGAATATGGCATGGACAAAGCAGACAGGCTACGCCACAATCAGACAATGATGACCCATGCAATGTTGTTCACAGGGGTCGATGTAGTCAATGGTAAAGCCCGACGATGGAGGGTTGAAAATTCATGGGGTGGCGACACTGGGCAGAAAGGATACTACACGATGAATGACAGTTGGTATGATGAGCATATGTTCGAAATTGCGGCTCCAATTTCTTATCTCAACGAGAAGATGGTGGCCGGACTTCAAGGTGAAACTGTGGTGCTTCCAGCCTGGGATCCAATGGGTTCTCTGGCGCAAGGCTAAATCCAATCTGCAACTTTTCGAAGACACTGTTTAGACTCAGGAATAAACGACCCGAACAACCACCAATCGTGAAACATTCCGGGCCAAATATCAACTTCGACATCTACACCAGCGGCAGCAGCATTTTCGCCAACCTTTCGACTATCATCTAGCAATACTTCTCGATCCCCAACGAGGATGAGGGTTCGAGGTAAGTCTGTGAAATCTCCAAATATAGGAGATATTGATGGGTCCTTTTTGTCAAACGCATCAGAAACATAGTGGTTGGCACAATCATTCGTAATTGTGCGATGAACCATCGAATCTTTACTGGCGTTCATTTCATAGGTTTGCGAAGAACAGGTCAAATCAGTCCATGGAGAAAACAAAACCGCTGCATCAGGAAGCCGATAGCCTTCATCTCGTAAACGCATCATTAAGGCGAGGCTCAAACCACCACCTGCTGAATCTCCACTGAGAATAATTTGACGATCTGGGTTGTCATTAACGATCGACTTCCAAGCTTTTGTCGCATCGTCTAGAGCAGCTGGGTATGGGTGCTTAGGTGCCAAACGATAGTCGATAGAATGAATGGTGCATGAGGTCATTTTGGATAGATTGGCCAAACCAATCCGATGGGTGGTGTTTGAGGAGCCGATGCAATAACCACCGCCATGGAGAAATACAAAAATTGTATCTAGACGTACATTCTTCTTTGGGCTGAAAGTCACACCAGGAACATCATCATACTGATTTTTCTTGGTTTTAATACCAAATGGGCTGAACAATTTCGATACCGGCCATGTTTGAAGATTGAGGTAGAATCGAACCGTCGAAGGAGTGGGACGACACAAACGGTAGAGAGTCTTGTGCGGGCGTAGAGTGAAAGTGGATACCAAAGCACTTCGAAGGCTCACAGAATCACCCAGCCCAGTGTTCACACAGGCGTTCAATCAGCCGCCGTGCAGGGATACCCCACTGGACGATGGTGACTGAGGCTTCACTTCTATCATCAGCTAATTTTCCTTCTTCAAAGCCAGGTGCACCCAAATCAGAAGGTACAAGCGGTAGTTTCTCCCCACCACTTAACACAGTAATTTGGACGCCGTTCTCTTTCGCTTTACGTGTAATCAATTCTGAACCTTGGTATCCTTCTGCTTGCAACAATCGTGCGATGGCTTCCATCAACTGTTCGACTGGATCTGTGCCGATACCTGAAGGTAAACCTTCAGAGTCACCAATTGAGGGGCCATATGCATCGAGGAATGGGAGATCTTGATCGTGCTGTGCGAGTAAATCATCGAGACCTCGGCCCAAAACGCGTTTTTTCGACATGCGTGTCACTCCAAGGTGAGATTCCACCTTTGAGCCAAATTAGTCGCAAGGTCGCGATAATCCTTCCCTCCATTTGATTCAGGAGCATGAATATGAATTGGAATGCCTTCGCTGGGTGCTTCAGCAAGCTTGATGTTTCGTCGAATCGGAGGCTCAACAATCAAATCTCCAAATGTTTCCTTCAACTGTCCTTGAACCTGACTATTGAGTAGAGTTGGGGCATGCATTGTCATCATTACACCATCAAATCCAAGATTGGGATTGAGGCGGCGACGAACTTCACGGATAGTGGCCGATAACATGGCGACACCTTCCAAGGCAAAAAATTCAGTTTGAACCGGTACGAGGACCGCATCGCTAGCAACAAGGGCATTGATGGTCACCAAGCCCAAACTAGGGGCTGTATCGAGTAAAATGAGGTCGTAATGTGGCAAGAGGGTCTCAAGACCTTCGGATAGGCAACGCTCACGGCCGAGGCGTGTAGAAAGTTCCTGCTCAAGACCAACCAATGATCGCTCACCCACGACAAGGTGAAGGCCTGGAATAGCCGTTGCATGACGACAAGAGGCGGCCTGTTCAGGTTTGGTAAAAAGGGTTCGAGTGGTATGCATGACACGACTTTTGTCAATTCCTAAACCGGTTGCACAATTTCCCTGCTGATCGCAATCAACCACCAAAACACGGACACCATGAAGGGCAAGATGAGTCGCGACGTTGATCACTGTCGTTGTTTTTCCAACACCGCCTTTCTGATTCATAATCGTAACAACTCTACCTCGATTTGGCGGAGTTGGACCTGCTCTGGGGAGCTCGATTTCCCGACGAGGTTCTGCAGAACTCAAAGGGTCTGATTGAGGGTCTACAATTTCCTCTTCGGTGAATTCTACCACCAAGGGCGCTACGACCGCCTCTGGCAGAATATCTTCCTCATCCATGATACATCCCACTTGCGTCCGCTCTTGTAGCACTCTTGAGGCTGACGGGGTAAATCAGGGAGGATATGACGATTTATCGCTCATCAAGTAGGACTCGAAGTCAGAACCCAACCTGCCATTCGTCCTGTTTCGGCATCCATTCCAACTCGAAGACTATGTTCGATATCACCTGATGACCAAGTTCGTTCAAGATACACTGTAACTTTACCACCCATGATATCGAATTCGTCCAACCATTCCGAAACTGCATTCTCTTCAGGTACGACCAGCACATAACCAATTTGAACATCATCACGGAGGTTTCCATTGGACATGATTTGTGGGTGTAAATTCGGATAGTAAGTGGATGAAACCATACGGCTCTCTAGCGATGCCAATTTGTGTGTTTGAGGAATCTGATCGCGAGAATGTTCTGGTTTCTCATCTGCCGTGAAGAAACCATCACCCGAATTGTAGCAATTTTCGCCACCTGGCCATGCGACACGAACCCACCCCGCGTCACTAGAACTAATCCATGATAAGTTCCATATCGGATCGCTGCCTGTTCTGTCATCCTTGGCAGCAAAGACGTAGCCGTCAGCACCAAGAGCAGTATTGGCATCTGGGAATGCCGCTGCATCCGCCATCACACAACTCACTGCTTTCTCAAGATTGAAACGGCTTGAAGAATTATCTGGCATGTGATTCAGCCAAGATACTCGCTGGGTTGCCGATGGTTTACCATCTGAACTCTCGGGACGAGTAGCATAGTATGTCTGCCAATCTAATAGCTCGTTTCCTCGCTTAAAAGATGTCTGTTCCAGGGTATATTTCACTACAAATTTACCTTCAGGGAATGTAAGGTCAATCGCTTCAGATTCTGTGAATGAACAACCGGATTCTGTTTTAGATTTGTCAATGGATATATCGACTGTTTGTTTGGCAGCCAAGGGTTGTCCGGGTATGGCCCAAAGTACCATTTCTGCTCGTCCCAAGCATTCGCCGATTTTGATATGGTGCATTCTGATTTGGATGGCATCTTGTCCCCCAATGGTACTTGTTGATCCTACTTCCCAGCCCCAATATCCATCATCTGTTTCTCCAGTCAACCCTTGTTCAAGGATTGTCAATCCAAAGATATCATAGAGATTTACCGGATGCATTGGCAATACTGCTGCACCAATTAGTTCTGAAATTGTATCCGAACCAATCAATCCATCGAATGTGGTTGCCTCTGAACTGAAGGATTGTCCTTCTGAATCAACAAAATTGAGTGAAGTTTCCGAACGTAATAAACTTCGTTCTGTGATTTCATGCCACTGATTGACTTCGATATCCAACTGATTGTTTCTTCGCAACCATTCAAGAGAACTACAACTATCTTGATTAATGGCAGACCAAGTATATCCTGAGAGATCTGCACTGAGATCATAGTTGAGATTTGATTGGACGGTGTTCCACGTTCGTCCATAGGCATCTTTGGCCATTACTGCCCCTTCAAGATCTGTGTTACTTGGATCAACAAGATCGCTGATGTCCCCATCGGTAATCGATGATGACCCAGTTCCTGTGAATTCAATACGGAGTTCATCACAGACATCATCCAATGCACTGGGGGACATTGCATCCCGTAACAAGGCGACCATTTCATCTCCATCTGCGAGAAGCAATCCATTGCTCACAGTGAATTGTAAATCATCACCATAACGAGAAGGGGCTGTTTGATTGACAGTGGCCCCATTGCTAAGATACCACCATCCACCTGCCCCTGCCAGCAATAATACAACGAGGATGGTTGCAATGATTGTTCCATCCTTGTACCATATAGTTCGCGGAATGAATGGAGATGATGCCATTTTGATTGAACTTGATACGGTTTCGATAATCTCAGTTTCAAGTTCTTCTTCATCAAGAATTTCGGCTTCAAATACTTCAGCCTCCAGAATTTCATCCTTACCAAATCCTTCTTCGGAAGTAATATCATCGTCGTCATCGTCGTCGAGTATGAGAACATCTTCATCCTCTTCTGAATCGATAATTCGGGCAATGAGATCTGCCTTTTTCCCACTGATGGTTAAACCCATTTCTTTGAGGTGAACCTTCAACTCTGCAACTGTCAGCGCAGAGAGTTCGTCCTCGTCCATGGGCCATCCTCAGAGAGGATGGCAATGCCTGTCGCTTTCAACCTCTTCGCTCAACGTGTAAACCAACACCGCGTTCTGAATCGATTTCAGACATTCCGCATGGCATCAATTTGCTCTTGCGTCCAACCGGCTCCGAGTAGTTGTTCATCGGTCCATTCTGTTGCTGTATTCTCAGTTTCTGCGGGTTCCCCCTCAGAGGCAGCAGCACCTTGTTCAGGTGTCGCAGCTGCTTCAGCCAAGGTTTGACCCTCAATATTGGAGGCGTCTGCATCTTCTGGTGTATCAACTTCAGGCACACCCAACTGGTCACCCCGTTGTTCGGCTTCTGCCGCTTCAAGGACCTCTTCCTCGACCTTCTTCTCAGGGCGGCCTTCTGGATACTTGAGTTCCTTGTATGCTTTACCGGTCTTCTGTGCGCCGATGAAAGCGAATCCAGCCATCAGGAAGGTGATGAGTCCCACGGGTACCGTGAACATACGTGGCCAGTAGATTGCCACTTCGATATCCATGGTTGCAAGTGTACCGGGATTGTCAACAGGATTTACCCATTCAACGAGAATGCATTTCTGGCCCGGTTGAGTGTAAAGAGTGAATTCAATCTGTTCACCTGGTGGGAGAGAAATTTCATTGAGGTGCCACGAATCGTCTGGCAGTGATTCGTGGGTGGGTAATACTCCACAAGCACCATCAAACATACCTGCCTTGAAATCCGTAGATCCTGTGTTACGATAGGACACAAAGGTAACATCGACCCGAACAGCAGAAGTTGAACCCATGTCAGGTAGGGGCGGGGGGATGTAGATGTTCATGTGTGCTGAACTAGCATTGGTTGAACCATCCCATATTTTGTCACGATATTCCTCGTCACTACCATCACGAATCCATTCCTCTGCTTCATTTGGGCTCATCTGAGCCTGTGGATTATCTGAGACATCTCCATGAATTGGCCCCGGGAAAAATGAGAACACACCCAAAATTACTGTAACTGCCAAGAAGAGATAAACATTGATTCGAGCACTATTGCGCTTTTTCTCGAGCATCTCAAGGCGATCTTCACGGCCTTGGCGGCGAGCGCGTGCATCTTCAATCTCAGCAAGGGGGTCAAATTGAGATGGATTATCGGTAGGTGAGCCACTAGGACCGGCAACTGGGGGGCCAGAAGGACCCGCTACATCAGGGGCTCCAGTGGGGCCAGCGACGGGCGAACCAGAGGGGCCGGCGACGGGCTGCATGAATTGTCGACTACCGTATGCCATTTCAAAGCCTCGCTTCTCGCACGCGCGCGAGCGAGTGTGCGAGCGGGCGCGCGGTCACGCGGTTTTCATGCGTAGAACTCAAAGAGGATGCGGTTCCGCCCCGATTCGATGACACTGCGCGTAGCCATCTTGTCTCGTGGTCCTCGGCTGTACTCCACAAGGCGCCTTGTAGATGAGGCGAATGCACTCGGTTGCTCGGTCGATGTTTTAGATCCAATGAAGCTATCTGTGACCGTTGGAAATGATGGGCGGAGAATACTTCATGAAGGCTGGAATGTCGAAGTGGATGCTGTTATTCCACGAATTGGATATTCAATCACAAGCCATGGGGTTGCAATTGCGCGTCAATTTGAGCGTATGGGGACATACATTGCAAACAGTAGCGATGGAATCCAAAACAGTCGTGATAAGTTACACGCAACCCAAGTTCTCTCAGCAAATCATATTCCCGTACCAACAACTGCACTGGTTCGAGATTGGCGTGACGTTGAGAGGGCCATCCGTCAAGTTGGGGGTGTACCCTGTGTCATCAAGGCACCTGAAGGAACTCAAGGGAATGGCGTGTTCCTCGCGCACACCGAACGAGAAGCGAGTGAACTTGCATGGAAAGTTCTTGAAAATTCCGAACGTGTTCTTGTTCAAGAATACATCCGTGAAAGTCACGGTCGTGACGTTAGAGTACTCGTGGTTGGAGGCAAGGTTGTTGCAGCCATGCGCCGACGCGCACACGGTAGAGAGTTCAGATCAAATTTCCACTTGGGTGGTAGTGTTGAGAGCATTGATTTACCCGATGATTACGCACGAATCGCTTGCAAAGCAGCCCGACTTCTTGGACTGGATGTAGCCGGTGTTGATTTGCTTGAATCATCCAGAGGGCCACTGCTTCTCGAAGTAAATTCAAGTCCAGGACTTGAAGGTATAGAGAAAGCGACCGGCATCAATGTTGCAGGTCACATTGTAGCTCACGTTGTGGAAAATCACGCCTTTACACCAATCGATTTGAATCAATTGCTTTCAAACAAAGAGGGGCATGGTACTCTTTCATTGAAAGTACGTCGCTACCCCGAACTTGTGGGGCGCCGGCTTGGTGATTTGATGACATTTGATGATGATGGGAGCATCGCAGCTATCGGTCGTGCTGGAGCTCACATTTGGAATCCACCTAGTGATCTTGTTCTCCGCGAAGCGGATGAACTCATCTTCTACGGTGAAATTGAGGTTCTACAGCAGCGAATTCGTCCATTGATTCAACAAACCCTTGATGCGCGTTTTACTGCTCCTGAAAAAACACAACCATGGAATGCGGATTCGGTTTCTGAGAACGAAGCTGCATGGGCTGCACGTGTTCCTGAATATCATTGGCGATATCGACGCCGCTGAGATGCTCGGCATTTTCAAATCGCACCTCTTTGGGGCGGATAATCCGAATGACCCTGCGTAGCATTGATACCATCGCCCCCTGACTGCGGTATCCCTTCGGGGATGGGATTGCAGGGGCCGTTGTGCCCTAGGACGTTAGCAGTATGCAGGATGGAAATCAAAGAAAATCAACAGAAAATAGCTGGTCGGATGTAACAAGAGGAGGTCGCTTTGCCACCCCTTTTTCCGAAGATACACTGGGTGTACCATTTGGATTACCAAGCCGCTTGACACGATTAGCGGAAATGCCATGGCATGGTTGCTATGAAATGCAATTGGCAAGTGAAAAGAAGAGTGCACATACCCTTCGGTCCTACCGAACTGCAACCAAACAATTTCTCACAACGGTGCTTCCAGGCGAACTCCCACCTTCTTGGGATGCACTACAGGGCATTCCCGTGAAAGGTCTTGCTCGATGGGTTGATCCAAACAATGGCCGTCTTGATATCTGGGTTCAATCGATATCGCATCTTGCATCTGCAACAATCAATGCACGATTGGCATCGGTGAGTCATCTCTTGAATTGGGTTGGACATCGAATTCCAGACTGGGTGACACGTCCACAAAAAGGACGGAGTTTGCCAAAAACGCTCACACACCGTGAAATTGAGCGGTTGAAGGAGGCTGCTGCGACCAGTGAGAACCCTTTTGCCAATGTTGTTATCACTCTATTTCTCGATACTGGGATGCGTGTTTCTGAGCTTTGTGCTCTAGATCGTTCTTTAGTAGATATTGATGATTTATCAGCGACTGTTCGTGATGGGAAAGGTGGAAAAGATCGGCTGATTCTATTCACTAAATCAACAGTTGATTCTATTGAAGCCTATGGACGAGTTAGAGATCAAATTGTATCTCGACACATTCCATCCGATACACATCGGGATGCGCTCATTCTGAATCGACGTGGTCGAAGATTAACCCCTCGTGCTGTTCAGAAATTGATGGATGTGCTCGCTGATGCGGCCGATATCCCCCGCTCAAAACTGAGCCCACACACACTGCGACACAATTTTGCCACAGGATTGTTGGAAGGAGGTGTTGATCTTGTTAGCATCCAGAGATTGATGGGGCATGCGAATATTTCCACTACCCGTGTCTATCTTGAAATCGGTGACCAAAGTCTCCGTGAAATTTATCACCGTGCACAATCGGTTAGTCGTGCACTAGATAATAATAAAGAATCGTGAGGTTGCAATTCTAACGCTTGCCCCATTTCTTCAAATTTGCTCTCCAATCAGGGGTTGGGATGGTCTTGCTACTAACTTCGACCGTTTTGTCATCCTTTTTCTTTACAGCCGCCTTTTTCTTGGCTGAAGGTTTTTTCTTGGCTGGAAGTTTCTTTTTGGCTTTAGCTGTGCCTTTGGCAGCGGCAGTCTTAGCGGACATTGCAATGGTCTTCGCTTTGGCTGCAACCTTCTTTGGAGCTGCTTTTGCCTTTTTCGCCACTTTCCCACCAGTATTCTTAGCTGCAGCAGCAACTAATTTCGTTGCCATATTCGCAGTAAGACCTGCACCAAGCAATTTTTTCTTGGACGCCTTTGTCAATTGAGTAGCCGTTCGGATACCCGAATCAACTAACTTTTGTGCGGTCGATTTACCAACACCTGGCACCGCTTGTAGATTTGCTATTGCTTTGTCGTCACCGGATGACTTCTTCTTCGACATGATTACCGCTCCAAACCGTACAAAACGCCGGACGTATTGAAGTTGTTCTTCTCCTCGCATGGTCAAGAGCGGACCAAAGGAGGTGCGAAACATCACCGAAAGTGTGGAATTAGATGCGATGAAGAGCCAACTGTATGCGCAGGTTCATTCCGGCAATCCGGAAATGAAAATAGATGGTGATGGACGATTACGCCATGCAAATTATCCCGGGGCTGAAGGCAGTCTTTACCTCGGCGATGTTGGCGATGCACTTCTGCGCTGCTTCGGTGCGCACGAGCCACCACGTGTCACGAAAATTCCAGGTTTTGATCAACAGATTTGGCGAATTGTCGTATCAGATACAGGATTGAGTGTGACCATTGAAAGTCGTTCGTATTGGGGATTTGGATTGTTTTCTTCCTGTTTTCTAAACTCTATTCAAATGACTGGCCCACTCACTCGTCGTGCGAGATTGGCTTTCGATTTGTGTGCATCTCTAGGAAGAAACCCATGGGAAGCAAAGCGGATTTCCCGGTTTTCAAAGGCAACTGGGGTATCTGCTGGTGATGAGAAATCTCAATGGGAAGCACTGATTAAACGGGGACATGCAGATTTAGTCGATTCAATAGATGCGATTCGCTCAAAGGCACATGCACTTGAGAAAGAATTGCCCACACTTTCTGAAGATGCACCTGATCGCTGGGAAGGTGATATCGCTCTCGAAGAAATCGGTGCTGCTTTGGCGGAATGCGATGTGGCCAGTGATGCATTGCACGATCGTTCTGCAACAGGTGTTGAACGGGCACTGTCTCGTGCAGAGACTCATATCATTGAAGCGGACCCAAGGACAGAGGTTGCTGCTCAACATTCCGGTGGAGATGTCTTGGAAGAAATGGCTGCCATCGAAGCAGACGAACTCGATCTTTCAGATACTGTGCTTGAACTCGAAGAATTACCGCAGGAAGCTGTGATGTCGCATGACGCGATTGCACAGCAAGATATTCCCTTTGTCGATCTCTCCGAAGAGGAGTAATCAGAAGCCGGTTAATTGTGCCCATGCCCACTGCAAAACACCGTGGTTGAGTAAGTAAATCACGATACTTACAGAAATACAAGCGAAGTAAAGTGCCCCTTTTGAAATCTGGATCGCGTCTTCGCTCTCCTCATCGAAATAGCGAATGAGACCAGCGGCCTGCTGGATGTTGGGGCCACCCTTCTTCTTCGACTTCTTTACAGCCATGCGATTCGCCGAACCGCCTTTCATATTTCAAGACGCCGAATCCAAATATATTGGAAAATGATCCCTTTCAGGGGTCGAGAGTCTCGATTAAGACGACACCATTGTTGAATTCGACAATGCGACTTGCAGCGTCCATTGCGGAATCAATACCATTGGTCATGAATAGTTCGCGGCGGCGACCGTCCTCGGTTTGGAGTACGAGTCGGTGACTGAGTTGTTCGAGCACTTTGCGGTCTACAGTTTGCCACACCCAAGCATCTGACTCGATGGTCATGAGTGCTTCAACTGGAACCAGAGGCCCTTGCGCTGCGCCTGTACGGCGAGCCCGGTCTGTCAACTGTGTCAGTTTCGCTGCAGTCTCAACTGCGTTCGTTCTTTTTGTCTCGCTCTCAGATGCATATCTGCGAGCCGGCTTTCTCTGTGTTGTCATTTGGATCCCATCCTGTAACCACTGGTTACAAATCTGTCATCGGAGACAATGTAGGTATAACCGTTCGGGATGAAACGCTGGTCAAAATATGGATTTCTTTACTCCTCTTCATCTACCGAATGCTTGAGGGGGATTAGCAATGGCAAGGTGACGATAATGACAATCAATGAAACAGGGATGAAGTTTGTTAGGAAAAGAGAAAATGGTAGGATGGTGAACAATACTGATCCCTCCAAACCACGCCGTTTCCAGTTGATTTGTGGTCTGTGTTCGGGAAGAGTCGAAAGGATGGGCATTACTAGTGCAATGATGAGTATGGGGAGTTGTGCATACGCGATTAATGTAAGACCCGGTAAGAGCGCGGGTGCCAGAATGACACCTGTATGAAATCCCCATGCTTCAGGACGCGGAGAGGCATCGTAGCCCATTGTTGGAGTCAACGCACCAATAATTCCACACAGTAATATCCAACCAACAGCCAATCGAGAAAACCAGAGGGCAGTCCAGAATTCATCCGGCATCGCCAACCAAGATAGCCCAATCACAATCGATGCAGATGAAAGGAAGAAGGTCAGCATCAATCCAGACCAACGACGTTGTGTTGCCACACCCCGGCTCGAATGAATTCGGAATGAGGATATCCTGTGAGCAATCAGACTCAACAGCATCCACGCAACAGGACTGGAAGATATATCGAGGAAAACAAAACCGATGCCAAATGTAGCGATGAGACTTGGGGTAGTTGCATTCTCAATATTCACAAGAGTAGGAATGGCGACAATCGATAAACCAAATCCAATCAATGGATAAACGGCACTATACCAATCCAGAATAGATGATTGATTGGTAAGGGATGTTGCAGTGATGGTTGTAAATCCTTCTGAATCCACGCCCCAACCGAGAAGAAGTACCCAAAATAGTATAATCCAACGATATTCATTGACATTTGGTTCACTCAAAGAGAAACCTGCTGAAAAACCAAATAATAATCCAAGCATGAGTCCTTCAGGACCATCGAATATGTGGAGAATGGTCGCTATTCCTGTCACATGTTCAGGGAGATATCCGACAACCTGTGTGTCGGTTAAGTCGATCGTCCAAAATGCATAGATTCGGAAGAGTACGGCCAATGAAATTATTGCAAATGGTACTCTGTGAATCCATTTTGGCATCCAGTCTCTGCCCAGAAATAGAATTGGAACAAGCAACAAACCGATGGTTAGCACCAGAGTCGTGCTGTTCGCCATAGGGGGTCCTTTCATTCACGGCCGTTGAAGGTTGGGCGTGGCCGATGCGCTGAAGTTAGGTATCACATCGCAGAGGATATGGGCGAGCTGATTTCTGATTGGCGTGCCCATGCTGCCGCAAGTGAGTTGGCTAAACTAGTCGATAGATTGCGCCCCGGAGAACTTGACGTATGGCTCGATTCAGCCACACCTAGGCTCCCTGAAACCGTTCGGATTAACCCATGCAGACCCGATGTGGAGTGGACGCGGAATATTTTGCTTGAAATGGGGGCCAAACCCATCGAATGGTTCACTGGTTCAGGGGGTGCATATACACTGCCTTGGAACAAATCAAAATGCCCTGATGAAGGGTGGCGTCTGAATATACAATCGTTACATTTAACGGGTCGAATTACACAACAAGAGGCTGCATCAATGATGCCTGTACAAGCCCTAGATGTGCAACCAGGACTGCGTGTTCTCGATATGTGTGCAGCGCCTGGTTCCAAAGCTACTCAAATTGCTGAATGCCTAGATGGTCGTGGATTGGTGGTCGCGAGTGAACCTAATCCAGGGCGGTCCAACCACTTGGTTTCGAATGCACAACGTGCAGGGCACCTAAACATGGTTGTCGTTCAAGAAGATGGTCGGAGTTTTCCAAGGGTTGCTGAACCTGGATTTGATCGTGTACTCGTCGATGCCCCCTGCACAGGTAGTGGTACAACTCGAAAAAATACTGATGTTTGGAAAAAATGGAAACCACAGCATGGAGAACACATGTCGCGATTACAAATTAGCATTCTTTCTAGAGGTGCTCTACTCCTTCGACCCGGTGGAAAAATGGTGTACTCTACCTGTTCGATTGATCCTAAAGAAAATGAACACGTCGTCGAAAGTGTACTCGAACGATTTCCTTGGTTATCACTGATTGAAATTGATTCAAGCGTAATTTTTCCTCGACTGAAGGTACGCTCTGGGATGACTGAGAAAACGCAACCCTGCATTCGAGTTTGGAACGATGAAAACGATGGTTCAGGATTTTTTATCGCAATCTTTACGCAAACAGAAACCGATCATGTTTCGGCACGTGCAACACGCCCACATCCGCGCGATGCTGGAAATGAACCAATACCGATTAAACCTAGACCACCGAAACAAAAAGATTTGCGAATACCCGAGCAAGTAGATCTTGATTTATTCAATGAATGGGGTGTGGAACCAAAAGGATTGACAATGTGGCGGAGAGGACATTATGCACATATTAGCACGAAAGAAATTCGTGATTGGATGTGGAGTGCACCTCGATTGACAGCAAAAAATCAACTCTTCCCTGGCGGACATTGGCAACCTGTTCGCGTTCTCCAAGCTGGACAACCGGTTTGGAAACTTAGAAATGCACACAACCGCCTGATTTCTACCGGATTACATGGTATGGCACATCTAGTACACAATCACAGAATTCAAGTTGATGCTGCACTGGTCCAACGCTTGTTATCTGGTGAAGAACCTGGCCGTTCTACCCTTGGTTCTGATTTTCAGGATGTGAGAGATGGTGGTATATTGCTAGAATATGATGGTGAATTTCTTCCTGCTTGGATTGCTGGGAAACTCAGTCTGATGATGTCAGATTCAGATCAGCATATCCTCAGATGGAAACTAGACTTCTAGTCACGACATTCATGCGCCATCGACCATTCCGTGAGGCATGGACACAGAGGAGGTGGGTGCTTGGCTACCCTTCTTTATCGCGTTCATCTTGTTATCTCTTGCAGGATGGGGATTGTGGTCTATTCCAGAAAATTCTGATTTTGTTGAAGGTGAATCTGAACAAACCATCCCATATTTTGTCGAATATTTCCCCTCCGATATGGATGAAAGGGTGCCAGATGATGATGTAATCCGAATAGCTTGGCACCCGGTGGAGAGTGAATTGGGAACTCTGAAAACTGATGATCGGTATCTTGAACTCGGAGAATTATCAGTTGCTGAACATGTTTCTAAACCTGCCAATGCGATACTGTATTCCACAATCATATGGTCCTCTGAACAATCACTAAATATCACAGTGAATATCAATTTAACATCGGAAATTGAAAACGGTATCCTTCGACTCATATTGATCGAAGATGATATTGAGATATCTGGCCGAACACCCACACAGCACGCAGTCGTTCGACTCTACGACCCTACACCAATCAGTGAAGGAAATGGTACAATTTATCGTGAATTGACACTAGTCAATGGCTTGAACATCAATGATGCACATCGCCTTCGTTTCGTGATATTACTTTCTGATATGATGACAGAAGAAAATCATGCATTACTCAGTATGCCCGTACCTCTCGCAAACAATGGGCCTGTGGAAATGGGTCAACGTGTTTCCACTTTCATGGGTTTAGCAGTCATCATATTGAGTTTAACAGCCATCGTTCGAGCGGAATGGAAACGCGAGGTGACGTTACCCAAATTACGTGGTGGTCGTGATGCTCAAGGTAGACCAATTGCATATCTCAAAGCAGGACGGAGAGATTTGCATTTACGTGAAGTTCGTGTGTTGGCACCATGGAAATTATCGAAAGGGATTCGTGCAATGGATTTGCCTGCAAGAACTGAAAAAAAAATTCAGATTCATGTCAAACCATCACAGGGTGATGATGTGGTTCAAACTGCACTCATCGAGACAGAATGGAGCATTGAAGTAGAAGAAATGGGCAGCTGGGTTCTCGACCTTACACTCCACAAAGCGCCGCCGACATAGATTCAAGGTCCGCCGAGAATACCGCGAATTATGATTGACGATACCGATCGTCGAATCTTGACAGTTCTGCTCGCCGACGCACGAACATCAATGCGTTCGATTGCTGAAGAAGTGGGAGTTGCTCTCGGCACTGTTTCAAATCGGGTCAAGAGGATGGAGGCGATGGGTGTAATCCATGGTTATGGAGTTCACATAGATGCCGAGAAGGTGGGCTGGACAATGACTGTCCTTTGTGGCCTCCGAATTGAAAAAGGAAGGTTGATGGAAGTTCAACGGAAGATTGCTGATGACCCTAGAGTGTTCGGTATTTATGATGTCACAGGTGAATTTGACTCGATGGTTCTCGCGCGCGTACGCGACCGAGCACACTTGGATGATTTGTCAAAAACAATTTTATCAAGTGAAGGAATCATTCGAACGGTAACCCATGTGGTGCTGAATACCGTCAAGCAAAATGGTGTTGAACTTCCTTAGCAAAGGGGTTCCCCGTCCGAGGGTTCAAGAACGCCCGCTCGACCGTTCCGCCTATGGCCGTCTCCGGGACAAGAGATGATATGGATTCGGCAACGGCTGGTAGTCTACCTCCCAATCTCCGTTGGGCCAATCTTTTGCTGAGATACCCGGCCAGTGATTCTGCACCAATGCACGACTTTGGTCGTTGGGAAGACCAACCACATCAACATCTACCGGCAGCTCGTTTGGCAGCATCTCCTTGGCAGGGTTTGCTAATTGCCGACGAAGTCGGTCTTGGCAAAACAATCTCAGCAATTCGGATTATTCGGCGACTCCATGCAATTGGAGAAACCGGTGCAGTCATCATTGCTTGCCCAGGCTCACTACGATCAAAATGGAAACAAGAATTGCACCATAGGGGGGATATTGAAGCAGATGTTGTCGATAGTGGTAAGCGATTGTTGAGAGTTGTTGATCGATTGATTGCAGGTGAGCCTCGAATCATTATCGTGAGCCATGGAATTCTACGACGTTCTGCCACCCTTGAGCAATTAATGGATACATTACCAGAAGTAATGCTAACCATCATCGATGAGGCACATCATTGTCGAAACCCGCGCAGCCGTTTGCATGACGCTGCACAATTGTTGACTATGCGCTCTCGACAAAGTGTACTAATGACTGCCACGCCTGTCAATCTGCGTGAAGAAGAACTTTGGGTACAACTCAGTTTGCTGGCTCCAGATCGATGGCCAACCATCGAACAATTTCATCGTACCATGAGACCAACACGCATGTTGAATGATGTATTGGATGGCATATCTCGATCTATTCCAAACCTGCCGAGAGCACTAGACCACTTTCGTGCACTTGAAAATACGATTGGGTTTGCTGGTGATCCTCGTCTCGTACAAGCGATGAATCTAATTCAAGATGAAGATGCTTGGACTGAATTAAGAATGGAAAATTCCAGAATTGTATTGGCGAATTTGATTCGCCGTTTACGACCTCTGAACGATCTCCTCGTGCGGACTAGACGACGAGATCTCGATTGGCACATGGCCCAAAGATCTGCAATCACACTCGACATAAACCTCACACAAGAGGAATGGCGACTTTACGAGGCTGCGCGAGCATGGGCTAGAACCCTCATCCAAATGCGGCACCCCGATGGTGAGGTTTTCGATTGGGCACTCATCGTGCCAGAGAGAATGGCATCTTCTTGTTTACCTGCCTTTGCAGGACATGTTGTGCGACAACTGCACTCACAAGCCCGTGCGGTCCTCGATGATTCGATTGACGATGAAGCAGACATCGATTTGGAGGATGTCGAAATTCGAATGCTCCGTCGCCTCGGGAATTTGAATGAACTCATTGAAGCAGCAGAAGCATTGGGTGTAACTGATTCAAAATATGATGCGTTTCGCTCATGGATTGTACAAAGTCTCAGCGATGATGATACGGGAGGAATTCTGTTGTTCAGCCATTTCCACGCGACATTGCAGCACCTCCAACGTCGATTGACTGCTGATGGAATTAGTTGTGAAGTTATCACAGGTCGAACCCGAATGCAAGACCGAGACGCGATACGAGAGAGATTCAAAAATGAAGAATTTGATGTATTGCTGTCGAGTGAAGTTGGTAGCGAAGGCCTAGACCAACAACACTGCCACAGATTGGTGAATTACGATTTGCCTTGGAACCCAATGCGAATTGAACAGCGAATTGGTAGATTAGATCGATTTGGCCAAACCGCGGATGAAATTCAAATTCTCAACCTTGCTGTGGAAGGAACTATTGATGCTGCCATCTTACACAGACTATACCATCGAATTCGTCTGTTTGAAGATGCGCTTGGCATGCTTGATCCACTACTAGGAGAAGCGATGCGGATGGTCGCGAGAACGGAATTAGGTCGACCCGTTGGCATGCGAATGGTTGCTGCTGGAGATGTGTCAAGTGATGACGATGATGCAGTACTGACACTTCTCGACAAGAGAGAAATGTGGCTCGACGAGCGCTCGACTGATGAACGGGAATGGGTTGGTCCCGACCCTGGAATCTCTGCTCTACGAAATTCGGTTAACAGACATGAACTTGGAATCAGTTCACAACAACTTCAAGAATGGTTGATGCACCATCTAGGAGACAATGCACAGCTACATCCAACGCGTGATCAAGGTGTATGGATGCTAGGATTGGAACAAAATATTGTGGATGAATTAGCACAACGTGCAATGGATTCGAATCGGATTGACCAAGATACTGTTGGCTGGAAAGATCTTATCACAGCTGCTGCAAATCAATCAGGGCCACATTGGTTCCACGTCATCTTTGAACGTGATCTCGCACGGGAAAACCATCAGCACATATTCATCACTCCATATCACCCTTTGATCCGTTTGCTCATGGATATTGGAAGCGATACACCACTCTTTCTCCAAGCAGAACCTCTAGACACCACGCCACACCAAGCAGCATGGTGTGTTTGCATTGATTGGACGGTGGATAGCCTCACTCGAACCACGGTTAGGCGATGGTTGTATCTCGATTCAAACGGAGTTCCAGTACTCGATGAAGGAGCCCGTCCATTGCAATTGTTACAATCTGGTGTGGTGATTGGAGAGCACGATTTGCAAAGGTACCTAACACCAATTCAAGAAGCGTTGTTGGAAAGTGAACGGCAGAGATTGTTACCCCTTCTCGGTGAACTGCGAGACAATTCAGAGCATGCTTGGCATCAAAGAATCATGCGTGAAATGGGACAACTTGCCGACGCCGATTGGACTGCTAGAGCAGAAGGGAGAATGCCGGACCCACGTTGGGTTCGAATGAAGAATAGCCTCATCACCAAACTGCAAGATGAACTCGCAAGGCGACTCGCAGATTTAGATCATATTCGTGACAACTTGGAGGGTCATTTGAATCTGCGAGTGGCTATTCAAATCGAGTAATTATTCTTCTATCTCACCTTCTAAATCAACCAAATTGATGTAGAGGTTCAATTTTTCAGCATGGGATTTCAATCCCTCCACAGTACGACCTTCGGGTTTCATAGTACGTACTAATTCCATTCTGGTCCCATGGTCAACTTTCATTCCAAAGGCTTCCAATCTCTCACCAATTTTTCGTTGAAGGCGTCCTCCGGTTCGATCCCAATCCATGAGTAAAATTACTGAATCACCCTGATCAACCTTGTTTAGAATACCATATTTCTCAAAGATGTATGTGATAAAACGGGATTGGTCCCAACCACGATTGACCTGTTCAATTGGCCCAGTGAAACCCATCGACTCTAGGGCAATACGATCATTGATTCCTTCTACAATGATAGGGCAACCACATCCCCCCGATACCGTGTGACGATTTCGAATTCGTGCTTCTCCCAAGGCTCGACCCGCTGCGGTGTAACGGGCATCGCGATTATTCGACACGGAATCCCTCCAAATGCAATTCAATATCTGAACGGCTTACTTGACGTAATTTAACTGATTTCTGACGTGAACGATGGCCAGCAATAATGTCGACGAAAACCAATGGGATTCCGAATGTTTCTGAAAGTAACTCACAGACTGCTTCATTGGCGGCTCCTTTCTGCGGTATGGCCTTGACTGCGATTTGTAAACGCCCGCGCCAAACATCGATTCCTTCGATACTGATTCGCTTTGATCCCGGCTGAACGGCGACCGCCAAAATAACTGCATCTAACTCCTCGCGCAAGAGTCCTGCCGGCCAATCTCCCATCAAGAACCAACCATAGAAGTTGATTCTTGAATTAATCGGATGGTTATTGTGTTTCTGTTCGTTTTCCTGACCCCCCTACGGGGGGCCAGATAACAGTCATATAGCGTCCTCTCTCCGGGCCGCCTGAGGTTACACTATGGAGGCAGGCGGCGACATTTTCTGGGCTCTCTTCAATGAGTTCAATTTTTGGGCTGCAATCACCTTCGTAATTGTGATGGTATGGATGTTTCATCACTCACTACGATACCGCTCCAAAGACGGTATTAACAACAATGTAGACGATTTCATACCGGGTACTTTCCCAAAAGAAAATGACGATATGAGGATGGAATTAACTTGGACTATTGTACCGTTTATTCTCATCATCTACCTCACATACATCGCATGGGGACCCATTGACGAAATGTGGAGAGCGGACCCTGACGCCCACCAAATCAATCTCACTGGAAATCAGTGGTATTGGGATATCGACTGCGATCCACTCCGAGGTACTGAAGAGGCGCCTGAGTCATTTCTAGCGATGGAAAATCGTTCAAATATGATGTTTTATGATGCTGATGGAACTTTAATTTGTGAACTTACAACCATTGATGTCGAGGGACAAATCAAACCGCTGTTACGTGTGAAGGCTGAGCAGTCATACATGTTCAGCCTAACCTCAAACGATGTTACACATGCACCGTTCTTCCTCGATTGGGGTATCAAAGAAGATGCACAACCAGGTATGGAAACCAGACTGTATCACACACCTAGTATGGATGAAATTGGTTCGTCCTTGCTCATGTGTACCGAATACTGTGGTAAAGACCACGGTTACATGACTGCTGTTGTCGAAGTCTTTGAGTGAGGTGATTGATAATGTTCAATTCAATGAAGAATCCTCGCTTTATTGCCATTCTTGCTATTCTACTCCTCGCAGTTGCTATCGCACCTAGTGCACAGTCATACCCCACTGGTATCTCTGGCGCACAGGATGGAGGATGTACATGTCATGGTGGCGGGGTGGCGAGTAGCGATGTGGTCCCAAGTCTTGAGGGACTTCCATCAGAACTTGAAGCCGGAGCCACCTACACACTGAACATTTCATTCACCGGTGGTCCTTCTTTTTCTGAAAACACAAATCCAGCTGCTTTGGGTGGATTCCACCTGTGGGCAAGTGCAGGAGCGCTAGCACCTGTTGACGACATGGTGAAGATCAATTCAGATGGTAGCCTTACACACACCGGAGAAGACAATACAGACACCAACCAAGGCAATGACCAACGAACTTGGCAAGTCGAATGGACTGCACCTACGGATGGTGGGGCCAAATTCATCCTCCACACCAATTCCGTCAATGGTGATGGTGGGAATACTGGAGATATGTGGAATCGGCTCACAGTTGATGTAGGTCCACAACCTGTAGAACAAGCCAGTGGCCTCACCGTTCTAGCCAGTGCAATTCTACTGATGGTTGTCATCACACTGGGCTGTATCACCTGGGTATTCTATCGCCGAGATCCTGATGCTTTTTCTTGGGAGAAATTCTGGCCTTGGTTTAGTGATTTTATCACCAGCACAGATCACAAAAAGGTCGGTTCATTGTACATGGTTAACGGTCTATTCTTCCTTGGTGTTGGTGGGCTATTCGCCATGATTTTCCGCATTCAACTCGCATCACCTGGAAATGATTTCCTAACTCAAGATGAATACAATCAATTCTTTACCATGCACGGTACGACGATGATTTTCCTCGCAGCCATGCCGATGATTGCTGGATTTGCAAACTGGATTGTGCCATTGCAAATTGGAGCACCAGATTTGGCTCTCCCTCGATTGAATGCACTAGCATTCTGGCTGAATCCAGCCGCAGCATTACTCATCTTTGCTGGAATTTTCAGTGGGCAGGGAGCTGATACGGGTTGGACCGGTTATGCACCGTATATCGTATCACATACTGCCCATTCGGGCGCGACGTTATGGGTGGCGGGACAGATTTTGATTGTCGCATCATCGACCATATCTGGAATTAACTTCATGACCACCTTCTGTACCATGCGTGCTCCAGGTATGGGTTGGATGCAGATGCCCTTGTTCTCGTGGTCCATGCTGATTGCAACACTGATGCTTTTCATCTCTATCCCTGCCTTTGGCATTGGATTGATTCAAGTGTTATTGGATCGAACGATAGGTACGGTGTTCTATGAAGTGGCAGCTGGAGGTGACCCTCTACTCTGGAGTCACCTGTTCTGGTACTTTGGACACCCAGAAGTGTACGTAGTCGTACTACCTGCCTTTGGTGTAATTTCTGAAGTTCTCTCCACCAGTGCTCGACGTACGATTTTCGGTTACAAGTCAATGGTCTTCGCTCTTGCAGGTATTGGTATTCTTGGATTCATCGTTTATGGACACCACATGTTCACCTCAGGTATGAGTCCAGTACTGCGCTTCGTAACGATGTTGACGACAATGCTGGTCGCTGTTCCAACCGGAATCAAGATCTTCAACTGGTTGCAAACCATGCACGGTGGCAGTCTTGTCTATCGAACCCACACACTGTGGGCGCTTGGATTCCTTGTGACATTCACACTGGGTGGGATTTCAGGAATGTACTTCCCTGCTGTGGCCATGGATCTACACTTGCATGAGACCTATTTCGTCGTCGCTCACTTCCACTATGTATTCGTGGGTGGAATCGTCTTCGGACTCTACTCTGGAATCTATTACTGGTTCCCCAAGGCCACCGGGCGAATGATGAACGAAAAACTTGGGATCCTTCATTTCATGACCGGATTCATCTCTTACAACATGGTATTCTGGCCCATGCACAGATTGGGAATTCAAGGCATGCCACGACGGCAACATACGTATTTCATCACGACTGATGAATACTTTGCACTTCCTCCTGAGACTGCCGATTGGAACATGATGATTACAATCGCAGCGTTCATGTTCTTTGCAAGCAATTTGATCCTCGTTTACAACATGATTAGTAGTGGTCTTAGGGGCCAAAAAGCACCGAGCGACCCTTGGGGTGGATGGTCCATGGAATGGATGGTCACAAGCCCACCACCGACGCCTTCACACGATCCGAGCAACTTACCTAACCTGAAATTCGCTCCGGAGTGGGGAGGGCATGACGATGGAGAGCCTGGATTCTTTGGTAGACTGATTCAATGGATGATGATTCCTGAAAGCGATGGAGGTGAAGAGGAATGAGTTACGGCGGACACGACGACGACCACCATCACGATCATCAACACAGCCATTGGGGTCCACACGATTGGGATCACGGTCACGGGGGTGCGCCTCACAATTCATGGGCACCAATCATGCTGGCCTTTGGTTCGAGTATATTCCTTCTTGGATTTACCAAGGTATTCACACAAACATGGGATCATGAGGCAGATCTCTGGACCTATGCCATTCACTCATCACAGATTGGCCTAATGATCGCTGGGTTGGCAATCTTCTTTGCCGGAATAACTGTGTTCTGGCGACAGGATTGGAGTCACAGTGGTTCCTACGAAGCAAAAGCGGTGGGTACGCCCTTCCGCACCATCGACATTCGCAAAGTTGCTCTTTGGATGTTCCTAATGTCTGAAATGATGGTGTTCAGTAGCCTTTTCACCACCTACATTCGATATAGAACTGGTTTTGACAACTGTGAGGATCTATTCCAAAGCAGCATTGAACCTGGCTCAACTGTTGTGCTAGAAGCCGGACAACAATGCTGGCTCCCTGCATCCTACTTTATCGCAGAAGGTGGCTACCACCAAGAGTATGCAAACGCAGCTCTAGGCTTCATGCCCGATACACTCATCCCTGGGGCAATCAATACCTTCGCGCTGATTATTTCCTCGTACACAATTGTACTTGCATTGAAGACTGCAAAGGATACGAGCCTCAGTGATGCCGAGCGTAACAACAAGGTCGGCAAGTACCTCTCAATCACCCTCGTATTGGCAAGCCTCTTCTTGACATTCAAACTGGTTGAGTGGTTCGTCGGGTTTGAAATCGGGCACGCAGGTGACTGGTATTACTTCCACGCACCATCTTTGAGCGCTGATCATTTCACCATACATGAATCAGCGTATACCTATTGTCATGAATGGGATCACCACGGAGGGGCCGACCACCTTGGCGCTTGTGCACCTGGACAGGATGCTATTTTCGATATACGGATGTCAGCTTCTACATTCTATGTTACCACTGGTACACACGGTGTGCACGTATTCGGTGGAATGGTTGCGCTGGCCTATATGGTAATCAAGGCATTCCGAGGCGGATATACACCTCAAAACGCGGTTAGCATCGAATACTTCGGTCTGTACTGGCACTTTGTCGACTTGGTTTGGGTATTGGTCTTCCCCGCATTCTACCTGTATTAACGGAGGCATGAAAAATGAGCGAACATGGGCATGATGGGCATCACACAATCTTCGGATTCGATCGTTACAGTTTCAACTTCTGGGTGCTTATGATTTTCACAGCAATTGAAATTATCGCTGTAGCACTTACATTCTCAATGAAAGGTACTGTGAGTATGAGCACTGTTGTCTTCATCCTAGTCGCCGTTGGAATTGTGAAGGGTGTTGGTATTGCAGCGATTTTCATGCACCTGCAAGGTGATGATGACAGTCGAGTTCTAACCGCTACTGCCCTGTTCCCTGTATTTTTCATCGTAGTCATGGTGTTGTTCATTGGATTAACACACCCCGATGCTGCAGATACCTTGCCGGCTTGGTGCCGGCCTGGATTCTACACATGATGTTGCGTGAAACACTTAGCCGAGCAGCGCCTCGGACCCAACACAGCGGACGTCGCATAGCCTGGTATCGCGCCGGATTTGAAATCCGGTGGTATTTGCCGCGGGAGTTCAAATCTCTCCGTCCGCGCCATATCCTCAAATCGATTTGACACCAAGGTGATATACCAAACTCAATAGCGTAAATTGATGAGGTACACTCCAACCTTACTGATGGTATCAATCCTACTAATTTCAGCACTATCTGGATGTACCGGGAGCGACCATGAGGACCCATACGACTTTCATGGAATGGAGTACAATCCGGCATCACCAGCACCAGACTTCATCTTAACAGATCAGAATGGCCACAATGTGTCGCTATCTGATTATGAGGGCAAAGTCATCGTTCTAGCCTTTACTTATACCGCATGCCCCGATGTTTGCCTAGCAATTGAGGCAAATCTGCATTATATCAATGGTGAAATGTCAGATGACGATGATTTGGTTATTCTTTCCATGACCATTGACCCTGCTCGAGATTCTCCAGAGCATTTGCTTGAGTGGACCACACAACGCGGATATGATTGGACGCACCTCACCAGTGAAAATCACAGTCAACTTTCACAGGTTTGGACCAGTTACAATTTGTTTGTCGATACATCGCATATCAATTCCGACCACTCAGATCACAGTGATTATTCTAACATGTCACATCAGGTATCGGTACTCTACCCTGACAATACCACTGCATTGCTTGATGGACAACACGATATGCTCCCTGAGGAAAATGCAACAGGGTGGAATTTGACTGAGACTGTGATGGCGATGAACAATATTTCTCTGAATTACTCCGTACACGAAACCTACGGGCATTCAATGACTGGAATCAACGGTGTTGACTCACCCAGTGACTGGTCTTGGTGGTGGGTATTACACATCTGGAATACATCGGGTGAAGCTTGGGAAGAAAGTTCAGATGGGATTGATGAAGTGATGATGATGCAAGATACAGATCATATTGCTTGGGCTGCATCCGATGCCAACCTTTCGTATTTGCCAACACCAGGTAGCAATATGGTCTGCTATGACATGGGGACGCATACTGCAACAAACCATACTCAACAAATTGATTGCGATGACGCTGGGTACATGTGGACTGAAAATCAAGCGCCGCCCGGTGAAGATGATTCGCATGGCCATGATGGGATGAATAATGAAGAAGAAATGTATGAGGTTGGACACAATACTCTGACTTACATCATCGATAAAGATGGTAAAAAGCGCCTCATCTACACGGGTGATGACTGGTCAACTGCGGACTTCATGGAAGATTTAGCACATCTACTGCATCACGACACCGGTGCTGATGTAGATGGCGACGGAGACGGTGAGCACGGCCACTGAGTTGTAACGCACCCTACGGGTGCGAACAGTCTTCAATGGGGAGCACCCTCAGCGATGCGTGCGACGCCTTGTTCCGCTTCTCGTTCTTCTCTTTTTGATGCCTTCACTTTCCGGCTGTATAGGTGGCCCAAATATCACTTGGGGCGCTTCAAATGGTGAATATAGTACCAGCCTTAGCTCCGATAGCAGTAGTGTTAGTGGACCTGAAATTTCGGTTACAAATAAATTGTCCAGCAGTTCATCGCAGCATTACGATTCTGACTCACTAGAATTAAAACAATGTAATGGCACAAAATACTCGATATCTGGATGGTTAGTGCAAACAAAAGTCTTTGATCAGCCGCAAATATCCACACATGCGATTACTTCTTGGATGCTCATGCAAATGCCGTATGAAGAAGCACAAGAAGTTGAACTAGGGTCAATTTTTGTTAGTGTTGTCAATAGCGACAAAGATTGGTCTTCACCCAAACAAGCGGAAGGGATTCCGATGGTAGATGGAAATCTTGAAAATGGAAAAGCAAGTGAATTCCCTCACCAAGATTGGACCCTAATAGCTATTATTCCAGCAAATGAAAATGTGTTTGATGCTGTCATACAGATGGACACCAATCAAGCTGTCAAACTCAATGGTTACCTTGAGGACGTCTATATCTCCCCTGATCAACTCAATGGTTGCGATATCGATGCGTCCGACAGTGGCTGGGGTGGGCACTTTATCGTCACATCACTGACCTATGGTGATGAAAGGGTTGTCAATTCTGATGAAGCCTATATCGGCGGTGATATTCCGTTCTTTGGCCGAGGATTATACACGACTATGCTACTTATCTCAATCGTAGCATCTGGTGCACTCTACATCTTCTCGCGGAATCAAATTATCCTCAGTGCAGATTCACAAGCTCAAGCAATGCTATCAGAGCAACAAATGAGGGCAGGGAAATCAGCCCGACATGAAGCCGCTCGACATGATGCAAGAATGGCTGCGGCCACCCAGGCCAAGAATTCCGAATACACAGGAAAACCTACGAAAAAATCTGCTGCAGTGCCAAAATTCGATATCGGCGCTGCTCTTGCAGAGCAAACACCCGGATCTACCGAACACTATGTCGCTGGTAGTTCTGTGGTATCTACTGATGAAGCCGATGCGATGGATGATATGATTTCTGAAATGCAGGAAGAACAAGCATTAGAACAAAAATTGAAGACAAAGGGACTTCGGGGTATCATTGGAAGCCAGCGTCAAAACCTTTCTTCCCCTGCGAAATCTAAACCCAAACCAAAGACAACTCGCAAAACTCGCAAAACTCAAACCTATAATTCAGAACCCAAACCTACTGAAGAGGATGAAGAAAAATCGGTGAGAAAAGTCGACCCTGAAGTCAACGATGAAGGAGATTTCAGCGACTTCTCAGTCTGATGAACCATTTGGAATCGTTTGTCCACCACGGATGGTCAATTGATCAGATACATACTGAATAATCGCAGGGGTCATTAAGCAAGGTTCTCCATCAACTTGAACCCACATCGGTGGATCATGAGGTACATTGCAGGGTTGATTATTTGCATCAATATTACGCAACTCTAGTCTCTTTCCTAGATTGAGGGTGATGCCCCATTTTCCAACGTGGGTGCCCTTCTTGAGGGGGCCCATGATACGAAGCATTTGTGATTTAGAGAGACCCGTGGCCAATATGATGGACATTGATTCCTGCGTAACACACATACCTGGGGCAACACGATAGCCACCGCCGAAAGTCTGAGTCATAATCGTGGTATACAATCCACTCATATCCGTTCGACCCAGTACCACATCATCCACTTTGAGCCAACCATCCTGTTTCTTCCAACCAAGGATACTCTTGATTCCAAGATAGGTGTACTTCATCGTCCCTCGAATATGTTTTCCTTGCCCAAGTGTTTTTCGTCGAGATACATCACTTGTCGTACCGCCATCTGATTCTAGGAACGCCCACCGACGAACCATACAATCCTCATCGGCTTGACCATCCCATTCGGTTGTAGCCGGTGAAGGGTAGTGTGGTAAAGCAGGTGCAGGGGCACCATCGATTCGCATTGCGCCGACACGCCTGTCAACTCCTGACTTGAGAATAGAAACTGCCTCCTTCGTATTGCGCAGAGGAATTCCATGTGCACGTGCGTAGTCATTACCACTACCCATTGGAATAATTCCAAGTGTCCTTGAGGAGCCTCTCAATCCACTCGCAACTTCATTCATCGTACCATCTCCGCCAACAGCAACGACGAGGTCTAGATCATCGCGGTCTCGAAGGCTAAAGGCCAACTCGGAAGCGTGTCCTGTTCGCTCAGTCCAGTGAATCTCACAGTCCAATCCTTCTTCTTTGATTTGTTCAGCAATCTTCGGCCACCGTTTCAGGACAGTTCCATCTCGACCTGCCGGATTGACAATACATGCAATGCGAACCATATCATTGCGAGAACGTCTCCCAATCAAGAGTTTTTCCCGGCAACCATCTAGAAATTATACAACCGAAAATAACGGGTATCATGCGCCCCCTCCGGCGGGCATGGACACATCATGGTCTGAGTTTGATGTAGTCTGCATGATGCGGGCGCTCGAACTCGCTGAAAGGGGGCGGGGGCAAGTTTCACCCAACCCACCTGTAGGCTGTGTTCTGGCTCAGGCTGGCAACATTATTGCTGAAGGATGGCATGATCATCTTGGCGATTTGCACGCCGAACAAGCTGCGATTGCGGATGCTGAAGTCAGAAGTGCGGCAACTGAAGGCTGTACAGCCTATGTCACACTAGAGCCGTGCAACCATTTTGGTAGAACGCCACCCTGTACCCAGGCTTTGCTCTGGGCTGGTGTGAGTGAAGTTGTTGTAGCGGCACGTGACCCAAATCCAACAGTGCGAGGTGAAGGTATTCAGGTCTTATTGGATGCTGGCATTACGGTTCGTGAAGGGCTTCTTGAGGGGGAAGCACAAACCCAAATGCAGGCATTTATGCATTGGTGTACATACAAACGCCCATTGGTCACACTCAAAGCAGCCATGGATGCGAATGGTGTGGTGGATGGAGATTCACCTGGACGCTTCACCTCTGAAGAAAGTCTAGACGCCGCTCATCGCTTGAGGCGGCAGTGTGATGCAATATTGGTCGGAGTCAACACAATCATTCGCGATAATCCTACACTCAATATTCGTCGTGTACCATTAAACCGAAGTTCACAACCCTTGAGAATTGTCCTAGATCGAACGCTCCGAATTCCTCTTGACGCAAAGGTATTGACCGATGATGAAGAAACTGTGCTCGTACACATTCAACCTGATTCAAGAGGAGTTACCCTGCCTGCTGGAGATGGGGGGGCTGACCTCAATGCACTTCTAGACCATCTCGGGGATAGGGGTGTTCAGGAATTATTGGTGGAAGGTGGGCCTATTGTTTGGAAACACTTCCTCGATGAAAAACTCGTAGATCGTGCCATTATCATTCAATCTTCAACCACACTGGGTGATGGGCCAAACAGTGGTTTAGCGGAAAATATTCTCACCAGTTCAGGCCTAGAATCGATTGGCAAAACCAATTGGGGCGGCGATGCCATCACTCTATGGTCAAGGCCTAATTTACCATGGCCCGCTCAAGATTGGCCCTGAAGTTCAGAATCAAGCCGCTTTAGCATCAGTACTAATGCGGGTGGAATTTCAGGGAAGTCTTCCCGGTGTGGACAAAGTGTGTCAAGAAATGCTTCGTCGTCTGCATTCAGAATCAGTGGATATGTACGACAACCCGTTGGGCGATTCTCGTATACCGAACAAAGGCCCGGTGCGTGAACATCTGCTGAATCTGTGTCAAGGAAAACACAAGCAGAAGTGATTGGATTGTTCAAAAGAATTCGAATACCATTTTCCTCTTTGCTAAATTGTTCAGGATGTTGGCCCGTTGTTGTTGCAATCCGCAGTACATCGCTAGGGGATAGAGGCATCTCCGTATTTCGGCAGCAAAAACTGCAGCCTTTTTCGAGGCAGGGGGATGTCGGCCAAGTCTCCATTGAATCCTCCTCTTCGTTCCGACGATTTGAAGGAGGAGGTCCGTCCCGGTTGGAAATGGGCGGTTAGGGTAGTCTGGATATCCTGATGGGCTTCGGACCCGTCGACGCGGGTTCGAATCCTGCACCGCTCACTCCTAATAATGAACAAACGTAGTTTTGGTCCTGAATATTGGGGAAATCTACGTTTACTATAGGGAAATTGTCTGTTTCGGCATTTATTTGGTTTGTTTACACCGTTACCTTCAACAATCATTTTACCATTTTTTCAGCATGTATGAGCATCCTCGCGAGGCTTCGATGAACCCGAATGGGTGCGGTCGTGACAATTTTCCAACCTGCGGTTGAAAATGCATCAGATATCTCAGCCCATGATTTACCAAAGGATGTACCCAAATCAACAGATTCAGAAATCGCTGAAGGTGGCCAGGGAATTAGTGTGACAAGATTTGCCTGCTCTTTAGCCACAGAACTGCAAGACGAAAGGGCACCTTCTAGTAATTCAAAACCGTCTGTAGATTTCCATGCATTGCGGCCATATGGTGGATCAAATACAAATCCATCGAAATGCTCGTCCCAAGTTTTTGACAATTCGAGGGCTGAACCATTACGAATCAGAAACTCTCCTTTCCCCCCCCGTTCTTGAGCCCATTTAGCATTCTCACGGGTACCGGTGACCATGGGCCAAGCAAGGTCACTCCCATAACAATCGATGTTGCAAAGTATTCCTTCTACAATCAAGCCCCCCGTTCCACAAAATGGATCCAATAGAGTTCCACCATTTGGACAGGCAAGGTTGACCATGGTTCGTGCAAGTTTGGGATCTAAACTCACTGGCTTGAAATATGGCCGGTTGGGTGCTGTTCTCGTGGCCCAATCATCACCGTCATGGATGGTAATGCCCCATGCAACCACAGGGGTAGCAGAAAAATCGTCTGGATGCATGGTACGATTAGATGGGGCTAGAAGGTGGACTCTAAGGGTGACATCTGGATTGGACAAATTTATTTTTCTCCCTGCTTCAACCAAAACACCGCCAATTTCACCAGCAATAATTTGGCTTGACCAACCTTCAATTTTCTCTCCGGTTCGACTGGATTTAACGGCAACTTCACCTTGAATATTCAATGCGAGGAATGCTTTCGATATACTCTCAATCGCATTTTCCATCAACACAATCCCGCCGGGACTCAATACTTCGGCGATAAGGCTGGAACGTGAGATTAACAGATTTGCTTGTAACTCGTCACAGACGAGGGCATGTGCATGGACCGCTTCAAAGGAATCAATCAACTGCGCGGCTTCTATTCGAAAAAGGCCAGGATGCCAACCCGCTCCAATGACCACTGAATTCATCATTTCCGGTTACCCTCTCTCGCGTGCGCGTCTGTGCTGCTACGCAGCACACACACCGCCTTAATCCTATAACGGTCGCACCTCTCCCCTCGCTTTATGCGCACACGTGGGAGAGGGGCAATCGTCCTGTTCGGCGTGCTGTTGTTTGCCAGTCTATTTGCAACCATCCCAACTACCGCTCAGGAACCCGGTGCGGGTGCAATGCAATCTGAAGACCCACGCAATTTGACATTTGAACAAAATCGAATGTATATGTATGGCAATAATGACGAAGGAGGGTCACCAGACATGTGGCCAATGTGGACTCATTCAGCGGTAAATGATGCAGAATCAGATGACAGTCTGGGCGAAACCAATGTCCTTGGTGACCCTAACAATGGTGGTGGCCCTAGATCATTTACTTTTGAAGGGACGAATCCTGTATCTGAACCTCTTGCAATTGACAATACAATGGCAATTGTTGGAAAAGTTAAACTCGCAATCTTTTGTGATATTGAATCAAATTCATGCACCAAACAAGTAGATATTGTGCTACGTTTAGGTAATCGGGATTTGGCTCAACAATCGATTAATGAACCCGATGAGGACAATTTCTATGAATTTGAATTTTTTGTGAATGATGATGAAATCCCAGCAGATGAAACCTTTGGGCTGCGTGTCACATACCAAAAACCACAATCAATTGCTGGTGGATATACACTGTATCTTGGAAATGGAAATTCATACATGGACATTCCAGTGCTGGCTCCTTACGAGCCTGTTGTACCCGGTCTTGATGGCGAAAAATACGTTTCACCTTATGCACAAGCATCTGGTTATAATCTTGAAAATGCAAACTCATCATCAATTCTCGGACTCATCGTTTGGGGGGTGTTAGGGATTGGTGTATTCGTGGGAGGCTTCACGTTCCTCCCTTCAATTCCATTCAAAGAACTCTCGATTCTATTGACTGGATTAGGAATTCTAGTGTCTATGTTAGTGGCTCCACTTTTAGCCGGACCTCTGGCGACTGGCACAGCTGCCAACCCCGATGATCCTGATGTGTGGAGTATCGAAGAATTGGCACAACTCGAAGAAAGAGATGGAACCTTCCTTGGCGATGAATTGGTGGAGGGGTATGCATTCACATTCTATGCAGAATTTGATCAAGTGTATACCGCTAAAGACGGTGCTGAAACAATCTCAGGACTTGGTCATGAAACTGATGCTGCAATACTTGGAGATGTCGAAATCAGTAAACGTGGAAAGGAATATGTACAATTGTACTTCTCTCTATTCCACATGGATTTACGTCCAGGTCAAGCGGTTCTGGCTGAAATTACAATCATCAACACTACAAATCCAGCCACGGGCGAAAGTGCATTTCTGCCCATGTACGCAGATCCGAACGGTTCACCCCAAATTATCACGGTTACCGTCGATGGTGAAGATAGTACCCGATATGCAATTCCACACGAAGCTTGCACACTTATTGGGTTGGATTCATCTTGGGGAAATTATGCACACACTGCAACCGCACTAGGACTTCTGATGGGAGGTATTGGTTTTTGGATGGGATTCCGCCAAAATCGTGGTGCTGGTGACGAAGATGAAGATTATGATGATGAGGATGTGGAAGATGTACTCGATGATCTCGAAGAATTCTGAGGCGACTTGAATGGGCTGCAATCTCCGTGACCTCGCTTCACCTGTATCCATTCAGATGAGTGACCTTGCGGGGCAACGTGTGGCTGTGGATGCATTTCTCACCGCTTACCAATTCATCACCAGTCTACGCGCACGAGGGGAGGGCAAAGATGGAACCTACCTGCGAGATAGTAATGGTAGACCTGTATCTCATCTAATGGGATTCCTCGACCGAAGCGCGAAGTTGATTGAAGCGGGAATTGATCCCGTATTCGTTTTTGACGGTAGGCCACACGAACTCAAATTCGAAACCTTGGCTGGACGGAAAGAAAGGCGGGTTAACGCTATGCAGAAATGGGAAGCCGCCATCGAGGCTGAAGATTGGAAAGCCGCTGACAAACTGGGAGCGCAGGTTGTGTCATACACACCAGAAATGGTGCAAGAAACCCAACAAATGCTCGACCTGCTGGGCATCTCTTGGATAGAGGCACCCATGGAAGCAGAAGGGGCTGCTAGTGTCTGGTGTCGACAAGGGCTGGTTGCGGGGGTTGCCAGTCAAGATTGGGATGTACTTCTGTATGGTAGCCCTGTGATGGTTCGAAATTTAACCAGTCATGGTTCCAAGAAATTCGGACGCGTGATTACAGCAGAACGAATTGTATTGGCTGATCTTCTCAAGGAACACGATATTACACATGAGCAACTGGTCGATTTAGGCATTATGGTTGGAACTGATTTCCACCCAGGTATACGTGGAATCGGACCCAAAACTGGGCTCAAATTAATCAAAGAGCACGGGACCATTGAAGCGGTTTGTGAAGCTAAAGAGAAGGATATTCCTGAACGCCTAGATGAAATTCGTGAGTTGTTCCTGAATCATCCTGTATCTGGGGAACTACCTGCATCTGGTGTGACGGATGAAGATGGCCTCAAGCAATTTCTCATCAATGAACGTGATTTCAGTGAGCGACGTGTAGACCGGGCCCTTGAGCGAATAAAGGGAGCCGGTAGAATGCGAACCAAAGGGCAATCAACACTCTTTGACTTCTGAACATCGGTGCAATCATAGCCACCTGTGCCTGGAACTAACACAATGGAAGAGGCTGCAACCTCTGATGAGAGAGAAACCCTCGGCAGTCAAGTCCGATTCTGGAATGGATTGTTTATCCTCGCAATTATTCTGAATTTGGTGGCTATTTTCACCAGTGACTTAGGCCTAGATACACATGTCGAAGGGGCCTATATTCAAACTGAAAATGGTTGGGCTCTCGACTGGGGTGATGTGAGAACTGAAGACCCCCTTGCCTCGAATCCAATGGATGCTCAAGATGTTCCTGAAAGTAGTGTCACGCCTGGAACAGTAATGCCATTTGCAATCATTGGTTTTCTCGTCGCAATCATCACTGCAAATCGTATGGGTTTTAGCAAAGAAACGATTACTGTATTATTGCTGAACCCTGCACTCATCTTTTCGATTGGAAGGGGTTACTCTGAATACACCTACCTTGCGATGATTGGGATTGCATGGGCCATCTGGAAAATGTCGCGGAATTACGGTTCGGAAAAAAATCCACTTGCGAGAGTTACGGCAATCGGGCTTTCCTCAATACTGGTTTTGTGGGTCTTGGTTTTGAAATGGAAAGCTGATCCATTTTCATTTACGTTCCCACTGATTGCACTGATTGGGATTGGGATGCTCATTGATCGTGCACCCAACCATTGGTTCAACCCACAAAAAGCGATAGCAGGGGGGTTTGCATTCGGATTACTAAGCATCGTAAGTTTGGGTTTGTTGGGATACGGGTCGTTCTCTGTGGTGACTACAGATACAATTCGTTTCATTCAGGCCTTGCTGATTGCGATCTTTGGGGTCGTCATTATCTACGGGATGTTCGGTATGATTCTGTGGCCATTCGCAACGATTACTTGGGGTAAAATGGCAAGTAATGATGACCGTTTAACAGGAGAACTAGCACTTTTCATTGGGACAATGGCTGGCGCAATTGTGGCCTATGTGGCATGCCTGTGGACCTTTGAATCGATTCTCTGGAATTCAGAATGGCCTTGGCATATGTGGACAATGGGTAACAATGGGAGATATATCACAATCCTTGCCATTCCTTCTTATATCTTAATCAAACGAGTTAATGGTGATATCAATTGGGCTGAACGAAACGCAATTATCGGTGTTTTACTGATTTTACCAATCTCCCTAGCAGCTGGTTTGCATGGCCAAACTTACTGGACTGATGATACCGCAGAAATTCTTTCAGACAATATGGAAGATGGTGAGGACTTCCTCTTTATTCACGATACTACCCTGGGCATGCACTACCTATACACATTCCATACTCATATCGAAGAAGTGGTTGAGCGCAATATCACTGGGCACTGGCGCGCTCCTGATTCAGGTTGGGAAACAGAATTGTTCTCAGGTGAAACCATACAAAATCGTGGAAATTTATCCACGGTAAAATGGATTGTACTGTCACCTGGAATCCAGTGGGATGCACCCGTTGAAGGGTGGTATCAAACAACTGGACAAGCTGATTTCATGAATGGTGGTGGAGAATGGATCGTATGGACGACTCATTCTGAAGTGACTCTAGGCTGAAACGTAAGAGGCCCCCGCCTTGACCGAAGTCAAAACGGGGGCACAAACAATTGAACGAATCAAGCGTTCTTGTCAGCTTGGACTTGCTTGCGCACGCCCTGTGCTGCGTTCTTTGTGCTCTGCATGGCCTTGCGTACACGAGTGCCCGCGGCTGAGTTGCCGCGGTCGTGCTTACCCGCATCCACGAGTGCTTCATTCAATGTGTCTATCATTCCTTGTACCATGTCGGCTACTGACATAGGGTCGGCCCTCTGAAGAACGCTATTAATCATTCACCTTGGGAAGTCGGCTATTGAATCGGAAAAACCCCTATTGGGGCTTGAAAAGTGACTTGGCCCGTCAAAAAGGGCAAAGTCCCTTTATTCGCCGAGCACACTAGGTGCGGACCCTGTTTTCAAATCAGGATGTTCGAATAAACGAACTGTCAGCCTGCATGGTCCAAGCGGTACCATTTGGTGCCAAGTAAACCGTCTCTCCAGCGTGACCAGTCACATATTGACCACCAGGTGTAAGGTGAGTATAATCTGGGACTGAATTGACGATGGGGTTGGCTGCGACAGCAGGTGCGGGAGCAGCTGCTACGGGTGAGGCGAAAGCAACTTCAGTTCCCCAATCACTGACTGGGAGTTCTTCATCACGGCCGCCACGCAGTAGCATGGAACCAAGAACACCTGCAATCACAAGCAGCAACACCAGACCAACTATGCCGCCAATGACCATGGCACTCATGCCACCAGATTGGGATGCATCAATATCTTCTCCAGTCTGCTCGTTATCTGTGTCATCGCCTGTTTCATCGATTGGATCAGTAACGTCAGACTCATCTATTGCCAGGTATGATATTGAAATCGATTCGTAATCAAATCCATCAGTTCCAACTGCGGTCACCATAATTTTCACTTCATCGAAATTGGCCAATCCATTCTCGGAAATGGAGGCTGCAACGAATGTGTGTCCTGTTTGGAAAGTTGAGGCGTCGATTGATTCGGTGCCATACGAGTGGCAAATACCGTTGTCGGTAGTACAAATCTGCCATTCTGTAACGATATTTGTCAATTCAACATCACTGAGTTGAACTATGAAGAAGGTTGGGTCTTTTCCGAAGAACATATCGGTGACCGCGATATCAATGTCGCCTGTGCTACCATCTGTACTCCAAACTAGCGGCACACTGTCAATCACATTGATCATCAAATTCCACTGACCTGCGTCACCATGGGAATCTTCTGCTGACAACTGAATCATGTATTGACCGGCTGTACTGTACGTTGCTGTCAGGATTCCAGAAATCGGGTTGTACTGAACCATGCCTTCGGCAGATGCTACTGTTGCCCAAATCTCAGCGTCATCATCGTCGATGTCCATTAGACGATTTGCCAGATTCAATTCAAGGGTGTCATCGACCTGAACCATGAGATTCTCAAGACCTACTGCATCTAAGCGAGGAGCATCGTTGACATTTTGCACATGCACGTGAATTGGTGCTTCACTGAGTTGTCCATCTGCGTCAGTTGCTCGAACTGTGATGACGACACTACCAAAGGCATCATCATCAGAGGCTGTTGCCATCAATGTGTTTCCATAAATTTCGGCATCGAGAATATTAGCTGGTTCAACTGAAACAATGGACAAAGATAGGTCCATGACACTCGAAGGGTTGCCATTGCTGTCAGTGTCCGTCAGGTGTTGAGCGAGGCCAAGTTGAACGCTTCCACCCTCATTATATGACTGAGCAGGGATACTAGACCAGCGAGGCTGACCATTCTCAATTACACTGAACAACAGTGTGCCTGTGTTGGTGTCTTCGCCATCATTGATTGTAATGCCAAGACCTTGTGGCTGGGGGTTACCCATATTGTCCCACTGCATTGTTTCGAAGTTTACTTCGATTTCACCATCTGAGGCGTGCCATGCAATAAATGACGGGTCCTGACTGGTAATAACCAAGTTAGTCAAATCAGTTTCAGCATCGCAGACAAGGCCTGCAAGTGAAACATTCTCATTGGTCTGCACCTTCACGGTCGGTAGACCTGGGAAGAATGGGCAATCCAGAGGGGCATTCTCAGGTTGGCTCGGATCGACAACAACTGGTAGACCATTCATCAGACTGAAAGCTGAAGTCATGGATGACCAAACACTGGTCTGACCCCGGTTATCTGTGAGACGTGCACGCACATCGTAATCGCCGCTACCTGCGGTCTGAACCGGATCGACGGTGAACACATACCGCTCATACGGAGTTCCTGCCTGAGTCAAACTCATGGGGTCAGTCACCCAAGTGCTTTCCCAGATGTTCAAGCCGGAAGGCGATACTTCGAATTCCGGAGTCATCGTCGCCAATGTGTCAACATTGTCGCGCGCATTGCCAGTCACATCGAAATCGAGTGTACCACCTCGTGGAATTGCGGTGTTTCCATCTGCGATTGGAGTATCTGTACTCGGGGAGTAATCATGACTAATCCAGGCATCAAATCGGTTGTTGACTACCGGGTCATTCTCACCCAGGGTATTCATTAGACGAACTCGGAATGATTCAAGGCCATTTGGATCCATGGTTAATCCAGAGGTGTCAAATTGTGCGTTAACAGTTTGCGTTTGCCCAACGTTGAGATTATTCAAACTGGTGGCTTGGCCGATAGCATTCTCTGTCGCACCATCAACGTGGTACAACTGAATGGAGCCGCCATCAGAGTAGTCCTCTGTGCCAGTGTTCGCTATGGTTCCCGCAAGACTCAGAGTCTCGCCAGCAAGGAAGCCATCGAAGTTTGAATCGTCATTGGTAATGGTCAAATCAGTCACAGACAGATCCATTGGATTCATCGTGGCATCCGTTGCCACGAAGACATCAGCGTAGGTAGAGTGCGCACCACCCGTGAGTGCTGCAACGGTGTTGAAGTTCTGTGCTGCGGTTGCACTACCGTACCCACGAACTGTACTGATGGGTTCAGACCATGAGGTTGTCACAGGTGTGTTGGATGTGAGTTGTAACGACCGGAATCCGGAGTTGCTAGAGTCCAACAACCACTTCTTAATGACGTTGTGAGGGTGGGTTGACCCGTCGTTATAGGTGTCCGGACATGTCTCTTCGGTAATGGCTGAGAGAACGTATACAGTCACGCTTCCAGTACCAAGATAGGTGGCCGTCACATCGATATCCATGTTCGAGCCACTCACGGTCTGAGTGAGCGAAATAGAATAATCGTTGACGTTCTTCATGTCTCCACCAGATGAGAACTGACTGTCGTAAGCCGCGTTACCTGAGGCGGCTCCGACCGGGTGGTAGGTGCCAGTATTTGCATCTCCGAAAGAGGCAGTTGGAATTCCCGTGCTATCATACATCACATGGCTTCGACGATTGAGAGGGTCGGGTGGATAGGAACCGCCTGATTCAAAATAAGAGAGATAAGTGAATTCGGAAGGGAAGTTCGTTTTCAAAGCATGCATCGAGGGAGAGCCACCGTTTTGGCAGGGAGCACACCAGTCCGCCCCCACATATTCAGCGAAGACCGAATGACCGGGGCTGGTGGCAAAATGTGGATCTGCGAGTTCTAACAATTCAAGGTCTTTGTCTTCTTTTTCGCTGAAATCGATGATTCCATTCATCGATACCAAAATCATGATGGCTGCAGTCAGCAGTGTGTTCACATAGCGCATGCTCATGGTTCCTCCTGTAAGGAGGATGCTATTAAAAACACCCTACAGGAGTCACTTTCCCGATAAAGGGGAAATAAGAAGATTAAGGGTTCATGGAATATCTAACAGACCGGGTGAAAGCGTTGGCCTTTAGCGATTGGTTCAAGTCCAATCATTTAGCCGAACAACTGAGGAGACTGTGGTATGGTCGATGCTGGCTACCGAAGCGCACTTCCTGACCCCGACGAAGGGGAAACTGAAGAATGGCGTGAGTCTATTCTCTCCGTCGAGGAAAATCTTGGTGCTGCTCGAGCACGCCATCTATTGCAAGAAGCGGTGAATGCGGCTAATTCAGTCGGTGTTCCAGTCGGTGAATTAACACAAACCGCATACATCAATACGATTCATCCTGATGACCAAAAGAACTACCCTGGAAACCTGCAAATGGAAGGGGACATTCTCGATGTTATCCGCTGGAATGCGATGATGATGGTAACCCGTGGGAACAAATACTTCGAAGGGATTGGGGGGCATATCTCGACCTATGCGAGCACTGCACATCTGTGGGAGGTCGGTTTGAATCATTTCTTCAGGGGTAAAGATGGTGAAGGAAATGGTGATCACGTCTATTGGCAGGGACATGCGAGTCCTGGTTTGTATGCTCGAGCTTGGATGGAGGGGAGAATGGATGAAGCAAGAATGGAAAATTTTCGTCAGGAAGCCTTCAACGAAGGTTTGTCCTCATACCCTCACCCACGTCTAATGCCTGAATATTGGGAATACCCTTGTGTAAGTATGGGTCTAGGTGCCATGACAGCGATTCGCCAAGCCCGTTTCAATCGCTATCTTCACAATCGTGATTTGGTTGATACCTCACAAAGTACATCTTGGTATTTCATGGGTGATGGAGAATCCGATGAGCCAGAATCACTCTCGGAATTAACACTCGCATCGCGTGAAAAGTTGGACAACATTGTGATGGTCATTAACTGCAACTTGCAACGACTGGATGGACCTGTGAGAGGAAATGGTAAGATTGTGCAAGAACTTGCAGCACGGTTTACTGGAGCCGGTTGGAATGTCATCAAATGTCTGTGGGGTTCATCTTGGGATCATCTATTTGCCAAAGATACGGAAGGGGTTTTGGCTGCACGTCTTGAAGCACTTGCTGATGGTGATGAGCAGAGAATCATGACGGGAGATGGGGCGATGATTCGTTCCGATTTATTCAACACTCCAGAACTTGCCGCAATGGTCTCGCACCTATCTGATTCCGAGTTGGAGGCATTAACCAATGATGTAGGTGGCCATGATCCAGTGAAAATTTACGCCGCATATTCAGCCGCCAGAGGGCATACTGGGCGGCCGACTGTTGTCCTTGCAAGAACCATCAAAGGGTGGGGCTTGGGGCCTTCGTTCGCAGGAAGAAACTCAACACATGGAAAAAAGAAAGCCGACCAAAAAGTGTTGCAATTCATGCGAGACGATATGGGATTGGCATTTGGTGATAGCGAACTAGAAAATTTACCGTATCTTCAACCCGGAAATTATCCCGATGAAGTCAACTATTTACTCCAACAGCGTGAACAATTGGGTGGGTTTTTGCCCGAACGTCGAAACCAGAAAATGGGGCTCTCTGCCCCGAAAAATGAGGCGTATTCGGAATTCGATGATGGAACCAAAGGTAATCTCAAAGTCAGCACAACCATGGTTTTTGTTCGATTGATGCGGAGTTTGATGAAAGTGGATGGATTTGGTAAGCATGTTGTCCCAATCGTTCCCGATGAAGCAAGAACATTCGGCATGGATCCGCTGTTCAGCGAATTTGGGATCTATGCACCAGATGGGCAACTGTACAAACCCGTCGACCATTCTGTATTGATGAAATACAAAGAAAGTAAGAGTGGTCAAATTCTCGAAGAAGGTATCAACGAAGCGGGTGCAATGTCGACATTTATTGCCAGCGGTACGTCATATTCAACACAGGTTTGTGCCACGATACCATTCTACATCTATTACTCAATGTTCGGATTCCAACGCGTAGCTGATTTGATTTGGTCTGCTGCAGATAGCCGTGCGCGAGGATTCCTAATCGGTGCAACTGCAGGTCGGACCACCCTCAATGGTGAAGGTTTGCAACACCAAGATGGGCATTCACATTTGATGGCCATGACCAATCCGGCCGTGCGTGCATGGGATCCTGCGTATGCCTACGAATTGGCGACGATTATCAAGCATGGAATCAATGAAATGTGCAATGATGAAAAAGATGTCATCCACTACATCACCGTCTACAACGAGAATCATTCGATGCCCGCTAAACCAAATGGTGTAGATGAGGGAATTATTCGAGGATTATATCGCATCAGTGGAAAAAGTGGAGCAAAAGTTAGACTATTAGGTTCAGGACCGATTATGCTACAGGTTGAACGAGCTGCAGAAATACTCGCAAAACTCGATATCCCATGCGAAATTTGGTCGGTCACATCCTATGGTGAACTTCGTCGTGATGCCGCGAATGTTGAAAGATGGAATCGACTCCATCCTTCAGAAAATATTCGTTCATCTTGGGTTGCTGAACACTTGGATGATAGTGTGGGGACTACCGTGGCGGTAAGTGACAACATGATGGCCGTTCCCGATTTAATTCGGCAGTGGGTTTCTGGTGATTATGTGGTACTAGGTACCGATGGTTTTGGCCGTTCAGATACACGTGAGGCTCTTCGGCGATTCTTTGAAATTGATGCTGAACATATCGTACTCGCTACTCTATCCTCTCTGGTACGACGCGGTGAAATCGAAGGTGCTGTCTACGATGATGCTGTGAAGAATTTGGGTATTTCATTGGAAAGGGACGATATTACGTCGATTTAGCCAGTGGTGGTTTCCAGCGGCCTGATTTTCGTCCATGATCGAGAAGGTGCCAATAGAGGGCAATAGTTTCCCCTCTTTCAGGATTATTGGTTATCGTAACTGAATTTCTTTTCCAAGCTTTTCTTGCTAGTATCGAAAATGGAAATAAGTTTAGAGCCGGGCCACAAGCTGGCCCAATACTTGTAGTCAACCAAGGGCGTTCAATGACTCCACATTGCTCCATTGATTGCTGTACCTTCGACCAATTCCCCCCCATTTTTCGATTAACCCACCGTGACGGGTTTACTGAGGAATCTAGGCGGAATCCTGCGGTGGCCAGGGGGCCGGCCATCCAAGTTGAGATGTAACCACCTGGTGCACGAAACCAAGGGCGCCAAGAATCGCCAGCATATGCTGAAATTCGGTTTCTGGCAGCGGTCAGCATCTCTGTAAAACCACCGATATCTTCTGGCCATGCTGACCAACAACGGTGACCCCATCCGTGACAGGCAATGAGGATATTTGGCATTGATAACAAGGTGTCCATTCGTTTGGTAAATTCAGAACAATCCAATTGTTCGGCAAGAAGAAAAATAGTGGTTTCAGGGCCGTCAATGGCCCATTCTATGAAGCGGTCGGTCGCACTCAATAGGCGGCTCGAAGATCGATATCCCTCTGTTCGCCATTCTGGCATAGGCATGGAGGAACGATATGGATGACCGCGGTTCGACGGGAGGTGAATCTCATCATCTGTGTCGACACTCAACCATGATGTCATTTTGGATCCTCCAATGGCAAACGAGGAATTAGCCAGCAATGATGCTGAATTAATTGGCCTGCAACTTTAACCTCGATTTGATTATCCAAGCGGTGACCTTGCCACCTTTGAATTGCTGATTCAGCAGTTCGAACACCAGCTATATTAGCCGGATTAACACCAATTTCAACCGATGTTAAACCACCGCGTCCAATCCAAGTGAGAACTGCATCAATTGACTGACCTGCTAGACCTTTCTGTTGACAATTCGGTCGGACCCAATATCCCATATTCCAATGCCCAATGACCAAATGAGGCGTATAATCAAGCGCAATCAATCCAGCAATTCCTCCAGAATACTGGATTATCCAATGATAAGAAAGCCCGCCTGCTCCAAAGCGTTCAACCTCTTGGAGGTAATCTTCTACCTGTACAGGAATGGGTTCATCCAATTCAAGCCAAGGCATCGCCTGGTAAATTTCATTCCCACTCTCATTGATTGCTTCAATAATTGAAGGAAGGTGAGATGGTGTTGCAGGTATCAAACGCAAATTAATGTCGCACTCGATTGAAGTGATTGGACGCACAATGGACGCATGTGTTGGAGGGGTTTATGCCTTCAGGCCAGAAGATGTTGAACTGCCTTTGCAACTTCAGGGGAATCTGGATGTTGGCTACGTGCTGCTTCAATCATACGCCGCATGACTTCTTCCTGCTGAAATTTCTTTAGTAAGACACCAATGTGAAACACGAGATCAACACGTTCGCCAAGATGTGGACCTAGGGACAGCAATGTTTTCTTTGAAGTGACAATGTCTCCGCTCTTTGCAGATTCCATTGCATCTCGCAGCATCTTGCGCACCAAGGTATCATCCCATGCATCTGATTGAGGCCACGGCCATATTCCAACCGGTGCCGATAAAGGGGCACTAACTGGTAACTCTGGGGTAACTGGAGCAAGTGGAACAACAGGAACCGTTGGTGTTGCTGGTGTTACCGGGGTTACTGGGACTTCTGGGATCGCTGGAATTTGGGGAATTGAAGGAATTGCTAAGGGTTCAATGGGTTGTACTGATGCTGCTGGTTCGGGTGCGAGAGATGGCGTGGGTTCAGAATGATCAATGCTTTCCACCTCATCTGGAATTGAAGAAGCGGAGCGTACAGGTTCAACATCTTCAGTTTCGGTCATTTCGACCAGTTTGACAACGGGAGCTGTGTATTCCTCTTCCCTGTAAGTCAAATCAGGGCCATCACCTGTATCGAATTTTGTGACGTTTTTTGGTACATCTGCTACGGTGAGAACGTATTCATCTTTCTCTTCTTTCTGTTGCCCCTTGACTCTGGCAACCTGTTGTGGAGCATCGAACTGATGATCCATTGATGCCGATTGATCGACCTCAACCAAACCATCTTCATCGTAAGGGGAGACTTCTACAGTCATGTCATCCATAGAAAATGAATGACTTGTCCAATCGACCAGAGGTGAATCTTCGTCGGCATCTTCCTCTTCTTCAAGAAGGGCATCGAATAATCCACCACTCTCTTCGTCAGTAATTTCGGAAACAGTTTGACGATGGGCCGCAACCGTGAATTCATAGTAACAACGAGTACAGGATTCGACATCCATGGCACTAACTAATTGGCAAAGAGGGCAGATTTGGCTATCAACCTCTTTCTTCCGCTTACGGCCAAACATCGCCCCACCCTAAATGAGGGCGCTCACAATCTCGGTATAAGATTCGCTGCCCCCCGCTTGAAGACTACACGGTTCAGTGAGTTGGTCCAAAAGTGGCCAGCGAAGAGGCAGGAGGGTCCAAAGGTAGCTGAGTATCTGGCCCGAACATGGCGAACCGAAAGGGGGAGGTGCGCCGCATCAAACGTGGGCCACCTGCGGGTTCTTCGGCCCACCAAGGAAGCGAAGAGGAAAGTGATGGTATCTCTTTTCCCCGTTCACAAGATCATTTTGAACGGTTCAATCGACTCATCGGTTTGGAACTTGAAGATGAAATGGTTGCAGTCGAAGAACGTCTACGAAAGTGGGGTCGGGATCGATTGGTCGAAAATGGAATTACCCTCTTTGACTTAGAAGGTAAAAATGATGGATGGTTATTTGGAGATCGTATTGTCAAATTATTTACTCGTGGAGAAACTCTGCCCCGTCATCGATTTCGTCATGGTGATATCGTTACGCTTTCACGGCATAATCCCCTCAAAGAGAAAGTGATTGAAGGGACCGTTTTGTCGCGTTCTCGTAAATTTATTCGAATTGTAGTCAATGAGCAGCCAGCAAAGATTCGCACGGATACCTGGCGTCTTGATCGAGGTGCAAACCGAGTTGCTCATGATCGTATGGCAGCAGCACTCGAATCACTGTTTGGTGACGAAAATTCAACAATGCTCAGAGAATTATTTTACGGTCAAGTGCGAGATATGGAGGAAAGTGCCGCCAGACCGGCAAATCTAGGTGGGATTCAGAAGCGGCTCGCAGCACAAGCTAGTCATACAGGAAACCTCAACTCAAGTCAATCAGAAGCATTCGCCAAAGCCATGCAGTATCGTTTATCGCTGATTCAAGGTCCACCTGGAACCGGAAAGACTCACACGGCTGTGCGTATCCTTGCTGCATGGGCCCAAAATGGAGCAGGGCCAATTTTGGCCGTTGCAGATTCAAATGTCGCGGTAGATAATTTGTTGGAAGGATTACTGAATCAAGGCGTCAAGGCAATTCGGCTCGGACAACCGGTAAAGGTTAGAGAAAATCTGAGAGACGCGACAATGGCTGCGCAAATGGCGGAACACCATTTGCGTGAAGATGTTGATACAATTATTGGATTGAATGAAGGGGCAATGCGTCGTTTACCCTCACTAAAAGGTAAGGAAAAAGGATTGGCACATCGGGATATCAACAAAGGTTGGAAAGAAGTTCGTCGGATTGAAAATCAAATGCGCGACGATATTTTAGAGCATGCCCAAGTCATCTGTGCCACCTGTGTTGGGGCCGGACATTTGTTGTTAGATTCTAGGCGTTTCCCACTCGTACTTCTCGATGAAGCGACGCAAGCGACAGAACCCGCTTCACTGATTCCGTTGACCAAGGGTGCACGGCATCTGGTCTTGGTGGGTGATCACCACCAATTGCCACCCACTGTAATCTCACGCAGAGCCGAGGAGGATGGGCTCGCGCGTTCATTGTTTGAACGTCTAATTGCATTGGGTGCGCCGTCAACCATGCTCACCACTCAATATAGAATGCATCCAGTTATCAGAGAATGGCCGAGTGAACGATTCTACCAAGGCCGATTGGAAGATGGGGTTACCGCTGCTGATAGACCTGCTCCAGCAGGCTTTGTTTGGCCTAATTGGGATGCACCTGTCGCATTTATTCCAGTCGACGGTTCTGAAGATACTAGTCCTGATGGAGCATCCAAACAGAATATGGATGAAGCTGGATTGGCCGTTCGAGTTGTTGATATGTTGCTTTCAGGTGGAGATATTACTCCTCATGATATCGGTGTAGTCACACCATATAGTGGGCAGGTTCGATTGTTGAATGACTTGTTTGAAGGTGCGGGTGGGCGGGAAGAAAATGAACGCTATCACGGTCTGGAAATCAAAACAGTGGACGGTTATCAAGGTCGAGAAAAGGACGTTATCGTGTTATCCTCCGTACGCGCGAACGAAGCAGGTGAAATGGGTTTCCTCACTGATCGGCGGCGATTAAATGTCGCCATTACTCGAGCGAGAAGGGGTTTGATTGTTCTCGGCCATCCTCGCACACTGCGAAATGATTCTAGTTGGGCTTCATGGTGCGATTGGGCTTCTGAACGTGGCCTAGAAGCGTATCACGTTCTCCACATGTGACATTAAGGGTAATAGACGCGGATAGAACGGAGGGGGCAGATGAATCACGATAGTCCCATCTCAACTCACGGCAAAGGCCCAACCCTTGCCAAACTTGCCGTGCAAGAAAGTGAGGGGCATTGGCCTATTCCAGAAGGGACTATTCTTGCACCGCTTTGGAAGCGTATTTCTGCCTATTTTCTCGATACTGTAGCGGTCATGGGGTTACTTCTCATCGCAACCGGCTCATGGATTGCATACGCATGGAATTTAGACGCCATTATCAGCCCGGAATGGTATTTTGTCCTGATTAATTGGGCGCTTATACTCGGTTCAAATTATCTCTATCACAAATATACAGTTTACAGTATGGGGCGCTCACTCGGCCAACGCTGGTGTGGATTGGCTGTCGTTCGAGAGGATGGGGAGCCCTTGCAACTCATTGATTGTGGTCGCCGAGCAATCGCAAAATTACGCTACCTTATACCCCTACTCAATTTGGGGTTCCTATTCATCGATGGTCGACATATTCGACGCAGACATACCCATCAGTCAAGCATTGACCTCGCTTGTGCAAGTATCGTAGTCATTGCAAATTCCCTACCCCCTGCGAAGCGGCATGGTCTGCGCTAAACAGAGCGGGATTCAAGTAGCGGTTGCGTGTCGACGAATCATGGCGCAGCGAACTGTCTCATCGGGTGGTGTGACCACAACTCTCTGGGCAGTCGTCGAAGAAATCGATGATGATGATGAAGATATTCTTGAAGTCACAATCGATGTTGCAAACGAATCAAGGCAGGATATGTGGGACATCAACGGAGATATTCGAGCCATGGATGGAACACATGCACACTCGCGTGGTGCACCTTCACGGATCGAATCTGGAGGAGGGGGGGTACTGAAATTCTGGGTCCCATCGGATACTGGAGCGTGGTTATTCAAAATCGATTACAATACGGATTCTGGTTCAGGTTCAGTTGAACTTGGACCCTTCACCAACGATCTGAGAATTGCTGCCATTTCACAGCCTGAACGTATATCGGTTGCTTCTATCAATTCCTCAATTATAATTGAGGGAACGAGAGAGAATCCATTGGCTTCTGCCTTTGGAACTGCTCTCGAGGGATTCGGTGAAGACGACGTACCTACCCCCCCAGTTCTGGAAACAGATATCTCCTCTGACGATCCCATGCAAGCAGCTTTTGCAGGTGGCCTTCTGGTAGCACAACAGCCATCTGCTGCACCTCCACCCCCACCTGAACAATTCACAAAACCGCAGGGGTCACCGACGGGACCTCCTCCCTCGCCACCTCCATCGGGCCCACCGTCCGGACCGCCTACAAGTCCACCGGGCCCACCGTCCGGACCGCCTACAAGTCCACCGGGCCCCCCTCTATCGAGTTCACCTCCTGGACCCCCACCAAAGTCTGCAAGACCGCCTGGACCCCCACCAGGTTGAGGTGGTTGAATGATACCTGATGAACTCAATATCCGTGAACGACGCTACAAGGCACAATGGCGTGCCTATGCAATCATCAAACGGATGCGATGGATTACACTAGTTTTGGGACCTATCCCTATTCTATGGGACCATGTAATTGGCCCTTTTCTCACAAAACTAGGTGCGCCAGAAATTGTGACGATGGAGGACATGATGCAAGCACTTCTCTTTGAAGTTCTACCGATGGAAAAATGGATCTCACGGGAAACATTTGAAACAATTTGGCCACATTTGAACAATGTATGTGCCGTCCTATTTCTTGTGTTCTTGTTTTGGACTATCCAAAAACGAAAAACCGCGAAACAAGCTGCAAAGGATGTTGTAGAGTTGGAAGGGCGTATGGCTGTGGGGGGATTCGGCGATGTCCCGTGAAGATTTTTTACTTGAGATGTGCAGTGGCCGAGCAGCTTGGACGGTTGTCCCAGAAAAGATTGGCAAAATCAATCTTGAACTTGTATCTGCTAGAATCGAAGCGGAAGGGTGGGATTGTACTTTGCGAAATCGATTATGCTGCACGTTCTCTGGGGATTTGGCTGATATCACGCTATACCCGAGTGGTAAGCTATTGGTCAAATCGGGAGACCGTGATATTGCGGCAAGTATTGCTGAACACCATATGCAAGTTTGGCTCGCGGAGTTCTGAAGTGCAGGACGCCATCGGGGGCGCATGGTCGACCCGGTTGAGCTGCCCGCAGGCATTGTTGAGCGGGTCCGCGGTGGGTTTCCTATTGTCTACCCTACTTCGACACTCCCCGCATTGGGTTGTTTACCACAAACCGATGCACTAGATTCTCTCTTTGAATTAAAAAAGCGGTCTGAAACAAAAATTGTCAGCCTCGGTGTTTGTAATTTGGAGCAAGCTGCAGACATTGTGGAAATTCCAGATATGGCAAAAAAAATACTAGGTGCTTTTCCGGTAGGATCGTTAACACTGATTCTTCCGGCAATTGAAACTCTGGATCCGCGATTGGGAGGAGACTCTGTTGCAGTGCGCATACTCGCGGACGCGCGCGCGCGAGAACTTGTCTCTGTTACTGGGCCACTTACAGCAACTAGCGCCAATCCTAGTGGCGTCGAACCTGTGATTGATTGCGAGGCTGCAGCGAAGATTCTCAACCTTCCCTTTGGTTCTGCTTTCCCAGGAAAGTGTGTGGGTGGAGCACCGAGTACCTTGATTAGATGGAACGTCTCCGGGGACGCGTCGCAATACTCGGATTGGACCATTATCAGAGAAGGGAAGGTAAGCGCAAAGGAGATTCAAACATGGTCGACGCTGGAGACATGAAGCATTGGAGAGATGCTGGACACGTCGCACGCAGGACCCTTGAAGCAATCAAAGATGAAATTGTAGTTGGAGCCAATTGGCACGACGTGATTGAATCAGCAGAACGTTACATCCATCGCCATGGAGGCAAACCGGCATTTCCTTGTACCATTTCAGTCAATGATATTGCAGCACACTATACCACTGATCATTTGCAAACACCTCCTGAATCATGGGGTACTGACCTTGCTTTCAACAAAGGTGACCTTGTCAAATTGGATATTGGTGTTCACATCCATGGTGCAATTGCAGACAATGCAATGACCATTGAGGTTGGAAACAGCCGAAAGCATACCGACCAAATTCGCGCTGCGAAAGAGGCAAGGGATGCTTCTATCGAACAAATGCATCCAGGAACACCTTGGCATAAGGTGGGTGCGGCGGCAGAACAAGTGGCCATCGATGCTGGCTTTGAACCGATTCGAAATCTGTGTGGCCATCAATTGGATGTATTCAATTTGCACGCGGGAACTTCAGTTCCTTCCTATGCTTGTGGTGCTGACAATCCAGGGTTCAAAGGGACAGTTCCATTGGGGGGGATTTTTGCAGTTGAACCATTCAACACAACTGGTAAATCCGGGATGGTTGAAAATATCGCACCCCGCCATTCATCGAATATATATCGAGTTACAGGTGATGTTTCAATTCGGAAAGCAGTTGCTAAGAAAAAGTTGAAACCGCTCGGAGCTCGCCTAGCTCATTATCTCGAAGAGAGATATGTGACACTTCCTTTCGCTGAACGTTGGGCGTTCCCACTTATGGAGAAACCATTCCCGCAAGAAGATGAAGAAAGTCGAATTCGTAAATGGAATGCCCTTGTCAAGAAATTAATCAGTATTCGTTTCCTTGAAACATATCACGCCCTTCGGTGTTCTGATGGTGGTATGATCGGTCAATATGAACATACAGTTTGGATTACCGAGGGTGGCGCAGAAGTTCTGACTGTTGAATGAAATGGCTGATAATCCCTCATTTCGGCTCTAAAAAGCGATTTGGGAATGATTATACGGCTGTGAGTACACCCGATATCTGAACAGGGTCGATTGGTACTCGTCGAGTGCATCCCATCCCCTCTACGCTGCGTCTCTCGCCCCTGTTCACCTAACGAACTATAGCAGGTAGGCTGAACTTGTTTTTGATGAACAATTAATGTTTGAAAAATTGTGATTTCTTCGGGATAGAAGATGTAATAAAAATCCTTCACAAATCGTTTGTACTAGTTGCCTATATCGCGCAGTACATCGATTAAACTGCGGTTTCCACGATTCGGCACGGTGGGAACCTTAATACCGATGAGGGCCATAGGAGAAGCATCCCCGCTGGGGAAATGGAGGACATTGAAATGAAGAATGATATGAAGAACGAGCAGGCAGTCAGCCCTGTTATCGCAACCATCCTAATGGTCGCGATCACAGTGGTTTTGGCTGGTGTTCTGTACGTGTGGGCAAACAGCCTCGCTGCAGACCAGCCAGAGAGTGGTACGCGCAACAGCTACACAGCTGATGACGCTGCTGCAGACACTGACGCTGGAACAGACA
>CAWVWT010000010.1:0-59598 GCA_963934015.1 uncultured Candidatus Poseidoniales archaeon
GGGTCGTCTTTCAATGGAAGAAGCGGTTGGCAGACAACTCCAGAGAGTGAGTTATTGAGGCGTAGCGCAGGGTGTACCCCTTGGTTAGATTCGACGTCGTAACTTTTCCATCAGCCCATCCGCTTCGCCCAAGGAATTGAGCGTTTCTTCCAGTTGCCCTATCTCCAGAGTAGCCCTAGCGTCCCCGACTGCTTTCTCACAAGCTGCCCGTTCCCCATCGATCGCTTTGATACCACGGGCATCCAACTTCTTTCGTAGCGCAGTCCATTCATTTTGAACATAGGTGAGTAACTCTTCAGCATCCCCACTCGCCGCATCCAATGTATCAAGATCTGTTGTCAATCTCTCAAGAAGTGCAGCAGCATGGGACCAAGATTTTCTCTTGGAGGCTGATGTGACACCTTTCAGCCGTTCTTCCCAATCATCTGCATCTGAGCGTCCCATCCAGCGTTCCTTGAGGGTCTTCTTCTGTCGCAGTGCTCGCTGAACATCCCCCATCGCTTCACGTTCCTTTCGAACCTCACGAACAATACCATCAGAGAGACCGCGCGCAAGGCTAAATTCACCCGCTCTCAGGTTCTTTTCGGCACTTTCCAGACGTTCATTCCATAGTTTGAGATCAAGACCTTCACTCTCTTCCATGATTTTCACAGCCTCGCCATAAGCCTCCTCGGCCCCTTCACTAGCTTCCCCAAGGTTGGCGACATGATCTGGAATGGCTTCAGCAATTTCGTGCGCTAAAACACAATCCTCCTTGGCGAGAGCTTCCTTGGCTTGTAGCAATAGTTCGTGTAATTGTTGATGCTGGCTACCTTCAAGTTCAGCAATCAACAAACTCGACGCGATAATCTGGTCTTCCGCAGCCTTCCAATGTTCAATAATATTCAGTGCGAGTTTCTTGGCACGCCGATATAACATCTCGGCTTCCCGTAGGCTTCCAAGGCTACGTTCACGGTCCCCCGAATCCATGCTGCGCTGTGGCTTCTTGGCCGTCGACGCGATTTCAGCGGCTTGGTCTACGGCCGTTGCACAAACGTCGCGAATCTCAGAAATATCCTCAGCCAAAGCCAGCGTACGCTCAATGTTCTCTTCAGCCTCATCTAGAATTGTGAATCCTAGTTCAGGATTCTTGTAACCCACATCAGAAGCGTTTCGACAAAGACTCGAAGCTTGATCGAGACTGACACCACCGGCCTGTAGTTTCAGAATTCGAATTTCGATTCCATCCAGCACCAGACCGAAGCGTTTGCGTTCCGCACGATCCTCATCCCCCCCAAACAAATCCATGGCGACTGAAATAACACCTAAGCTCAGTATCACAGATGCAACAATTATTGGTTCTCGTTCAAATTGAGATGATAGCATGACAGCCCCACCAATCGTTGAACCCCCTAGAGTCATGATGCCACGAAATCTCTGTGCATCCAAATTCCCTCGAAGCAATTCGCGAGAGGTCAGAAAACACGCTCCAGCAACGATGAACATCAGTCCGTGTCCAATTTGCGTTGTACCAGTGGTGGTCAAAGCCTCGACGCCGAGAACTGCGATAGCAGGCCAAACAAGACAACTTACTGCACCCAAGCGTCCGCGCGCGCGAGCATCAGGTTCAACCAAATCTTGCAATAATAAGGATGCGGAAAGTAGCAACCCTACAGCACCCAATCGATCGAAGAGAATTGCATCGCCATCGAGTGCTGGCCACATGTACCATGCAGTGGTTGCAATGGTTGCCAAAGCACATGCCAAGGCTAGACTGGTCACCCTCGCTTTCTGTTCGGCAATCTCGATATCAATCAGTGCCGAAGGGGATTCGAGGCTCTCCATCGCCTTTGGCGATGCATTCCACCTCTAAGATAGGTACCCCGTCATGAGTTCTCATCTTCGGGTTCACGCTTTAGGCGCCACAAAGCCACCAAACCAGCAAGTGGTGGAAGGGCGAGTAGAATCCACATAAAGGGAGTCATTTCTGAATTAATATGCAATCCACTATGGTGCTCGGTGGTCGAATTGTCTGTAAACTCGATTAGAACGATAACTTCGCCCGATGCCCATTCTGTCACAGGAATCCTGTGCGTCATTTCACCAGGGCCATCGACGCTGGCTTCGACTCCCATCAATCCGGTTGTGCAATCCGTTAGGTAGCATAATCGGAAATAAGATTCACCTTGGCCATTGTTTTCCAAAGTAACATCCAGTGCACCAGGGTCGCCCGGACCTCCATCTCCAATTTTAACGACGTTTGTAATTCGATACAACGCTTCAATCGGTGGCTCAACAACGAACATCATTGAATGAGTGCCAGTATTACCTGATGAATCCGTCGCATTGACAACCAATGTGTGCCGGCCAGCAGTCAATTCAGGAAGTGTAAATGATTGAATATCAACCCATGACGTACCAACTTCAAGAGCCTCATCATTCAATTCTACAGTCCAGATGAGTTGATCGATTGCATCGATATCATCCCATGATTCACTCATATTAACATCGATGAAAGAACCACCTTCAACCGGGTGATTCAGATCCCCGTAGTAATTCCCATCGATACTGAGAGCGGGCCGTGGTGTTGGGTTTGTACGGTCAGTCACGGTCACATCCCAGTGTTGAGTCAGAACATTCCCTGCCTCATCGGTGAGATTTAGTTGTAAACTGTAAACAGTAAGTGGCTTTGTTTTATGCCGGTCTTCGATGGTCAAGTGCTGCCCATTGACATGTGGGCCTTGTACGAAAATGTCATTCCATGCATGATTTCCGATCCCCAGATGAATCCAACCGCTACTCTTGTTGCTGGTCCATTCAATATCGACAGGAGGTGCTGAATCATCTCCTGCTTGAATCGCACCGGAAAGCACCGCTCCTGAAGGGACCGAAATAGTTCCATTGCCATAATCGACAACAACTGGTGAGGAATCATTCGGGTGTAAATACTCCATACCCAATTCACGAGTGGGTTGTACCCCATCGATGTAAATCTCCATCGATTCATTGGCCATCAATCCTTGCGGGTCAGTACATTCCAGTGTGAGGTTCAGCCAGGAGCTAGGGGACAAACTGAGGAACATTGCATCGATAGTGAGGTTTGGTGACAGTTCATCGAGTAGGGTTGTATTCCCATTTCTTAGAAGAAAGCGACTTGTCGGTTCAACAATCGATGAGTCTGTGCAATCTGAAACAATTTGTGAAAGTTGACCAAATGGGAGCCAAGGAAGTTGCCTATCGTTCGCATGGAACCCTACGCTGGGGGCGACATTTGTACCGAGGGCAATGGTTGCATTGCCTGTGACAGGAATTTCTCCACGATGAATTACGAAGTCATCAGGCATCCCTGTAATGTAGTCCTCTTGTGGGCTGTAGCGAATCTCATGAGGTTCTGGTAGTGTGATGCGCAGGTCGGTGTAATCATTGCTGGATCCAGTAACTGGAACCCAGAGGAGCCTTGTGCTTCGACCATCACCTTGACCGACGAGGTCCGCACTGATGTCCCAACCCCAAACTGGGCCATCAAAGATGACTGACACCGAGATGTTTGAGATAGTTATGTCGTTACGATCATAGGCGCAGCATCCGATTTCTGTGTTGTTGGTGACCCAGTCCGAGAATACATACTCATCTTCGAAACCGTTCAATGTAATCTGTTCTTGAACACCTCTGAACGCACCTTCAAGCCCCGGGTGTCCGAGGGAGGTGGGCAGTCGCGTTGACGATGTCCAAGTGGCGTTCATTGCCACACTTTTGGCGATTGGACCTTCGATGTCAAGGTGTGCACCTCCTTCGATGACTACCGGGCCAGGTACCATTTGATTGGCCACAGAACTCCAGTGAGTGAGGTTCTCCAGCAGGAAATCGGTGACGTTGGTGTTCTCGCTGAACACCAATCTATTCATCTGCGGAATACCATCGATGAGTCTGACAAAGAAGTAGGTTCCAGAAGGAATATCAAGATCGATGGATTGAGTCGGATCTACATTAATCATATCACCTCCATTCTGCCATAAGAGGACAGGTCCGGGGGCCTGTTCGCTCCACAAGTGGATGGTTGTTGGTTCATCGGCGGAAACAGGTATACAAGCAATCATCAGGATGCCAACGAGCATCATTGCTTTGCGCATCGAATCACTCCTGACGGGCGCCGTCGTCGAAGATGATGGTGCTGCCCACATTATCGAGGGTCAGGGGGATGACTTTGTGCACTTCAGCGACTTTTGCGCGAATAGATGCATCCGCTTGGAATAGGAAGAATCCTCCTCCACCGGCACCGAGTAATTTACCCCCCGTTGCCCCCATCGCAATGATGCTAGAATAAAGGTCATCCAGTTCAGCAACTGTGATCCCGTCGACTAGACTCCGCTTAATCTGCCAAGAGGAATCGAGCAAGATGCCGACCGTGTCGTGTTTGTTGGACTCGAGTGCTACTCTAACTTCAACTGCCTGCCCACGGAGCGTGTCAAGATTGTCACGCTTCTTATCGGAAGCCGCACTCTGCACCGCGAGGATATCAGTCGCTTTTCGGGTGATACCAGTGTATACAAGGAAGTAGTTCTCTTCCAAATGAAGCGCACTGAGGTTGATTGGGGTGACTGTCACGCTATCATCGGGAATGAAGGCAATCTGGTTTGCGCCACCAAAAGCGGCGGCATACTGGTCTTGCCGTCCGATGGGTTGGGCTAGAATATCAATTTCAATTTGGCAGGCTTCTTCTGCTAATTGTGCTGCATTAGGTGTGTGCCCAGCATAGGTGTGAAGGGCATTGAGTAATCCGACAGTTAGTGCTGATGAGGAACCCAAACCGGTCCCGCGTGAAGGGATATCGGCAATTGTCGTAATTTCCACGCCACTGGTAACACCGGTCAATCGCATAGCTTCTCGAACCAATTCATGCTCCAAATCTTCAAAGTTATCAACAATTTCAGTTTGAGAATAGCCGACTCGGATACTGTCATCAAAGCGCTTGTTGACGGTGACATGAATGTGTTTAGCCAGAGCCATTGAAGTTACAAGACCACCATTTTCACTGCCTTTGTAGTAGGCTGGAAGATCAGTTCCTCCACCGCAGAACGAGACACGAACTGGGGTCCGACTGATAATCATCGGTTCGCGGACCGAGCAATCCCCCTTCAAGCCCTCGGCTTCCGATTCCTATGGAATCGACCATGTTTATCGACCCCAATGAATAAGTCCGGGAGGCGACCGAGGGGTTCCGGCGGGCAGGATGGACTACGACCTCATCACCATGGATGACCTGACAAATGAAGAGATTATTTCGCTCCTTGACGATGCTGAACGTCTGCTACCAGTGGCACACGGTACTGAGTATCTCCCACTGCTTAAAGGCAAGTTATTGGCGAATATGTTCTTTGAGCCAAGTACTCGGACACGAATGTCGTTTGAGACCGCAATGAAGCGATTGGGTGGTGGTGTTGTCAATCTAGGAGATCTCAATTCATCGTCAGCAGTCAAAGGTGAGACATTGTATGATACCATGAGAATGGTCGACGGTTACTGCGACATCGCCTCTTTGCGACATCCACGCCAAGGGGCTGCACAATATGCAGCTGACGCTTGCACCATTCCAATCATGAATGGAGGGGATGGTGCCGGGCACCATCCAACACAAACATTGCTTGATTTATTCACCATTAGACAAGCACATGGCCGGCTAGATGGACTCACTGTAGCCCTTGTTGGTGATTTGAGATATGGACGAACGGTGCACAGTCTATCGCACGCATTGGCAAGATTTGATTGTAATTTGGTATTTATCTCCCCCTCTCAATTGGCAATGCCGACAGAAATTGTCTCTGATTTGATCAAACAAGGCGCTAATATAACCGAAACCGAAGATATCTACGGGGCTGTTCCAGATGCAGATGTCATTTACATGACTCGCATTCAGAAAGAGCGCTTTCCAGATGAGGATGAATATGTAAAGGTTGCAGGTATCTACAAACTAACCGCAGCTGATATTGCTGGAGCAAAGGGTGAGATGATTGTCATGCATCCACTACCTAGGGTGAATGAGATTTCTTCGGATGTAGATAGCACTCGGCACGCGCGCTACTTTGAGCAAGCATTCAACGGGGTGGTTGCTAGAATGGCACTAATGTGTCGCCTCCTCGGTGTTGCCATACCTGGAGTTGATGCATGATGTCAACTGGTGAAATGCGCCGTGTTACCGCAATCAACAATGGAACTGTAATCGACCATGTCCCTGCTGGGGCTGCACTTGCAGTCCTACGAATGTTGGGTATTTCTGGAGATAGATCATCGCCGATAAGTCTGGTAATGAATGTCCCATCTTCCAAGCATGGCCGTAAGGACATTATCAAGGTCGAAGATCGCGAACTCACCCAAGATGAACTTGACCGTCTCGCACTCATTGCACCCAAAGCCAGTGTAGCCATCATTCGTGCATATTCAGTTGCAGAGAAACGCGAGGTGAGCATCGGCTCAGAACTCGTGAATATCGCCAGTTGCACATTCTCAAATTGTATTACAATCAATTCACGCGAACCGCAAGATCACCGTTTGACGGTTGTAAATAGCGATCCTATTGAATTGCGCTGCCGATACTGTGGCCGTCCACAGGATATGAACGAACTAATCGAAAATTTGCTCTAAATTTTCATCCAGAGATTTCAGATAACCAAGTCTTGAACGTACAAGCTTGGCAAATCGATTGACTTGATGGAGAACCGCATTCCTCACATTCAGTTGCTTGACCTGATTTCCACGATGCGGGTGGATTTTCAGAAGAGGACCACAGATCTCGAATGGCATCCATCGAATGTACTAGACCGTGCATGGTTCCTGGATTTGCAGCCTCCATTTCGGCGATATAGGCTCTGTGCTTTTGTCGAAGAGCACCCGGTGCATGAGGGCAATCATCGTGGTGAATGGGCAATTCCGCACCAATCGCATAGGCGTGAATTTCACGTTCAGGGATCCATCGAAGAGGCACAATACGGGGTGCAAGACCATCCAATGGCATAGATGTGTGAGGGGCCAAGCGAATGATTCGCTCCATTTCGCCTTTGCCCAAGTTCATGAGAACAGATTGTGCAGTATCGTCGAGGTTGTGGCCAAGTGCCATCCATCTTGCACCAACGCGTTCGGCCAGCGCATTGAGGCCCTGCCGCCTAAACACACCACAATACGAACAAGGTTTCATACCTCTAGCTTCTTTGTGATTTCCAGCCATCAACGGCATTGATTTGACCACGGCATCCATTCGCTCATATCCCAAATCTGGATAGGCAATTGTTTCAAAGCGTAAATTGTGGGAATCAGCTAATTCCTTCGCACATTCCATCGAGGGGGAACGGTACCCCTCAATTCCTTCATCTACACACCCACAAATCAGTTCAACATCTCGACGCGAACCGATGATTCTCACTAACATATCGAGTAATACTGCTGAATCCTTTCCACCGGAAATACAGACTAAAATAACTGATGCTTTACCATTTTCATCACGTGCATCAGATGGGAGATTGAGTTGTTCCCGCAAGGTCTTCGAAACGCGCTTTCGAATCGATTTGGCTAAATGCGATTGGCAAAGATGTTGGCCACTATAGATCTGATGAAGAACCGCAGGATGGCTACATCGACTGCAAGTCTGCACGTTCAGGGATACTGACACGGAACGGCGAAGGGGTTTATCCCTTCAAATCGACCCTGTTAAATAACTAAATTATTCAATTGAATTTTAAAACTTTCAATTGAAACCTTAAAGCCGGTGTTCCGAACTCGTTACGACCATTTTTTAAGATCAATTATCGGCATGAAAACAGGTAAATAGCCTCTAAATCACCATTTTCCAGTTGGTGAATCAATTTCACCCTCCAAACGGCCCCCTTAGGGGCCGGTGTGGGGCAAGTTCTTGAAGTCGAATTTGACCTCGATGGTTTTTGAGGGCACCCATGTTGACTCGTTTGCTTGCAAATCACGATAATTTCGAGGCTTGCCTATTGACTAGTGAAGGGGATATTGTGGGTGGCGGAGGAAAAGGAAACATCACACTTTTTCACCAGGCCATGAAAATGGCTACAACTCTCAAAATTGGCCGCATCGAAGAGATGTGGTTTGAGGGCGAGGCAACGACGGTAGCAACCGCGATTCGAGGTGGCTCTAGCCTTTGGCTTGCAAGTGATGTGTTGCCTGTTGGCCGATTGAGTCACACGGCTCGAACGTTACGACCTGTTATCGAAGACCTACTTGAGGTGTGAAAATGTTTAATCTACCCCCCGGAAATACTGTTGATTCTGAAGCTGATCTGAGTGTAGGGCAAAATCAAATGCCCTTCGAAACGGGTGTAATATCCCATTACAAACCTCGTGCTAAAACCGCCTGTGCACATCGATTGGTTCACGGTGGACTTGTTGTTGGTTGGCTGGCAGAATCAGAAGCAAAGCAAACATTCGTAACTGGCGATGCTGCCAAATATCGTTTGTTGGAATTGTCAGATGCGAACGATCTAAGTTCACGTGGTGCAACTTGGACTACAACTCAGTTCACAGAGGTGGCTCGACGAATCCCAGAGGCGTTTTCAGACCCATCTGATGTTGCATCATTACTCGCTCAGGGTGCAGCTGCACTACCTATCGAAACAACTGATTTGGCTTTACTCATCGATCGATTGACCGAATCTGATGAAGTCATGGGTGGATTGGCATTTGAGGATGGAGTTGTCATACATTCGAGTGGTGAATTGCCATCGACACCTGAAGATCTCGCCACTTTAGGCCATGAACATCTCAATGGATTGTCATCGAAATTCACTCAGGATGAATCACTTTCAACCAATCTGAGGTTGGAAGGTGGACAGCTGATGCTAACTGAAGCAGGGCAAGCCGCTGTTGCCATCTGGTGTCGGCATGGTGCTGATGCACATGCAGCTCTCGCCAATGCAGCGAGCCTTGTCGGTTCGATAGATGAGGATACTAAGGTGGAAAATGAAGAACTCCCCGAAGGTTTCATCACCAAGGAAACAAAATCGGGTATTGACCAATTGATTTCTCACCTTCGCTCCGCGTATGAAGATAGTCTCACAGGCTATATCCAATCTGTTTCAGAATCCGCAGAACCTATTTCAATCATGCTCGTAGGTGGTGTACCAACTGGATTTCGCGAATCTGAAGGCGTGACACTCGCCGATGCAGTTCACACAATGACCACATCTTCTCACCGACTGCATTCACATCGGCTCGAGCGAAGAGCGCGTCTCGGTCTCACTGGGTCCACGGTCGATGATTTCTCCCTTGCACATTTCACCGATGCAGTCTCAGCTTGCCGAACCCGTTCAGACGATCGCAAGCGATTGTTGAGTGGCCGGCTCGATGCTCTCTTTGGGTTTGATTTGGGCCTTGAGGCCATGGAATCAGGGCGATCCACATGGAAGATGCTCGAAAGTGGTGGACCTATGGCAAAATTGATGCCGGTATCCAGCACAAAGGTTCTGACACCTGCTGATGGAGAAATCAAAAAACGAATCGAACAACTTGAGCACACTCAAATCTCGCTAGAGAGAGAAAAAGGTCGTCTAGAGAGGGAAGTTTCTGATGCACGCGCATCAAGGGATGAATCTCGAGATTTGATGCATGAACTTGAATCCTCATTGAGTGAAGCACGTGATGAGAGAAGTGGCCTTCATCGTGAAATCGATGATTTGTCAGCCAAAATCCGTGCTGCTGAGTCGGAAACCGACGAAGCAGCATCCCTATCCGATCGCTTGTCTAAGCGTGTTTCAGAATTGGAACACATGGTTGGAAAGCGCGCTGAAGAACTTGCGAGTGCACTGGGTGAATTCGATTCACGCGAAGCCCTCCTCACCGATTTACGAGAATTATCCAATGAAGAAGCGACCACAAAATCTGAACTCAGTGCTGCTGAAACACGCCTCGATGTTGTTCGTAAATCTCTAGATCACGATGAGCGTCTGCAGCGTGTAATGACTGAACAGGTCAACGCCCAACGCGATCGTCATCGAACGGGGCAGGGTGAACTTGACGAAGTTGAACGACGAATTGAGAGCCAACGTGCCGAACTTGTCGAACTTGAAGCGGAAGCACATGCACATCGGCGCCTCATGGAGGAAGAGCGAGGTCGCATTCTTGATTCTGAGCGCAAATCAACTATCATGCAATCGGAACTACGTGAAATGATGGAAGAACGCCGCCTCCTTCTCCGTGAACTCGGAGATCTCGATGCTCGTAAGGCACAATCAGAAACTGAACTGAGAATGCTACTCGAGCAGGCGGAAGATATCCAAGAAGCGCATGAGATGGCCCTGCTCGATTTACAAGAGGCAGATCGAATTCGTGCACGATTGGCTGAGGAACCTCTCGCCCAGGCACTACTTGGCGATGAACGCGGCCTCTCTAGCCTTGAACCAGTGCTTGATCGTATGGCGAATGCGCGTAGCCGAGGCTACAGCATTGTCTTGCTCGACCGTGCTGTTGAACGTGCACTAGCCATCATTCAACACAGTGTAGATGAGGTTGCAAAAACACCCCGGCATCTGTTATCTCTTGAGGTCATGGACCTTCTTGAAAGGCAAGCGCCTGAAACAGCGTCAACCGTACGTGGATTGACTCGGTGGTCAGTTCAATCTCGCCTTGAGCACCAACTTGCAGAAACGGTGCAGCATGTTGTTATCGACCTTGAAGGGTTGCTAGAAGAATACGAGCGTTCTGTAACAATGCTAGCACAAATGCAGGATGTGCTCCGTGGACTTGTCGACCTTGGTCTTCCTTCTGAAGATGTGAAACCGCTGGAACGATTCAGTCACATGCCAGAGGCCCTACCATACATCTCTGTTGAGGCTCGCCGTCTGATTCAGCGTTCTCTTGATGAAATCTACCTAGATGCTGACCGAAGAACAGCAGGAGATGCGGTTGGTTTAGCTGAAACAGTGGAGGTACTCGAGTCTTTGTTGCGCCGGTTAGATGTTGCCGGCCTGACGGGGGAAGAGCCAACGGGTGCGCTATGGATTTTCCAGCGCAGTGGTAGCCTTCCTTTCGAAGTAGACGGTTTGGCTCGTCATGAACGGCCAGAAATCAACAATGAAGCAGTCCGACACATGAATCCAGTCGATGAGGTGGCTGAAATCACAACTCCGTCTCCATCTGTTGCCGCCCCCAGCGCTCCTGCTGCAGCACCGACACCGGAAGCGAGTGCGGCTCCAGCATCCAATTCAACTTGGCAGCCCATCGAAGCAGCTGCTGAAACCGATGGTGTGGATATTTCAACGCGAATCTCAGCAGGATTGACACCTGCTAATGTTGCAGGCAATACAGAAGAAGCAGGCTTAATGGCAAACATCGATGTTGCTCTTTCAGAGGTTGATTCTGCTGCTGAGATTCGTGAATCAACAGAAAACGGAGTCCCCCCTCCCGCAGATCCTATTCAAAGAGATGCATTAGATGACCTTGAGCGTGAATTATCAGACCTCGACATGTGAGGTGGTAAAATGGAAAAGGGTGAGGGGGCGATGACTCTCGTTGGACGTCAGGAAACTCATGGCCGACTATATCCTAGTTTTACAGAGAGGTTAGGGTTTCTAATTACGATTGTTTCCGCGGTTTTGATCGGTCAGTGGATGTGGGCTGAATCAGATTGGTCGAGCTCCATATTGTGGCCAGTAACTGTTTGTGGGTTGCCCCTTGGTGCAATCCTCTTTGGAGAAATGCTGGCGCGTGTGATACAAAGAATCCATATCAACAATGATTGATTAAGGGTTTGTATTGCCTCTATTTACAAGAGTAGATTCGATCAGCCCAGAGATTCGTTGCCATGGCACAATGTAACGCAGCCCTGCTACAAATGTGAGGAATAGCATGGCCGAAATCACCTTTCCATAGGTAAGCCGTAGCTCAAGCGATTCTCTAACTTGACCACTCCATTGACCTGAACCAGCCCACCCGACAACATCGATAATTAAATCATCAAACTTGAGCGCGAGCATGGTCACGAATCCAACCGCGAAGATGACAACCACAGTGTGCTGCATATGGGTATTGAGAATACTCTGGAATTGTCGCACATATTCAGGGTCCTTTTTACAGGATTCAGGCAATCGGAATGCATACTCAAGGAAGCGAATAGTCGCTTGCGCTGTTTCTGAATAGACCATCAAGAGGATTGCAACCAGCAGTAATTCCCAAACCTCCCCCGAAATCAACCCACCCAGTGTATCCGCTTCACCAATTTGAGTTGGGAGTGGGTTGAGGCCTGGAGCATGTGGATCGGAAGCGCTCGATAATTGACTAATCACACCTTCATAGGATAGCAGAGCATACAATCCAAGGAAAATGAGCATATACGCCATTGACCAATTGACCATACGTTTTGAAAGACCCCATATTCCCATCAAACCAAAGAGAACAGGTGCTAAGAAAAATAGCATGACAAGAACCTGGATGTAAACTGATAATGGCCAAACCAGATGGTTTGCATGATTCATCGAATCATCAGAGTGCCCGAATGGTAAATACAAATCGAAATTGAGAATCATTCCAAATGTCCACGTGAGAAGGAACATTCCTGCTAGAAATAGAATCATCCCACCCAATAGTCCAAGGGTTATCTTTCGCCTAAGAGCTGGTGGTTGGAAATTGAGAGCCACCCAAGCACCTGCAATTGCCATAGTCAACAGAATTGGAACATAGAATCGCCCGTCTCCTTCGTTGCCTTGACCAGTGATCCAATCAGGTAATGGTAATCCATCCAAACCATCACCATCTGCAAAACCGGCATCGATTTGGTCTAGTGATAGGGTGTGGTCCAAAGCGGGACACCATGAGCCACTGGCAACATAATCGGGATGACAGTGCCCAAAGACTTGGGTCATTGTCAGGAACAGCCAGATGAGGGATAAGCTAGCAACGAGTTGAAGGCAAACTACACGCCACTCTTTCCGTAGAGCTCGTAGATGAAGGGTCACCAGACCTTCCTCTTGTTGTGCAACATCCTCTGCCATCCATTCACCTCCTTACATCTTCACCTGTAGCAGAGCTTGGCTCAATTCTACATCAGGCATCCAATCAATAACTCGAGCCCCATAACCTGCAACCGCGGACAAGCGATTCTGTCGTTCGAGTTTCATCACTTCATATGACATACGTGGAATGCGACTGACCAGTCGTTCGTAATCGATACTCGATGGGCTCAGGATAACAACTTCGTGACCACGGCCCGCCAAATCACGAATCGCATGAGATACAGTCCCATCACCTTCAAGACTTGAGATGACAAATACTGGGCTACCGCGACTGAACCGCGGTGCGAGGGAATTGGTCACCGCTTGGAGTGGCATGTCACCCTTTGGAGCGACGCCCGCAAGGCTGGATAAGACCTTGAAATACTGCTTATCGCCACCATCAGCTGGCAAGTATGACAAGGTGTCATCATACACAGCAAGGGCGATTGAATCCCGTCTCTTGAGGAAATAAGATGCTAAACTTGCAGCAGCAACCGTACCCATTTCAAGTGGATTTTTTAGTACAGTTCCAATACGGCTGATATCTCTGGAATCAAGGAGAATAAATACATCTGTGACAGCATCGCGGCATTTTTCATTGACCATCATGATACCCGTTCGAGCAAACGCCTTCCAATTGATAATCTTGAATGGATCCCCTGGTACATATTCACGGAGTGAATAGAATTCGGAACCGGGGCCAGGTGTTCGAAGAGTCATTGCACCCGTGTACATCTTAGGTGTTCGACTTCGAACCATCGCTTCCTCTATTTCCCTTACCTGTGGGAATACGATAAGTCCGGAACGGTGATCGATGTACATCTCTTGGCTGAATAGGTTGAACGTGTTTCGATACCGAACTGATACCGGGCCGAAGGAATAGTGGCCACGCAGTGGACACCGCAATACGTAGCGAATTCGTGTGGTCTCGCCAGGGCCAAGGTTGACTCGCATGTAGTTGAGCCCGCTGCGTAGTTTCATCTCATGGGGAACGTTGTCAAACACTTCCAATTGCTGTGTGCGGCGGAATGAACTGTTAGTGATGGCAAGTTCGACATACAAATCATCACCTTTGTACAGATTGTCTGCCGATAGCGTCCGTACAACTTCCAATTCTCCATGGCCGACAACCCACGAGTTGATGGCCAAGAAAGCGATGAACATGAGCCCGAGAATCATCAACTGGAAATTCGCAATCATCATTCCAATCAAGACGAGAGATATTCCAGATGTTAAGAGCAGTGCTGCTTTTCGTGTCCACATATCTTCTCACCTCCGCTTACTTGCGCCCCCACATCTTGACTCGCTTGACAACAGCAACGAGCTGCTCTAGGCTGTAATTCCGATCTTCAAAGACGAACTTGATAAGCACAGGGTCAGCAATCATCTTCTGTAATTCCCGGGCGGGTAAAGCATCAAACTCATCCCGTGTCAATGAATTGAGATTCCTCACCCTAGAAAGTAGGACTTGCTTGACTTTGTTTCCACGCCCATAGTAACCATACCGGCGAGCATCACCAAATCCGTAGTAAATGATACTGAACACATGTCGCCATGGCTCAGGATCGACCTTCTTGATAATTACAGCCTCAAAGGCAATGAAAAGGGCGAGGAAGAGGAATAACATGGCCATCCAGTCATTGGTGAAGTACACCAGAATGTAGTAGATGAGATTGTATGTATCGCCCATGGCGTTTGTTTGCTGGTGTCGGCTTTCATCAAAGATAACCTGCTTACCCGCTGCAGATGTCCCATTGAATTCATCAGCAGCGGTGTGCATCAACAACGATTCAGCAATGATATCGAGAACCCAACGACGATTATCATTTTCAGGCATTACTTTACCATTCAATTCACCGTAGTTCCCATCATTGGTATCTTCCCAATCGTAGATTGCATTCATCAATACTGATCCATCACTGACAAAAATTGCCCGGCCCATCGTTTCCCCTGGTTGTTCATCACAATCCCGCTTAGCACAGACCTTGACAGCCATAGTGAACGGACCAGCTTCATCACTTTCGATACCTCCACCCTCAAATCCAACGTCCCCTTGACCGTCATCATTGGTATCGAGGTAAGAATCTTGACTGGAACGACCCCAGGCATATCGGTTATCTGAATTGGATTCTGCTGCCTGCTTATCAAAAGCTGATGGCGTATTCAATAAAACGTTGTAGTTCGTACTGAAATTCCAAAATTGACCACCTGAAGAATCAGTTTCAATGTGGTGGGCGCACAGTCCGGCTTCAGCAACTGTTGGCGTATCGGCACTGTTGACTGGGCTATTTGGAAGTGAATCTAATCGATCGATGATGCCATCGTTGTCTGCATCAGAAAGGCAGGGGTGTGAACCAGATTTGTCAGTTCCAGTATAATCATATGGATTCGATGAATTCATCCAGATATAATTGTAATCTAGGCCGCGTGCCCATGCTTCCTCATCGTAGAGTTGATGGCCACTATATCCCAATTCAAATGTATCAGCCAATCCCGCTGAGTACCCGAAGTCATCCATTACCAGCAGTGTACCGCCAGCAGAAACATATTGCGCAATCGCTTCAATTTCCGTGGTTGTGTATCCTTCCGATTCACTGAATTGAACAACATCGACATCTCCAGTGAAACGAGGTAGCGATATGGTGTCTTGCTCGACACCTGTAACGATGAACACAGTATCCTCTGGGTTCTCTATTTCACCCAGAAGTACGGGGCTGGAAATCATGCTTGTCGTATCAACACCCATTCCCTTGAGGTCTGCTCGGAATGCCGATAAATCATCCCAATCATCGTCATAAGCAGATAGGTGTGGGTCGCTTGGTACCAAGTAAGAACCAACGATGCTGTACAGCAAAAGGGCCAATACCCCATAGAAAGCAACCATCAATCCAGTTCGACGCGTTTTGCGTGATTTCAGGATGGTACCAACATCAACCGAACCGATTTTCATTTCGACTGACTCCCCACATCCATAGGATGTGCAGCCGCGAGACGTTGAACCTAGCCTTAAGACGGTTTGGGGGTGATGGGAGGTCTTGTATCGTCGTAAATTCAGTCTCAACGATTCAGATGAATCTCTTCATCGATAGATACAACTTCATCGGTTGGGATTACCAAATGTTCTCCAAAAGTGGACCATGGGAGCAGTTTGGGGTCTAATCCATCGTCTAGTTCTAGAAGTAATCCGAGTACAGTACCGCTAACATCATCGATGAATAAATCGATAACTGTTCCCAGTAAATCCCCTCGACTATCAACGACCCGACGGCCAGATAATTCTGTTGAGAAGGCCGCAGGCATCTATTCACCTCAAACGCTTTCGATTCCCATCAAGGTGTCACTCTTTCGTCGAATACTTTCCAACCCGCTGGTCAATTTACTCTCTAACCGGGTATAATACTCAAGCATTTCAGGTGTTATCGTTGGCCGGACCCGAGCAATTGCTTCCTCGAAATGTTTCTTTGCGACCGATTTTCTTTCGGCACGCATTGCAATGAGGGCAGCTTCACGGCAAACTGCTTCAACATCAGCACCGGTGAAGTTTTGCATATTGTCAGCTAGACTTTCAAGATCGAACTTGCCGAGTGGCATATTTTTAGCATGGATTTTGAGAATTTTTCTAAGGCTAGCCTGGTCGGGTGGTGGGATGTGCATAACCCGCTCAAATCGACCACTGCGCAGCAGGGCGGGGTCAATCATTTCGGGGCGGTTTGTTGCAGCAATGATGATGACTCCTTCCATAGATTCAACTCCATCCATGCTGGATAGCAACTGATTAACGACACGATTTGATACATCGCTACCTTCACCAGAATTGGATGTACGTGCACCAGCAATCGATTCGAATTCATCAAGGAAAATGATACTCGGACTTGCCTGTTTTGCTTTCTTAAAGACCTCGCGGATCGCCTTTTCAGATTCACCGACCCATTTTGAGATGAGTTCCGGGCCTTTGACAGTGATGAAATTCGCTTTTGCTTCATGAGCAATGGCTTTGGCAATCAGGGTCTTACCCGTTCCTGGAGCTCCGAAAAGAACGATACCACGAGGTGGTTTGATACCAAAGTGCTCAAATCGGTCAGGCATTGTCAATGGCCATTCGACACTTTCCTTGAGGCGTTCCTTGACCTCGTCAAGGCCCCCAACATCATCCCATGAGATTTCGGGAATCTCGACATAGATTTCACGCAATGCGCTTGGTTCAATATCTCTAATTGCAATCCGGAAGTCATTCATTTGGACTTCCATCTTTTCCAAAACTTCAGGTGGAATTTCATCTTGATCCAAATCGATTTCAGGTAGATAACGTCGAAGTGCCTTCATCGCCGCTTCACGGGTCAGGCTCATGATATCAGCACCCACGAACCCGTATGAATTTTCTAAAATCCAGTCCATATCAAAATCATCCGCAATTGGCATGCCTCTTGTATGAATATTCACAATTTCACGTCGCCCATTCTTGTCGGGGACACCGATCTCCAATTCACGGTCAAATCGACCCGGCCTTCGAAGGGCTTGATCGATAGCATCGGGTCGATTTGTAGCCCCGATGACAACCACATTGTCACGACCCTGCATTCCATCCATCAGTGTGAGCAATTGAGCGACGACACGCCGCTCAACTTCTCCAGACACATCTTCACGTTTTGGTGCAATTGAATCCAATTCATCAACGAAGATTATCGCAGGAGCATTCGAAGCGGCTTCATCAAAGATTTCACGCAATTGCTTCTCTGATTCACCATAATATTTTGAAATGATTTCAGGCCCATTGATACTTGTAAAATGTGCGTTCGTCTCATTGGCTACTGCCTTTGCAATCATTGTTTTACCAGTCCCAGGTGGACCATGTAGCAAGACACCCTTGGGTGGGTCGATACCTAGTCGACGGAATAGAATTGGATGTTTGAGCGGCAATTCAATCATTTCACGGACAGTCTGTAACTGATCTCCAAGTCCGCCAATATCTTCGTACATGATGGACGAAACCTCTCCTAACTCCTCATCCTCAACCAATTCTTCTTTGATGACAATTTCAGTATCGGGGAGAACTCTAACGATGCCTTTCGGCTTGGTGGATACGATTGCGAATGGCAATGCTTCAGCGAAAAGTGTCATGCCTGGGATAAAAATGCGATCACCGGCAACCACAGGTCGCTTGTTGAGTCCACGGCGAGCGAATCCTTCGATTCCAGAACCAAACTTGACTTTCTGCTGTTTTGCCATTACAGGACTTAGAACAAGTCGCGCGCACTCATTCGTTTCGACTTTCTTAATCGTCACGCGGTCGCCTAGGCTGACACCTGCATTTTTACGAATGATACCATCAATTCGAATGACGCCAAGGTTCGCATCTTCAGGGCGACATCTCCAGACGATTGCAGCAGTATTTCGCTCACCGCTAATTTCGATGACATCACCTGGTTTGAGGCCCAGATCATTGTCGAAAGGCACACGAGCGCGTCCATGGCCTACATCACTTGGAATCGCTTTTGCAACGCGTAAGGATAGTGTTTTTTCTTCATCTTCAGCCATAGTCCCGCCTCACTGCAATATATCCAGAAAGTGCCCGGCCTCTATAACCTGTCGAATTGGAATCTCGTATGGGATGTGTCTGGTGAGTAGTCTTCAAGCGCCGCGAGGAGAGCATTCATGATGGGGGCTGCGTTCGACACGATATGGCGCAAGTACTCTCAACAGGTCTAGAATTCCTAGAGCACAGTAACCCAAACGGCAACCCTTGTGTGAAGGGATACAATATCATCGATGGTGAACTCAAACAAGCCAGTGATGGTTCGACTTTCAAATCAATCAATCCTGCGTGGTTGGAGGATTGCCTTGGTGAATTCCCACTTTCAAATGAAGAGGATGTACACGAAGCACTTCGTGCAGCCCGGAAAGCCTTCTCAGGTTGGTCGGCCACACCCGCGCCCACGCGCGGGCAAATCATTGGCAACATGGGTCGTCTATTGATGGAGCACAAGGATGCAATCGTTGCAATCGAAACTCGAGAAATTGGCAAGACACTGAAAGAATCTGCAGGTTCGGTGCAGGAAGCGATTGACACCTGTCTATTCTTCCAATCCGAAGGACGGCGGCTCTACGGTCAAACGGTAAATAGCGAATTGCCAGACAAGGAATTGTTCACCTATCGGCGCCCTCTTGGAGTCTGTGGTATCATCAATGCGTGTAACTTCCCTGCAGCCGTTCCTTTCTGGAAGATGATTCCTGCCATCATGTGTGGCAACACCTGTGTATGGAAATCACCTCAGGACGCACCACTTCTCTCATTCGCACTCGCGCGTATTATGCACGAATCTGGTTTACCCAATGGTGTCATTAATCTCGTACACGGAAAAGGCAGTGGTGCAGGACAGCATCTAGTCGATGCCGTTGACAAGGGCATGGTGGACAAGATATCGTTCACAGGTAGCACAGCTGTCGGCAAAATGATTGGCGAAGTATGTGGCCGTAATTTGGTCTCTGCCAGCCTAGAACTCGGTGGAAAGAACCCCCTGGTCATCATGCCGAGTGCCAACATGGATAACGCTGTAGAAGGTGCCTACTGGGCCGGATTTGGGACCGCAGGACAACGTTGCACTAGCCTTGGAAACCTGATTATTCACCGAGACATCTATGACGAATTCATGTCCAAACTCATGGCCAAGGTCGAGAGTACGACCATTGGTGATTCATTGCGAAATGAAGGCGTTCTGTACGGACCAATGTTGTCTGAAAAATATGCGGTTGATTTCCTCAAAGATTTGGGGATGTGTGAAACCAGTGGTGCAACCAAACTCTACGGAAAAGGGCGAATCACCAACGACAACAAGCCTGCTGGCTTCCTTGGGGATGCTTCGGAAGGGGTCTACATGTGGCCGCACGTTTATGCAGATGTCACTGAAGATATGGAATGCTTCCACGAGGAAATTTTTGGTCCAGCCATCACCGTTGTGAAAGCCAATGATTTCGATCATGCACTATATCTTGCAAATGCGAGTCCATATGGACTATCGAGTGCTATCTACACCAATGATCGCCTAGAAGCGTACCGGTTCAAAACCGGCATCAAGGCTGGAATGACGGGAATCAATAACTCGACGACAGGTGCGGAAGCTCACTTGCCCTTCGGTGGTGTCAAAGGCTCAGGAAACGGAACTCGAGAATCGGGTATTTGGGTCATCGAAGCCTATTCATATTGGCATGCTGTTAACGATGAACTCAGTGGAAAACTTCAGTTGGCACAAATGGATGTCGAAGAAATCGAAATTGAGGAAGCTGAAGTCGACTGGACATCCCTTGCTTGAGGAATTGGCATGGAAATCACACGTGAAACCATACGTTTAGCGCTATACATTACTGGACCACTGGTTATTGCATCTTACATCTATGGTGTAACCAAGATGGATGATCCCAATGATTTGTGGGGGGGGATTCCTGAATCATGGCGTACGTTGAATGTAACTTGCATGTTCATTGCGGCCACAGGTTTTCTCGTCATGTGGTGGTTTTTCCTCTATCGATGGGATGCAGCACTGGTGGAGACTGTACAATGGCCATGGGGGGTAGGCGACTCTGGAGGCCATTCGCGTCTGTTGTTGGCATTCCTTCTCGTTACGATCCCTTCCATGTTTTGGCTAGAATTGACCGCCCTGCACATTCGAACCGATGGCAATTGGACTCAATGGTTGGTCATTGGCAATTTGTGGGTGGTCTGCTTGGGCAATATTTTACTCGGCCTATTTGCCTGGAGCGCGCATCAACAAGGCATCGCTTCTACTTCAATTTGGCCAGTGATAGGAGCCGTGATGCTGAGCATCCAGGTGATTATCAATGATGGAATCCTATGGAATCTCAAGTACCCATGGTGATTAAGTAAAAAGCATATTTCGTTTCCAGAATGTGCTAAAAAGGCTCTTAGTTACTCGATTCATCCGTTAAACGGTTGGCTCTGATGGTAAACCACCCTCTATAAGCAAAACCACAATCTCAGGGGTATGGAATCATCTAACCAACCTCGAATTGCAGTGTCTGCCTGTCTACTAGGCCAAAATGTTCGATACAATGGCGGGCATTGCAATAACCGCTTGCTTCAAAGCGTCAGCAAGGGTGTAGAAACTATCCCCATCTGCCCAGAAGTAGGGATTGGTCTTGGAACCCCTAGGCCAACAATTCGGCTTGTTCGCAAAGAGGGTGAAATGCGTCTTATTGAGCCTATTTCTGGTAATGACTTGACTCAGCAGATGCTTGATTGGTCACAATTACAATCAGATGTATTAATGCACAAGAAAATTTCAGGAATCGTTCTCAAGAAGGATTCCCCGAGTTGTGGAATTGAGAGAGTGAAGGTATACGAAACTGAACATCCAAAACGCGATGGTCAAGGGCTTTTCACAATGGTTTTTACAAATCTAAATCCACAAATCCCAGCGATTGAAGAAGGCCGTCTCAATGATCCTGTACAACTTGAAAATTTCTTCGCTAGAGTGGGCATGATGCATCGCTGGTGGCAACAGGATGAACAAGGGTGGAGCATAAGTATACTACAGCAATTTCATGCTGAACACAAATTATTACTCCAAAGTCGGTCCCCCAGGGCACCTAGTGAACTGGGTCGTTTGATATCTCAGCACTCTGGAATACATATTGAAAAATTGGCCCTTAAGTACATCACAATGGCTCAAATGCACATGGATACAGTCGTTCAGAAAAAGTATGTTGCTGGCGCACTTCGTCGAGCTGTTGGCCGATTGCCAAATAGTATATCGGGGGAGATTCGTCAGCAAGTACATGGGTGGATAGATGGGTATCTTGCTGGAACCGCCCCTCGAATGGCACCTGTAGCTGTAATCAATCAGATGTTTCAGATGTCTGGCTTAGAACATCTCCCTTGGAAGCGTTTGTATCAACCATTTGATATGAGCAGTGGTATATTTGCAGAGGTATGAGGTGATAAAATGAATTTGGGAATCGGTGATCGTTTTTTACGCCTCGCAGGAGGACTTGGTTTTGTCGTATTTGACTACGTATCAACAGCACAATGGGAAATCCTTTTCCTTCTAGTCGGGGTGTGGAGTGTGACAACTTCAGTGGTTGGCCATTGTCCATTTTATTCGCTGTTTGGGATTAAAACATGTAAACTCAAACCGGATGAAACAGAACCAGATTTGGCTAGTTGATAAACGGGCCTTCATAAGTCAATCAGTTTACCCAGAGGCATGATATCGGTTGTTGTTGATTCAGAATCGCATATTGAATCAAGCCTTCTGCAGGTTAGAGATGCTTATGCCGAGTGTGAACGAATCACAAAAGCATCTTCGACATCATTCATGCGTTCATTTCGCTATTTAGATGATGAGCGTCGCCGAGCAGTATATGCATTGTATGCATTCTGTCGGCGGGTAGATGATATTGTAGATGGTGACTGGGAGCCTGAAGTTGATATCAGTCACTTGAATGTCCAGGCTGAAGACACATCACTGAAATTAACAATTGATCGACAATCCGAATCCTCTCTTGATGGTGATGCATTCCATCGTAGGGTGCGTGCTCTCCTCTGGTTCCATGAAAATCTAGACACTATCGAATCACGCGGGGTTGTTGAAGCCCCCATCTTCATCGCGTTACAGGATACCATCGAAAGATTCCCCATTCAAATTTCAGAATTGCGAATGTTGCTAGATGGCATGGCAGATGATCTATTTCCAACCGAATATCAATCGTTTGAGGACATGCGAACCTACTGCTACAAGGTCGCATCGACTGTAGGGTTATCGTTAATTGAAATTTACGGATATTCTGATCCCAATGCCAGAGAACACGCAGCTGAGATGGGTATTTTTCTGCAGATGGTAAACGTCCTCCGGGATATTGAAGAAGATATTTATCGTGGAAGAGTTTACTTGCCTCGAGAAGAATTGACTCGATTTGGAATTGAAATTGATGAGTTAAATCATCCTAATTTACCAAAGACTCAGAAATGGCAGAATTTCATTCGTCATTACATTCATCGAACACAGACTCACCGTGACAATGCGATGCGGCTGCTGCCCCTTCTAGATCCAAAGGCGCGCCGATCACCTGAGATGATGTGTGCGGTTTACACAGAAATATTGCGTGAGGTTGAGCGCAGGGATGGCGATGTACTTTCGTCCCGTCTACGACTGGGCTTCTTGCGAAAGATTCGCTTGACTCTAGGGACGCTTGGATTTTTGCAAAACTCAGCTTGAACTCTCATCAGTCATGAATTCTACGAGCAGACGAGTTGCACTTTTTGCATGCATCAATAGGTCAGTTGTTATGACTCCTCGAATGAAGCACTTTGGGTCGACAACGAAGGTCACTCGTCCACGCATCACTTCGAGTATTCGTTTCAAGTTAAGTTTCTTTGAGAGTCGACCCTGGATATCGCACAACAACTTGTATTCAATACCATACTTCTTTTTGAAACGTCGATGATGAGTCATAGAATCAGTAGAAATTGCGATGACTTGTGCCCCCAATGCCTCAATCTCTGCCTGCTTATCACGTAGTGTACAGGATTCAATTGTGAATCGAGGTGACCCCCCCTTTGGAAAGAAGGATATTACAGACCATACATCTAACAAACTGTCTTGGCTAAACGATTCACCGGAACTATCCTTGAGTGAAAAATAAGGAAATTTTTCGCCAATTAAGTTGGCATGTTCGTTCATTTTAATTTCTCCATTTACCCAATGCATCACGCAATGCATCTTCTGCTGTTTTATGTTGAAAACGATAACCAGAACTGATCAACCTGGTCGGGTGAACCCTCTGACTTTCGGTGGTCAATGCAACACCCATTTTCCCATATAGAAGCCATATTGCAAGCGGTGGCGTGGGAATAAACGCCGGCCTTCGTAAAACTCGACCAAGCACCTTTGCGAATGATTTCTGATGAAGCGATTCAGGGGCTGTCAGATTGTATGCACCGGCAGTATTGGGTGACATCATGAGGTGATGCAGTGCGTAGACCTCATCATCCATTGAGATCCAAGAAAACCATTGTCGCCCAAAACCAATTGGCCCCCCTCCACCCATTTTAGCCGGCAACAACATCTTCGCAAGCGCCCCTCCACAGGCGTCGAGAACGATACCAGTACGAGCATGAATAGTGCGGATACCTGCAGTTCTAGCCGGTTCGGCTGCGGCTTCCCAAATCTGACAAGTTTCGGGTAAGAAACCTACTCCTTTACAACTTTCTTCGGTCAATATTTCATCTCCACGATCACCATACCAACCGATGGCACTAGCAACTAGAAACACTTCTGGTTTATTTTTCAGTGAAGCCAATGTTTGGGATAACAATGCAGTACTCTCTTGGCGGCTGGTTTGGATTAGTTTCTTGCGTGCCTTTGTCCAACGGCGGTCACCGATTCCAGCCCCTCCAAGGTGAATTACAATATCGAATCCTTCTACCGAATTTGAGTCAATTTCTCCAGTTGAAGGGTTCCATTGAATTTCATTTGAATTTGGCTTTGGTACCCTACGGACCAAGCGCCAAATATCATGTCCACCTGTATCGAGGAATGCCACCAATTGTCGACCGATTAGTCCGGATGCCCCAGCTACAAGAATCCGCTTGCGGGGAAGGTGTCGAAAGTCAGAATGCCGTTCAATATCACGAATCAGCCTTTGCTCGCGAGCCCGAAACATTCGAGTCAGACGATTTCGCACATCTCGTGAACCAAAAATACGACCGAGAATACCCATTGGTAATTCATAATTCACATCATCATGAACTGTCGTCGAACCTTCTTTTTCAATGAATCGATGAATGTGATGCCAGGAACGAAACGGACCTTTTTTCATCACATCTTCGAATTTCTCAGGTGGTTGATATCCCCGATGCTCAGCAATCCAGGTCATTTTGAATGGACCAAGTGGAAATCGAAATACCCGTTGTGCACCGTCCTCAAGTGTATCGTCTGCTCGCACTTCCTCTGCTACTTCCCATGGAGGCATCAATCTACGAAAAGAACCCTTATGTTCAAACCAGTCAAATACATCTTTTCGGGGCGCTTTGATGTGTGTTTTATGTTCAAATTTCATGTTAATACCTCAGTGGAAATCATGACTGGGAAAGGCATCTTTTGCCCATTGGTTAAGGTAAGTATCCACCTTGAGTTTACGGGCAGTATTTGCAGATGACATGTACCGAACTTTACCAAAGATTGGTCTCTCAGGGCCCCATGCACGGTCATGTCGACCAAGGACCCAGAAAATACCTGTGTACGAATTTGGGTCGCGTCCGTCTAAGGCCCAACGGTCATTCAACTGAATCATCCATTCAGCAGCAATTTCTGGACTGGGTGCCCATTCAAGAATCCGCTTACCCCAAAGCATTCTCAGATAATTGTGGATGATTCCAATGCGAGTCAACTGGCGTTGAGCAGCATTCCACAACTCATCATCAGTTTCGGCAGATTCTAGTTGCTCGAATGTATAGGATTTCCGCAGATCTTTCTGATGGATTTCCAGCGATTTCTTGGCCCAATCTGGGATTGAACTGATTGAAGTGTGATCATCACGGTAATAGGCGAAGTTGAAACCCAATTCTCTCCATGTGATAATTTGATCCAAAAATGATTCGACAGGTTCCGATAAGCCCCACCAACCTGACCGTGAACCGCGGCGCTTAATATCAATTAATGATGGGTCCCAATTTTCATTCTCAAGAATTTGATGGACAACTTCGATAGTCGATAAGTGTCCAAAATGGAACCAAGGGGAAAGGCCACTCACTGCGGGTTTGACGAAGCTATTCCGATCGGAATGATATCGGCCTAACCCGCCATCCATGAACTGTTTCAAACGCAGTAATGCGCTTGTTCGTCCGCCTTGAATGGATTGAGGTGCCTTTACCTCATGATCTATATCTAGAACGCAAAGTGCTGTACTTCCAATAGATCCTCCTTCAGCAACCCTCCATAACCATTCAAATGGAGTCAATTCAATACCACTGGATTCAACGATCGTGTTGAATAATTCATCAGAAACCCACAACCCATGCTTTTTTGGTATTGGAATTTTGGTTGGAATATGTTTCCATGATTCAACAAATGTATCATGCATATGGCGACGGAATGCATGCGCTGTTGAAAATGCGTCTTTTCCAGATGACATTGGAAGTACCCCATTTCCATCCACGGCTTCAAATCTAATCTTCAGTCTAGATCGCATATTCTCAACCACAAATCGGGGATAGTACGTCGGGAAAGAATCTGTAATTACTGCACATGCCCGTTGGGCAAGATGTTGGAGCAGGCCACGTCCTGATTGCAAAGGTGTTGAAACCCACGGGATATAGCGGATATGGTGTGATTCAAATTCTTGGATATTTTCAACCATACCCTGGACCATGAAAGTAATGATTCGATCATTTGCGTATTCATGCTGTGTCGAAATGGCTTCAAACACGAGAAGGGGTTTGCCTAGTTCCTCTGCCAATTCTACAGCCCGTTGTAAACTCGCATTGAAATGGATACGGCGAGATGCTACCATCCAGTAGAGTACGTAATCACCTTCGTGCGCAATATCACATTCATTCAGAATTTGAATGCGCTCTGGATATAATGTGTTCATGATAGCGCCTCTTGGCCAACATGTACTAGGTATGGGTAACTCTGTGAAGAAGAGAAATCAATCATAGACATGGAATAGACATCGTCCAATCCTGATTTCGCCAATGCATGCATGGCAGGACTAATCCAATTTAGCCCATCCAATTCACCCGAAGAAATATATTGGGCATTTGAGATTTCATCCACATTGACAATCAGTGATCTTTCATTTGTATGGATGCGATAGGCAATGAACAAACGCGCGAGTCCATCTCGGAGACATTCGCGGATCCCACAAATTCCAGTAACGGTTCCGTTGAGGCCACACTCTTCACGAAGTTCTCGCAAGGCGGCCATCGCAGGAAGCTCACCGGATTCGACATGACCTTTGGGTAAACCCCATCTCCCAACATGTGGACCCTGTGCCTCTTGGACAAGAAGAATTTTTGAATTTTGGATGACGACTGCTGCGACGCCCAAATCCGTATTGACGATTCGCATATTGTATTCTTGAGTTCGAGCATTTATAATACGCTGTATTTTTGCAATCGTGATTTACAACACGCCTTTATCTAGTAAGGCGAGTTGTTCGGACCATGGTTGTCACAACTGGGGCTAAAATCGCAGACAAATATTCAATTGAATCTGACGCACATATCCCAACAGAGGTGGGAAACTTTCGCGTCCGTGTGACAGTTGACCAGAAAGGTAAGGAGCATTCCCTCCTATATACAGGTCTAGATTCGACATCAATACCGCTGATTCGCATTCACTCTGAATGCTTAACAGGAGACGCTTTTGGGTCCTTAAAGTGTGACTGTGGGCCGCAACTAAGACATGCTATGAACCGAATTCAAGAAGAAGGATGTGGGGCTATTGTATACCTCCGTCAGGAGGGCCGAGGAATTGGTCTACATGCCAAAATCAAGGCTTATGCCCTACAAGATCTTGGTTTAGATACACTCGATGCAAATCTCGCACTTGGTTTGCCAGCAGATGGGCGAGATTACAAAATTGCAGCACAAATGCTCCTGGAAATGGGCATTGATAAAGTTCGCTTGATGACAAATAATCCACATAAAATTAGTGGCTTAATGGAGCACGGTGTCCGAGTGATTGAAAGAGTCCCCCATATTACCGGGGTTGGAGAAAACAACAAACATTACCTTGAAACGAAAGGAAAAAGGATGGGGCATCTCCTCTGAATTCTCAAACGATTGTATTACAGGTAAAACCTTCCCCGAGTGATTATATGGCATCCACATTAATTGGGCAAGAAGCCCCCGATTTCACCCTTCAGACGTCAGATGGTGGCAGTTTTAAATTGTCAGACATGGATGGAAATTGGAAGGTTTTGTTCTTCTATGCACACAACAAATCGCCAACCTGCAAACGTGGCTGTTTGAGTTTCAAGGAACAGCACGATTTGTTTCAATCTTTATCGCCATCTGTAGAAATTATCGGTATTAGTCAGTATCCAAGTAAAGATCATGATTACTTTAAACAAAAATTAGATTTGCCATTTTTGTTGCTTGAGGATGAAGATAGGATTGTGGCTGAAGCATATGGCGTGCCAATATTTTTGGGCATATTCCCTGCGAAATCCACTTTTGTCATTGGACCTGATCGAACAATTCACCACTGCTACGATTGGTACTTCCGGCCAAGGCGGCATGTGGCTAAAATTCTGGATTCACTAAGTCAAATTAAGAGGTAGGTGCAGATATGTCATGGCAACAAGTTCTACGCGATGCGGGTTTGACAGAGCGTGAAGCAGATTCAATACTCATTCTATCTGCTAGTGATCGTATGCGTGCGAGTGAATTAGCCAAAGAATTAGGTACAACTCGATTGGATGCATACAATTCACTTTCTCGACTACAAGAAATTGGCATTGTGGCCGTGGCAGCAGAACGGCCAATGAAATTCAGTTGTGATTCGATTGACATGGTTGTTCTGCGACTTATTGAAATGCAAAAACAAAACCTCAAGCGAACCGAGGAAGGTCTCGCGGATCTACAATCCGGAAAAACACTAACTGACAACAAAGTATCGGAAAATGTGGATTTAATTGGGCCACGTTTTGCTGTTTTGAAGGAAAGGTCGAATATATTTAGCCGTATTGGAAAAATAGCTGAAGAAGTCGAAGAGCAACTGTTTCTATTACTCGGTCAATTTGGAATTCTGCACTTGTGCCGGTCAGATGCATTGGCTGAAGTCAATGCTGCCGCTAAGAGAGGGATTGTTGTCAATGTTCTCATCCAATTGGACCATCGAACCATTCGGTTTTTTGATGAATTAGATTCATCAATTCATGTCCGCCACTCTGAAGATGTCAGTTCTCTAGGCGTTCTCAAAGATGAAACAGAGGTCATACAATTTTTACAAGTTGAAGAAAATCCAGTTGGTCGTGGGCGTGAGGATGCTGCACTGGTCATCGAGTCACCATCGTTTGCATCCACTCAGGCAAATCTTATCGAAGCAATTTGGAATGATGCCGTAGATATTGAAACCGCTAAGGTTCGATTTACCGAAGAACGTATTGTAGACCCACTTCGAATGACGGTTGGAGAAGGTTCATTCCTCGATAGTTTTCGAAGTGCACTCGGATTTACAGGAGAATTACCAGTTGAAGATACACCATTTAACCCCCAATCATTTTTGGCCTCTGGAAGTGAATTGAGTGAGGCCCGAATGGCCCTACAATCCGGACGGTTGGAGAGTTTACGCGTACTGGGAATCGATATAGGGGGCATTCTTCGACAAGTGGGGAATCGGATAGGGAATGAATTAGCCTTCAGCCTTCGTTCAATAGAAGGACATGTGGAATTTCTTAATGAAATGATGGATTGGTGGGAGCACGCTGGACTCGGCGAAATCGATTATGACCTGGATCCAACATTTCATGTGAAGGTCTATTTGAAAAACAAGGATGAGGATTCACAAGACACATTGCCATTGCACGAACTCGATGATGGAATCATAGAAGGAGTTCTCGGCACAAGATACCCTGAAGATGGTGAAGTCAGTATTCGTAAAGCGGATGGTGTTGGTAAAGAATATAGTCGCTACCATCTGCTTTTCCACAGCAATGATCATGTTGAGATTTAGTGTAACACCAATGATTTGGATTGTGATTTGATGGCAGAAGCGACTACCACCCAGGTTCTGATTGTCGGTGCAGGCCCTGGTGGCCTTACCGCGGCAATGATGCTAGCCAAAGCTGGTATTCAGGTCACAATTCTGGAAAAATCAGATGGTGTAGGAGGTCGAACCCGAGTTATCGAGAAAGATGGCTACAAATTTGACAACGGTCCAACGTTTTTCCATTACCCTGAGATATCCGAAGAGATTTTTCGTGCTTTAGGTAAGGATGTCTATGAAGAATTGAATTTAATTGGATTAGATCCCAACTATCGCCTTATCTTCGGAGCAGGTGGTAGTTTGAATGCCACCACTGATCTCGATGACATGACCGAACAAATTCGTGAATTGTGTGGTAATAAGAACGCGGATGGTTTTCGAAAATATGTTGAGGATAATCGAAGGAAATTAAAATTCTCAAAAAACTGCCTGAATTCCCCTTGGAAAAGCCCACTCGATCTTTTGAGTCTTCGTGCATTACGTGTCGCGAAGGTTCTGCGACCATGGCGTTCTGTCGCGAGTGACTTGTCAAGCATGTTCCCCGATGAACGTATGCAACTGGCTATGTCATTTCAAACTAAATATTTAGGAATGAGCCCATTCAAAGCCCCGAGTTTATTCACAATTCTAGCTTATCTTGAATATGAATACGGAGTATTCCATGCCAAGGGCGGTCTTGGCACTATTACCGAAAAAATGGGGGAAATTGCACGTGAATTGGGTGTTGAAATTCGTCTCAATGAACCTGTTGAAGAATTCCTCTTTGAAGGAAAAACTGTTGTTGGCGTGAAAACCAAGAAAAATACATACCATGCTGATCGATATGTCATGAATGTTGATTTCGCTACTGGAATGAAGGGTTTGGTACCCGATAAACTCCGCAAGCGTTGGTCGAATAAGAAATTGGAGCAGAAGTCTTACTCATGTTCGACTTTCATGTTATATCTTGGCGTTGACAAACTCTACGATGTCCCCCACCATCAGATTTACGCCGCTAAGGATTACCAGAAAAATTTGCGCGAGGTGACTGAACACAAGGTGTCATGGGATGACCCATCGGTTTACGTTCAAAATGCTTGTATCACAGATTCATCTATGGCTCCTGCGGGCCACTCAACAGTCTATGTTTTGGTCCCAGTCAGTAATCAGCACCCAGATATTAAGTGGGCTGACATCAAGGATGATTTCCGTGATGTGATACTCAAACAATTGGAGCATCTTGGATATGGTGGACTAGCAGATCATATTGTTTCAGAAACAATTGTCACACCTGATGACTGGGCTGAGAGAGATATCTACAAGGGCGCTGTTTTCAATCTCGCACACGGCCTTGATCAGATGCTGTGGCGTCGCCCCCAGAATCGTTTTGAAGAATTTAAGAAATTGTATTTGGTTGGTGGCGGAACACACCCTGGAAGTGGCCTCCCTACGATTCTAGAAAGCGGACGGATTACCGCCAAACTCATCTGTGCTGATATGGGAATCATCCCTGATTGGAATGGTGAGGAAACGTGGTTCTCTGATTGGCGCAAGCCAAAGGCGATTCGAAAGTTAGAATCTCAATCCCATTCGGCTTGATCTGTATCAAAGTCGAAGGTACAACTGCCCCCACAAGTGTCGTTGATTACACCGGTAAGCAGGAAATCTTCAACCATAGAGTTGACTTGGATGATGGGTGCAATTTCATTGTGTGCCTTGCCTGCATCACCTATAGGCGGTGCAGCATTTGTGTCAGGCATCGTTTCGTAACTTCCATCCCAATAGACAATGGCAGAACCTGTGATTGGACCATCGACAACATCGATTCCGTATGGAGACATCATCGACCCATTGAGCATGGGAATTCCAGCGGTTCTTGCGGCTCTGTCTGAAGAGAGTCCGGGGACTTGGGCATCATTGACCGATATGGTTGAGAGGATGTTGAATGGCTGGATATCATCACCATAGCCATTCTCTGCGAATCGCAACCATGTTTCTGCATCTGAAGCATCCCACATCTGTTGACAGACTGCGATAAGTAATGCCCGATCATTGCGCTCCGCATAGGCCTGTGGAAGGATGAACCCATCTGAGAATGTCGCGTAGTTTGTGCTCCGCTCAATGAATGTCGAGAAACCTGAGCCACCCACCCATAGCGCAGCGCGGTCAATATCTGGGGAGAATCCCGTAATGCTGGCACCATAGATTCCACCCAATGAATAACCCATGTAATGGACATCTGAACTGTTGACCAAATTAGTGCCGTTGTGATAGAGTTCTACTTTATCGCTACAAACACCCTTGAAAGTGCGCGCAAGAGCCATCTGGTTGACAAGCATCTGTTGAAGGCGATCTGATTGGTGTTCGAAATATTCCGGATTAGCTAGGCCCATGAAAACAGTGTCCAAGTCGGTTTCCGACCAGCCATAGATGTCCGTGGCCACCATTGCAACTTCATATTCTTCCATCCACCCGATGGCCCAAGTTGAGATTGCGCCACGACCATTACCGAGGAATCCATGTCCAAATACGACTAGGGGACCACTCTCATTGTTGTCAACCAATACCTGAGGGATTACCAGTGTGAATGGCACCTCAGCATTTTCTACGAACAGTGGTGTACCATTGGCATCAGTACTGATTTTGCTTGGTGGATTTTGCCATTCCAAATATTGTGGAACCGTGTAGGTTCCTGTGATTCGGCGGAAATCTCGATCTGAATCATCCATCCAATCATCTTCTACATTCTCAATTGTGCATCCGATTCCGTCATCTCCGAGTCTCTCTAATGCGTCCGCCCGCATCGAAAGTGTAGGGCCGACGATTGAATTCAATGATGCAGTATGAAATTGCCAAGCATCATTGAGGTCTTCGATATCATGTCCGGATTCATTTAACGCCACAATCAGTGCAGCCATCGATTCTTGTCGTGCTTCGACATCTGGAGCATCTGTTTGGGAACCTTCGAGAATGGCCTGAAAGGCGGTTGAGGGTGCCACATCCAATCCAGATATGCCGATTCCATAGGCTGTATTGGGTTCCAAAGAGCGTAGAGTTCGAATGAAAACAATGGTAGCTGCATCATCATCTGCTCTCGCATCAGTCTCCACCCAATGGGCCACCTTCTCACCTGAATCCAAATTGAGAAGAGTTGTTGCATGACCTGCCTCCATCGACAGGCCAATCGAATATTGATTGGCGACACCTGTGAGAGTTGGTAAAGTGCTGAATGCCGTCATAATCTGGGTCGAGGGGCTCATCCCATCCAAGAAATTGAGAGACTCAATCTGCACGCTCTCACCCTGTCCGGAAAGGGAACCTGAGACTGGAAGAGTGTTCTCAGCATAGTTGACTCGCAACCCCGTCACCGTTGAATTATCTTCGACCAAAAATGCATCTGATGGGAACGGCAACATACAGTGAATAGGGTTCAGGTTGTCACATCCAGCCGTTTGTTCAACCGCTATAATTGTAGGCAAAGGCGCTTCGATATTATCATCGACATCTGCTGTTGGTGCCATTTCACTTGATTCCAAACAACCAGGAATAAGTAGCATCGAAATGAGAAGTAGGGCAATCAATTGGCGCTTCATAGTGCTGCGACAAGCCTTCAGATTATCAATGGCTCTAAGGTTCGTGCCTGCATCAAAGAATGGAAGTACCACACTCAGGGCATGGCATTCCTGGAAAGAAAGCACCGGGCATGAAACCACACTCAGGGCAGATTGAGAGTACATCATCGTACATGAGTGTGGCAATCTGTCGTGGGCTATGAACCCCTACGGGGTTCGCAGCGAAGTATATGGTGGGCAGGCCATGGCCGAAGAATACGGGAGATAGACAGATGGGCGAGAAGATACCTCTACCCCTGAAGAAAGGCTTTGGCGCCACCGACCGCGTCGATGCTTGGTGGAAAGGGCCCAGCGCCATGGCCTTCTATCTAGGCTTCATGGTCGTGTACGCGACTTGGCGCGGATTCATGGAAGCGGACTTCTGGATTTTCTCTGAATTTGGTCGATCAGTTGGTGAACAGACCATGGCTATCGAAAGCAATGGTAGCCATGTATTGAGTCCATTGTTCAGCCCACTCATCATCCCCGATGAACATAGTTGGATGCCTGAAGCGGTGTGGTGGCTATCTCCAGCTATGTTTATTCTCATATTCCCTGCTGGATTTCGGGGCACTTGCTACTACTATCGAAAGGCGTACTATCGTGCTTTTTTCCAACACCCCACGGCATGTGCAGTCAGTAAGCCTTGGAATTCCTACAAAGGTGAGACTGGCCTACTCATCGTCCAAAATTTGCATCGCTACTTCATGTATGCTGCCCTAGCCTATCTGCCAATCTTGTCGTACGATGTTTGGCTGTCCATCAATTTCCATGACCCTGTTACTCATGCACACTCTTACGGTATTTCTGTAGGAAGTCTTGTTTTGTTACTCAATGTAATCATGCTAACAGGATACACACTCGGTTGCCATGCTTTCCGGCACATCGTTGGAGGTGGGGCCAATGATTGGACCTCTTCAGGCATGGCGCGCCTCAAGTACAAACTGTGGAAGTTTAGCACCAAACTCAATGAACATCACAAAGATTGGGCACTCTATTCATTGTTCGTCGTTATGTTTGCAGACTTCTACGTCTATGCTTGCACAGATCCGATGTTTGGTTGGACTGATTATGTATTGTGGGGTGGCTGAGATGACTGAAGATTACACGATACACGAGTATGATGTAGTCATTATCGGAGCAGGTGGTGCAGGTTTACGTGCAGCAATCGAAGCGACACGAGAAGGCGCATCTGTCGCTGTCATTTGCAAGTCAATGCTCGGCAAGGCACACACTGTCATGGCCGAAGGTGGGGCAGCAGCAGCTCTAGCCAACAAAGATCCACGTGACTCTTGGCAAACCCATTTTCGGGACACTATGAAAGGTGGAAAATATCTCAATGATTGGCGCATGGCTGAAATTCATGCAAAAGAAAGTCCAGATCGAATTCGAGAACTTGAACAGTGGGGCGCTATCTTTGACCGAACTCCTGAGGGCCTCACAAATCAGCGAAACTTTGGTGGACATACCTACCCGCGCTTGGCCCACATCGGGGATGCTACTGGTTTGGAATTGATTCGGACACTGCAAGAACGAGGGATTCACACCGGCATGGAGGTATTCATGGAATACACAGTTCGTCATATCTTCAAGAGTGATGGTCGGGTATCCGGGTGTTTTGCATACAATCGTGTCGATGGTTCATTGCATGTTTTCAAGGCCAAGACCACAATCCTTGCAACCGGTGGAATTACCCGCTGCTGGGCGGTTTGTTCGGGTTCTTGGGAATATACAGGTGAAGGGCACGCTCTGGCATACTGGGTTGGTGCGGAGATGGGCGACATGGAGTTTGTCCAATTCCACCCAACCGGAATGATTTGGCCACCCAGTGTTCGCGGTATCCTCGTAACAGAAGGTGTTCGAGGTGAGGGGGGTATGCTCACCAATTCAGAGGGTGAACGGTTCATGTTCAACTATGTCCCCGAAATGTACCGGGACGAATTCGCTGATACCAAAGCAGAAGCAATGGATTGGGTCAATTCGATTGTCGCTGATGAAACACCGACAGCGCGTAGGCCACCTGAATTACTAACACGCGACGTCGTTGCAAAGGCCATCAATTCTGAAAGAGAAGCGGGGCGAGCGAGCGAGCATGGTGGTGCTTATCTCGACATCTCGTGGCGACCTGAAGAGCAGGTCAAGAAGAAGTTACCCGGTATGTATCATCAATTCATGGAATTAGCTGCAGTTGATATTACCAAGGAGCCAATGGAAGTCGGACCAACCGCTCACTACGTCATGGGTGGCGTCAAGGTCGACCCTGTCACACAGGAATCCACTGTACCCGGTTTGTATGCTGCTGGTGAAGCAGCCACAGGTCTACATGGTGCCAACCGCCTTGGTGGAAATTCACTGTCTGACCTCATCACTTTTGGAAAACGGGCCGGACAGCATGCCGCTGAAACAGCAGCAGGTATCGAGAGTTATGCCGACATCGATGCAACCGAGATTGCTCGTGTGATTTCGGAAACACTTGCTCCTTTATCGCGTGAAGGTGGGGAAAATCCTGCCAAGGTGGTTGAAGACTTACGCGACATGATGCAGGAGAAGGTCGGTATCATTCGACAAGGAAATCAATTGCAGGAAGCCCTCGTAGATTTGGAATCCTTCCGTGTTCGAGAAGCATCAACCTCGCCAGGAGGTACTCGAATCTACAATCCTGGCTGGCACCAAGCATTGGAAATTGGAGCCATGATTGACATCAGTAAGATGTGCGCATTGGCTGCCTTGGCCAGAGAGGAGAGTCGCGGTGGGCACACGCGTTTGGATTTCCCAACACCTGACCATTCCCATTGGGGTAAAATCAACAGTGTCATCACAATGGAAGCATCTGGGGAAATGGTGTTGAACCACGTGAAGTATCCACCTATTCCTGATAATTTGAAAGGCTTGCTGGATGCAGATGATCTACATGAGGGGGAATGAGCATGACTGAAGATGTAACCTTCCGAGTTTTCCGCGGTGAGCCTGATGAAGAAGGGGTACCCACGGGGGAGATGGTGGATTACACCGTTGAAATGGATGAGGGCATGGTTGTACTCGATGTCATCCATCGAATCCAAGCTGAACACGCTCCGGATATGGCATGCCGATGGAATTGCAAGGCTGGAAAGTGCGGCTCTTGTAGTGCAGAGGTTAACGGGAAGCCTCGATTGATGTGTATGACTCGAATGGAAGACATCATGGAAGAAACGCCAGAGGAAACCCCTGTGGTTGTCAAACCGATGCAAGCTTTCCCCCTCACAAAAGATCTGGTAACGGATTTACAATGGGCCTATGATCTCAACAAAAAAATCCCGCGGCTCAAAGGTCCCGAAGAAATGGATTGGAAGTTTGATCAAGTTGAAGCAGATAGAATTCAAGAATTCCGTTCCTGTATCGAATGTATGCTTTGTGTGAATACTTGTCACGTCATGAGGGAACATCAAATGTTCGAAGAATTTGCTGGGCCACGTTTCTTTGTTCGTTTGGCAAACCTCGAGATGCACCCTAAGGATGAGGATAATCGTCTTGAGATGATCAAGGATGATTTCGGATTGGGTTACTGCAATATTACTCGATGTTGCACTGAAGTTTGCCCAGCTGGGATCAACATCACAGACAATGCAATTATTCCACTGAAGGAAAGAGTCGTTACAGAATATTACGATCCAATTACAATCGTTGCAAAAAAGCTTGGTCTTCGAAATTAACTCATCGTTAATTGAATAATAATTGAATTAAAAAAAGCCCGTCGGAGGCACAAAAGCGCCTCCGACGAGCTTGTGTGTTATCTTGTGTTTACCGTATCAGATTCTTTCGTTTCTAATCACAGGTGGTCCACTCGTTGCTTCTTGACGTTGGCCTTCTTGATCTGGCCTTTCGCCTTCAGCCACGACGGCGCGGACGCCGGCGGGGTCACCATTTCGGTCCAGCCTTTGAAGACGTGGACACGCTTGGTCCCACGTTCTCTCAGGTTGATGTCTGTTGCGCCACGAGTGGCTGCCTTCAAAGCCGCGCCACGAGGCTGGCGGCTTGCGAAGACCTGGCTTGTGTCTTTCCCGTTCTTCATTAGAACGAAGTATTTCTTTTCTCCCATAGAGTTCACCTCTGGTTCTGACGCTCTTCAGGACCACCTTAAGCCTTACTCCACCTAAACGCTATACTGCGCCCCAAAGAGGGGTATTTCTAATTTTTCGACAATATATCGGAAGTTGGGCGCAGGGTCCCGATAGTGTAGATTTACATGCGAATAATTCAAATTTTGATACCTAACAATAAGGTGATTAGCAGTACAGCGATTCACGGAAATCTACCCTTAGGTCGATTACAGATCATAAGTTATGAAATCGTTGAATAAACTGTAGATGTGGGAGGGTGATATTGCAAGAAATCACCACAAACACATCAAGAATTCAGGTATACCACCAGATTGACAATACGATGTATTCTTACATTCAGTTCAGGTTTCGGTTGATAATTCAAAAATTTTATTGATTTCTGCAGGAAAAGATATGTTTTGGGATATATTGGAAAACACTAATCAATAATTAATCCATTTATTCTTCTTCCTGTATGTTCTTTTCGGGACCTTGTATTTCCGACTCTTCACGGTAAGAATCTATCTGCACTTGCGTCCAACCAGCCTTGAGTAAATCGGCGTCACTCCATTCTTCAGATACGATCGCTTGTAATCCTGCCATCTCTGCTAAAATTTCATTTGAAGTGTCTTGATCACTCATCGCCCAAACATCATCAGGTAATTCATCATCTTCCACTATCTGTAGATCTTCACGGCGACCCATCAGAATTACTGTAATGGAAACAAGCAGAATGAATGCAATCGAAATACCTGCAAGAACCACTGTTGAAGCCCCCCCCTCTTCACCCTGTTTGGATGTATTTTCACTGGTTACTGGTGCGATTGTTGCCTCGCGCGCGCGAATGAGAAATGATTCAGTTACAGAAAGTGAGGTTTCATCGAGACAAGCGAAATACAGTGTGTGGTTTGCTTCTGAATGTCCAGGGGGTGTCCATTCTTGGATCCACAACCCATCTTCTGATGGGTGAAATATCTGTGAAAATAATGTGATTTGATCCACATCTTTCAACAGAATTGAACATTCCATATTTTCAATTCCATCTAGATCTGAAATCCCCACAATCAATGTTGTTGTATTTCCAGAAATGAATTCAATAGGCATAACGGAGAAATCCAATGATGGTACTGAACCACGCAATTCAAAATTCAATGTTTCAGATAGACCTGTAATTCCATCGATATCTCTGAGATTCACGACCAATTCTACAGTTCCCAATGGCCAATCCAAGAGATATTCTGGATTGAGTTCCATTCGATAATATAGGGTATGTTGCCCAGTTCCAGGCGCACAGGGTGCAGGTGGAACCCCCGGTTCAAAGAAAATTGAACTAAATACATTAGACGGTGGACCGACAGTGCCCAATCGAATACCTGCGTGCTGTATGGGTCGCGCATCTGTAATTCCAACCCAAATATCTGTACCTTCGGCTCCCCGATTTATTGTATTCGCCAACATGTCATTCACACACAATGTGGGTGTCGAAATTTGAGGGGGGGTCAGGAACACGGGGTGGATCCAGGACCATTCCATTCCCTCCCATAATCCACTGATAATGCGAATTGTAATCGATGCATCACCTGATTCAAGACCGGGTGGAGCGGTCACGATTTCCCCTTCAAATATTTGCGATCCTGCTCCTGGCCAATCGATACGTGCCTCAATAGAATAGATAGCATCGGGGTCATCTTCGTCAATGATGTGAATCTGTACGTGATCTTGAGCACCATCAAGATAGGATTGACTATCAATCGTCAATTCTGCATTCGGTGCCAAATCGATAGGAGTCAGGTTACGATTTGACCATTGAACCCCGTCCACTTGAAGGGTGACTGAAACTGGTTCCAGTGAACCACCCGCACTCGGATTCCACGAACTCTGATAACATGTTTGACTTCCACTCGAACTTGATTGAGTAGGAGTTGCCAATTGCAGTCCACTCACAAGAATCACTGGTATCTCAGTGACGTTATTATGGTCTATATCAATCACACAAGCCGTCATGGTGTGTGCCCTACCACGCACCCAACCTGAATTGCCGTGAACAGGGGGGTCAATACCCAACCATGGCGCAAAGTCAGCTCCTTCGACATGTACTCCATACCAGGTTGCACTCGCATCCGTAATATTGAATGCAGTATCCCAATATGTGTCCACACTCAAGTTCTGAAGATCATACACCCTCCAGTGTAAATCTACACTGTCGAAGGGTGCATCAACTGGTAGAGAAATAGCCGCTGTCCAAATTGAACCATCACCCTGTGAAGATGCTGTAATCGGGGTATAGGTTGAATTGTTGGAATTGTTGTAACGCCAAGAGAGTACAGCTCCTCCTGTACCAAAATCATCGCTCACTTCGACTCGACAAATTACAACGCCACCACGGGTGGCAGTGGTTGTTGAACAGGTCAATTCATCAATGATCGGGGGCGCATTGATTTCGATGTTTAGCAATGCAAGATTGTTGTCAACAATACGCTCGGGATTTGCTTCGGCTGGAATCCAACGGACAAGGAATTCCACAAATCCTGTTCGAACCGGTGTGATGCTAACCGGTAATATGAGGCGACTTCCAGCATCATTGCCACCTGGAATGGTCATTGAATGATTGGCCAAAAGGAGATTGTTCTGTCTATCACGAATTTCAAGAAATCCGTTCGCAATACCGGGGGCAAGATTCTCTAAGAGAATTTCAAGTGTCCCGTTTTCTCCAATTGACAATTGGTTTGGTGCACGTACTTCAGAGACATTGATGTCATGCAAGCGATCCCCATACGCGGCCATCTTTGGATCGCCTACCACCGTGCCCATCCAAGAGAGGTGGACATTGGATGCAGCATAACATTCGGCCATCGTATATCCATTGCCATAGCAAGATAGAAGCAGTTCAGGATTGGATATTGCATCCAAATAAGGTTCGTAGACGTAACCTTTGACACCTGATACACCATCGTCGAGTAAATCTGAAACTAAACTTTGCCCATAACTCGAGTTGAGTATGAATGTGCGACCGCCTGTACTCACTGCTGTTTCAGCAATACTTCCATCCAACCAAGTGAAATGCGGCCGAATTGGATACAGTTTCAATGTATCAAAGAAAATTGAGCCGTTGTATGTTCCATCCGTAAATTCCGCAACTTGTCGAACAGCAAAACTAGAGGCTAGCGCATCTGGTTGGAAGCGAAGTTGTCGACTCTGCCAATCATCAGAAAATGCTCTGCCATCAGATACATTCATCGAAAGAGATGCTCCATTGGCATCGTACGCTTCGACCTCCAACCACCAATCGCCTTCGACCCAACCCTCTCTCATCGAATACCCATCGAGCACCCAAGCGTGCCCTTCGAGTTCAGTACCAATATCGAAAATTTGCTCGACATAAGTTACAGAATTACCGGTGGAATTGAAACTCGGACAAAGCCACACAATTTCGTCATGGATGTCTTTAACTTCTTCACTTGTTAAGGATGCATCCCAGATCTGAACCTCATCGATGACACCTGTGAAATATGTGTTTCCAGCACGATTGACACCGAATTTGTAAATCTCTATACTGTTGATCGTACCATTGGGCACACTCTGATTGAGAATCTCAACACCATCGAGATAGAGTGTAGTATTGTCGTTCTCAAACGTGGCGACTAGGTGTTGCCAAACAGTGGAATCAACCGTTCCAAAACTGTACGAGTTGTTGTGATACAGTTCCCAATTTCCAGGATTCCCCCCTCCTGTTTGAATCTGGAATGAATCATCATCTCCAGCTATATCATTAACGGCGATTGCCGATGCATGTTGTGGTTGACCTGTATGGTTGGCCTGAACCCAGAGGCTGACGGTGAAATCAGTGACTGAATCTTCAACATCGATTCGTGCTTCATCATCAATCCCATCGAAGAAAGCACAATTGCCCAATACACAGGTGCGCCATTGACTTCCATTGGTGCCTGTAAAATTAAGGTGGGCTGAACCGACTGAATCGTTTGCAATATCTCCACTACTTTCATCAAATTCCCAATGATGAATCAAATCAGCTTCTCGAACTGGAAAACTGCTTCCACGAGTCAAAACATTGGTTGGAACTGTTTGTTTTGAGAGCCCAGGTCCTTCCCACTTAAGTTCCAAACCGGCATACCCTCCGTGCTCAAAAAATTCAGTACGAAGTCTATGTTCTCCGGCTTCAAGCCAAACCGTACCGGAGCGCTCTTGCATCGCGTGGTGGCCTTGATTATCAACAATTTCAATATCATCGATCCACAATTTTGAACCATCGTCACTTCGAAGGTAGAATGTCCAATTACCAGCGGCTGGGATATGAATAATACCACTATGCCGCGCACTCCAGTATTCGAGGAATCGACTATCTAGCCCCGTCCAAACGTTTTGTGTTGATGGCCAATCGAGATTTGGTTCATGCCGGACAAAGTCGGGGTTTCGACCCGAAAGATTGACCATCGTACTGACGTTGTATGTGACACCATTATTATCGAAGTACTCAGCGAGTAGTCCGTTGGTTACCGCCGCATCACTGGCACCACAAGGGGCGTCGTCAAGGCGCCCTTCCATGGCCGCATTCCCATTTCTTTTGGTCTCTGTTTGACGGGCCCACCACCACTGTTCCCCTGGTGAAAGCGAGGGGGCCACTCCATCCCAATAACGAGAACCGGTTGGCCAACTACCATCTGATGTGTCATAACCGGAATTCGACAATTCATTATCTTCCCAAGAACCATCATTACTGCCCCAAGCCGCATACATGGAGACATTGTCTAAATCCGTAACATAGGTGCTATTTTGATTGAAATGCACAGGGAATCCCATCTCAGACAAAGTTTGATTTGTTGTGTAAAGAAGGTCGTTCCACCATTTGTACCCTGAACTGTTTCGATTGGTAGCCAAATCTAGTACAGCCAATCCATGTTGCCCTAGACTATTGTTGGCTTTGGCAATTAAACCCAATGCAGTTTGAACATCATAACCGGTCAGCCGAGTGACGAGATAGTATCCTTGTTCGTCCCGTTGAAATTGTTTCATATCATTGTCCGCTGCAAGGCCATAGTTTGAGTTGACATACCAATCAGCGAAAATTGAAGAAGCATATGGTCCATCGATTAGAGCCAACTCAGAGTCAAAGGATGCTCGTTCATTGGTGCCGCCATTGACCCGAAGAGGGGTGCCTTTGGTTGTGACCAGAACATTCAGTCCTGTCAGATTACGATCTGAAATCATTTGTGAGATTGGTTCAGCAAAATACGTTGTGAATTGATTTGAATTGATCGTTTCACCGGTTGGTGTACTTTCATTTGTCAACAGGAATACTCGCTCAGGGGGGATGTTTCGAGCAATGGCAAATGCGGTTCCAATCGTCTTGCTCACTTCGCTTTGATTGTTGATGATGACTGCAACATCGCTGTAATCAGCAAAAGATTGATGTGAAAATGGCTCGAGTACTGCAACATCTCTAAATGGGGCCTCCCCCCAAGAGTTCACATGCCCTCCTACCTCCGCTGGAAGCGACACTGCGCCCCAACTCTGTAGTAAGAGTAGGGTGACGAACGCGATTGCAATTCGGGAACGCACGACTTGCCACCTATGCCACGAACTTTTCACGATGTCGGCATCATGACAAGCGGCACCATAGGTGCCGTATACAAAAAATCACACGTAATTGGCGATGGGCATAAAGCCCACCGCCCCCCCCTGTCGATGTATGGCCGACGCCGACGTCATCATTGCTAGAGAGTGTCGACATTCCTTGTTGCGAGTGATTGCTGGAGACTTGACGCGTTATGAAGCACAAGTCGCGGTGACCTGTGCCAACAACCGCCTTGCCGGACGTGAAGGTTTGGATGCCAAGATGCACACAGCAGCTGGTGAAGAATTGCGTGAAGCCTGCATCGTAATAGGTAAGGCACAACGCTCTCAAAATCTACAACCCTGTCCGGTGGGTACAGCGATTACAACCTCAGCTTACAATCTACCTCATGAACACTTAATTCACGTGGTGGGTCCCGATTGTAGGCGACCTAATCAGGATGAGGGGCGACGCGAACTCATCGCTAAATCTTATGAAGCAATGTTTGAGCAAGTTGCTGCACTGGGAGGGGTTGAAACGATGGTGTGTCCACCTCTTTCGATGGGCATCTATGCATACCCCCATCGTGAAGGGGCACGGATGACAATGGAGATCTTACTTGGTTGGCTCGATGCAGAAGAAGCCCCAGGCGTGGGTGATTTTGTGTTGCTCGTAAATGACGAATTATTTGTTAAAAATTTGAAAACGGTTTACCGTGAGTCTGAAGACCAATTTCCAGGTGTAGATTGTACACGGAAATACCGAAAGCGCCGTTACTGATGCGCACGTGATATAGCGGTTATGAGGTATGGTTCCCAACCATGCACCCGAGTTAAAATCCCGGCGCGCACACTCAGAAGAGTGGTTCTTCGTAGTCGTCATCTGAAAGAGTTCGCCACAATCCGTCGGGTACATCGTCGTATACACCCGCATATGGATCATCATTGGTGAGTACCTTCTTCGGCTTTACCAACGCATTCAATGCTTCGGGCTTGAACTTCCAATAGTGAATTCGCCACTCCCGTCCATCCCAAAGAGTCGTTTCCTCAGATTCTGTAGTCAAAAGATCGTAGTCTTGGAACATATAGAACAAATTTCGATCTGTTGGCTCAAGGGCATTGTCAATGATTCGATCATAGAATCCAAAAAAACCGAGAGCATGTTCGGCCATGCCTTCAGCGGTCATTTTCTCCATATCGGGGTCAATATGGGTCTGAATTGCTGCCGTCAATCCTGCAAGACTCATTCCCATAGTTAGACCTCCAATGGCGAATATGGATATCGCCGGATGATACATGGGAGCGGGCGGACCTATTTCAACGGTTGGCGGCTTCCGCCCCGTAGGGGCGTACATCATGCTGCTTCGTCACGATTAAACGGTTGATTCCACGCGTGCAGAATGTGACCGAGTTTACGGAAGGGACGTTTCTTGGCTTGCCCGAGAGCGATGTGAGTCCAGATGTCACCATTTTATCGGTGCCGTATGAACTGACCACATCGTATGGGCAAGGCACATGCAAAGGGCCCAAGGCAGTCCTACAAGCTTCAGTTCAAGTTGAATTATATGACCCTCTACTCCCTGAAGATCTACCCTGTGGATTCACCCTGCATACAGCACAACCTTGGAATGGGGAAGGTGAAAGTTTGCAGGAGCAATTGTCAGGAATTACAGATTATGTATCTCAGCATGAATCTTCATTCCCAGTTATCCTTGGCGGTGAGCATGGAATGCTACCGGCAATTATGCAGGCGGTTGCAAAGAAAATCAATCTCAATGAACTGACCCTGATCCAAATCGATGCCCACGCTGATTTACGTGACGAACTTGGAGGAGATCCGGATAGTCACGCTTGTGCGGCACGCCGTTCACTGGACTTGGGTGTTGGGAAAATATTGCAAATCGGTATCCGAACATTTGCTCGTGAAGAAGCCATATTTGCAGCCAAAGACGATAGGGTTGAATCTTGGTTGGCCAGAGACGTACTGAATCCTTGTGGAGGTGAAGCGAAATGGCTCAATTGGTTGAATACATTGTCTGAAATTAAAGGCCCAGTTTGGTTAACCTTGGATATCGATGGTTTAGATCTAGCCTATGTCCCTACGACAGGGACACCTGTCCCTGGAGGCCTCGCCTTTTGGCAAGTCATTGAAACCATCGAAACCATTTCTGCAGCACCAGATGCGCAGTGGGTGGGGGCGGATGTGAATGAAATTGTACCAGATCCAAACAACCACGTAACTGAATTCACTGCAGCGATGTTGGCCACAAAAATTGTAGCCGCACACCTCGCACGTCGATTGGAGGATGAATCATGAGGTCTAAAGGACGCCATGTGACACTGGATTATTCCGGTTTCAAAGGAGATGGGGATTGGGTTCTCAAAATTTTACAAGCAGCCGTATCCCGTTCGAATGCACGGGAAGTTCATGCACATGTTGCTCAATTTGACGGGAGCCAAAGCCCCCTTGGGTTTGCAGCTGTAGTGCTCATTGATGAGAGCCATGTGAGCGCACACTGCTATGCAGATGAAGGTATATTGGCTGTAGATTGCTTCACATGTGGCGGGGTTGATCCCGCAGACATTGCAGATGATATCCACATGCAATTGACTGATTCTATTCCGAGTATCAAACTGGTTCAACGAACTAAACTCGATCGATTCGTAATGGGGGAATGACATGCGAGATTTTGTTGAAAGGCATTTTCGCCATTTCAATGCTGGCGAATTGCGCCGATGTTCAGAATCGCTCTGTGATTTCATTGGCAATGGTGGGCGGTTGATGATTACACTCGCAGGTGCAATGAGCACTGCAGAAATTGGACGAAGTTTAGCTCCTGCGATTCGAGAAGGCAAAGTTCACGCAATTTGCTGCACAGGTGCAAATTTGGAAGAGGATTTGTTCCATCTTATTGCAGCCTCACATTATGGCGACATCCCCAATTGGAGGGACCTTTCACCAAGTGAAGAATCTCAATTGAAAAATCGAATTACCAATAGGACTTTACCGGAGGAAAAAGCGATTCGAAAAGTTGAATCTCAATTGGTTTCTTTATGGAAAGAATCATCTGGAAGGTTGCCACATGAATTTCTCTATGATTTGGTGAAAACTATCGAGACGGATGCGAATCCTGCTGATTCTTGGCTTCTAGCTGCTGCCGAACTAAATTTACCATTGTTTGTACCTGGTTGGGAAGATTCAACGCTTGGCAACATATTTGCTGCAAGGGTCATCGATGGCACTGTCAATGTTGATGCCGTTCTAGGGGGTACACACTACATGCTTAGCCTAGTGGATTGGATACGTGAACATTCCAGCAATGGATTCCTGCAAGTGGGTGGTGGAATCGCAGGCGATTTCCCCATTTGTGTTGTTCCAATGCTACGCCAAGATCTGGGTGAGGATATTCCTTTGTGGGCTTGGTACGCACAGATTTCAGAGTCACGACCATCCTACGGCGGGTATTCAGGGGCACCCCCCAATGAGAAGATTAGTTGGGAAAAACTCGGGGTTGAAACACCCAAGTTTGTCATTGAATCTGATGCAACAATTGTCTTGCCATTGATATTGACTTATCTTATTGGTCACTGAAGGGCTATCTTGTAGGTGGGTACAGTTTACTAGCATACTTTGAATCAATTACAGCAAACTCATCTACTACGATGCCCCATCTCTTTTTGGTATTCCACACATTACAGAAACAACTCAACAATTGTTCAATGGATTCCAGTTCATTAACCGATGAAGTATTCCATGAATCTCTTCTTGCTGTTTTCAGATTAATATCAATCCCATTTGGACCAAATGTATCCTTCAGAACCCTTTCAACGATATATGTGTTTGATTTATTGATGAATAATGAATCGCCAATAGTTTGGTCCCAACTAATAATAGCAAATATCAAATTATTCGCCATTCTGTCCTTGGTTACTCGCTTATTGAGATCTTTCCCTGCCCCAATATGCAATCCAATTGAGGAGTCTTTTGGCACTAAACCATACGCCCCTGGGAGCGACGGAGGAGGTTCTGAGGCCTCGCCATCCCACGCACATAACAGGTATTTTTTGCCGTTCGGTGTTCGAAATTGGGTCTTATGAAAGAAAAAACCTTGTTTGTTTAATTCTTTCATTCGACGAAGCCATGGCTGAATTCGATCCTCGCACAAGTATTCGGATTTTTCGCGTTCCCAATTGAGATAGCCATCCCAATTGTTTTGATTTTCACTCACGTTTTTGCCTCGATTCAAACCTTAATGAACCCTTCCAACCAACGAGAACAGGTTCATGTTTGAACAAAGCATACCCTCAAATCAACGGGGCCGCACCTACGGTGCGATGCGCGTCCTCGCTGTGCTCGTCATGTTACTTGCCGCGTCAGCGGCTCCAGTAGCCAGTGCACAGCAGCCCGACATTATCCAGGAACATTGGTATCACTCCTATGCAACACTTACAGTCGATGTCAATGCCTGGGCGGACGATTACCCAGAGATTGTTGATTTGATTAGTGCTGGAAACACAGAACTAGGACGGGAACTATGGCTTGTTCGGTTGTCAGATTGGAGTGTTGAAACGAAACCTGATGGGGCACAGAAAGAGATTGTTTACATCGATGGTGGGCACCATGGAAATGAACACTTGGGAACTGAATTGGCTTTTTTAACAGCTGAGTATTACATCGAAGGATGGGCTGCTGGAGATCAGGAAGCCATTGATGTTCTAACGACAACTGAATTACACATCCTCATCATGCTTAATGCAGATGGTAACGATTTAGACACACGCTGGAATTTCAATCAAGTAGATTTGAATCGAAATTATGACCATTATTGGAATAACTGTCCACCCAATAACCCGACTCAGCCGGGCAGTGGTCCGTTCAGCGAATCTGAAACACTTGCAAATTCGATTTACATGAACACAGTCGTTCAGGATGCAGATCTGTATGTTACGATGCATACTGGTGTTTGGATTATGCTGTATCCCTGGGGGAGATGGCCAGAACAACCTTCAGATTGGGAGTTGTTTCATTTCATCAGAGATGATGTACATGAAAATGTATCAGACATCCCGATTCAAAATGCAAATCAGGGCTTATACCCAAATTGTGGAACCAGTAGAGATTATGGATATGGGGTGATGGGATTCCCTACATTCACATTCGAAACGGATGATGAGCAATGGGCATTGGGTACTGCTGAGCCATTATCAAGCCGCCTCGGTGAAGAATTGGATGTGATGCAATATCTGATTAGCAACATTTGGTATTGGAGAGCCCGCCTATCGGTCACATCGTTTGATTTCGACGGCGATTCGATTGACTTGGAAGTCGAAAATTTGGGTCGAGCAACCACCGAAAATGCAACTGTTCGATACATCGATGAGGGTGAAGTCATGTGGGCATCCGAGTTGTTCAGCGTCAATGCAACCAATAGTACTCAAGCCAATCTTGATGCCTCAAATCTAACCTTGTCAAAGTCAGGTCATTTCGAATTGTATTACCAAAAGCGAGTCATTGATTCAAGTCTCTGGGTTAATGAAACAATTCCAGAAGAGTTGATCGAAATATCAGATGGTGAGGATACAGGGTGGCTCCCCTTTGCATCACCAATGTGGGCGATTTTAGCCATCGGATTGGCAGGTGTGAAGAGAAATGAGCATTTTCAAGACAATTTCTAACCTTTTAATACATAGGTGTGTACTTAAAAGGTGATTATTAGATACAATCCTTTGTATATCGGGAGAGAATCGGCGCGTTCAGTGATTATATGGAAGCAAGCGTAAGCGAATTTGACAGTGTTGACGATATTCTGATTTTACCTCTATTTGAGGGTGTGGAACGGGCACCGAACAATGCTCTAGCCGGTCTTTCTCGAACACAACGCAGTCTCGTGAATGAAGCTCTCGCAAGTGATAGTTTCACGGGTAAGGCTGGTAAGCGCCTGAGTGTATGGACGGCTGGATGTCAAGTCGTGCTGGTAGGTATGGGGTCAGATCCCAAAGACAAGGCATGCCGAGATGCCGGGGCTAAGACACTGGCTTCCCTTTCCAAAGTTCATGGAACCGATTTGACGATTCGATTTACGAGTGGTTGGTCGACTCCAAAAATGGCACTCTTTGCAGAGGGTATGATTCTACGAGATTATTCATTTGATAAATATCAGCAAAAGGAAGAGGATGATATCCAGGACGATTGGAGTTTGATTTGTCAGGCCAGCGCACGGCACCAATCCGATCTATCTGCAGCCGTTGCCAAATCTGCAGCCGTTGCCACAGGTGTCCATATCGCGCGCGAACTTGGCAATGAACCTGCTAACGTGCTGTATCCCGAAGAATACGCTCGCCGTGCAATGGAATGGGCAAAGGGCAAGTCCAATGTCGAAGTCGAAGTGTGGGATTACGACCGTCTACAGAAGGAAGGAATGCATGGCGTAATCGCCGTTGGAAAGGGTAGTGATCGCAAACCTTGCATGGTGTTCTTCCGCCTCAATCCAAGTGTGCAGAAGAGTGAACAAGTTCCCTGTATTGTTGGCAAGGGAATTACCTTCGACACAGGTGGTATTTCCATCAAACCATCTGCTGGAATGGAGGACATGAAATTCGATATGCATGGCTCCGCAACTGTGTTTGGTCTCTTCGTTGCGCTTCATGCAAGTGGATACGAAGGCCGAGTAAACGGCATTACTTGTATGGCAGAAAATATGCCAAGTGCTGGTGCATATCGGCCTGGTGACATCATCGACACCTATTCTGGAAAAACAATTGAAGTTCTCAATACGGATGCCGAAGGACGCAACGTTCTCGCCGATGGCCTTTGGAAGTCAGCAGAACTCAATCCATCTTACATCGTCGATTTAGCCACACTCACGGGTGCATGTGTTGTTGCACTAGGCCATGAAGCCAGTGGCCTGTGGTCGAATGATCACAGTCTATCACAGCGAATCCACAAGGCAGGTAATGCTGAGGATGAAATTGCTTGGCCAATGCCTCTACTTCCCGCCTTTGCGAAGGAGATGACTGGTTCCAAAGTGGCGGATGTTCAAAATTTAGGCAAGGGACGATGGGGTGGTGCCTGCACAGCCGCAGCTTTCCTATGGCAGTTTATTCAAGAGCGAGATGGAGATAAGATCTCGTGGGCTCACCTGGACATCGCGGGTACCGCTTGGGGGGCCTCAACAAATGCAATGGTTGCCAATGGTGCAACAGGCATTCACGTTCGGACACTACATCGATTGATTACGGAGTAATCAGTCATCGTTGTCATCATCGACAACTTCGAAGTCTGCATCTACGACATCATCGTCGCCATCAATTCCAGTATGATCGCCACCGTCTTCATCTGCCACATTTGCAGCCGCAGCTTCGTATAATTTGGCAGAGATACCGTGCATTGCTTCTTCCAATTCCTGAACCTTGGCTTGGATTGCACTCTCGTCAAGGTCATCGTCAGATACAGGACCATCATCAGTACGAATCATGGCCTCTAATTCAGTGAGTTTTTCCTCAACATCTGAGGTATCTTCACCTTCGAGTTTGTCCCCCGCTTCTTTCAATGTACGTCGTGTCTGATACACAATATTATCCGCAGTATTGCGCAATTCCACCTTCTTCTGGCGTTCCTCATCCTCAGCAGCGAATTGCTCCGCCTCTGAAATTTTCTGTTGTATATCATCCTCAGAAAGACTAGTTGCACTCTCGATTCGAATTGATTGTTCCTTCCCTGTGCCCATGTCTTTGGCAGACACGCTGACAATACCGTTGGCATCAATATCGAATGTAACTTCGATCTTTGGAATACCTCGTGGCGCCTGAGGGATACCCTCTAGGAAGAACTTGCCCAGTGTGACATTGTCTTTGGCGAATTTCCGCTCACCCTGTAGTACGTGAACTTCAACTGCTGGCTGATTATCTGCTGCAGTACTGAATACCTCAGAGCGACGTGTTGGGATGGTCGTGTTGCGTTCAATCATTGGAGTTGCAACGCCACCAAGTGTTTCAATTCCAAGACTGAGAGGGGTCACATCGAGGAGAAGGACATCGGTCACACCTTCATCACCAACAATGATGCCAGCCTGAAGTGCTGCACCCATAGCGACTGCTTCATCAGGATTGATTCCCTTGAACGGCGATTTGCCAGTTTCCTTCTCAATGGCCGCTTGTACAGCTGGGATTCGTGTGCTCCCACCAACAAGGAGAATCTTGTCGATATCGCCTGCCTTTACACCGGCATCTTTCATTGCACGTTGTGTTGGTTTCATTGTTGCCTCGACAAGATCGGCGGTGAGGTCGTCGAATTGAGCACGGGACAGATTCAGGTCCAGGTGCTCAGGATTACCATCTTTCATAGTGATGAATGGCAAATTGATGTGGCTGGTTTTGGTCCCCGACAACTCAATCTTTGCCTTTTCAGCAGCCTCTTTGAGACGACTCATCGCTTGTCCGTCACCGGAAAGATCGATACCACTGCTTTTCTTGAATTCAGACACACACCAGTGAATTACGCGTTCATCAAAATCGTCACCACCGAGGCGATTGTTTCCCGCGGTTGCTTTGACTTCAATTTGTGGCTGTCCATCTACTTGGTAAATTTCCAGAATGGAAATATCGAAAGTTCCGCCACCCAAATCGAAGACAAGAATGGTTTGATCATCTTCCTTGTCGACACCGTATGCCAGTGCAGCTGCAGTTGGTTCGTTGATAATTCTCAAAACTTCAAGCCCAGCGATTCGACCTGCATCCTTGGTAGCCTTCCGCTGTGCATCTGTAAAGTAAGCAGGGCAGGTGACAACCGCTTGCTTGACCTCTTGACCAAGGTAAGCTTCAGCATCAGCCTTCAACTTTTGTAGAATGAATGCGGAAATCTCCTGGGGGGTGTACTGATTTTCATCGACCCCTTCCTTCCAATCAGTTCCCATCTCACGCTTTACAGAAAGGAAAGTTCGCTCGTTGTTGGTGACAGCCTGACGCTTGGCAGTCACTCCGACCAAGCGCTCACCATCTTTAGCAAAAGCCACAACACTTGGTGTTGTTCGAGCGCCTTCGGCATTTGAAATAACGACGGCTTCACCGCCTTCAATGGTTGCCACACAACTGTTTGTCGTTCCTAGATCAATTCCGATTACGGGTGTTTTTGCCATTTCATTGTCCTCCTTCAGGGGTTGTGGTTTCGGTATCATCACGCAAGGTGAGAGTAATATCGAGAATGCCGTTGTTCAGTTCCCAAGCATCGACGCTTTCAGCAACCTTGGGCAATTCAAAACGCTGTAGCGGTCGCATCTGGGTGGTACGCATCAATTGTAGAGTTGAGCCACCTCCTGTGAGGTTTAACTCAAGTTCAGAATCATCTAACTCATCGTGGCGGGAAATATCGATTGTGATATTCATCGAACTGCCATCAACATAAATATCAGCGATTGGAACCTGCTTGATTGAATCATCTTCGATGTCTTCATCTTCACTGACTTCAACAACAGCGGGTTCGGGTACATTTTTTTGTCCCATCTTGACATCAACACCCATCTTTGAGAAGATGTCGTTGAGGTCGGGCATACCCCCCTTGCCAAGCATATCTTCGAGGTTGCCTAAATCACCTTGGAGATTGATTTTAAAATCACCGGAACGTATCTTTTCAGGATCGACTCCCAGATTATCAAATTGTGATTGGATTTGGTTCATCATCCTGGTCAAATCGGACTCATCGACATCGAGTCCCATCTTACGAAACATCTCTAACATTTGCTTCAAAATTTGGTCTTCCCATTCGTCTCGTTCCATTGATTCACCTCACTACTTAACTCTCGGTTGTATAGTGCCACCGTCTAGTCCTATATGAAGGATTGGAAGGCGGCGCATTCAAGGCAGGGACACAGGTGGGGCAAATGATGGTACAGCAGGATCAGGATCGGGTCCTCCAAGACACCGAGCGTGTCGAGGGTAGAACCGCATTGCGAAACAATGTCGATGCAGCGATTGCACTGGCTGATGCTGTTCGTAGTACTCTGGGTCCAAAAGGGTTAGATAAACTCCTGTTGGGAGGTGATGGGAGTTACTTAGTCACCAATGATGGTGTGACCGTTTTGGAATCTGCAAAGGTGGAGCATGCCACAGCGAAAATGCTGATTTCCACCTCTCGTGCACAGGATGACGAAGTCCGAGATGGGACTACGTCTACGGTGGTGTTGACCGCAGAACTACTCATCAATGCACTGGAATTGGTCGATAGGGGAGTGCACCCAACAATCATTGCCGGTGGTTATCGGATGTGTGGACCTGTTGTTGAACAGACACTCGACGATATTTCGATTCTAGCGGATGAGGCTACTTCACTCTCATCAGTGAAGACGAGTCTTGCTGGAAAAGGGGATGCCGGTTTGCAAGAAAAACTTGCTGAACTCGCTTTTGCTGCAGCCAGCGCAACAGGTTCAGGGGAACCAGAACATACACGGGTGATGACTGAACGAAGCGGTTCAATCAAAGACAGTGAATTGATCCCTGGAATCGTATTGATGAAAGCTCGTGTCCACCGTGAAATGGATCTAAAACCGCAAGCCGGCCGAATTTTGATACTTGACGGTGGCATGGAAAAACGCAAGCCAGAAATTGAAGCCAGTTTGAAAATCACGCACATAGGGGCGATTGAAGCTTTCCACGCGCGCGAGCGCGCGGACTTACAAGCCCGAGTTGATTGCCTTTCAGCTGCAAACATCGATTGTTTGGTGGCGAGGGATGGAATCGAGGAAGAAGCACATGCCATGCTAGCTGCCGCGGGTATTCTGGCTTATCGCCGTGTAGAGCGTCCAGAGATTGAACACCTCTGTCGGGCTACTGGTGCACGTCCTGTTTTCGATGTTGATGATATCCGCGACGAAGATGTCGGGCACTTTGCTTCGATTCGCGAAGAGAAATGGTTGGGTGTTGAGCATACGATTTTTGTAGGATCTCAATCCCAAGGGGTAACCGTGGTAATTCGCGGCTCAACTTCGATGAGATTAGAAGAAGCAGAACGCGCTTTCAACGATGCAATCGGTGTCGCTTGTCAACTGATTCGCGAACCACGCCTTTTGCCAGGTGGAGGTGCAACCCAAATTGCACTCGCTCGACGCCTACGTCGTCATGCCGAAACCATCCCTGGACGTGAACAAATGGCGATTGAAGGATTCGCGGCTGCACTTGAATCAATTCCACGAATCTTGGCTACCAACGCAGGTCTGGACCCGATTGACGAACTATTGCGGGTCACCGCTGCTCAAGCGGAATCTGATTCTGCATGGCAGGGTCTTGATGTCAATACGGGACAAACAGCCGACATGGGAAAGGCCTCTATTGTTGAGCCAATCAGTGTGACAAGACATGCTATCGCCGGTGCTACAGAGGCTGCGATTTCAGTTCTCAGAATTGATGATGTTCTGTGGGCGAAGCAGGATGCACAAGAACCGGATTGGCAAACCGATGAGGATTGAAAATGAGCCAAGAGGTACCAATCCTCCCGCTCTATTGGCCATGGACTGATACCGAACGAAGAATGTTAACTGCGCGAGAGTTTCTTCGTTCTCGTAGTTTCAGTCTGATTTACCTAAGTGGGATTGTCACGATTTGGGCAACGCTTGGATTCGGACACTGGGGTAGTTTACGCTGCGAGACATTGGGGGAACAGTTGGCTTGTTCAAGTGCGATTTGGCCAAATAAATTGGTTGATGCACCCCTTGAATATATCCTTTCATTTTTCACATCCCCTTGGTTTCACAATGATTACCCTCACATCAAATTCGTCATCATATCATTCATCATCTTCACACAATCTTTTGAGGCGAAAGCTGGATCTCAATCGACAGCGCTTCTATTCTTTGGGACGATTGCGTTCTCCTCGATTGTTGCAGGTATTATATTCAATACAGGTGCACATTTTTGGCCGGGCAATGATACATTCACACACCCAATGGCCCGAAGTTGGATGGGTGGTTCCATCGGGCTGATGGGAATTCTTGGAGCCCTATCGCATCACGCAAGATGGAAATGGCTAATTCCTGCTATTTTGCTTTCCTTTGAATATTGGAATCGTGAATACAATGGGATATCAGAATACATCACTTGGGGTCACCTATCCAGCGCTTTGTTTGGATTTGTGATTTGGGGACTCTATCTCAAGCGTATAGGAACGATGACCACTGACGAAAAGAACAAATCAACATCACTCGAGGGGTAACCATGGCGCAGAATTTTGTCAATGTCGCAGGGTATCGCTTTGTCGATTTACCTGACCGTGATGAACTGCGTGAGCCCTTTCGTGCAGCCTGTGAGAAAAACAGGTTACTAGGGACTATTTTGTTGAGTACAGAAGGCATTAATTTCTTCGTTTGTGGTGATCAAAAGGGTGTCGATGGATTCATTCAATATCTCGAACAAGACCTGAGATTTGTGGGTATTCAACTCAAAGTTTCATACAGTGAAAAACTTGCTTTCCGCCGCATGAATGTTCGCCTAAAAAAGGAGATTATATCGATGGGCATGGATGATATTCGCCCGGCTGAATACGCTGGGGAACCGATTACACCTACCGAATTCAAACAGTGGATGGATGAAGGGCGTGACATCACTGTACTCGATACGCGCAATGACTACGAGATTCGTATTGGAACGTTTGACAATGCTGTTGACCTCAATATCAGCACATTCAGAGTATTCCCTGATGCCATAAAAAATTCAAGTCTCGACAAGGACAAGACTGTGGTGATGTTTTGCACCGGCGGAATTCGCTGTGAGAAGGCGAGTGCATTGATGCTCAAGGAAGGATTCCAAGATGTCCGCCAATTGAAAGGAGGAGTTCTCGGTTACTTCGAAGAGATGGGTGGCACACACTGGGATGGCGACTGCTTCGTGTTTGATCGCCGAGTGGCAGTTGACCCCGAACTGAATGTGACTGGTGCTGAGGTTTGCTTTGCTTGTCGTGAACCATTGACCCAAGAAGAATTGGATTCTCCACTGTATGTTCCAGCTATATCTTGTCCATATTGCAAATGTTGATAACACAGCAGAACATGATTTGTTCATGGCATCAGAAACCAACTTTACAATACCAGCAACCGAAGAAAACCTATCTCTAGAGGTGGATCGACACATGATGGACACACAATCCACAGAACCCCTTCCAGAACCATCACCACCTCACTCAGTGATTGTGGACGGTATCCGTGGAGAAGCCGCGATTGGTTACTTTGGAACATGGAGTCCTCGCATCAGTATCGTCCTCGAAGAAAAACACCCTGAACTTGGGGGGGAATTTATGACCAAGTACTACGAAATCACAGAACCAGGCGTTCTGATGCTAAGGGGCTTCAAGCAGACTTTCCAAATAGTGAAGACTCTAGAATGACTGTCGTTAATCAAAGGGTAGTCACTGCGTAGCCCCTTTGCATACGGTGGTTAACCCACTAGTGCTTCTGCAAACTCACTGCTCCCAATGCTGCCATTGGTCTTGAGTATGCGCAGTCCTGTACCACCACTCATCACTTGATTCTGGCCATTCGTACCACTCGTAACCATCGTCCTTCTGGATTCCTGCCACACCCAGTGGTGGTGCAGTTAGGCCAATTTCTTGCATCTGTGGGGGGCCCATAGGTTCGGGGCCGCTCCATGAAATTGAGGGCAATGCCTCTTTCTCCTTTTTGCGACCAAACAGGTTGGGAAATCCAAAGAGTAGCAACAAACTTCCAAGTCCAATTCCTCCTCCCGTTGCAACCACCAATGTCGCGGTCGCCAGTGGATTATTATCAGAGGGGGGGCATCCGTTTGGTTCCACATATCCGACTGAATTGGCGCACTCATCGACACCATCTGCAACACCATCACCATCTGAATCAATGAGGTTATCACAGCCGTATGGGACTCCATCTCCGTCGATATCGATTGTGTCATTATGTCCTTCACAAGCATCGATTGAATCTTCGACACCGTCATCGTCTGAATCAATTAGAGAATCACAGCCATCTGGAATTTGATCACCGTCCACATCTGTGGCATCATCATGTCCTTCGCAGATGTCGAATTCATCGAAAACTCCGTCCCCATCGGTATCTTCAGACGTAGTTGTTTGATTTCCATCATCATCCAAATCGTCATCTGAATCGCATCCATCAGGGATTTGATCACCATCTTCGTCTAGCGTATCATTGTGACCTTCGCAAAGATCAGCGTTGTCACCAACACCATCGCCATCCGAATCCATGGTTTCACTCGCATCATTGGGGAATGCATCGGAATTGTTACCAACACCATCTCCATCTGAATCAAATTGCTCAAAGGCATTCATTGGGAAAGCATCTCTGTTGTCTCCAACGCCATCACCATCACTATCCGATGTCTCATTTGCGTCATTTGGGAAAGCATCGGAATTATCCCCTACTCCATCCCCATCCGAATCGAATTGCTCAAAGGGGTTTGATGGGAAAGCGTCTCTGTTGTCACCTACACCATCATCATCAGTATCGGATGTCTCATTTGCATCATTAGGGAAGGCATCAGCATTGTCGCCAACCCCATCACCATCACTGTCCATCCATTCCAAAACATCGTTCGGGAATGCATCTCCTGAATTGCTGTAGCCATCACCATCATCATCTGGACAACCATTCACATCTTGGGTAGAGTTACCAACAACTTCCGGGCAGTCGTCGTTAGCGTTAGGGATACCATCGGAGTCGAAGTCATTTTGATCGATAAACTGGAATGTAGAAGACAATTGGTGTTGATTATCGTCTTTGTCCCAAAGGGTAAGGTCAACCGTGTCTCCAGTTTGACCTGCCATTGGTGTGGTCACGACAATGGTCGTATCGTTGACAACCGTTCCAGTCACGGAGCCGTATGAACCAAATTGAACGGTTATTTCCATTGTTTGGATGAGGCCAGTTGATCTTGTAGCGTACTTTAGAACGGCATTATCCTCATCACTAAACGCGACATGCATGACTCCGTTTTGATCGATAAAAAGAGAATTGCCTTTGCCAACATCACCTGTTGTTGAGATGAAACTCTTATCCCAAGAAGAGGTTGTAGAATTGTACACAGCGTATTTCAAATCCCAGCCAGCCCAAGAATTGTATGCGATATGGGGAGTTCCAGAGAAGTCCAGAGCGATTGATGGGTCGCGACCTGTATGTCCTGATGATTCGACGATTGTGGTCGTCCATTGGCTATTGGGAGCACCTGTTGAGTATCGTAAATCATCTTCTTTCTCATCGAAGTGAGCGATATGAAATTGTCCTTGTTGGTCCATGGCCATCGATGTCATGTAACCTGGATACAAATTGCTCGGGGAAGTTCCTGTATCAACCAAATAGGAATCCCAAGAACCACTTTTGTCTGTTGCGATTTTCAATTTCGAGGCGCTACGATCTTGATAGGCGATGTAGATATTATCGCTTTCGTCAATGACAATGGCAGACTCACAACCACGGTTGCCTCCCGTCTCAACAGTGCCGTGTGACCAAGCGGTCCCGGAGTAGGAGGCAATGCGTAGTCCATTACCGCATTGATCTGCTCCGTCGACAGCATAGGAGATGTGTGGATGGTTGTTCGAATCAACTGCGATACCAATTGGCCCAAAATGAGCGCTGGATGATACCAAGGTATCCGTCCACGTGGTTCCATCGTAGTTCATGTAAACAAGAGTTTCATCCCATTGGGTGTATGTTGTGTAGGCCAAGTGTATGTGGTCATTATCATCAATGACCATGTGAATGTCCCAACAATAGGTGCTACCACAATTGTTGATACCCATGGTATTCCAACCGGTTCCGTCATTTACACTGTGACGGATTTGGTAACTTCCATCCTTAATTTGCACGACGTGGATGTGGCCATTTGAATCGACGGCAACGGCATTCCATCGGCCGGCTTGATCAGAATAGTCCATAGTCGACTCCACCCATTGGTGGTTGATGCCATCATCAGTGGTATTGGAAAAGGCCAAGTCGGAAAAGCCGCTTCCTGAAATTGTAATCTCTTCGCCACCGGCGGTCCAACCTGTGCTTGGTGAAATCGTAGTTTGAATTGGACTTGAAAACTGCAAATCTTCGCCCGAATCATCGAGATGCGAAGTTTGCTCCAATATTGGAGATATCATGACCATTAGCAATAATGCACTCATCAGCCAAGTACGCATATGCTTGGCTATTTAGTGAATCTAAAATACTCTTGGTAACAACATTGTAACCCAAATGAAAAATACATCCGACCGGAGAAAGAAGTATGGTGAGTAGTTGCGATCCAACCTATGGACTGGTTGATGAGTTACTTGAACTGTTGACGAAATCAAAATCACTGCACATATTGCTTGTTTTGGATCGGAAAAAAAGCCCAATTCGTTTTTCCAATTTAAAAAAATTAGTCGATTCATCATCGACCACAGTTTCTCGACGATTGAAGGAACTCGAAGCTCATGGTCTTGTTTCCAAGTCTGGAGTAGATGGGGATTCGGGTTTGCATGAATATTCAATCACAGAGGATGGGCAATCACTCAGCCCAATTATGCAATCTCTATTCGATTGGGTGGATGATCGTGGGCAATGATTCATTTCAGAATCAAAGGGCAATGATTGAACCCCCACGTATCCATTGAAATATGTGAAAAACGCACTGATTCAAGTAGTACGAATCAGAGGGTA
>CAWVWT010000011.1:0-58103 GCA_963934015.1 uncultured Candidatus Poseidoniales archaeon
GCTGGATACAGTACGGTTTACCATTCCATGACGTATGTCTATTCAGATGAAGAATCAGGATTCCGAGTCTACGAGGATGATGAATCCTATACGACGGGATGGATGGAGATTGGATGGTGCGATCTAATTGACGGTGAATCAGCCATACCCAACCCCGAGATTATTGATGCCTTCCTTACCGATGGTCCGTTCGAAGTGATGGATGAGCAGATTTTCACCTCGGATGCAGATGGTGGTGTGACCATGACGGCTACACCCACTCTGCCGGGCGCATACATGAGTGTAGTACAGACCAAGTTTGTTCGAGATGGTGTCGAATTGATTGGAGTTGGAATGAATGTAGGCGCTGCCACAGAGGCATCGATTGCACTTTCAGGAATCACCGAACAAACCACATTTGCTGGAATTCCCGTCTATATTGCCACTCCATCTTCGAGTGGACAGACGACCATCGAAGTCACAACGACTGGAATGGGAAATGAGGATTATACTGCCATGCTGATGCTGATGCCAGTGGAACTCGGAATCGCTTTCCCTGATATCGATGACGATGCATGGGGAGATGCGCAAGAATATGAGTTAGAGTTCCAGAATGGGGCCACTTCCCAGACTCAAGGTGTGTACATTGAGGCACCATTGACACTGGTGGTCAGCCTCATCATGGAAGAGGGAGTACTATGGCCAACTGCGATTCACTTTGGACTGATTATGAATGACCCGGGAACCCTCGAGTTTGACGGCTCACTTGGACCGGGACAGACCACCAACATCGCACTAGATGCTGATGATGGGGTCGCATCGCGAATCCTCGCGGTGGCTACACCCAAGGTCGGACTCGACCCTGCATCCATCGACCTCTCAGCATTCACTGAACTCGCGTATGGGACTGTGCTTCGTGACGAACTCATGGGTTGGGTCAACACTGAAACAGAACTAGAAGCCGCCTGTGAGAAAGCCAGTGGTTGGATCGAAGAAAGTTGGAACGAGATGGGTCAAATGGAAAGCAATGTCAAAATGGAGTTGGGTTCCGAGTCGAATGAGTACGTACATACAAACCCGTATTCACCAAATGCAGTGCTCACTGATGAGGCTGGAAATACTGTACAACCTGTACAAGATTGGGACAAAGAATGGGAGTGGGATGACAATTTCAAAGCGACCTATGACCTCACTTCCGGCAATTACAGATTGACCGTTGATTCAGGATTTATGGATCTTGAAGTTAATGTAGAAGAATGGTCGATTGAGTGGAAATCGGAATCTGTCTGCTCTCATGATGGACAACTCGAAGGTCAGGAAGAAGAGGATGCCATTTACGACCTCTTTGATGATATCTTCGGTAGCCTCGATTCAGTCGCATGGGGTCAAGGCTCCAGCGCAGATCTGCACTTGTCCGACCTCTCGGCACCTCAGGATGACTACACGGTCATTGCAGTGGCCCAGATTGGGGAAGGAGAGGATGCAATCCTCGTAGCGGCACTCGACACCGAAGTCGCCGAGCCCAATCCAGAGCCGCCAGTAATGATGAACATGACACTGAGCTTTAGTCCAGCGAACCCGCTGCCTGGAGATGTGGTGCAAATTACGGCCACCGACAGTGAAACTGGGTCGCCGATTGACGATCTATCTGCTGTTCTAATTCGCAACAATGTCACATTGTTTGGACTGATTACCGATGAAGATGGTCAAGTCACCTTCGGTGTAACTGAAGGCACGATTCTGATTCGATTCTCGGGTGAGATGTACAATACCGAGGAATTGACGATAATTGTCACCGCCGAAGGAATCGAGACAGGTGATGGCGGAGAGTTGCCAACCGATACAGATGGTGATGGGAGAATTGATTCAGAAGATGCATTCCCTGATGATTCAAGCGAATGGGCAGATTGTGACGGAGATGGAACCGGTGACAATGCTGACGACAATGATGCGGTCTGTGACCCGAACGATGTAATTGACCCAAACGATCCTGTAGACAACAACAATACCGCCAACAATACCGCCAACAATACTGGTAACAATACTGGTGACGATACAAATGATAACACGGGAGACAGTGAAGAATCCAGTTCAAGTTCAGGTGCAGATATGACCACAATTGGAATTATCGTAGCCATTGTAATCGTTGCAATGCTCGCCATTACAGGTGCTATTCTATACATGCGTGGCCGTGCTGAAGATGACGATTGGACAGACGAACCGGCTAGCATGATTGCCGCTGAAGATCGCATGTTTGACAGTGGACCTCAAGGTCCAAATCCAACGATGCGTGGCGAAATGAAAGATGGCTATGAGGTTCTTGAACATCCTGCTGGAAGTGGATCATGGTGGTACCGTGACGCCGAATCTGGAAAATGGGTTGAGTGGGTCTGAGGCAATAGACAACAAAACGCCGGGTGTCCTTGTAGGACACCCGTTGTGCTGATATGGCCGAAGTGCTACCCGAGGTTTGTCATGAGACCTGAACAACTCCGACTCGCCCTCGTGGTTGGGATGCTGATGTCGGCTGGATTGATGTTCGCATACCCTGTCAACCCGAAGATGAATACCGAGGTCATCTTTGATGATGAGGCAGCCATGCGAATGCGGAATGAAGGGATTCAAGAAGAAAATTACCAGTTGGTGTTGAGGTTCAAACACGATGAAGGTGGGCAGATTACCAGCAATCTCAGCCGAGTTCAAGAATTGATGCAATTGGAAGAGGAATTCCTTGATGGTACAAATCCACAAACTTCGTGGGAATACGATGGCCTCTACATCGATCGTATTATTACACCACTTTCAGCGTGGTCAGATGCATTTGACTCCCGAAATCGTTCGTTGGAAAATGCCACACAATGGGCAGATGTCCTCCTTCCTGAAATCGAAGATGGATGGTGTGGAAATAATGCTACAGATGATGAGTTGATGGCTTTTGAATCAACATTGCTGATGCTTCCTGAAAACACCAATTTCGGGATTGCTTGCCCAGCATTCTCAGGTGCTTCAGCCACTCAACCACCGGCGGCCAACGAGATTCTGTGGCTAGTCTATGTCGGAGCGGGTGAGAAGGGAGGTGATTGGAACGCACTCAATATCTGGGCAGAGAAGGTCAGCGAGAATACCGATTATGAGGTTTCAGCGGTGGGTGTCAATATGATGTACGGCAAGGCGAAAGAAATCGCCGAGGAAGACCTGAAATTTATCATCATCCCATCCATTTTCATTCTCGGTGCGATGCTGACAATTGGATTGCGGGATTGGAGAACGGCCGCCGCTACGCTCGGTGGTGTCATACTCGTTATTTGTGCTGAAGTGGGGGCCCTGGCTGCACTTGGATTCGAATTTTCTATTCTTGACGGGATTGCACTACCTATCATCATGGGCGTCGCTGTCGATGGGGCATTCTGGTATTCACGTTCATCCAGAGATCGTGATGAGGTGCGTAGCATGCTCTATGTAGCGATGATTACGACAATAGCTGCTGTTTCTCTGGCGTTGTTTTCACCGATTCGGGCTCAGCGTTCACTTGGACTGGTGATGGCAATTGGAATCATACTCGACTGGGTTCTGACGCGTTTTGTACTCGAAGATTTCTACCTCAGCCGGCGTTCTGTTCAAGATGGGGGAGGCAAGCCCCCTCAATCCAACATCTCCGTCACCTGGGCATGGCCAGTCACACTACTCATGCTTGCCTCAGTCGCGGTAATTTCGCCACCAGGCGTCCATGTTCTAGAGGTCGAACAATTCCTTCCAGAGGATGACCTTCTGCTGGAGGAAATGGAGGATTTACAGCTGAAATATGTCCTTGCATCGAGCACCATTGCGTGGGTTGTCGTCGATGTTGAAGGTGACAATCAATCGGATTACGAGGCTGTCTTGAATCTTCAACGACAATTGGGTCAACACCCCAGTGTCATATCCCTCGAGACTGGTCTGTTGCAAACCCCTATGGTCATTGGAGTCACCGATTCTAATGAGATGAATACGATTGATGGTGCCGCACAATTTGAAGAAGATTCGACGCTTTTCAAAGATCTGAGATTACAGAAAGATGGCGTAACGACAGGAGTCTCTATTGCCGTGTTTATCGACGGACGAAATTCGGATGCAGCAATCCAATTTTCAGACGATGTCGATGAATTGATTGACAATAATGGAATGGAGGGGGTCGTCGGAGGAGATCTACCGATTGGAGCCAAGGCGGCGCAGACTTTTGAAAATACACGTGTTGTACAAATTCTATCAGCAGGTGTAGCGATTTTCGTGGTCGCGTTCTTTGCTCTACGCGTACCGATTAAAGCCGCACGAATTGCAGTGGGGGCCGTTGCGATTGGTGCGGCTGTCGACGGAATGGCGAGTATATTCGGGGGCCGTGGCGTCAACACCGCTCTTGCAGTACTATTGGGAATGGGTTTCGCAGCAGATTATCTGTCACATGCAAGTACTGATCACCGTCCAACAAAACTGGATACATCAGCACGTTGGTGGGCAGCACTATCTTCAATTTCGATATTCATATTGCTTGCAATGACATCATTCCCACCAGCGAGAGATGCTGGAAGATTACTCAGTGTGAGTATTCTATTATCTGTAATTCTGGCAACATGCCTTTCACTCACACATCACCATCCAACCAATCAGCAATGATTTCAGATGTATGTTCACCTAATTTTGGTGGGCGTACACCCTGTTCAGCAGGTGTGAGTGACATGAAGCGTAAGGCACTAGCCACCGATTCTTGATTTCCCCATTTCCACAATGCATCTCGAGATACGGCTTGGGCATCGGTGAACGCTTGGGATATCGATTGGATTGGGACACAAGGAACACCAAATCGGGTGAATTCTGCAATCCAATATGCGGCTGTTTGTTGCTGAATAATTTTAGACAAAGTATCTACAATCTCGTTTCTGGCTTCAAGTCGCCCCGAATTTACTGACAATTCTTCTCGCTGCAGGCTGGCGGCACCTGTAGCGATACAGACATTGGAAAACTGCGTATCATTACCACATGCGAGAATGAACCATGCATCTGAAGCATGGAATGCTTGGTATGGAACAATGTTCGGGTGTGCGTGCCCCATTCGACTTGGGTCTTGGCCGGATGCAATCCAATTCTGAGCCTGGTTAACCATCGCCATCAAAGCCACATCATACAGGCTCAAGTCAATCGTTTGACCTTCGCCCGTTCGTTCACGGTGGAATAAGGCCGCGAGAATTCCATTTCCAGCCATCATTCCAGTCAGGACGTCAATCCAAGCGACACCAACTTTGGCTGGCTCCCCATCGGCATGGCCTGTGATCGACATGATGCCAGTCATAGCCTGTAAAGCGAGGTCATAGCCTGGTTCAGATGCGCGTGGGCCTGTTTGCCCATACCCCGTGATTCGGCAGAGAATCTTGCCTTCCAACATCTCAGATACTATGCCCATACTTTCCAATGTCCCTACCTTGAAATTCTCAACGATTACATCTGCTGAAGCGATTAATTTCTGAAGGGTGACAAGCCCGGATTCAGATTTTAAATCGACAACCATGGATCGCTTACCACGATTGCATGCATGGTAATATGCTGCATCTCCATCGATGAATGGTGGGCCCCACTTTCGTGTATCATCACCCCATGGTGCCTCAACTTTCACCACATCTGCACCAAGGTCTGCGAGCAATTGTGTTGCCCATGGACCGGCCAAAACTCTGCTAATGTCGAGGACTCTGATGCCATCGAGTGCGCCCATCAACGATCACTGACCTGCATCTGCCATGCCCTATCATCAAGGGAGGCAGAAAGCGTCCGGAGGTTGAGGGCCTGATGGCCCTCCTCGGCCCGTAGAATGGTCTCGCAAGCGGCGTGTGCTAAAGTGGCGGCATCGTGAAGTGTTGCGCCTTGTGACAAGGCGGCTGCCAAGGCAACTGCGGCTGCATCGTGTAAGCCAATAATCTGCCTTGCTTCATCCATCAAGCAGGGGATGTGGTGCTCTTCTTCAGCGGTATACAGCCACAGCCCATGCGCTCCACCAAGAACGATAAGAGCCTCCCAATGATACTTCTCGATGAGGTCTCGAGCAGTATCTAAGGATGATTCCAAACCCAGACGGCGGCGCGTCAATTCTAAACCTCGGATTTCGAACAGAACACAAGTTGCCCCTTCGGTCCGATTCAAACCTGTCAATTTAGGATCGCAAATAGTTGGAATCCCATTACCATTAGCGGCTGAAATCAGTTGCTGTGCCCCTAAATCTGTGACCGCGCCCTTGTTGTAATCGGATAAGACAAGTACATCTGCATCTGACAAAGATGCGAGGGCTGAGACAGCCAATCGCTGTGATACCGCCGGTGGCATCTCATCTTGGGGCTCGTCATCGATTTGCAATAGTAATTGATTTTGATCTATCAGTGATTCACGTGCACCATAAATTCGTGTCTTGACAATTGTTTGCCGGTTGGCAACTACTCTGATTCCACTTGTATCAATTCCCTCTTTTTTAAGACTAGAAGAGAGAATCTTTCCGGCTTCATCTCCACCGATGATACTGAATAATTTTGGATTCAAGCCCAGGGATGAAAGTCCTCTGGCAACATGAGCGGCAGCTCCTGCAAATTCCTCAGTTGATGTGACTTTGACTGCGGGTACTGGTGCTGTGGCATTCAATCGATTGGCCCAGCCATGAACGTAACGATCCAGAACGACATCACCGACCAGTGTCACGTTCGTGGCCGGCATATTGTCGACCATTGCACGCAAACGCTTGAGGCGGTCAACCTCCGCTTGGATGATTTCATCGAGAACCCACGGCATGTGTCTCGCCCCTCCGAGTCGGAGGCGCTAATTCAACTTCGCCCGGACAACGCCAAGAATTGTCTTGTGCTCTTCGTCTGTAATTGTCAATGAATCACGCATACTTCCCAGCATGTTTTCTTCATCATCACTGACACTCCCGTCTTGCCATGCCGCCTCCATCGCGGAACAATAGGCCTTCAATCGGTCATCGAGGTGGTCGCAGACCCAATCGAGTTGGACTTCGCGTGCAGAATCGAGACCTAGCATACCTGCAAGTGAATCTAGCATCGCTTGCTCATTGGCATCAACTTCGCCATCTTGCCATGCAACTTCGAGCATCTGCTTGTACAGGGAACTGTTCTCCGCATCTGGATCAACACTCTCTTCACGGACTCGCTTCTCAATCGTTTCTGTATCATCGGGTTCTAGGCCAAGGTACATGGCCATATCATCGAGCATGGCTTGCTCATCCTTTGTGACAATTCCATCCAACCACGCAGTTCGCACAATGTTCTCATAGATAGCTAGACGGTGATCCAATGGCAAATCGCGCCCATCGAGTACGAGAGGGGTCTCGACTTCACCATCCATAGCAGGGCGATAGGTTCCGGTACTGTCGATATTACGTAGAACATCGAGCAGGCCTGTAGCGTGATTGTGGAGGGATTGAACAGTCGTCTGGGCTCCATCAGCTTTGACCACTCGTGTATGGATATCATCAACCAATTCACTGGCAGCGTTTCGACCATTAGGGCTGAGAGCGTAAACTCGGCATCTTTGTTTGGCACCGGCAACATGGCGTGTTTCTTCGTGGATGCGTTCTTTCTCGCGAAGTTTCTTGAGTGTGCGAGGGAGATGCTTTCGAGCAATACCAACCGCTTCAGATACACCAGCTTGGGTCAATTCGGGTCGACCCTCCCATGGGTTGTCACCGAGTGGAGTATCCCACAAATGTAGCAAAACCCGTTGTTCAACAGTCAATGTTAGCAGCATTCCCCCCGACAAGTGATATCCTCCTTAGATTGTCGTGGGGTATGGTGACTCTTAGGCAATTCGCCCCAAATGCTACTTCAGAAGGCGTTGCAATCAAAGGGCGGCTGTTACGGGAGGTGTATATGACCACAGCCACACCAGGGGGAAGTCGTCTTCCCGTACCTGTATCTAGAGATGGTTCGTGGGCTGTTTTAGGAGGGACCGCGAACAGACTTTGGGAACGTGGGTGCTTTGGTCGTCCAATTCGAGATGGAATTCTTCTAACAGCATCTGAAGTGCTGAATGCACATCGACTTCGAGGATTGCCATTACCTCATGACAAGTGGCTAGCAGAGGCCCTGCAAACCAACCCCGAACTTCTGTTTGAATGCGAAATCCTTGACTCACTTCGATTCCCGGGGGAAAAGGTTGTTCTTGCACAGAATCTCAATGCAGCCAATGCTGTATTGCTCGACGCACGCTCATGGGCCCTCCGTTGGTCCCGCAATGCCATGCCAAAAGACGCTGACCCCTTGGCAGAAATACGCTGGTTCAGAGCGAATGATGAAATCGATTGGGATGAACTTGCTGAATGGACATTGAATGTTGAAACCGGAGGGCGCATCCCGGAACTCCTGATTGTCGATCAAGAGCACGGTGTCGTGACATATCGATGTCAATTACACGACCCAAGTGGTCCTTTGACTGATCCTTTTCGGGGTCTTAACAATGATGAGCGAAGAACAATCTCACATGCTTGGGCTAAATCGATGGAGACGGAGGGGGGGTTTTGGATGGATATTCCTCGCGAAAAATGGCCCATATCAGGGATTGGTATCAATCTAGAGGAGGGGGTGTGGGTCTCCGAACTTGAATCGCGTATTATCAGTCGGATTGTCAATCCAACCATGCCACAACCCACTGGTGAAACCGGCAACCACATGGGGATTCTTTCCGATTTACTTTCACGAGGTTTGGCTATCCGTTCTGGATTCAAATACGGCACACGTTGGCGTGTCTACGCGGGATTGGTTGGTGGTGAACACGCACCTTGGCTGGTTGTCCCTCTGGATGAAGCGCCAACCGATTGGGGTGAGGCTTGCCTCGCTGCTAGACTCGCAGCGGGTGTCAACAAGCACTGGGTGTGCGCGATGGCACCCCTTGCCAACAATGGATGGAGATATATCGCACTTGAACGCCCACCATCCGATGCCAGGTGGACAAACCCAGTTCGCCATTGATTAGTGACGTATTTCCCCAAACTCATCAAACCGATCTTGCACATATTCCACTCGAGTTTGTGCAAGAAGTTGGTCACTGGGTCTCCGCACCTGCATGTCGCCGTTTGGTTGCTTCTCTTTTCGTTTACCACCCGTGCTAATCACCCACAGTGCCATGAGAATTGATACCAATTGGATATTATTTGCGGGTTCTGCCAACCACATCATTGCGCTGCCAACGTTTCCAGGTGGCTCGGCCTGAAGCGAGACATTGAATTCACCAGCCAATCCAAATTGATCGTATAATTGCACTTTCCCATTTACGAGCATTCCGGGTGAAAGTAGACCGTTTGGATTGACACCTAGGGAAAGTACACTCCCATGGCCAAGATTCTGTTGAGTTTCGGTTGTCGCGATACGCCCCAATGGACCTTCGATGACAACATCGTAGGATGATGACCCCGTGCCTACGAAGGAAAGTACATGTTCGAGGACCATGACTTCAGTGACATCAATTTCACCATCCATTTGTTCAGGGATGAGGCGATTTGAGACAATTGACCACTCAATTTTTACATCGGTTGGTGGATTTTCAGTTCCACAACCAAGTGTACCCTCGATATATCCAGTTGTTCCGGGACTAGCTGACTGCGAGAAGGTCAATGGGAAATCAGCATTTTCACCAGCAGTAAGCGTTCTCTGCCCAGTAAGTGATACGATTCTTCCATCTGTACTAGTCACCTGTGACCAGGGCATACAATCCTGTTGTGCCTCAAATGATATCGATACGGTCTCATGTCCCAGTAATCGAATAGGGGTTCGCGGTGGCATGATATTTGCATGACCTGGACCTGGGTGCGAAATTGTGATTTCAGTACCACTGTTGTCGAACGAATCGACGGTGACTGTCCAAGGAACTAATCGTCCATGGCCATCACGTATTTCGATACCATCGGCACCGAAAGTCCCACTGGTAAATACATCACCTGGGTCATCGTCATCGCCGTTTTCGAGGGAACCATCTCCATCGCCTTCGATTACCTTCAGGTAAGCGTGCTCTGGATCTCGGTTGACCTCATTGTGATCAAAATCAGCAAAATATCGGTCTTCATGTGTTACAAGAAGACCGTGGGCGGGTAGATCTCGGTCGAAACCAACATCGACTCGCGATTCCATCCAGATGTACTCCCCGGGTGCAATTGCAATGCGGACTGTTCCGGCACTAGCTACATGCGGCAAAATCACGTAGGAGTCATTCTCCACAGGTGCTAGTGTTCCAATTGGAAGGTCGAGTGCCTCGTTAGCCCCAATCAAATCAAGAGTGCCGGATGTCGGTAAAGCCGGCGTCCGACCATTGCCATTCCAGTTGCCACTTGCCATGATGTCCCATGCTCCAACGCCACTCCAATCACTACTTGGAATTGCGCTGTGAACATCATACAAGTCAACAGCACCGAACATGTGCAGCATTTCGTGAATCATCGTTCCCATACCGGATGAAAACGATGCGAGTGTATAGGCGCCAATGGACTTCCCCCCAACTGAAAATCCAGGGGAAAGTGGAGCGTAGTGGCTCCAAATTTCATTCTGACTTCCTCCATCCTCTTGTGCCCCACCCGTGTGTAGAACCAAGAGACGATCAACCCAGCCATCATTATCGAAATCGTATGGAGTCATGTCTAAATTTTCAAATGTGGTTGTCAGGGCCTCTTCGACCAATCCAGCAGGGCCACCAGTACTCTCATCTCCAACATCACGTTCACCACCGGAATCACGCCCATATGCAGCTTCATTGTGGTGTGCTGTATGGATTTGCGATTGTATATCTGCTGTGAGTGTCGATCGCCCACTACTAATCTCTGAGAAATATGTCGCGGCAGAATTGGTACCCATTAGCATAGCATCAGCGCGATTATAATCAGAACCTGGCGCTGATAAATCATCTGGAAATTCCACGATAATGACCAACCAACGTTCATCATCTTGCATCTCAACGATTTCGGCATCATTGGTCATGATGACCTCTTCTCGGATGGCATCGAATATTGGCATGTAGAGGTCTGGTTGGCTGGCCAACCACTGCCCACCAAGGATGATGGCAATCGCCAATGCGACCCGGACAAGCCGACTCATGACTATTGCGGGTACAGCGTAATGCTTCAAGCCCACGGCTTGGTGGATATGTAAAAGTCAATCTTCAGATGACATCGCTAAGTCGGAAAGGGTAGACTTTCGCTGGGCAGGAGTGGTATTCGTATCCAACCACCCCAACCCAGATAATTGGCAGTTGGAAGAGGCTATCGACCGCCTAAATTCCATTGGAAGTGGCGTCCCATCACAGCCACTGATGATTAAATTGCTGACACGATGCCTAACAACCGCGTCTAGCAATGCATCACGCGCATCAGGATCAAGGCACAATGCTGAATTTTCCGCCCATCCAAGAGATTGGGGGGGGACAGAGGTAGATACAGATGGACATGCACCTTCACAATGACACATTGCAAACAAACGGTGGTGCAAACCACCTTCAGAATCAAACACAGGGAGGGGAGCCCTAGCTTTGGATGAAAGAACTGGTTTCGGCATCCACTGAAGCGCCATTTCGGGAAGAATCACCAAAAATACGGAGAATGCCATCCAAACCCCTTCGAGAGCTGAAGGGCAAGTCAACCACCATAGGAAGAGTAGAGTTCCATGAACGCGAATTCGAAATGGGTCAAATGGTTCGGTGACCATCAAAGAGAGCAAGCGTGCGACCGTCAAACCAATGAGTGAGATGGTAATTAAGAAAAACCACCATGATATTCCAATCCCCACTTCAAACAAAAGAACCGCATCATATTGAGTCCCTATACCATCTACAGAAGAAATTGTACCAGCACGTTCGATGGCCAGTGGATAGCCCCAAAGCCACCACATTATCGCAGATAATAGCCCCAACGTCACACCACCAATGGTGACCATTCGCAGCCATTTCCTCTCGCTTGGCAACAACCCTTCATCTGCAAACGAAAGCAGTTGATGAGACGCAAATGGGAGTGTTGTAACTAGGGCCAATAGAGCAATCATCGACCACCGTGTGCTCATCCACCCATGTGGATTATAGATTGAAACAGTCCCCTCAGCGGCTCCAAGTGGGAGGGAAGACAACCACGTCTCTAGAAGTGGGTTGATTTGCCACCACCAAAATAAGGTAGCCAAACTGAGAACAAATAGTAACCCAGTGCCACGCATGGCCAATTCATCAAGATGCGTTCGCAAGGGGCGCTCCACATCCCGGGAGAGGCGAAGCCGCATTCCGCCACCTCACATCATGTCCTTGGCTGTCGGTGATGTGCGCGCAGCCAGTGCCGTTCGGTAGACACCATATCCCGCCCAAACACTGCAGAATAATGCAGTTGCCCAAAGATATGCTGCCGAATCCTCTGACATCCAATAAAGACCCAACAATGCAAAGCCAACTGCGAGAATGCCACGACGAAGCCCTTCAGGGTATGCCAATTGGCTATCGAGGTGATCGGGCCCGGTACTGTATTTCCGCTCAAGAATTTCTTTTTGCACGACGGCACCCACAAGAAGTGCGACGAGGGTGATGAAGAACCATGTTACACCCGTATCCATCACAACTTCCGAGATGGCCTGTTGATGCTCAATTTCAAGAGATTCTTGGTCAACCTCTTGGTCAAACAAACTGTGGTCACCAGATGAAATTACACGGGTACTTTGATCGGATGTGGCAGAAGTTTGGCTGGGTGAATTCACAACGAATGAAAGTGTGTTCCAATTGTCGTCTGAGTTGGGTGCACCATCATTGTTGACCATGTTACCTGCAATCCAAAATGCAACATCACCCACATCAGTTTCAGGGGCGGTCCATGTGAACGTCCACTCCGCCGGAGAGGTGTAGTCTGATTGAGTAATTCCAGAAGTTGTCGATGTTGCAGACGCATCCTCTCCACTATCCTTCTCGGGACGGATGACTTGGTCCTCTGTCCAGGATAGAGAACCCATACCTTCTGTGGAAAGGAAGAATCCGCCACCTGGATTGGATGAATGCTCAAGTGTGAGGGTCATCGCATAGGATTGGCCTGCCTCGTAGGCATGCGGTGCACCAGACAATTTGACCAAGGTACTGGATGAGGGTGTAGTGGAATGGCATGTACAACCCACGCGCCATGTTGGATCGCCTGAGCCATCATCCTTGTTGTCCGACGGTGGACCCAAATGCATGGCCATACCCGGGCCAGCCAACAACAGCAAGAGGGAGAGTAACACTGCGAATCGAATTGGGATTCGGGACATGGTAACCCTCTGTAATCTGTTCGACTTTACGTCCGTCCTTAACCGTTGCTTCACAGGGGTGCCCCTAAAGGGCACCCCGGCGAGAATTGTCAGATTAGAGATCTTTGAACGCGGCGTTCAATTCATTCATCATCTTCTTCCCATCACCGAAGAGCATCATCGTTTTGTCTTCAAAGAACAAATCGTTGTCGACACCAGCATAACCCACGGATAGGCTTCTCTTGATGACGACCACGACGCGAGCCTTGTCTGCGTCGATAATGGGCATACCGCCAAGGGGGCCTTCGCCACTGCGTGCCACTGGATTGACCGTGTCGTTGGCTCCAATCACCAAAGCAACATCACATTCAGGCAATTCGGAATTGATTTCATCCATCTCGATGAGTTGTTCATATGGGACATTTGCCTCAGCCAATAGCACGTTCATGTGTCCTGGCATTCGACCTGCCACCGGATGGATTCCGTAACTCACTTCGACATCTTGTGCCTCGAGTAAATCTGCGAATTCTTTCACCGCGTGCTGAGCTTGACTGACAGCCATACCATATCCAGGGATGATTACACATTTGCCAATACCATCACAGACCATTGCTACCTCTTCAGGATCACTACCTACTTTGGTACGAGTAACAGTTTCTTTTCCGCCACCTCCAAATGACTTGAACAAGACTGCTGTCAGTGTTCTGTTCATCGCTTTGCACATGATGAATGTCAATACCAGGCCTGCTGCACCGACCATTGAACCAGCGATAATGAGTACGTTGTTACCAATCACGAAGCCTGTGAATGCAGCCGCAATTCCCGACATCGAATTCAACAAACTGACAACTACTGGCATATCAGCACCGCCGATTGGAAGTACAAACAAGATGCCGAGTAGCCCCGATGTGCCTGCGAGTGCGTAGATATAATCCGTATTCTCAGGCTCTTGGATGGTTAGCCAGATGAGTACAAAAGATGCTGCTAGTAAACTACATTTGACGATGTTTAGCCAAGGGGGCCCCCATGTTGGGAAATTAACCCATTTTCTCCGTCCACGATCGTCTTTCTTGGACAATGGGATGTAAAAACCACCCTTCAATTTGCCCATCGCCATCAGACTGCCAGTCAATGTCAACCAACCAACCAAGCCCGAAAGCCCAATTGCAACCCAAGTTGCATACAGTTCAACGCCTGGTTCTGGAACATTATTTTCGTGAATCCGCTTCAAGACTTCAGAAAGTCCCACCAATGCAGATGCACCGCCACCAAACCCATTGAACAATGCGACCAATTCTGGCATGCCTGTCATTTCGACACGAGTGGCCATCCAAACACCAATAATAGTGCCAACAGCCAAGCCACCGGCAATCAATTCAATACCAATAATTCCATTGCTTTGCATTTTGGCCATGGTAACCAGAACTGCGAGGAGCATTCCGTATGCACCCAAACGGTTTCCATCTGGAGCGGTTTTTGGGCTAGACAATTTCTTAATACCCAGAATGAATAAAGCGGCAGAGACAAGGTAGCCGATATCCCAAACAACAGCATCAACCATTTCAGTCACCTCTCTTTCGGTTCTTTCTTCCAGCAATCATCTCTAACATACGGTTGGTGACCATGAAACCACCAACCACGTTAATGGTGGCCATCACCAATGCAGCAAATGCTAGCCAAGCGGCCAAACCAGGGTGACCATCATAAAATTCGGTGTTGGATAAAAACAATGCACCGACAATAGTGATTCCAGAAATTGCATTCGCACCTGACATCAGCGGTGTATGCAATGTGGGTGGTACCTTGCTAATCAATTCAAAACCAAGGAAAATTGCCAGAATGAATACAGTAATACTCGCCACTAGGGTTGCGAATGTCAAACTCATTCAATCACCCCCGCTAGTCGTGTTTGTTTCTCATGAATTTCACCGTTCATGCACACCAAAACCCCACCCATTCCTGAGACATAGAAATCGCTCCCTTCAGGTGCACCAAAGAGAATGTCATCTTCCGGATCAATCACGATTTCCCCTTCCTTGACCAGCGATGTCACAAAGGTAGTCAGATTGTTTGAATATAGCATACTTGCAGTTGAGGCAAGTTGACCGGGCAAATTTGTAGTGCCAACGATTGTGACACCATTTTCAGTGGTGATGACTTCACCTGGTGAAGTAAGTTCACAGTTGCCACCAACATCGGCGTTCATGTCCACAACAACTGAACCGGCTTTGAAATCGGCAACTGCTGATGCCGGTACTGTGATTGGAGCAGGGCGCCCAAAAATTCGTGCTGTTGTCACGATGACATCTGCATCTGCAGCAACTTCACAAACGGTATCATTCACTTTCTGAATAAATTCAGGCGTCAATGGTTTAGCATAGCCAGACTCATCTTCAAAATCATCCATACCTTCAACTTCGATGAAACGGCCTCCAACAGACTGAATTTGTTCTGCCGTTGATTTCCGAACATCAGATGCGTAAACAATGGCACCCAATCGTTTTGCAGTCGCAATCGCTTGTAACCCAGCAACACCACTGCCCATGATCACAAACTTTGCTGGCCGGATTGTGCCGGCTGAAGTAGTCATCATCGGAATGCCCTTTGAAACCTGTGCGGCACCCATGAGCACGGCTTTGTAACCTGCAAGATTGTCTTGGCTTGAATTCACATCCATGGCTTGTGCGCGTGACAAACGACGTGGAATCATGTCCATACTCATCAGAGTCACCTTTGCATCCATTGCTTGACGGATGCGCTCAGGATGGCGGAAGGGATCCGAAACACAAGCCACAATCTGCCCCTCTGCAAGAGTGGAGAAATCAGGTGGTCCGATGCAAATCAATAGATTGCAGCCCATTGCTTCTTCGCGCGTGCTGATGGATGCACCCTTTGCTTCATATTCAGAGTCGGAATGATGGGCATGTTTCCCAGCACCAGATTCAATCATTACTTCAAAACCCAATTTGGATAACTTTGGAACCGAATTCGGTACAATCGCAACACGAGTTTCATCGCCACTTTCAACAAGAATGCCCAACTTCATTTCATCGTCTCCGAATTTGTCACCCAACCCCATAGGGGTTGTATGATGGAATCGACCATCAATCGGTTATTGAACCATACGGACTGAAAAACAGGACTTTGAATCACATTTCAGAATAAGATACTCGCACCTACTGCAAAGACTGCGACATCACAAATTGCGTGTGCAATGTATGGAATCCAAACACTTCGGTATCGAACATAGAGCCAAGAGAATATGGCACCACCAATAAACAAGGCGATACTGGAAAGTAAATTTGCCCACCAGGGGAATCCGAAAATGGCCAAGGCCACCGTATGGTGAACAACAAAGATGAGGGCGGACAAGATAATCGCGGGAGTTCCGGTTCCAACAAGAATCTCGGATTTGGTGACCAAAAACCATCGAAATACATATTCTTCAAGCAAGGAATTGAAAACGATCCAATATATCGTCGCCAATAGGTACACTTGAGGGTCCAATAGGCCAACTGGTTCAAGGGCATCACTCAGCAATTTTGCATCGATTGCATCGCCGAGTAAAAACCACGCCAAAACCATCGAAATACTCATCCCGATACCAAGGCCTAAGCTCATTGCATAGCCACCTTGCTCTGGTTTAGACCAAGACAAAGTGCCTGCATCAATCTTGAGGAACCAGATTACCGGTACACAAATTAACCACAGTTTCGTCAATACGAAAATGGCTTGAGAAATGGAACCATCACCCGCACCATGTGAGAGTAGAGTGGAGGCTGTTGGTGCTGCCCCTACAAGAATGAGGGCGAGGAGAGCGCGGCGCCTTTCCCCCATGAGGGAGTTTGGAACCTTCCCCTCTTCAAGCATTACCCTGCAAGGCAACCCCTATGGACATGATTCTCTGCCCATTGCGCAACGAGGAGTGCTCATGAGTGAAGATAATGGAATGAAAAAATCAATTCGTGTTGCTGTTACTGGAGCCGCTGGAAACATTGGATATGCACTGTTATGGCGAATCGCGAGTGGCGATTGTTTTGGAACAAATCAGCCAGTTACCCTTCAGTTACTGGAGATTCCACCAGGTATGCAACGTTTAGACGGAGTAGTCATGGAATTGAAGGATTCGGCATTCCCGCTGGTACGTGACATCATCGGCACCGATGATCCTAATATTGCATTCAAAGAGGCAGACGCGATTTTTCTAGTTGGTTCGCGACCCAGAACAAAAGACATGGACCGATCCGACCTCGTGGCTGCAAATGGTCCAATTTTCGTTGGCCAAGGTAAGGCAATCGATGCGGTATCCTCACCGGATGTCAAGGTCATTACTGTGGGCAACCCCTGCAACACCAATGCGCTAATTGCCTGTGCAAACGCACCGAGTATTCCCTCCCGGCAATTTACCGCCATGACCCGCCTCGACCAGAATCGAGCAGTGGGGCAGATGGCAGAGCGTGCAGGAGTGTCTGCTTCAAAGATACATGATGTATTCATCTGGGGCAACCACGCGAACACGATGTACCCTGACCCACGTTTCGGGACTGTCGATGGGAAAATCGTAACTGATGTGTTCGACAGAGAATGGTTACAAGGCCCATTCCTAGATACTGTAGCAACGCGAGGGAAGGCCATTATCGTAGCACGAGGGGCATCCTCCGCAGCATCCGCAGCATCCGCTGCCATCGACCACATGCGCGACTGGTGGCAAGGTTCGAATGGACGCATCGTTTCAATGGCTCTTCCTTCGGAAGGTTGGTATGGAGTTCCTGAAGGACTTGTGTTTAGTTTCCCATGTCGATGTGAAAATGGTGACGTGATTGTAGTGGAAGACCTCCCTGTCGACTCATTTGCACAATCAAAAATTGATGAAAATATCACAGTACTATTGGAAGAGCGAAATGCAGTTAGCGAACTTTTGGGCAATTGAGGTGAAACATGACTCAATCGCTCTACCTCGAGCACGACGGAAAGGTTCTGCTTGTAGATCTCGAGGGATTTGGGCCCCAGAAAGCAGTCATGGGCAGAGTGGGTGAGATATCGCTGAGATTGCCAACAGAATCAGAAGTTGATTCCATGGGAATCAAATGGTCTAAGCGACGCACAAACCGCATCAAATTTGGCAACGAATTTCATGAAGTTGTGTATGCCTTTCCAGAGATTGAGTGGCCAGAACATTGGACCTGGAAGGACAAACTCATTTCAGATGGCTGTGTCGACCCTTTGGCGCGTGAATGTGTCTACAGGAGTATGCATCGGGTTGTTTCTAAAGTCATCTTACAGAACCAACGAAAAGAAGTCGTAATGGCGAAGGTGAAACGTGGATTTTTCACTGGTCACTGGACACTTCCAGGTGGCTTTGTAGACTATGCCGAACATCCACTTGAAGGCGCGATGCGTGAAGTATTGGAGGAGTTGGGAATCACCATAGAAATTTCAGAAAATGATATCGTTCAAATCGCGGAGAGGATTTTCACTAGCGAAGGAATCCAATTTCTGTCTTTCACTTACAAATGTAATGTTGTCGATAAATTATCATTCACGCCCAAAGCAGATGAAATTGAAGAGGTTCGATGGTTCCCGATTGAGGAAGCCCTCGCACGAGCGGCAAGCCAGTTTGATGTAGAAGCGTTGAGGTCTTTGGGATGAGTCGGCATCTGAATGATTCACATCTGCGTAAAGTCATACAACTCGGCGTTATTCTCATCGTCGGATCATGCTTGATTAGCCAAGCTATGATGCAACTTGGAGGGGGCGAACGTGATGAACCCGTGGATTTGAGAGACCAAGTCCCAGATGACTTTGATGACGGGGGCCTAGTCTTCGAAGATGGTTTTCCCCCGTTCATATCTTCCGCTGGTGCTTTCATGCCAGAACGAATGGTATTCAATATTGGATTATTCACCGGGGGTATCGTGATGATTTTACTATCCTTCGAAATCTTTCATCGGACGAAACCTGAAGAATCGAAAAGAAAAATTAGCAATGTGGTTTCCCTGATTACAGGAATTATTATTGGATTTTCACTGATACAAATTGTTGGACACCCATTCAATACGAGTATCATCATGCACATCTTCTGGGCAATGAACATCTTCTGGTGTGCTCAAATTTGGATTGCAACTCTTGCGTATGCGCGTGGTAATTTGGACTCAGATGTGAGTTGGAGAGGGTATCCAATTCACCAAATCCGCTGGTCATTGTTTGCGATTGCCGTAATCTCATTCCAAGCCATGACCGTTTTGGTCGCCACCGGTAACCTAGTGGAGTCCGCCATTTTTGAATGGACATTGACATTTTCAGCCGAAGCCATGATGTTGTCAATGATTCCGGCGCTCACGCCCGCTGCATCAGCGTAGCAACGAAGAGTGCAGAGGCTCCGCCGAACATCATCAAACCTGCAAGCATCAATCCCTTCTGCAAATCAGTTTGGCTTGAACGCTTCATCTCAATTTCCGGTTCTTCTTCTCCACAATCACCAAAGCACTCACCGATGGTTGGGGCTGAATTGCTGTGATCGTCTGCTGCTATATTGAGGAGTACTTCGATTTCACTGCCATCTGAAAGTAAATCAGAAAGAATGTAATTTCCAACCAAAGCTGTATCATTGATGACTAAAATCCATGCCATCCGACAATTAGAAAAATTCCCACCACAATCAATGTGCAGAGTTCCGGATGAGAATTCCCCTTCGTCATCAAAATCACCATCGCCATTGAGGTCAAGTCCAATTTCATGTGTTATGTTAGTACGATTATCGACAATCTTGTATTGAATTGTGTCATTAACGACAAGATTGACCTCAAGTGGTGAGTGGCTGTCCTCTCGGACAACGACTGTGAAGGTGTCCGGCTCATGCGCTGCACTAAATCCAGACAATAGCGGGATTACGAGGAGCAAGGCGATTGCTGCACCGCGCATGGAAGGCGGTATCTGACCGTAGATAAATACAAACCGACTCAGAGGGTCGGTGAGCCATGGAGACGGGAAAAGCACTGATAATCGCCGGTCTCCTTTTCCTCGGGAGTGCATCGCTTGGATTCCTCGCCATGATGGACATGAGTGAAGATTCGGATTCTACCGACGAAAAATCATTGCAAGAAGACCCTCTTATTCAGAATGAAGATCACGATCACCGAGAACCAACACACCACAATATGAGCAGTTCGAATATTGAATTCGCTGACTTCAATGAACTGACCAGCCCAGGGAATGCAGAAGTTCAGGTAATGACCGCACCAGACGGAAGAGTGTATGCTTACCAGGCTGGGTGGAATGATGTTCACATTACCGACGTCACAGACCCATACAACACCACGGTAATGGGTGTATACAACGACCCGAATACACAAGTTCTAGATGTCAAGTATCTCGAATACAATGGTGATGAATACCTTATCCTCCAAAACCAATTGGTCGATTCAGGGTATGCTGATCCAAATGTTGGTAATTGGGACGATCCCTTTCAGGTCAGTGTGACACTCATCGATGTAACTGACAAAACCAACCCCGTGTTTGTGAGTTCGTGGTTTGATGCTGATCATCCATCTGGCCCACACAACCTCTACACACAAATGATTGATGACGAATGGTACATTCTCGTTGCCAACCCCGAATATACCGCCTGTGACATCGGCCAAGGGGATGCTTGTGGAGGAATCACAATTGCACATTTATTCTTTGATGGCCCCGGCAATGTCCCCCAAATTAACAAAGTTGGTGAAGCTGAAGTTGCTTGGGATACAACACGAGGTGGTTGGATTTACATTCATGACATGACCAGCCAAACTTGGCCAGGTGATGATGAAAATGATCCGCGGTATGGTCGAACCTACATCTACGGGGCATATTGGGAAGCAGGACTGAGAATTTTTGACATTTCAGATGTTCCACACCCGACAAATTCTCCTGCTGAATATGCATGGCACACAGGAGGTTGTAAAATCGCACTAGGAACGCAACCTGCATGCACTTGGCGGGCTCCTGAAGTCGGCCATTGGGATGATTTCGCTGACCTTGATGGAGATGGTGAATTGGACAGTGGTCCCACTGGAAACGAGAATGGCGGTCGTGCATCATACATTCACTATGCTGAACCATTCCCCGAAATGGTCGACACCAGCCATCTTGGAGGACCTGATGGTAATCGTCACCTTACCGTTCTCGCTGTAGAAGTGATTGAAACTTCAGTTGGAACGGGATTGGTATACCTACTGGATACTACGAACTTCACAATGAATAATGGTAACATGCACTTTGAACCCAGTTTGTATTCATCATGGGAAATCCCAACCGCATGGTCACACTGCTTCGGAAGTTCTTGTAATGACCACGCCAACAGTGACGAATGGTTGCTGTTTAGCCCCCACAATTTGGATAGTGTTTACTTCCCAACCAATGATGATGACTTGCCTGACAACAGCCACGGTGGCACTTGGGATGGAAGACTCTACGTCAGCCATTACCATGGTGGAATGTGGATTGTAGATGTGGAAACACTCATTCACGCAGGCTACAATGGCCAAGAGAGAAATTCAACCAATATGGAAGCGACGTTGGCTTTCTATCTCCCTCATGGCAGCGAGTATGGCGAACCACTCGACAGTCAATACTACGACTTCGGTTGGATCCCATTCCTTTGGGCCGTTGAATACCATGATGGGTATGCATACATGTCTTGCATTACGAGTGGTTTGTATATCGCACAACTCGATATTGATCAACCCTACCGTGGTGTCTTGCTAAACAATGGTTAACTCACGGCCGATTGTTTCAGATATGGGTTGTCAGTCCGCTACACATGGGTTCACGAACACCGGCAGTATTGCTGATGGTTTTCCTATTATTGGGGACACCGCTGTCCGGTTGTTTTGGGGATGCGGATGAAGCGAAAAAATCAGTTCAATCCATCCTGCAAATCAATTTTGAAGACCCGGCTGATTCAATCCTGCGCACTGGTGAGTGGCACCAATTCACCCTAGAAGGAAATGGCCACTCATTATCGGTACCAGATGATGTGTTGCTGTTTGTCAATGGTTCCGCAATTCCTGATGGTATCGTCACCGTAACCGATGAGGAGTTGAATGGAAGGTTGTTGCTAACACCCTACGTTACTGAAGTCGATTTGACCGTGATGTACCCAAGTGGCTCAAAAGAAGTCGTTTCCATCGAAGTTCAAAATGGTACACCAATTGTGAGTGGGGAAGAATGGTTTGAAAAAATGGATTTCATCACCAGTGTGTGTTCAGATTCCAGCCAATGTGGAGGTTATATCAATCGATGGATGGGGACAGGAAATCCGCAACTTGAGCGGGCAGCAGTCTATTTCAAAGGACATTTCGAAGGACTGGGTTATGAAACTCATTTGATGCGAGTAATCGATCATGGAAATCCAACGCAACCTGAAAGCCTGAATGTCATTGCATGGAAAGAAGGACGCTCGGATTCATGCGTGCAAGGCATGGGAGCTCACATGGACGTAGCCCCGCCAGGCAGTCTTGCAGGTACGTACGAAGGTGCGTATGACAATACAGCCGGCACTGTTTCGATGCTACTATTTGCTCGAGCGTTGGTGGATTTGACCGTTGAATGTGACACATTTTTGGCACTCTGGTCCAGTGAAGAGGAAGGATTGCGAGGATCCAATGCCTTTGCGACAAATGACTGTGATTATTGTCTTCCAAAGGACAAAGAATTGGAATTTTACATCAACATGGACATGATGGGGATTTCTTGGCCTGCACACAAATCGAATGGTGACCCATTCCCATATCACGCATGGTCGGGGCCCGATATTGACCCGGATGTACAAGATGTAGAGATTACAAACGTGCTTGACAATGTTCACTTCAATATTCTCAAAGCCCCCAGGAATTTGACCATCGATGGATCATATGGTTCAGGTTGTGACCAACATTGGGATGAACATTCAAATCTGGTCATGGATGTACATGAGGACACCTTTGGTCGTTCAGATCACGTTACATTCCGCAACTTGGGTGCGCAAACCATCTTCCACTTGGGCGCATATGATGACGACTATTCGGCTTACCATTCACCCACGGATACATTGGATAACATGGTTGCAGAGGTTGGTGGCCAAGATGAACTTGAGAAGAGTATACAATTCGTCTTGTGGGCTGCAATGCTGGAATTTATGATTGCAGATCAAACACATGAAATCAGAAACGTCGACGCATGAGCCGTTCGTCAGGCCGATTCATTCAGATAGGCCTTCATGGTCGGCGACTCATGCGTTCACGGATACCGACCGTTCTCCTAATGGTTTTCCTCCTTCTTGGAACCCCATTATCTGGCTGCTTTGGTTCCGAAGATGCAGCAGCACCCACTGGAAAAGATCTCGGGATTAATGGAATGCTGACAGCAGGAGACTGGAGTGAAGTTACACTGATTGCTCGAGCCGATTTGAGTGTATATATCCCATATTTTATCATCGACCCCGGTAGTAAACGTGCCCAGAATGGCACAGTTCTTGATTTGAAATCGGGTAGTAGCACTAGTGTCGAATGGTTGCTTCCACCTCGAAATCCGCAAGCAACATTGCTAATCGGAGAATATGGTCGAACAAATTGGCCAGTGCGTGCGGCCAATGAATCATGGCAAGATTGGATTATAGATCCCTCCAATGGTGGTGCAGTAGGGGTGACCGAAAATGGTGACAATGGTACATGGGGTTGGCTTGTTGCAGAAGACTCCGATGGAGGCGCTGCCGCAATCAAGACGTTTGAAACAACTCGCCCACAGCGTTCAGACTTGACCATGGACGAGGGTGTCGATGCTTCAGGTGGTTGGGTAGATGGTCGCTCAGTCTACGAATGGGTAGATTTCATCACTGATGAAACTCCAGACCCACTCGATCTAGCCGATGGTGCAAAAGGTTACCTCGATCGATGGATTGGGAATGGAAATCCTGCATATGAAGATGCAATCACCTACTTTGAAGGGGTCCTCACTGGATTCGGCTTGCGAACAGAGGTCCATCGATTCCAATCCGGAACCCTTTGGGCTGCTAACATCTGTGGCTACAAGGATGGAACCGTATTCCCGGATGAGTGGTTGGTTTTTGGTGGCCATTTCGACATTGCACCCTATGCATCCCCAATTGGCATCATCCCGGGTACAGAAGAATCAGGGTATGGAACTCGAACAGGTGCCTATGACAATACGGCGGGCTCAGCAATGGTGCTGACCACAGCTGGAGCACTGGCGAGTTTCGATGCTCGCAGAACCATGGTGTTCTGCTTGTGGTCTAGCGAAGAAGAGGGGTTGTGGGGCTCGTCCGCATTTGCTAACGACCTGCCATCTGGTGTCACTGTCAGCAATTATCTGAATCTTGATATGGCTGGCGTAAATTATCCTGGGAACTACGCACTTTCGGTCTATTTGGGGCCGGATGGAAGCGGGGATGTGGTGGACCAACCTGGAATGTTCCATTTGGCAGAATGGATTGGTGCTGACGCACTCGATCTCGCTTACCAGATGGAGAGAGGGGCAGCAGAATGGGCGGCCGGTGGTGAAAATCCCTTGTGGGGAATTGAATATGAAGATACGGTTGCCATTTACGAATCACCCACTGCACGCAGTGACCATGATTCCTTCCAACAAATTGGTGTCGCCACTCTTGGATGGAATGGAGTGGTCGATGGATTCCCCTGCTACCACAAAACGTGTGATCAATTGGAAACGCTAGAAGAGTATATGGTGACCGATAACGCCACTGGAGTGGCGAACCTTGCACATTCTTGGGACATCGTCACATGGTGGGCGGTCTTTGCCTTCCTACACATGGATCAAACACCGGTACCAAATGAATTGTGAGATGGTTCGATGAAGCAGTACATGGCAATCATGCTGGCGTTCTGCATCTTTCTTCCGGGTTGCACTGCACCAGCTGAAGACCTAGATATTTTCCATGGTGATGATTTACCAAGGAATAATTCCGAATATGAAGTCAGTGAATTCAGTCTTACAAAAACAGATGGTAATTTGACCAACCTTTCCGATTATGAGGGGCAAGTTCTTGTTGTTTCATTCATCTATTCTCGATGTCCAGATGTTTGTCCCGTTGTCAGTTCTAATCTACGTTGGGTGAGTCAAGAATTGGCTGAAGATTATGGGACAAATTTTAGCATTATTTCAATCACCGTTGACCCATGGTGGGATTCGCAGAATGCTCTGGCACTATATGCTGGGAATCGAAACCTTTCATGGCCGCATTTGACTGGTGATGTTGCGGTGCTTGAACCAATTTGGCAAGCGTTTCATGTTGGGCTGCAGACATATGTCAATGAGACATTTGAGGAAGATTCGAACAGTACATCAGGTAGGCACCACCCAGATTACTTGGTCAACCATTCGACATCAACCATCATCATTGACAAAAATCACGAACAGCGTGTTCGATGGGATGATCTGGATTGGGAACCGACTCTATTCGTTGAAGACGTCCAACGGTTAATGGACGAATAATCAGATGCCGAGTGTGCCACGAGCAGCATCCAATGCAGCATCGAGTCCATCTGCGTTTGAGCCACCGCCTTGCGCAAAGGTTGGACGACCTCCACCACCACCACCGATGTGGCCCGCGATAGCATTGAGAATTTCGACAGCGTTATGATTTTCTGCGGCTACAGTGTCTTCGGTGATGGCAACGATGATTTTGCCACCACCCTCACGGCTACCGACTACGGCAACCGTTGGTTTCGATGCATCGCGTGTGAGTTCACCAACCATATTTTGCATCTGTTTAAGTTCTCCAGTAGCCTCCATGATAACATACCGAATACCATCCTTTTCAACCGCTTCATCGCCACCACCACTGGTCCGCAGTCGAACGATTTCCGCTTCAAGGGACTCGATTTTTTTCTGTTGTGCCTTCCACTCCTCAAAGAAGCGATTGACGGTCTTTGGAAGGTCGTCAACCGCAACACCCAGCGCTTCGGCAGATTCGGCCAACAGGCGCTCCTGCCGACGGGCGTGTTCGCGTGCAGTTTCCCCGGCCACGATTTGCAGTCGCTCCACCCCGTCTTGGACTTGACTACTGCGAATGATGCGAACCTCCCCAATTTCGCCTGCTTGGTCATGATGCGTTCCCCCGCATGCTTGTACATCATGCTCGCCAATTCGAATCACGCGGATCTGGCTGTGTTTTGGAGGGCCTCCTTGGTACAGTTCAAAACCAAATTCTGCGTCGGCTTCAGCACGATTCATAACCATTTTTTCGACGGTTGGATTGGACCCAATGATTGCATTCGCGTGATCTTCAATGGCATCGAGGTCATCACGAGTCAATCGTTGGAAATGGGTGACATCCAATCGCGCATAGCGTTCACCCTTGGATGAACCCGCTTGCCAGATATGTGGACCCAGCAACGAGCGGGCACTACCCCCGATGATGTGGACCGAAGTATGGTGATCCATCAATTGCTTTCGGCGCTCCCAAGACACTTCGCCATTCACCGCCCCTGAAAGAGGGCCGTTTGTGAGATGAAGGATGATATCACCTTCGATGTGCGTATCGAATACGGTCGCATCCCCTAGCGTTCCAGAATCACCCAATTGTCCACCGCCTTCAGGATAGAATAGTGTGTGATCTAAAATGACCGCATGGGTTGGTGTACCCTGAACTTCACTGGATAAATTCAGTGCTGATGGGTCGATTTCTGTGCAGTGAAGAACATTAGCCTCAAATTGAGTCCGTGAAGTATCATCGTAGTAGTGGCGTCCGGTGGCTGGCCAATCACCGGGAACCAATTTTTCCTTGTTCTTTGCCTTGGCTGCAGCCTTGGTTTGTAATGCATTTCTTTCAGCCATATCTGCCGTAAATCCAACACGAATCCCCAAATTACTCCAACCGAGACGATTGGCAATGCTGGCCACCATGTCAGGCTGAAGCCCACGTTCCTCAGCGAGCCGGAAAAGAACCTCATCAGGGGCGGTGCTCGCTTCCTTGGAAAGTTTTGCAAGTGCAGTGTTGACGGCGGCTTCACCCTTGCGAAGCATTTCATGATACCTGGCTTCCTCCAATTGAAGGATGGTTAGAATCCCCTCCCTAGATTGGTTAAACCCTGACATATCCAAATTAACATCCATATGGTGAGCACCGAGTTCGGATAGGGTCATACTGAGTCCCAAATCGTCCTTCATACGGCAAACTCTACGCGCAAGCATTCGTGCAAGATATCCGGCCTTGGTGTTGGAAGGAATCAGTGTGTCACCAAGCATATTGCACAGAGCATGCATATGATCAGGGATTGCATAAATCGAAGATAGGGGTTCAGTTACTGCTTTCAATTGGTCGACTGAAATGGAAATCCCTCTATCCGTAAGGCGCTCCGATAAGCGATTGTAAAGAGACTCCACATCCGTCCCCACATCGATATTCAGAATACCTGCAAGCCGTGATAGTTCAGAAAGAAGGGCACCCATATCTATGTCCCCTAGTTGAGACAGTCTCGATTGGAAATCAGATTCTTCTTGTAACCAAGAAACCGTCTCAGGGTAGATCGCTTCGTAAATAGTAGGTGTTCCTGCTGCGGCCCAACAAAATCGCTCAAGACCATACCCCGTGTCAATAATTTGTAATGGCATTTCGCCATAGAGAATGCCTTTGATTTCGACATCGCCATCTTCACGCTCCTGCAAATTCATGAAAACAAGAGTTGCGAGTTCAAGGCCACCTACGATGACCTCCACCGCAGGACCAGCATTGCCGCCGCCAGACCACGGGTTTTCAACATAGGTGATTTCGTTGGGCGCAATACCCAACCGATTGACGAATAGATCATCACAAAATCGGATGCACTCTTCCATCCAATACTTCACATCACCCTCTTCGGGACGATTGAAACAGTGATGTGCCATCATTTCAAAGGTGGTTAAATGGCGTCCAGAACGACCCACTGCGGCGACATCCGTCAATCGGATACAAGGCTGAGATATAGTCAAAGGGTTCGCGGGAGGGGGGGCGATTCCACTCGTAACATGGGGTTGGAAATCAGCAATGGAGGCGATGGTGAGGTGGATATCATCCCGCCACCTAGCAATGACTGGGTAAGGTTCAACTCGAGAATGGCCATGTTCTTCGAAGTAGTTGAGGAAGGTTTCGCGCATCGCATCTTTCAGCGCCTTTCCACGCTGAGGGTATCCATCAATGATTGGTGCACCGATGAAAGTGTACTCATCTTCTGTTGTATCACCAGAAGTTTCCCGCGAGTGATCACGTGTCCAAAACCACAGGTCTGTGACCCTGCAAACCTTACGAACAAAGCCCTGTTCATGGAAATAGGGTATGTCGATGTCGCCGAAGGCCATGGGCATCCTCAGTAGACCGGAATTGAAGGCCGTTCATGAATGAGTCGGCCGGCACCCATTGGGTGCCGTCGCCGAAAGCGACTTGACACACTGTCGACAGCGCAGGGTATGAGTGACACGTGGCGGGAGCATATTGAATCGGCGGGAGCCGGTTTGCACCGCATCAAAAAGCATGGTGCGATGAGAGTCGATGCCATGCTGGTTGCCGATTCTCAACATTTGTCAAACCAAACTGATCAATCACCAGGGCAATTGGCCAATACAGCTGCACTCCCAGGTGTTGTTGGCAATGCATGGGCCATGGCTGATTTTCATTTTGGATATGGATTTCCCATCGGTGGCGTGGTGGCTACAGACATCGATAATGGTGGCGTGATATCACCTGGTGGGGTGGGATTTGACATCAATTGCGGTGTTCGGTTGTGCGCTTTAAATTTGGAACAAAATGACCTCCGTGATATGAAAAAACTGGGGAGGAGGCTCAAAGGAAGAATTCCAGCCGGCCCATCGGGTAAGGGTGGCGTAGATTTGTCTGATTCAGGTATGGAATCCATCCTTTCTGAGGGTGCCAAGGCTGCCGTTGAACTCGGATTTGGGCATCATGCGGACTTGGCTGCCATGGAATCAAATGGATTGCTAGAAGGTAGTGAAAGAGGATTATCTGAGCGTGCAATGAAAAGAGGGGCTCTTTCATTGGGAACATTGGGTTCAGGCAATCATTTCCTGGAATTACAAGTTGTCGAAAACATTCTAGATGTCGAAGCGGCGAATGCCTTTGGGCTACGGCAGGGGCAAGTAACTGCAATGATTCACACTGGTTCACGGGGATTGGGGCACCAGGTTTGTTCAGACCACGTTGCTGGTTTGGAATCACGTTACAAGAAAACTGCTGAGGGGTGGCATGCAGAAGAGTGGGACATTACATTGCCTGACAGACAATTGGCTGCGGCACCGTTCCATTCGAAAGAAGGCCAAGCCTACTTTGAGGCAATGCAAGCAGCAGGGAACTACGCCTTTGCCAATCGCAGTGCGCTAACACAGAGATTACGTGACACACTTCGCGCCCACCTAGGCACTGATGGTGAATTAGAGGTGATTTACGATGTGTGCCACAATATCGCCAAGATCGAGCAACACGTTGTCCACGGTTCTTCCTGTAATTGCTGCGTGCACAGAAAAGGTGCGACCAGGGCATTGGGTGGAGATCACAATGAATTGGCGCCTAAATTCAGTGGTGTAGGTCAACCAGTTCTTGTCCCGGGTGACATGGGTACAGCATCATACGTCCTCGCAGGCCCTGTTTCGGGTTCAAATGATGCTTTCTCGTCTTCATGCCATGGGGCGGGTCGACAACTATCAAGAACTCAAGCGCGGAATTCAATCGATGGTTTGGCACTTCAGGAAGAATTGGCAGCTAAAGGTATCTCAGTGTATGCGAATACACCGAATGTACTCTCGGAAGAAGCCCCGGATGCTTACAAAGATGTAGATCAAGTCATACGCCTAACGACTGAAGCCGGACTTGCGCGACCTGTGGCTAAACTACGGCCTTTTTGTGTCATCAAGGGATGATTTTCAAGCGTCATCTGAATTAGAATCACATTGTCGCCGATTTTTTAGGAATAAACCGAGGCCAATCCACCAAGCTAATTCAAGTGACAAGAGAATAAGGGCGAAAGCAGTACCCATATCTGCGCCGATTTGATCGACGCCAGTGGTTTCTGATGCTTGAATCCAAGCTTCTTCTATTTTCATATAATTATCGTCCCATGTGTCACATGGAAATGCCCGCGCGAGGAGTTCCCGCGTGGACTGGTGCTGCTCCGGACTGTACTCCGTCCGCTTCTTCCATAATGATGGTCAGCAACGTATTGACAAGTTTGCGGAGGTCCTCCACCTCCCCTTGTAAACTGGCCATGTCTCTTGCTATCGTCAATCTCCGGTTTTCGCTAGTGCCCATGGTTCCCATCCCATCATGAGGGATTTCTCCCTCAAACGGCCCATCTATTCGGACCGGTCTATAAAGGAAACGATTTTGTTCGGTTTCGGAAACCGTTTCGAAACATTTTCGCAAAATGCCAGAAGTGGTTTCAACTCAATAGGCGAGCAATGATATCAGCTTTCGTCCCACTACTGTTCAAACCTTGCAGTGTTGCAAGTTCAACCAATTCAGCTTTCTTCAATCGCTTTAGAGATGCTTCGCTAGGCCCGGAGTCATCTTCCACCGGGAGGGGATCGTCAACTTCCACGGTTTCCTCATCAGCTTGCACACTTTCAGGTTCGGTATCAAGAGGGGATTCGGGTGCAGGAGTGGTGTATTCTGCACCAAATCCTGAAGGAGCAGTGGGTGGGTTCGGTTCGGCATTTTGATCAATAATCTGCTGTGCTGACCAACCTTTGTCCATCCACGCGTTCACCTTTGATTCGGACCAATCTGGGAGGGCTGAACAAACTTCAGCGACAGACAACAACCGAGGATCAGGCGTTGTTTGGACCGGAGCTGATACATTGTGGCCTGATTCGACGAAATCGGCGGCTGCTCGACTCAATTCACTGTGCTTCAAGTATCCATTTTTATCTTCATCGTATGAATTGGCAAAGTGAAGGAAGGCTGCCTTGTCATGAATATCATGTGCTTCGATGACGTGGGCTACAGTTTCATCATTGAAATCAAGTGGATATTCACTCTCCGGGGTCATTGTTGATTGTGTCATTAGAGTAGTGAAATCTACAGCCGCCCGGTCTAATTCCTCAGCATCGAGGAATCCATCCAGGTCTCTGTCGTATTTTCGTGCATGTGCAAGGAAGGCGTCTTTGTCATAGATGCCGTGTCGTGAAACCGTATTCCAAAGCGTATCTTCCTCGTAATCGAGGCGGATTCCTGTTGTAGCGCCAAATGAAGACTCTCCTTCATCACCCCATGCCTCACCGATATATTCATCCATCGATTCGCTGGGTTTGCGCAATACGATAATACCTAGTAAGCCGACAACAATCACCACTAACACACCAACAATTCCAATGAGGAAGATGGTTGAGGATGTCGAACCATCTGATTTTTCATCTACACTGACAGAGAACTCATCGATGGGAATTAGGTTTTGTGAATCACCATCAACGTAGATGTAAATTTCAGGTACCCCTGCCGCCCATGCTTCCCACTCAAAGATGACAGTTGCATCGGTATCCAAAGATGTTAGATTGAGTATTTTTGTATCAATATTCATCAAATAACCATCTCTTTGCTCAGCAAGTGTGACATTGATACTTCCACCACGCAATCCTTCATTTGTGAAAATGGCTTGGATTTCCACAGAATCCCCATATTTGGGCGTGAATGGTGAGATTACCCAAGCGGAATGTTTCCATTCAAATTCGATAATTTCGAGTAATGGGTATCGTGGAGCAGTCTCAGTGCCTTCACCTTCAAGCGTATTACCTGCCAAATCTACCCCCTGAAACCAGACGCTTATTTGGTCACCATCTAGCAACCTCCCACCGTCTGCTGGTCGCATATCAAGTTGGTTTCCGAAGTGAGTTTGTTCTCCTTCAACACTCACAAATTGTAGTTCACCAACCCCACCTATACCCAATCGAGGTAAACCATTGCGATAGAAATCCCAATGAACTGTGAGATTAGAGTCCGGCATGCCACCTGAATCATCTATGATAATGTCGATTTGTACAGAACTTAATTGATCACTCTCCAATCGTAAAAGGGAGGAGGTTGGGAATCGGAACTGGTCAAAGATAATTTCCGGTGCATTACTATCAATGATGATGCTTGAATCTGTATTTGCCAGTGATGCACCGGCACCTGGAACGTTTAGTACGGTCAATTCAATCGGTAATTGTTGTGCGGGTGGTGTTCTTGCGGGTAGTACGAGAGGGGCACTGAACAATCCACCGGATTGTACCTCTACCACCTTCTCTACAACGACACTCCCGACAAGAACTTGGGCGCGCACGGACAAGTTTTCATTGGGAACTAGAATCGGTACAGAAGTTGCACTGTATCTGACAGTTCCTTCGACAATGATTTCATCCCCTTCTTGCACATTGAGTACGGTTGCATTGCCTTCGGAAATCGCTGGAGTCAGGTCAACCAAATCTGTGGCCACTGCAACAAGAATGTTGTCGAGGCGCCAACGCAAGGCGTTGAGATTGTTCAAATTCGCTACAGTTGCGGTGTCATCAGTGACAGTTACGCCAGGGACATACCAGTTCTGTGATGTTGGTGTATTCCAGTCCATGCTAAATGTAATGTCTAATCGCGAAGTGTCTGCAGTCATTTGTGTGATTGTGGCAGATAATGGTTGAACGTGGCTGTTAGCTACAGTGGAGAGGACATCCTGGCGGGGGTCGTAGTGGAATTGTCCCAACGGGGCGTAAGTTTGCCCTGCAAGATAGACTGCGATATCATCCAATGTTTGGACTCCATTTGCATCTTGGATAATCATCGAGAAGGTATGGGTTTGATCTGCAAGAAGATGCTCTTCCCATGTATCTAGTGAGAAACCTGTGTTCAGCAGAGTCGTCTCAGTATTTTGTGCTGTTTGCAATGTCGCCCAATCTGACGACAAACCAGGCCCACCGCCTGTGCCCCCATCTTGGTAACTATTTCCGGCCCAATCGACACCTTCAATCCACAAGCTAACCTTGGAATTGAAACCATTCGTTGCAACCTGGATATTGGAGAAAGTGATCTGTTGGGAACCACTGCGCAACGGATACAGATTCTCGGTCATTGTGAGGTATTCTGAAGCCTGCGCAAAACCGTCGGCATTGGTGTCATCTATACCTTCTCGCCAGTAGTGGAGCACGACCTCATCACTTCGATCCTGCGCATCGGAAACTGTGATATGAACTGACAATGGATTGATTGGATCCCAAACGAATCCATTTGCATCTAGTTGACCAACTGAAGTGGATACAAGGAATGGGCCCGCAACTGGGGCTTCATCGTCCATCATAATGGTGACAACAGGGGGGTTCGAGGTAGAATCATTTGCACCAGTCGACCCTGTGATGGGACCTACCCGGCCAATACTAGGCGATAGCGTGTTGGAATTCGAAGTAGGCAGTAGTATGTTACCAGAGAATGTTCCATTTCCATCGGAAACCACTGGCACCTCAACACCAGACACATTGACAATCATCGCAAAGTCACTCTGCAATGGCTGCAAACCAACCGTATTCTGGAAGCGGACACTACCACTAAGGGATACATTTTGTTCACTGCGGGAGTGGAATGGGTAATCAGGCGAGAATTGATTCGACATATGACGACCTTGGTCATCGTAGACCTCAAAACTACTGACTTCGAGATCATTTTCCACTGCTTGGCTACCCGAACCACCGGATTGTGCGTGTGCCGGTGCAATAGCTTCCCCTGTGATATTGTAACTCAGGGCTGACCAATCAATTTGCGCGACATCATCCCATGTCCATGAGACTCGGAATCGCCAATCGATTTCGAGCGTGCCAGCATTTTCCGTAACACTGCTATCTGATTCCATAGGCAATTGTGCATTGCCAGAAACCTGAGTAAATATGGCCGCTGTCGAAGGGTTTGCAACTTCAAAGACAATGCTCGTACCATCGCTAGCCATTCCTGTAAATGAAATCTTGGAGATTGCATCGTTATCGTACAAGTGGTGGTGACGTGTGGTAATTTCAACCACATTACCATCTGGATACAGAGTATTTGGGACGGTGAATGGATAATTGGTAATCATCAATTCATGATGAATGCCGCCATCAATAATCACGGCACCTGCATCAGCATTGTAGGTCACGGGAATATCGACACTTTCACCTGCACCCTGAGCAATTGTGATGCGCTGGAAATCAACCATTTGTTGTGTCAAATCGGTGATATTTTCTGATATTGAATAGCCGAGGGTTATCGCAGTGATGTCTACGTAAGCCAATCCACCTGTCGACAAATCAAATTCGACTACCCTCCAATCTCGTCCCGTCTGTTGTTGGGTATGTGATGGTTGAACCATGTTAATATGTGCAATTATCGAAGGTGAAAGACTCGTCGTAGTGTAACCACCTGTGAATGTAATGGTTGGAGATGAGCCGATTGAAATATCGACTGGAGAGGAGTTAGGGTCAGTCAACGATGCGACATATGCGGAAATAACCGCAGTTCGAACCGTCGCATCTTCTGGAATCAGGACGGATACTGTGGAACCTGACGAATCCACATAGAAATTCGTAGAAGCAGTGTCTTGATTGTGAACCGTTGTTCCAGCTGAAGATGTTGTTTCATAGAGCATCTGTTGCCATCCGTGCGTACCGTAAACAGTACCGGTTGGGAAGCTCCAATCGACAGTGCCATCACTGGTCACGTCGGCTTGTGGGTTCACAGCTGGTTGTCCAAATTCACCTTCTGCCCAAAGTGATGAAATATGCCCGCCTGGATTGACTTCAATGTGGACACCGAAGCCGGGTTGCGGTTCAGGGAAATTAATGGTCCCTGAAAGTCCGGTTTGACCGACGATTGCACCGCTTGCATCAATCGCCCGAATGGTTACCTGAGAGCCTACACCCGAGAAATCAATCGAAGTAATTGGGCGACTGGAGTGTGTGAAATCACTGTTGATTTGTAGAACTGCCGAGCCATTGTTGGTCAGATTTCCATTCCAGAGATCCAGCGTCGGGGCAACATCCCAGCCATTGCCAGAACCGCGTGCATCCAACGTACGGATTGAACCGATATGAACAGCGTCGATTAGTGGCGTCAAGAATGGGTTTTCAGTACCCATATTGATTTTGACGCGGATACTCGGATACGTGTCTTTATCAAGCCCATGCAGGGAGACTGGGAAGGATTGATTCGAGAAACCATCAATGACATTCCCAGATATGTCTAGAACTGATGCTGTCGCCCAAGTATCGTCTGCAACCATGCCATCGATATCGATGAATCCACCACCCAGACCATTGGTCTGAATGACGTCAGAAATCCAATTCCCTTCATCATAGAAATAATCGACTTCAAGACCCACATCATCGATGTACCAACCCTCTTCGAAAGACCACGATGTGAGGTAGGGCTCATACGTAAATCTAAACCACACGGTTTGTCCAGAATACATCGACAAATCGGCGACCTTTGTGTCCCAAAGATTGTGTGGACCTTCACAAGAGAAACCGCTTGGACCAATGTTGCTTGCGCCATCGAAATTACCAAGGTTTTGTAGTGTCCCAGTGCCCCATGTGTAGCCGGTTTGGTCATACCAATTATTACCTGGATCAAAGTGTGTCCAGGTATTGTTGTCCGTCGAAATAAATACCGCACCACCTGCATAACCTTGGTATGCACACATCCAATGCTCAAACGTCAATCTTGCACTCGCGCCTGCCGGAATTGTATAGGGGGGTGAATAGAGATGATCATTGGACCCATCATTTGCCGAACCGGCAAGATGTGTTCCAAGCCCAAAGGGGCCAGAGGGCCAGCTAGTGGGTCCTCCTGTTGTCGTTTGGAGTGAACCGTATTCCCAATCACCCGTGGCCCACCATCCGGGCGCCATTGCCGTAGGTGCTGTGGCAGTACTATCTTCAAATCCATAGGTACCACTGATCGCACCTGCGCCAATTGAAAGGTAAGCCCAATCATGTGTGGCGCCATTCAGGCCACTGGCCACCATCGTTGTGGAATTAGTGAGGGGGTCGTCATCGAGAATTGTACCATTTCCTGCAACTACCGAAATACGATCAACAGTCAATCCCTCTTGGGAATCTTGCGGCGACCCATATTGAACAGATGAGTCGGTGTCAACTCGGATGCGGAAATCGGTCAACCCTGCATTATGGAATGATGAGGGGATAGCAAGTTCGAGGGTGACGAAACCATTGGTCTGATCACCATACAAAGTTCCATTAGGCATAGTGTAACCGTTACCTGGAATCGCACCTGTACGACTTCGACATGCAGCTGTAGTTGCTGTACCGGATGATGATATGTCGGTCCAAGTATTCCCATTAGGTGACAACTCTACACAAAAATTGTCCCACCCTGAACCTTCTAGATCCCACTCTAATCTGACTTGAATTTCAGAACCAGCGCCTGTATTTGTAAGATCTACTTGGCCTTCAAGTAAACCCATTGCACTGTTGCTATAAGCGCAAGTTGATGCTATGACAGAATAACAACCATGGTGCCAGTAACCCGTTGCACCACCCACATTCGTGATGCCCATGTCATCGAGGAACCAGCCAGGGCTGGCACTGCTGTTAGCATCAGTAACAATTCTCCAACGGAATTCGATGTTCACTGAATTATTGATGTTGGGTAGGTTGTCAAGATTGAAGGTTTCTTGAACCCATCCAGTGGCATTTGCACTGGTCCAAACCGGGAATGTTGTGCTATTGTTAGGTGTCCCATCAGGAGTTGATGATGCGTTCATCGTGATGTAAGAATTGTAGTTACCTGTTGCCGGTGAAATCCAGGTCCAAGGCCCATTATCAAGTTTGTACTCAACCCACATTCCATCATTGGTATCGGAATGTCGCCAATTCCAGAAAGTCAGGTTGAAGTGGTTGACTGGAGATGGTATCGGGAGTCCTGTATGCAAACTTGCATCGATTCCCGCAGGGATACTCGAGTTCATCAGGGTCGCGGCAACCAATGAACCAGAATGCGCATTTGCAGGCTGATTGCCATACGGCATTTGCATCGTGCTGCCAACTTGTGTCCCGTTGACTGTGGCAGGTAGGCCAGGCTCCCATACGGATATATTGCCAGTTTCTTGAATTGTAGTATGCTCAAATTGTAGAGACACCGTGCCGAGGAATGCATCAATTTGACTCACAGCACTGTCGGGTTCAATTGAAAGTCGACCATCAAAATGATCCATGGTGGCTAAATTGAATTGCCCCACTGAGAAATTGGTCGTTGTATCAACACGCCACTCGGTTCCGTTTCCACCACTCACCATCTTATCTTCGGCAGTCATCCAACCGTCGAGAATGGTCGCATTGCTCGGAACATTCCATCCATCGACCTCAACATCTTGGCCGCTCGAAGCGATTTGTGGAGGACCCACCCAACCGCTGATATCAGCAGCTGCCCATGGGACTGAGGCCATCATGAATGTCAGTAGTACGCTAAGCATTACTTTGCGATTGTCCCTCATGACACAGACTCCTATGGAGTCCGCGACACTTAGACGTTAGAAAGACCTTCGGATAGTGGTCAGACCCTATGGGTCTGTAAAAAGAGCCACTGGCGTGAATTGAACACGCGACCTCCTCATTACCAATGAGGTGCTATACCGCTAAGCCACAGTGGCAGTAACGCGGCGACCATCAATCTTGATTTAACCGCTACGGACACCATGTCGAGGGTGCATTTGTGAGTATTACTGCCATCATACTCATATCCGAAAGGTTGCACGCAGAAACGCTGCCGAGGTCGCATAGCCTGGTATCGCGCATGACTGGAAATCATGTGGGTTTTCCCGCCGGAGTTCAAATCTCCGTCTCGGCGCCATTTTGGTTCTGGATGATTTGCAGAATATTCGACTTCCAGCCTGCGGTAAGCAGAGTATTTCTTAATGCGAGGATGCCGCAGGGCACCCTGATGACAGAGGCTGCGGTGGAAGAAACCGAGGCCGGTGACGGCTTGGTTTTCCATGAAGGTTCACGATTGACCGATCTCAAAATTGGTCAGAATTTGTCCATAGATTACCCCCGTTTAGAGCCATTGCATCATTTGAAAATAGAGTTGATGTTTCATTTCTATAAAATACGAAACACATGGACTGTGGGACATTGGGTGACTTTGGGGATTGGTTTTCTCGCTGTAATTATATCAGGGTGGGATTTTGGAATCAACGAACTTTCCAGCGGAGGGGATTTCTATACAATTGGGATCAACCCTAGTGATGAAAATTCTGGAATCCGGCACGTTTCCAATGCCGCCATTGCCTTGACACTGGTTAGTATCGGATTGTGGGCCATCCTTCTGGTCAGGCTGTGGGCTATCTTCCCGCTGATGCGATCCCAAGCAATCAGCCTATATCTTGCATTATTTGCTGCTGAATTGTGCCAATTTGTGGCACATGGTGAGGATGCAAAGTTCCCATTTGGGGGAGAAATGTATGCCTTTGTAATCACAGGTGTAGGATTTATTTTCATCGCGTTCATATTTTTCATCTTGCTACGCGCCGTGACTGAAACTCGGGATGTTCATGTCGAAGAACGGCACTACCACCCAGACCCACGACAACGTGAAATTGCCAAACGTGATCATTCACTAATTGCTTGGTGCGTGGCACTTTTCGCCTATTGTATCCTTGTTGTCATTCATGCTTGGTCTGGTGCACACTATGTAGCCCTACGCCAACCGGGCGAGGTTGAGTGGTGGTGGGCACTGAAGGCAGTTTACATGTTTACTGGATTACTCTTAATTTGGTTGATGTTACAGATACTTTGGTACCCACAAATTATGCTAGGAAGTGCTGAAATCCGTATTGAGTCAGACAGAGCAAGGCAAGTTGGAGGGGGGCGCGAATCAAGCGAAACGCCAAATCAGCAACCCGCACGTGCTGGAAAATGTCCAGATTGTGGTGAAATTACAAGTGTCAAAATGCTTGCCGGTGGCGAGATTGAGGCGGCTTGTGCCATCGATGGTTGCAACGGGGCTGACACCCCCGGTGAGAAGTGTCCAATCTGTGGAGTACGCATCTCATCCCGTGTTATTTGTACATCCTGTAATACGAGTGCGCCAGTAGGGAATCATTTCTCTGACGATGAGGCATGGTGAGTCGATGGACGTTGCAGGTTTCCGTGAGTATTTCCCACCTCTGCATGAGGAAAATTCACCCGTTTATCTCGACAATGCTTGTATGACATTACGTCCTCAAAGTGTCATTAGTGCCATTCAACAGTACTACGCAACAAATCCATCTTGCGCCGGACGATCGGTCCACAGGTGGGGCATGTCGATTTCCCAAACCGTCACAAGAACTCGACGGAAGTTAGCTGATTACATCGGTGCGGGAAATGCTCGCGAAGTAATCTTCACTCCAAATGCAACGCATTCAATCAACCAGGTTGCCGCCGGGCTGAATTGGGAATCAGGAGATGTTGTCATTACCAGTGATCGGGAGCATAATTCAAATCTCGTCCCCTGGTTACAACTGAAAACTATGGGTGTCAAACTGCATACAGTGAAGAGTCAAGCGAACAATGAATTTGACATCGAAGCATTTGAAACCGCGTGTGCTAATGCTGGAAAATCGCTCCGAGTTGTTTCATTGGTTCATGTTGGCAACCTTGATGGTGTCGAAATCCCAATCGCTGAAGCGGTAAAAATAGCCCACGATTATGGGGCAATTGTCCATGTTGACGGGGCTCAATCGGCACCACACATGCCCATTGATGTCAAAGATTTGAACTGTGATTTATTCTCGTTTAGCCTGCATAAAATGCTCGGACCGACAGGTGTAGGTGCCCTTTGGGGTCGCGAAGAAATTTTGTCGCAACTCGAACCACTCTGTGCTGGAGGAGGTACGGTAGAATCTGCAACCGCTGAGCACTACTCACTACGCCCCATCCCTGACCGCTTAGAGGGAGGTTTAGGCCACTATGCCGGAATATGCGGTACTGAAGCCGCACTGGATTTGCTCTCACAGTATAATATGCGCGATCTCGCTGAACAAGAGGTGCGTGTGAATCGGATCATGAGTGAAGGTATCAGGCATCATCCTGGCGTTGAAATCATCGGCCCCGATGATGCGTCAAAACGCGGTGGTATTTGCTCAATATTACTGGAAAATCTTGATGTTCAAAACGTTGGTATCCTCATGGATGAAGTCGGAGGTGTATTTGTTCGCTCAGGTCTGCACTGTGTTAACCAGTGGTTTGACGCGCGTGGGATTGAGCAAGGAAGTTTACGCGCCTCCGCCTATGCATACAATACCGAAGAAGATGCACGCATCTTTGTAGATACATTCGGCGAAATTATGGATGGCCTAACAGAGGGGAATACATGAATTCAGATTTCGAATCAGCATTCGAAATACCAGATGCACCGGCACCACCGGCTCGACGAGGGTTCGGGTCGGAAATGAATATCCAAAATATCATTCGAAATGGAACGGCTTTTGCACTCTTTGTCGTTTCGATTTTACTCGTGGTTTGGGCTGTAGGCCTTTTGGAACAAGGACTCCTAGACCCGTACCCCCCTGAGTTAGCACAACGTCATACAGAATTCAAGCAATTGTCGGGCTTTGACGATGTTTCAACAAGTGGTGAAGGTGTTGATGTTTGCATAGTCGACACGGGCATCGACCTTAGCCATCCTGATTTGGCACACCTGCAACTCGCAGGTTGGGAAGATTTTGTCAACAGTAGAAGTGACCCCTACGATGATCAAGGGCATGGTACAGCGATGGCAGGCATATTGGTTGCTAAAAATCGCCTCCCCGGTATTGCACCCAATGTTGATTTACATATTGCAAAGGCCATTTCAAAATCGGGTAGTGGAACGGACACTAATATCGCGGCAGCTGTCGACTGGTGTACAAATAGTGGCGTCGACATCATTTCTCTAAGCCTCGGTGGTGGTCAAGGAATCGATTGGATTTTCATCGAAACTGATGAACTAGAGGGGGCGGTTGATCGTGCCATCGACCAGGGTATCTTCGTGGTTGCTGCAGCAGGAAATGATGGCGGCCCCGATGATGATGGAGATGTTGCCAGCCCCGGTAGTGTTCTGGATGTCATCTGTGTTGGTGCGATTGACACCGACGGTACCATCTGGAGCAATTCTTCTGTTGGTAATAATGGGTTTAACCCACCACAGAATATGGCACTATGGGGGCGACTAGACCCTGACAAAAAACCTGAACTTGTGGCCCCTGGGGAAAAATTGGCTATACTAAATGCACAAATTGACACAGATATCCTCTATGCATGGGGTTCCGGAACCAGTGGTGCCACCGTATGGGTGAGTGGGGCGATTGCCCATCTCTTAGAGCACCGACCAGATCTTGCGCACAACGGCTCATCAGGAGGTTCACGCAATACAGTGGAAGATGTCAAAGAATGGATCAAGAATAGTGTTGAACCAAACGATGGGCAAGCAGAGCATGACGATTACTATGGATATGGACGGCTGCAAGTTGATGCTCTACTAGCGATGGCCAGTTAAGCCTGAATAATACCAACCAAAGTGCCACCAAAAAGTGGAACGAAACCCACGGGGTTGGTTTGATTGACTTCGGAAATAAATTGTGTCCATTCATTGAATGCAGCCACCCTAGCTTGGTCTGGATTCTCAGGACCCGATTCTGGAATTTCACCGACATCGTCGATTGGGACTTCCGGTTCTGCGGTGAGAATGAGGCCACCTGGGACAAGTAGGTCAAATGAACGTTTGATTGCAGCCACCTTACCTACATTACCCACATCGACGATGATAATCTCGTAAGGAGCACGCAATGGTGGAGATGAGGTGGCGGCGGCTTCATCAGTGGTCCTGTTGGCCGCTTGCCAACTATCCAATTCCGCACATAGTGAATCAAAATCACCTACACGCACATGCGCCCAATCTTCAGCACTATATCGCCGTAAAAGACGTGTGAGGATAACACTGAATTTCCCACCTGCTTCAACCATGTCAAAATAATCAGGACGGGTGTTGGTAGACCAGTAATCAAATAGCCACGCACTCAAATGTCCAATTCCGGAACCAACTTCGCATACACGCTTCGGTTGAACACGTGCGATGACATCACGAATGCGGCGGCGTAAACTTGTAGGCATTGAATCTAATTCCATATGCTCAAGTTGGGCACCGATGGCTACTGCAACGTCAGGTTCATCCCGCGGCTGTTCTGGATTCTTGGCCAACAATGCCGCCAAGGCGTCTTCAATGCTCAGTCCCACATTTCGCCGGGTAAGTAATTGGTTTTCAAATCTCGTCGACATGGGATGTGGTGAAATACCCCCGGTGAGCCGGTCTGATTGGAGGAGATGGCTTGGCCGACGAAGTAGAGGAACTGGACAACGTCACACGTTGTCCTAGTTGCAACACCCGGCAAGCGCATGAAATCCTCAAAGAAAAGGCGTTGAAGAGTGATTCAGGTATTGATTATCTCCTTCGATGTGAAGGATGTGGAAATGTCCACACAGTAATTTTCCGCAACGCCAAACCGATTGTCATTCGATTTACGCTCTCCGACGGCCCGGACTCAATACCTTACGAAATGGATGTAGATGATGATGAAATTTTTGTAGTGGATGACGAATTTGAGGCACTAGACCTCCTCTGGAGGATCACTCGCTTAGAAACAGATGGTGATCAAAAGCCGCGGACACTCGGTGCCCGCGACGTCCGGCGGGTTTGGGCTTGTCGAATTGATCTGGCGAGAATCAAACGTACATTCAGCGATGCGGAAATTTCTTTCTCAGACGTCATTGAAGTCGACCCAGAAAAGGTATTCTCATGTGGCACCATTGTCAAGCACCGTGGTGATACATGGAGAATTCGCGCCCTCCATTCCGGGACAGCCCGGACTTTAACGGGGAAAATGGAAGCACGAAATATCAAACGTATTTTCTTACACAGACCACCATCCCGTGAAGAGATTATTGAAAAGAGAAAAATCGAACGCGGAAAATGGAAGGGGCAAAATTTCTCAGGTCGTGAAGAGCATCAAGAAAAATGGCAGGTGGACAGGAATGAGTGAACGCCACGACCCTAGCGCATGCCGGCGAATATTGCGTGAAGGTCGTGAAAGTGGGCTATCGCGCGAGTTGTTTGACCTCGCACAAGATTTGCAAGATGGTATTTATCGTGCTGAAGCACTATGCGGTTTGTGTGCCTCCGAAGATATGCTTGAAGATGATCGGGCTGAATGGGTACCAATCATTGTCGAATCAATGCTGGAAGAAGAACGAGCTTGGCGATTGGCTGAAAGCATTGCAATCATTGCAAAATCTGTTGGTAATTGGCCTGGCGGGCGAGCAAGGAAAGCATTGATGAATGACCTCGTTGGTATGACGGGCGGGTTACCAGCAGGTGAAGCTCGTGTCGACGCACTGAAAGCGATTGCAAATCGTGTCTCGGCGCAAAAATTACCCGAACTATTTCTCTTGGCCGTGGAAAATCATGGGATGGAAGCCAAAGCAGCCCGCCCTATCATGAAAGCGATTGTTGCTACAGGAAATCGCGAAATGATTTCTGAAATCACACCACTTCTTACCGAAGCCACACCCGACTTGGCTGTGAAATTTCTTGATAATTTACACCGTCTAACACTTCAAGCCAATCTAACTTTGGAACCAAGTGCCCTTCAACTCGCCCTACCATTCCTTGATTCTGCAGAATTTGAAACTGTCCGAACAATGTGCAGCCATGCAACTCGTCCTGATGATGTTAGGATGTTGGCTGAAACTTTAGCGGGTGATGGTGAGGAGTCCGTGCGTTTTATCGTCACACTAGCCGGTCGAGCCGATCGATCTGGTGACGCGGAATTTGCAAGGGAATTGTTGGATAATGCTGCACATCAGGTCGAATCATTGGATGCTCAAACGGCGATACGGATCAAGAAAAATCTTGCAAAAGGATTTGAGCGACTTGGCGATTCAACGCGTGCCGAAGAATTAACACCGGTTCAAACACCCTCTACCCTCACAACACAACAGGCCAGTGACGATGTGGAAAGGCGGGGACACACCATGGCATTGGTTGGGACCTATGATGGCGCCATTAGCACCCCACATCTTCGTGCTTTGGCCCGAGCATCCGGTATCGCTTGGGGCTTTGGACTCGATATTGCGTTGATTGATTGGCCTACGGAAGATATAGAGGAACTCTGCCAACGTGCTCAAACAGAATCAGGCACAGCAGGTGTGAATCACTTGCCATCTCTGCTTGCTTCTGGGCGTATCCAATTACTATCCATTGAAGATGCGCTGGGCGGGGTAATTGGACATCCCATTGCCACCACCCATCAACCCAAGGGAGGTTCTGTAGATCTAACAACGTATGATGGTAGAGTCTGCATGTTCATTGGACTGGGCCGTCAAGGATTACCGCAGAAATTGCTCGACAATTGTCCTGATCAATTTGAATTAACGGGAATCGGTGCTAGCTTGGAGACTGCTGTCGCAATGGGTGCCATCGCACAGCGACTGGCTGATCTTTGATTACCGCCGGTTGGTCCAAGGCATGAAAATTGATTTTGCAATATGCATTGCCACATCTGGATTTTCGTCTAATCTCCGCATACTGTATTCGTACCACCGCTCCCCATAGGGGATGTAAATTCGGGTTCTGTGTCCAGCTTTCGCAAGGCGGCGACGAATATTCCCCCGGACGCCAAGTAGCATCTGAAATTCATATCCGGGTCCTTTGCCGATTCGCTTTCCAGCACACCCGTCTCGTGGATCTGTGTGTTTTGGCCCCATCCCCCTTGCTTCAAGCGCTGCTAGGGTGTGTTCGATAATTGGCCAGTCGTGAGATGCAATACCTGCATAGGCCCCTCGATCGAGAATTTGATCGACATGTTGGTTAAATGCATCAACAATGGGTTGGTATTCGGTATGTGATCTAGTTTCATCTTCAAGATAAACACCCTTGCAAATTCGAAAGTCTGCGGCTCCGCCCAATTGATCGCAAATCGCATCTATATCATCTGTAGTTCGGAAAAGACGCGATTGCAAAACGGTTCCCACATTGTGCAACCCTTTCGCGTGCATTGCGACAACGATGTCAATTGTAGGTTGAGTGACTCGGTGATCCTCCATGTCCAAGCGGACGAAAATGTTATGCTCCGCGGCATTTCTAAGCAACCTTTCGATATTCCCGTAAGTTTTTTTCTCGTCAATCAACAAACCAAATGCGGTTGGCTTAATGCTCAAATTCGCATCGAAATTGTTCTCGACAATAGCGTCGAGGACGCGATCATATTCATCGATAAAGAATTGAGCTTCCGCAAGATTGGATATTTCTTCACCCAAGACATCGATGGTGAAACATGCACCTTCTGCACTGAGTTTTTTCATCACAGAAACAGTACTGGCTATGTCTTTTCCCGCTACGTATCGACGAGCCACCCCCGCTACGAAAAAACGCGGCATGCACTTGGTAATGCCGACCATGAACCGCCCAAGGACCCCCATCGCATGTCTCCGCGCCACAATGACTGAAGAGACGCTCTTTGACGATTGCTTTCGGACCATCAGTTCAATTTGGTTCCAAATGGCGTCCATTGACCACGATTATTCAATACCCAAAATCCCTCATCACCACGGTCTATGATACGATGTCCAATTTCGGCTCTCGTTGAACAATATAATTCAGGAATATCCCGCTTAGAATCCCTTTGGTTCCAAGTAATATCCTCGCGCCACCCTGTGATTAACCATTTTCCATCAATCCATATTGCGTCTTGGATAGGGCCTTGGACATTTTTAATTTGAATCGATTCATCATCAGGGACCCATTTCGCCATACGATTGTGACTTAATCCGAATAACCATTCACCCGTATCACTGGCCCAGACCCGATTGATGCTAGATTTGAATTGCAAAACACCGAGACGGCGAATCGTGCCATCAGCTGCATCGATTTCGACCCAACCACCACCCAATGAGAATGCCCAAATTGAATCCTCCTTTGCGAATAATGCTACGATAACTTCGCCATCAGGTAAATCCAGCAGAGAATCCCATTCGATGGGTTTACGCCTCCAAACCTCTTCTGAACTTGAAGTGACACGATATAGTCCACGATGATGGGTGCAAAAAATGAGATCGTTTTCGAATACACATAATGCAAGTGGTTCAGCATCAAGAACATGGGACCACACCGCCCCTGAAACGTGGTGTTGGTCGATTTTTCCACTCTCAAATGCCATCCTTAATTCAGGGAGATCAACACCATTTTGAATGGGTTCCCGGAGATCTAAAGCGGCGAGCCTCGCGAGAGAAATTTCACGCTCAACCCATGTTGCAACAAGATGATCTTCACCCAATAAAACAGCGTTTGTGATAGCCCCTGGAAATGGGAAGCAAATAGGGTCAAGTGTATTCAGTCGTTCAGGGTGCAATAAACACAAACCACCTTCCGTATCGATATGGATTACGCGAGTGGCACTTTCCAGTAAGAATCGCGGGGGGGCTGGCGTGTCGGGCAGTGACATCGAAGCATCGTAGAAGCCACGATTCATGAAGGAATGGGCTGCGAATGCTGAAGGGGAGAGGCGCATTCGCTCAAGCGATGGTGACGCTTCTCATCGTATCAGATACAGATATTGCATCCACCATACAAGGTGATGCATTACTTGCCCGAGGTGGTTGGGTGAAAAGAGATACAGTTGAAGGATACTGTGTTTGGAAACACAAACTGAAGGAGGTCTGGCTGTGGTGGTTTGGGAAACGATTGTTGATGGAAGACAAATTGGATACTCGTTTCTCAAACGAAACTGGCGAAGAGGTTGATGAAGTGATTTTCCTATCGCGGCACTTTGCCGCTAGTGGGATACCTAGTCTAACCCTGCATGTCATCGGTGTACCAGGTGAACAACCGCACGGTGAAAGAGCCGAGCATGGTGGCATCAAGGGTGAAGTAATGCTCCCAAACCCACGATTTGCGTCATGGTATCGATTGATGTGTGAAGCTGCACATCAGCGTGCTCTCGTGCCTGAATTCGAGTTGACAATTGAGACGACGCACCATGGGCCCAGTCTTGCCGTCCCAACCATGTTCATTGAAATCGGTTCATCTGAAACCCATTGGGGCAGGGTTGATGCAGCCGAAGCATGGGCTGATGTGATGCAGATTGGCCTTGGCCTAGATGGTGGCCCGGGTGTTGGAGATTGGAAATCAATTTCTTCTGATGACAGAGCTGCGGCAAAGGTGATGCTAGGACTTGGTGGCGGTCATTATGCACCGCGACACACAGACGTATTGCGGAAAACAGATTGTTGGGCTGGCCACCAACTTGCCAATTATGCACTTACAATGGATAAACCCGAGGATGGTGCGTGGAGTCCCGATACAGGGCGGCTACCAGAGGGACCATGGGAGCATGCAATTCGTGTATCTGTGGAGAGTACACGCCGCGCATTCCCGGGTGGATTAGTGATGGCACACCTAGATCGGAAATCATTCAAAGGATGGCAACGGCAGGCCATCAAGAGATTACTGCATGAACTTGCTGTCCCCGTAGGGCGAACAAGTGATTTTGAGTGATCACTCTGTTTTCTCAGAATGCCCACAGCGCCCGCAAGTCTTGCGATCTGCGTGGACACCCATGAAGACACCCGGTCCACACTTTGGACAGAACTCTTGCTTGCGCGTGAGTTTACCACCCTCAATGCTGTACTTGGACCACTTGGCTGCTGCGCTTGGATTGTCACCCATCACTCTTCACCCCCAGCAATTTCTGCTGCCTCAGTATCTTCGGAAGGTACTTCTTTAGCAGGTGCTTTCTTACTGGAATCTACTGATGTAGTGTCGTGGCGAGCAAGGATGTATTTTGGTTCCTTCTCTAAATCAGCGCGGTCGCCATAAATCAAAGCGCTACCTGTTGTCAATGGTTGGCCAAATCGGGTACTAACCGATTTGACGAGGACACGATCTTTTGTCGCACCCGGCTCCATTTTTACCACGGCAGCAATGATTTCGGCACGAGTCGGGGTTGCGGCTCCAACATGGCGCCATTGCCAAGACAATTCGACGCGGTTTAGAATTGGATTTTCTTTTCGTTCTGTGATTTCCATACAAATTCCTCCATGATTACTGGTGTCGTACCTTCAGGGCGTAACTGCCAGGTGTGTCAATCCCAAGAGCGCGCGCAACCTCACTTCGAGGGGGATTGAGTAAAATCGTGAAACCCTGCCAATCAGCACTGAGTTTGGTGTCAGGGTGAAAGGGGCAAGATGGTTCGGGAACTACGACCTTCTCAACATCGCCCTTATTCACTTTGAACCATTCTTTTCGCTCATTTTCATCCGGATCACGGCCATTGGCCATTGCGTAAGCCCGGATCGATAGCGCCTTCTGATTCTTCGCCTTGATTTCATTATTGGACTTGAGCCACCAACCAGGATTACCCTGTTGAACCGCAACAATATGCCGGCACTCTGGACAAGCTAAATCTTTCTTGACCATGGATCACACCTCTTCTTTGAGCCAATCATGTGCACCAAGTGCAGTTTGCTTGCATGTCAAACCAATCTTGCTAGACCGAGGGTCGTGTGGATTGAGTGATAGAGATACGATTCGCGCACGAACTGCAGTCCCTTCTGCTAGGAACTTGCCAGATTGGCGACCCTCAATTCGGCGCAAACCAACGTTGATGTCAATTTGCTCGTCAAGAATCTGACTCTTGTGTAGCAGTGCCTCCATGGGCCCGATTCGAACGAATGCGCCAAACTCGTGCACTTCGCTAACAGCTCCATCGACGATTTCGTTTTGGTCCATCGTAAACAGAAGTGCCTTGAAGCGAACACTTTGGTAAATTGCGCCATCCCCGTGGATAATCCGGCCACGACCCATTAGTTCGTGATCGAATGTGAGTAGAACGTAATTTCCATCATCATCAAATTTCCCCTCAAATGCAGAGGTTGCAAGACGATCGACGTGCTCTGAAAGGGACTTGCCCTTTTCGATATACTCCGCTGGAATTCGAATGGTATCCTCGACTACTTCTAGACTGTACATTTTTTTTCCTCCTCCCAGATTCACACTCAGCGGAAGAGGTAGCCAAGGACGGAAGACCCGCAAGCCTCCCGTCCCTCATCGGCTGCCGCCTCCAGAGGAGAGCTGTCCAAGACGATTCGGCGACCGAAGACCCCTCTATGAACGCTTCGCAAAATCATGGTTTCGGAAATTTCCGTTCTGGGTTACTATGTAACCCATGAATACCCTCGGCGCACGAACGTTCAAGAGGTGTTCTGTTGGCATAACTACTGATGGCGAGCGGAGCTCATGGTGCGCTACGTGCACCAATCCTTATTTTCGGGTTAATTACCCTCCTATTGGGGCAGAGTTTGTCCCCTCTTGCATTTTCTACAGAAAATACTGCTCAGTCGATTCAAGGACGCGATAGTGACGTTTGGCTTGATGGAGACATCCCGTGGCCGCAATTTGGTCGGACACCCGGGCATGAATCAAGTGTACCACCTCACGCTCCATCTGAACCAGAACTTGGAGAATTACTGAGTATTACCAACCCTGTTCTCAACTGGCAGCATTATGCCTCAGAAGACATAGGAGTCGAAACTTTGGGGGTATCTGTAGGGAACTTTAGTACCAATATTGACACAGGTGGAGTCGGACTTGATTCATGTGCCAGAGACAGCATCTCACCAGTCTTCATCCACCAAGATAACTCACATGCCGTATTGAAAATTGTAGATGGAGATACTAGTGACACCATGTGGGAAGTCGACATTGGCATCATCGATCGCGAAGTAAAGTCAACACCAATAATTGTCGATGTTGATGGTGATGGGTCGCTCGAAATCATTGTCGTGTATGATGCCAATGGCCAGGCAACTGTTGAATTGTGGTCTCCTGCAATTGAATGTGATGTGACGGGTTGGAAACCCGGCGGTAGCCATGAAACTGAACGCTTGTGGAGATGGAGCCATTCTACTTTTGAGATGGCCGCAGACCGAACATGCCAGACTTGCCATGACCCTGTTGCACAGCCACTCCTCGCAGATTTATTCTTAGACGGCTCCCCCGAACTCGTCCTTGCGATGATGGATGATGTGAATGACGAACCAAATGTCATCGCTCTACCGTTACCAACTTCGGGCACACCAAGCCCAATCTGGGAGGTGACTTTGGGTGAAGGAACCCACCCCTCAGACCCCGCTTGGGTGCAGATTGATGCTGTTTCCTCAGCGATCGTACTGACAACTATTAATGAGAATAATGGTAATATGTGGGTTTGGAAATTGAATGCGGTCAATGGCCAGATTCAGTATGAAGAAACCCTGAATAATCTCGATGGAGATACTGCTTCACCCCACGTTAGATTACCAGGTCCAATCATCACACAATTAGATTCAGACCCGGCTCCAGAAATGGTTGTTACCATCCCTACGGATGTTGATGGAGCTGGCACTGGAGACGGGGCTACCTTCATTGGCCTTGACGTCACTGATGCCGCAACCATTTTCTCATTCAGTGCTTCGAATGGTTATGCGGACGCACCACCTGCACTAATGGATACTGACGACAATGGAATTACCGACCGTATCTGTTGGAATACATGGTACCGCGATGGAATCTCTTGGCACGGCATGGTCGGATGTCACGGCTATAATGAACAAAACCAGAATACATGGCTTGACTGGAATCAGATTGTAGAAGGGACCTCTGGAAACCCAAATGATGAGATTGCCGTATCTGCACCAACACCAATGGATATTGATGGAACTGGTTACGATGAAATTTTGGTTACATTCGGTCGGACACTCTATGCGCATGACGGAGAAACTGGCTCGCGTTCATCGATTAATGCTGAATGGGTTTCAGGACTGGAATTACCCCACCGAACTTGGGCAGGCCATGCCCTTGCTGATTTCGATAACGATGGTGCACTTGATTTACTCGTTGGAGATATGCTGATTTCCCAGGCAGGGGCTGACATCCGACCATATGAAGATGGGTTGGCAATCACATTCAACCCTAGTACACCAGACCCGGGCGAATCGGTTACGGTTACTGCTTTCTTTGAAAACGCCGGTACAGACTCAACCACGACTGATACATTTGCGCGAATGTACGTGGATGGGGAATTGAAACATACTCACAGAGAGGGAGCATTGGACCCACGGCCACCCACTGGAAATGGTAATTCGGCTTCATTTTCATTTGACTGGTTTGGGGGGTTGGGTGAACACACATTTGAGTTGAATCTAGATGAACATGGGAATGTGACTCAAACGCGCACTGATAACGATGTGACGACTACCGTCCTCTCAATTATTGCACCCTACAATGTTAGCATTGGAGTCCCACCTGATCCAGTTCGAGTCCTGCCGGGTGGACAGACGGATGTACAACCACTCATCACATCTACAGGACGAATTGCAGGTACTTGGTCAATGACAATTGATGATGTTGGGTTACCGGTAAACTGGACAATTATTGACCTCGACCCGGGTGGGTCCGAGGGGGTACAACTTGATGTTGGTGCCGCGTGGAGTCCAACACTGAGGATTACTGCACCAGAGGAAGCACTGGGGGTCGACGCTGGCTTTGTCGAAATTACGATGACACTTGATTCAAACCAAAGCATATCTCAAACTGCAATACTGGCAATAGAAGCTGAACGAACTAGAGGGTTGTCACTCAGGGGTGCCGATGGAACTGCAAATTCGAATGGGATGGGAATCCCAGGGGAGTCTGCTGCTGCTTGGGTTCTTATCGAAAACCTCGGTAATGCACCAGAAACAGTTTCACTGCAGTGGCAACAAACGGCTTGGGGACAAATCATCACGCTGCACGATTCATCTGGTCAAGAGGTCAACCCATTGCAATTGGCACCGAATGAAATTCGTGAATTGACAGCACGACATGATGTGCCGCTCTCTGCATCACTGGGCGATAATGTCTCGACACAACTCTCGATGTGCATTGGTGCTGGTGACGACGAGGAATGCCGGGCAATTGATTTGTCCTTCACTGCGAATCAAGTGCAAATTTTACCACCTCACATTCGATCTGTACCAGCTGATAACCGAACATGGAACATCGAGGTACAGTTGCCATCGGGTGTCGATGAAATGGAATGGGATATGGCATCGGCTGGGATGATTATGCCCGATTGGATTTGGGGTGCAAATGGTGCCCTATCGATTGAAGGAACCACACTCAGAGTTTCTGGGAATACGGGTGCACGCGTGACCGGTTCACTGACCCTAGATATGCCATATGCCGCCCCCCCAATGCTGCACACATGGACTGCAATGGAAGCGAATAACAGTGGGTGTTTACTATCACTATCCCTACAAGTCTTACAAATACACAGAGCGGTTCTCGAGATTACTTCACCGGTTATCCAGCCACATCGCATGGATGTCGGAGTTCAGGACACCCTGATGCTACGCCTGTCGAATCCAGGTAATGGCCCTGATGCGTACGATATATCGTGGAGTGTAGTTTCAAATGCCAATTTCTCCACAGATCCTGGGCTCCAAATACAAATTCCATCTTCCCAATATGCACTCGGAGCAGGTGAACTCCGCAGTGTCCCGGTATCACTAACGCTACCACAAGAAATGACTGCTGCAGTTGCCCTCATTCTGCGCTTTGAAATGCAATCGATAGGCGACATCGAGATTAATTCGACTACAGACATCCTCATTGAAGCAAGGCAGGATCATCGCTGGGAAATGGAATTGACATACAGTGGCATGCTGATCGAGAGTGGAGATACGGTGAATGCCGACCCCAATACACAACTCAGCTTTGCCATAGGTGTGAAAAATATTGGTAACCTCGTCGATCAAATCGACTTGAACCCCACAATTTCCCTACAGGTGGCCGGAAACGATGCGGGGGTGGGTTGGACTGCATGGGGTGCCGCGAGTGACAATGTATTGGTGAATCAGACTCAAAACCTCACTATTGGCGTTAATACTTCAGCCACAGCCTGGAAAGATACGATAGCGACCCTTAGTTTCGAGGGGTTGAGTGACGATACCTCAATTCCACCATTCGTAGTCCACATCCATACGAATCATGTCTCCGGCTGGTGGATTCTAGCAGGTGGTGCCGATTTGGATATCGACCGAAATGGCGCCAATATTTCACTAATAGTCGAACAGCGTGGAAATTCTCCAGCAGCCCCCTTCATCAACGGGTGGGTTGATGCTGGAGGCTGGATCATCAATGTTAGTGAAAATATCGCATCACTATCTCCTGGCATGCGGGCTAACTTTACCTGTGAAATCATTCCACCTGACGGGACCGTTTCAGGCCATACTGTGGAACTAACACTCAGGGCACGAAATGGTGATGGGTCGGGAATGGGGCAAACTACACTCCCCTTACGAGTGGCTGCATGGCACGATTATACGCTCGAACATGATGAAGTGTGGGCCATATCTCCAACAGGTGGTTTACCCTTGGCGATGCTCTCAAATTTGGGTAATGCACCCACAACAATTGAAATTGAAATTCTTGGGTTACCTGCGGGTTGGTCTACTTCAGGCCCGAATCAAGTGAGCCTAGGCGTAGGTGAAAGCTCTGGAATTCCACTTTCAGCAATTCCGTCAAATTCCAATCAAAGCGGATATGACACCAGCGTTACGCTGCGAACCATCGATGAAAGTGGAACGCAACGCGAGGCGATACTGACGTTGACGGAGAGTAACAAATCATGGGCGACCAGCCCAGTACTGTTTGGAACTGCGGGTGATGTTTTGGAATTAGATTTCAATCCGGGATTTGAGGTTGGTTCTGTGCAACAAGGAGGAGAGACCCTTCCACAGTCGGATGGGGGTGGGTGGCTTTGGACCGTGCCTGTAATGGATTCCAATGGTGCACTAAGTGTCGATGGTGTTGCGCTAGAGTATTGGGCACGTGTGCGTGAACCACCCACACGCATGGGCGATTGTACAGTAAATTCACTTGGGTCCGACCCTCAAGCAACATGCACCATCCATAATGGTACAACTGAAATCGATTGGACAATCATATTGCGAGATGAAACTGGTCTTGTAATCGATTATGAATCGGGGCATTTGCTACCAAATATCACCCTAAATAAAATCAACCTTTCTACACTAACATGGGATCCGGCACCTGGCGAACATACACTCAAAGCAACATTACTCGATGGAAATGGTGCATTGATTGCCGAATCCACACGAACTGTTCTGGTTCGCGACACAGATTGGAATTTAGGAATTACTGCCGTTGAAATACGTGAAACTTCAGGCCTTCAAGAAATTGTGATTTCAGTCAGCAGGCAGAACCAATCGAAATTTGCTGAAGCCATCTGTTACTTACACCTCAGTGCCGATAGTTGGAGCGACCGGTACCGCGTTGACGTTGGTGGCGAATTAGCCCCGCAAATCACCATCAAGAGGCCGAATCTGCCAGTGGGGACAACCATTGATATTGAATTACAATGTGAAGCACCCTGGGACATTGACAGTAACGACCAAGATGATATCGGTCTAATCGTATTACCTGCCGGGGTGGAAACACCTGGCGAAGGTTTGGATTACGCCATGCTTCTCGGAAGTTTGGTAGTCGTCTTTGGCACCATGGGTTTACTCGGAATGATTCGACCAAAATCGGGTCTGCAGAGAATCGAAAGACGAAAGCGAATTAGAAAGAAAATAGTCACTAAAATAAGGGATGTACCAGACATTATCGATGATGAGTCAATCCATATCGAATCTTCTGGCAATGAATTGAAGCCATCTATTGAAACCGAATCTGATCTTGTAGTTGAACCTGAATCTGAACCTGAATCCACATTAGTGGATGAGTTCGAAACACGGCTTCAACGCCTCCGCGAGCGTCGTGATCGAATTGGAGGGAATTGAATTGGAGCCCATGAATACGGGGGCAATCACCCCATTCCATACATTTGACCCGATGCAAGGATTGGCCGCTGCCGAACTAGCGGATATGCTTGATAATGTGAGACGTGGAGGGGAGGATGGACTTCGAAACCTCACTATTACGCACCCAGATTCAGCGAAACAGCTAGAGTCGCAGGGTGTTGTCCTATCAGAAGGGCGATCATCAATCGACTGGGATGATGCAACAATATTGTTCATCGCCCTCAGAGAAACCACAAACGACGGGGGGCCCGCAGAACCCCTAGACAGAGGTATTTCGATGGAGCGTCTTGGGCGATTCCCAACAGAAGAGGGGGATGCAATCGCCTACTTACGAGAGAATTTAATTCCTGAGAACGAGAATGACCAAGGATATCAACTACTCACGCAACTAGACTCGGGTTTTCGAAGCGAAACCCGGGGACATGATCATTTGAGCAATGGTTTTGCGGGAATGACCTTGCACGGTTGGTTGACGACACCGGAAGTGACCGAATTACGCACCTATCTCCAAAAATCAGCTTGGAAGGTTGCTCAAAACGAACCATTTGACGGAGGCGTACGAGATATCGCTCGCCACCTACTGATTATCCTGAAAATGGCTGAAAAGCGTGGGACTGGAATTCTAATGCGCGCCCATGGTGATTAGAAATTTTCACCAGTCAATCGTTCAAACATACTCGCGTATAGTGACGCAGTTTGATCAATAATGGTCTGTGGAAGTGCAGGGATAGGTGGCTCGTCAGTATCAGCTTCCCGTGCCGCATAAAGTTCTGAATGATGACCAGTCCCCAGATAGTGCTCACGAACAAATTCCTTGGATAAGGATACAATCGTTCCATTTTCATAATCATCTGCCGCCCACCAGCGGTCCTCGTCCAATGTCCCAAACGAATCAACAAGAACCGGTATTCTGCCAGGACCTAAGGCAAATTCCTTCTTCCCGTCGACATGGATTAAGCCTCGTTTGGTGGCCTCAGTTTGTATGATTTGATCGACTTGCACAACAATTGCCAATATCGCATCGAATTCATCATCAGTCAGATTTGAAATTTTTAATGCCTCAGTCCGATCAAGAAGACGATCAAATTTTTCAAACTTGGTCGAAACTTCAAGATAGGGTTCCGGGAGTTTAACTCCCTCCTCCAAAACTGTACCTGGTTCAAAACCAAACTCTTCAGCACCCACGTCCCCACGCTTGTACCTACGCCATCCACCACCGGCCAAATAGTGCCGGCAAATGACTTCCAGTGGGACGAAAACATTCTCCATCTCACGGGGGATTGCACCAGGTTCTCGGATGACTTCATATCGGCGTGCAAGGACTCGATCTGGAGCATTCATCTCAATGATATGTGTATCACATATCCCTGCATCTTCCACCAATCTAAACCAATGGCAGGATGTTCGGTTGAGACTTTCTCCCTTACGGGGGATAAGAGATGGTATGATTTGATCGAAGACTGAAATTTGGTTGGTATACCTAAATTCAATCACGTCAGGGTCATCTGTACTCCAAACTTGCTTTACCTTTCCTGAGTACAAGAGTTCTCCCATAATCCGATTCTCCACCGAATCCGTCTTTGAACATTGGCAATACCCGAATCTCCTCAGATAAGCCCTAATGCATCCTCGATTCGATTTAGTTCAGGGCCCGTAGTTTGTGACCCAGCCCATGCGCCTTTGTCGGTCGAAATACATCCAGAACCCACATATGGGGAACCGAAATTCACAGTACCGACCATCGCGGGAACATCCAGAATCGATTCAATTTTTTCAACTTCAATTTCAGTGACATCCGGATGGAGAAGAACTCCACGATTGTTACAAACAGCAACACTCCCTGGTGTATCATTTCCAGCAATACTAATTGCAGCGCACTTGACTTTGAGAGTTTCAGCGAGGAGATCCAATCCATCTTGGGGCAATACTGGGCTTGCAACGGCCCCGGTTTCGTTGATAATCAACAGATTCCCAGCTGCATTGACACCGCTTTCCATCACGACAACATCACCAAATGAGGTCAGATGGTCGATCTCCTCTTCTGTAGCGATATCTGCAACTGCGATTCCATTTGAATTTCCAGCGACAAGTGCACCCACGAGTGAACTACCGCCAATCGACATTTGAGATACTTCAAGACCAAGATTATCTTCCAATGCTGTGACATCTTTCGTTGAAAGTTGCAGGGGTGCGAAGATAACTCGACCAACCATTGTCAAATGCACACCTACTTGGCTTGTTCCAAGTAAATCAGATGCTTTCAGCCCCATGTCGATACCTCGTTGAGAATACGGCAGAGCCGGCCTCTCTTAGCCGTACCGATTGAAGTGTTGCGAACGAGCCTGACGGCCATTGCATGAGAATGCGGGGGTTTGAAAGAAGTTGGACCTCGGCCGACCCGAAAGTCAGCCGAGATCCGGAAAAGAGGAGTGAAGGTGACACAACGACATGCGTTCCCGTGGACTCTCGTACCACAGTACAAACAGTGACGCAGGAGGTCTTGACTTCTGGGTTCGGAATGGGACCAGGTAGACACCTCCGCTATGGCCGTGTACAACTCCTCTTTCGAATTTGAATCGACGTTTTTATTGAACAGAGGCCCACACAGCTGTGGGTGCGGAAAAAAAAGAAGATGCTCGAGCGATTAGTGCTGCTGGGCTACACACCTCGGACGAATCCTTGGTGCTTACACCCGCAGTCTATCAAACCGATCTTCTATCGGAGCTCTGAGATACCTCGTCTTCAGGTTGACTTCGAGCTTAGATGCTTTCAGCTCTTATCCATTGGTGCGTGGCTACCCAGCATTGCCTTAGCAGACAACTGGTAGACTAGTGGCACCGAGACCTCGTTCCTCTCGTACTAAAGGCCCCTTCCCGTCAGGTATCTTACGCGCTTCAGCCACAAAGCAACAAACCTGTCTCACGACGGTCTAAACCCATCTCACGATCCCTTTTAATG
>CAWVWT010000012.1:0-49023 GCA_963934015.1 uncultured Candidatus Poseidoniales archaeon
ACCACATCATTATTCATCATAGCATATCCACCCATTGCTACTAACATTAGCATAGCGAGCAGTCCAGCAAGAACTTCTTTGCGCATATTTCTGACAGATATGATTAGTACTTTGATGATTCCGCAATCTAATTGATGATTATGTGTGGTATCACCTTCAAAGTAGCCTCATCATCTTCGACACTCGAACTCCCAATTATTCAGCGTGATGGAAGTAATATTCTCATCACTCCACAAGATGAATCTTAGTTCAGGATGATGAGATATACACCCACTCAAATAGGGGTATGAATCGCGCACCCTCATGGGTAGAGCCACAGGGTACCGCAAGGATACTTTCTACCGGATGGGGCTGTTTAGCCACGATCGTCGGAAAACAGTAATCGCTCTATCATTGGTCGTATTCTTTGGTCTTGGGAGCCTTATTGCAACAGGCAGCGAATTCACAGATGCTTTCGATGGAGACGAGATGGAATCTTACCAAGCCCATCATATGATTTCGGAAGCATTCGCAAGCAATGAATCCGAAGGTGGGGGTGGACTTTCAGGGGGCCGGGGTTTCCGCATCATCTTTGCACACGGTGAATGGAATGCCTCTAACCCTCAATTTGCAGAGGCGGTAAATCTTACGATTTCAGGTTTTTCAAATTCACCAAACATAGAGTCTATCCTGACACCTTGGAACACCGATTCAAACCTCACATCACGTCACTATTCTGATGATGGAAGTCACATGAGGGTTGATGTTGAATTCTCAGCAGACACCGACGCAAAGGATGCATATCGAAGCCTCAAGGACGACATCAAGTGTGGGGATTTGTTGTGTTGGCGAACGGGCGACGTAGCCATAGATACAACCTTCGACGACCGTATGGTTGAAGATCTAATCAAAGCCGAAATGCTGGCTGCACCCTTAACGATAATCCTCCTCATTATTGTGTTCAGTAGCGTTGTAGCTGCCCTCCTTCCTGTGGCCATTTCAGTACCAACAGTCATCAGCGGCGTTGGCCTTATTTTTTGGCTAAGCCATCAAATGGATGTCAACAATTACGCGATGAACATCGTCAGTCTGATTGGCATTGGTGTATCCATAGATTATTCATTATTCATCGTAAATCGATTCAGAGAAGAACTTCTCAATGGTCACGATAAACGTGAAGCGCTAGCAATAACCAGTGCCACTGCTGGAAAAGCAGTATTTTTCAGTGGAATCACAGTCGTAATTGGGTTAACCGGCATGCTATTCTTTGAAGGCACAGGTCTTCCCTCCATGGGAATTGGTGGTGCACTTGCAGTTGCACTAGCCGTATTCTTTTCGACAACATTCTTGATGGCGATTTTATCTATTTTAGGCGAGAATGTAAATCGACTCAAAGTTCCATTCGGCACAGCGAAAAAAACCGAAGAGGAAGGACTGTGGTTCAAACTCGCAGATTTTGTCATGCGCAGACCGGTTTTATCTCTCATCCCCGTCCTCATTCTATTGATTGGAGCAGGTACACCTTTCCTCAATGTCCAATTAGGCTTAGGCGGAATCGATTTATTGGCCCCAGATGAAGAGGTTCGCGTAGGTAGCGAAATTCAGGAAGATGAATGGGCTGACTTTGGAGAAGCAGAGGTATTCGTTGTTTTTGATTTGCAAGGCACAGAACGATTCAACAATGAAACAATCGACACTTTCCATAATTTTTCATCCTCGATCGCTGAGAGGGATGATGTTTCGTCCGTCTTCAGTATATATTATCCAAATGCAGATTTGAATGCAACGAATTTGAAGACAATCTATTCATTACCAACTGCGCAACAACCCGTGACAATTCAGGAATTAGTGAATGCCACATCAACAGAAGATGCAATTGTCATTCGGGTTGTATACATCCCCGAGCCAGGCTCACCGGAAGCCCACACATTAGTCAAAGAAATTCGCTTGATGGAAGACGAAATTCCACACCAAGGCAAAGTCGGTGGGTGGGCGGCAATCAGTGTAGATATCATTGACGAAGTCTATGAAAAAACGCCCATCGCCGTCACTTACATTTTATTATGCACTGGCATCCTTATCTTTATTCAAGTTCGCAGCGTCCTTATTCCACTGAAGGCCATGGTCATGAATATCCTCAGCCTCACTGCATCTTTTGGTATGCTGGTGTATGTTTTCCAAGAGGGCCATGGCTTTGAAGATTGGATGAATTTCACACCTCTATCGGTCGATCCAACCACTCCAGTGATCATGTTTTGTATTGTGTTTGGTTTATCGATGGATTATGAGGTTCTCATGTTGAGTAGAATTCATGAAGCCTACTTGGAAACAGGAGACAATACGGAAGCCGTTCGGCGCGGGTTGCAACAAACGGGCCGCTTGATTACGGGCGCGGCAGCGGTAATGGTCATCGTCTTCGCTTCATTTGCCATTGCCACTGTTCAAATTATCAAGGCCATTGGCTTAGGGTTGGCTCTAGCAATTGCCATTGATGCAACACTTGTGCGGGCCATTGTAGTTCCAGCGACAATGCGCCTCATGGGTGACTTGAATTGGTGGTCCCCGAAATGGTTGGCAAAGTGGTTCCCCCCACACCAACCCAACAGGGACGAATCAGAGTAAGAAACCACTGAGATCATCCATGATTCTCAAACAATTCTCATCATCAGGTGAATGCTCAAGCGCCGTCCTCGCCGCATCAAAAGCCGCCATCCGGTTACCCAATGCTTCGTGTGCCCGTGCTAAATTTGACCAAGGGTGGCCCGGTGCATCATAGCGCTGTGAACGGGTCGCGACGGCCAACCATGGCACGGCTGCTGCAGGCTGCTCCATCTCCAAAAGAATGGCCCCGATATCATTCCAAGGATTACCCAACCGTTCATCGGTTTCAATCGCCTTCCGACACCAACCAAGCGCACCCCACGAATCATCTGTTTCTGAAAGTGCCCAACCGAGGAAGGTGGCCGATTCAGCAGTGGGTGCCAAGCGAAACGCCTCACCCTGGTGTTCGGATGCAAGTTCAAATATCCCCATCTGCAAGAGAACGTGCCCCATCCGGAACAAATCATCTGCGATGTGCTCTCTAAAACCACCTGATTCCCCTTCGGGTATATCTGAGTGAACAGGATCCATCGAGTACCACACACGTTCTATCATATCCAGCATTCGTGCTGGGCCAAACCGATCACGAGTAGGCTGTGAATTGGCCACACACCATGCTTGTTCATTCGACAAGCGATTAACATCGATAACTCCCCACGGTTCAACATCGGCTCCCGTTTCAAAGGCAACCAACACCTCTTCAGGCCAAGGGTCGACATCCCAACAAGCAACCCATTGAGCCATCAACTCACCCTTCCCATGATGCTGAATTAGCTGCAGCATACTACGACCTTCATTTTCAATTGGTAGAACAGCATACCCTTCTTCTTGAACACGCACCATGATGCTGAGGGGGAGTGAAGGGAACATGCCGGTTGAGAGAACCCGATCGAATCCACCATCAGGGGTACACGCGTCCAATTGACCAACACCAATTACTTCAATTTCACAACCAAATGCATTGGCGACAATATCAAGTCGTAAATCACCCCACCGTTCTTCCAATACTTCTCGCCGCACCTCGTCTGGTTCAAGAACAACAATTCGTTTTGCACCGATATACATCAGCAACTCAGTCCACCAATTGCCACGGGGCCCCAATAAGAGAACGGTGTTGCCTTTTTCAACCTGGAGGAGCTGCATGATTTGACAAGTTTCAAATAAACCCGGTAACAATGAATGATGCATATCCACCCCCACCCACCAAGGCATCCTCAAACTGGAAGATTCAAGATTATTCATTTCATCTTCCAGAGGAAACGACAGAGCGTGAACACCCCGTGGGCATTGACGCATAGCATCTAGAACATCTTCGAGCTCTATCACACCAAATCGCGCCAACCGATCCATGTGGATTTGGTGATTTGGCAAGAGTGGCCATTCTTCCACAAGAGGAAGCGCCCCCACATCACATGAGGGTGCACCAGATAGCGGCGGATTCGCACTCATGCGTGACGAGTTTCCAAATGAGCACTTGAAGAACACCCCTCAGTAATTCTCTCGGAAGGCGATTTGTAAACTGTATTTGTGGAGCCGTCAACGCAACAATTCATCTACAGATTGCACAATCAAACTAGGTTGTTGCTCGCTACTAGAATACAACAACGCATCAACATCCTCCATGGTCGCCTCTCCAGATAAAACCAGAATCCCTTCGACACCTGCCCTGGTTGCCATTGCAATATCTGTGTATAATCGATCTCCCACCATGGCACATCTGGATGGGTCCAATCCCAAGGCCTCTATTTTATGCAATATCATGCCAGGTTGAGGTTTACCACAGATGTGTACGGGACGTACCCCAGTTGTAGCTTCAAACATTGCCATGTATGCACCGGTATCTGGAAGTCCACCATCAGGAGAAGGGCAGACCGTATCGGGGTGACTGGCCACCATAGGTACACCCTTGTGCATGTGTATCGAAGCGGTTGCAATTTTGTCATAGGTAATTTCCGTATCATAGCCTAGAACAACAAATTCGGGTTGGTCTGATTTTGTAGAAATACCCTCGGATTCCAACATTTCCCTCATACCTTCCGTACCTACCAGCCAAGTATCTTTGACACCATTTGCAGCCAACCATGAAAGTAAATCATGAGTGGACAAGAGTACATCATCAGCGGTTGCTGGTATACCCAACCCACTCAATTTCTGCACGTATTGATCAACAGAACGACTGCTATTGTTCGACAAGAAAAACCGACGTACTCCACGTGCTTCACAGCGCTCAAGAAATTCAAGGGACCCCGGTATCAGACGATTACCGAGGTAAATAGTGCCATCGAGATCGAGGAACACAGCATCGATATCAGCTAAACTTGAATCCATACCATCACTTCAGAATAATAGAGTCTTGATCATCCACCATTTGGAATGGAAATCGCCTTGTGCTTCCTTAGAAGCAATCATATCAGTTAGAGCAAGTTGTAATTCGGTTTTCTTGACGGCCTTACCGATAAAGAAATTCATCAACCACTTTTTCTTGACTAAACGTTGTAGTTTGTGTGAGTTTGTTAATTCCGCAGAGAGTTCGCCCCACAACTTATGCTGATATTCATTAGCAGATTCTGAAGTAAATCCCTCCTTGTGCTTTTCGAGGTCAAAGACATCCGAAGCCAATTTTGCTGAAAGAAGTGCATTACCAATCCCTTCACCTGTAAACGGGTCGACCAATGAGGCAGCATCACCGATGCACACAGCACCTGCCATCGCCGCACGACGCGGCTGAAATGATGGCGCATTTTTCCGCGGACTACCGAATGGAAGTTGCCAACCCTTACCAGATTTCTCGACCATTTTTGCATTCGCAAACCTCTTTTTGAATTTCGAGTCTTCGTTGATGACCCAATCTTGCAAGGCCCGAAGTTTGACTTTTTGTTTGTCCATTTCTGCGATGACCATCCCGATTCCAACATTCACCACACCATTTCCGACAGGGAAGATCCAAAAATACCCTGGAATCACACCATCGATAAAATGAATTTCGATTGCACCCTTCCAATCTTCACACCCTCCGACACCAGTCCAGTATTCTCGATATGCACCGCAGTAGTGCGCTTTGTCAACCATTGGCTCACCGTGGTGGGCAACAACAGCTCGGGCGACCGGACAATTGTAACCACCAGCACCGATGGTGAGTGGTGCTGTAAAATGGAAACTATTTTTTTCATGAATACCCGAGATACCAGTGACGGCCCCCCCTTCAATATGAACTTCCTTGACTGTGAAGTTTTGAATCACCGACCCACCAGTTTCTAGCACCTTTTCATTCGCATTTCGGAACAGCAAAGAGTCGAATTGCTTCCGGGGCAAACTGTAGCCCGCTTCCCGGTTTTCAACTTCATCTTCAGGGAGGGAAATTCGAACTTCTTTGCCGTTGGGCGCACCAAAGATGATTCCATCGACTCTGAAATGGCTCGTGTTTTCCAATACCGTCTTGACACCCAATTCTTCGACATGCTTCAGTGATTTACCACCAACAGCATCACCACAGGTTTTGTCGCGAGGGTAGACGGCTTTTTCCAATAGCAGAACCTTAGCACCTTTCATCGCCATATATGCAGCAGCAGCGCTACCACCCGGGCCACCACCAACAACGATCACATCGAAGGCTGTACCACCATCGGGAACCGCCCCCGAATCAATTGGTAATTCCCAATCCATCAACGCACCTATCAGGTGCCTATCCAACACGGTCTTCAAGCGTTGGGGCGGCCATTTCATGGCATAAGGCCACCTCCCATTCCCATGAGCACTGAAATATACATCATCCAAACAACCCTTCCAAGTTCATGGATTGAGGCCGAAGTCGGTGCATTTTCCCAATTAATGTTGGAATCTGGTGCGGCTTGCGTACAACATTCATCGATCCAATCCACGTACAAATCGGAGGGTGAAATAAAAGCATCTCAAGAGTGGCGATTACAACTCAAAGCCACCACAATTCAATTGGAAAAAGTCCTATCTTCATTGAAGCAAAATCACCCATATGAAATTCCACAAATTATTCATTGGTCTGCCGAATCGACCCCAGAATACGCTGAATGGGCCCAATCAGTCTAGACGCTTTCATCGCTTGGTTGAAATGCTGAACGACATCCACCAGTACCATGGCCGACGAGGATTCGGACAAGCGCTTCGCAACTCGCTCAGTCCATGCTGGCACCAAACACATTGAGGGCGCAGTCAATACGCCTATTTTCCAATCCTCGACATACTACCTTACCGATGAACGCTATGCAGGGTGGGCTGCTGGCGCTCAACACACACTCATCTATTCGCGATTATCAAGTGTCAATTCCGAAGCATGCGTTGAGAAAATCTGCGCCATGGAAGGCGCAGAAGACGGCGAACTGTTTGCCAGCGGGATGGCGGCTATTTCCACTGTTATGATGGGATTATTGTCCAATGGCGATCATGTAGTTGCCAGTGCAGATGTTTACGGAGGAACCTATGGGTTGATGACTGCAGAATTACCCAGATTCGGTATCGATGTCAGCATGGCCGATATGCAGGACCCAGATTCGTACGAAGCAGCCATTCAGGAAAACACCAAAATGCTCTACATCGAGACACTTTCCAATCCAGTATTGAAGGTCTGTGATATTGAGGCTATGGCAGCAATTGCCCGTAAGCACGACCTCCTTCTTGTCATCGACAACACATTCACCTCGCCTTGGGGCTGCCAACCCGTTGCAATGGGGTGTGATCTTGTCATTCATTCTACGACCAAATATCTCGGAGGCCATTCAGACATTGTTGGTGGTGCTGTTGTTGGACGTAAGGACCTCATAGCGGAACTTTTCCCCAAGAAAGTCCATTTTGGGGGGGCCCCCGACCCCCATGCTTGCTATTTGCTTGAACGAGGTATGCGAACACTGAGTGCAAGAATGCCAATACATTGTGCAAATGCGGAAGAAATCGCCAAGCGTTTGGAGGCACATGGGAAAATTTCCAAAGTCATTCACACTTCTTTGCCTAGCCATCCTGATTACGATGTCGCCCAACGAACCATGCCCAAAGGAACAGGCATGCTGGCCTTCGTAGTCGAGGGAGGAGACGATGCCGCATTACGATTTATGCGCGGTCTAAAACTTATTTTCGAAGCAACAAGTTTGGGTGGGGTAGAGAGCTTGATAGAGTGTCCATACAATTCCAGCCACATGTTCATTCCAGAAGATGTACGCCACGCCGCAGGTGTAGTTCCCGGCTTCGTTCGAGTCAGCATTGGAATCGAAGACGTCGAGGATCTTTGGCAAGACATCGATCAGGCCCTTGCTCAACTCTTCAATGATGCCCCGGCCTAAGCCAATTGTAGTTCCAACAACCACTCGCCACCCGGGGATTGAACCAAAACCTCAACCTGCTTGGAGGGAATATGGACTGGGGCGAAGATCCAGAGAATTTCCCAGTCACCAAGGGATACAAACGAATACGCCGAATTAATCGTGCACTCATGGAAACTTGGTTCCGAGAAATTTCTCTTGTCGACATAGACACCCTGCCCGATGAAGGTGGGATTCTGTTCACCACATGGCATCCAGGTGGAATGATTGATCCGATGTTGATGATGGCTGCACTACCTGGCAGCCTCACATTTGCGGCCAAACACACACTATTCAAGACACCAATTCTTGGACGGATTATCCGAACAGCAGGTGCAAAACCAGTACACAGAGTACAAGATACTACTTCCACGGACAACGTGGGCAACCAACGTTCAGCCAAGAATTCTAATCTCATCGAAAGTTTGGGGGATGCAGTTGCGACAGGCGGTCGTGTTGCCATTTTCCCCGAGGGCGTCACACACCTAGAATCTCATCCGGTCCGCCTTCGAACCGGTGCAGCACGCATTCTTCTACATGCCATCAAGAAAGCCCGCGAAGAAGGCAAGCCACAACCACATGTCGTCCCCCTGGGGTTGCATTATAGTGATCAGCATCGATTCCGAGAACGCGTTAGTCTTCAGGTCAATCAACCGTTACCAATTCCTTCGTTACCGGGCGAAGTGGGTGCACCACAACCGACCGTAGAAGAGATTGAAGAATTTGGTGAACAAGCGCACGACAGAGCTTGGTGTGGGGTAATTACTGAACTATTGAAAATGGAAATGAATCGCTGTAATCAGGCACAGGAGTCATGGGAAGATCGCGAATTAGTATGGCGTGCACGAAGAATGATTCATGTCCATCGCGCCTCTGCAAATAAGGCGCCAAAGGGTCCCTTGCCTTACGACCAAGCGCTGTTGGGTTCACGAAGAGTGAGGGCCGCGTGGCAATATCAATCGGTGCATGATACTGAGAAAACTCAACAGATCGAGTCCAAGTTTAGGGAACATCACGAAGACATGAACAAGTTGGGTTTCCGATCATGGGAGATTACCAATCGCGAAGAACGTATATCCAAACTCGCTCTTTTCAAGAATACAGTATACTGGATATGGTCTATTTCATGGATGCTCGGGGTCGTCTCATGGGGGGCGGTAATCGGGTCAATTCCACCCTATATGTTCACACGGCTGGTTACCAATAAACTTGGGAAGAATGAATCGAATAAGTCAATTATGGGGACAATGAAATTATTTCTCTCAGTCCTGATTTATCCAATCTGGTGGACTCTCATATCTCTACCCATTGGGTGGTTTATATCATCTCCAAATTCATCACTTCAAGATGTCGATATTCCAAGTATTATCATACCATTACTCGCGGATATCCCTTGGCCATTGATGTCACTTATCGTGCTGTTTTGGTGGCCACTTTCCGCTCGATTACATCTCAAATTGTACGCTCGAGCTAGCCGTTCATGGCGTGCACTCCGCCTCGGGTTCAAACTTCGGAGCGGCGATGTAGATTGGGAATCGTTGTTGAAAACACACGCATCATTGGCCCAAGAACTAGCCACCGTTGGTGCAGGGTTGGTTCTACCTGGGGACCCCGATTGGATTGATCCAGAACCAGGTGTTGATGATTGGCAAGCCGTTCAAATTCGCTGAAGGCTACTACATACCAGCACTATATGTCATTATCACCAAAAAACAACCTGCGATGAAAATGAGGGGGACGGCCACAAACGCAGTCATCGCTCCAATTCCAATTCCAGATTTCCCATTGATTGTAGCACTGCCCCCAATGATTGATGGGAGCGCAAAAAACAGAAATCCACAACACGTCTCATCACGAAAATCGAACACCACCCACACCATTCCGAACACAAAATACGATGCAATCGTCCCAAAGAAACCTATTGACCAATTAATCCAAGTGAAACCGGATTTTTTGACTGCAACAAGTTGCCCATCAGGCCCCGTAACGAAATCATACGCATCTGTAGTGGGTGAATGGGGAGTACTTTCCATTGGTACTTCGGCAACAAGACCTGACAAATTGGATTTGCTTTCTTCTTCTTGGGCCGTGACCACAGATTTTGCATTACATTGAGGACAGGTAATATTTCCAGAATAATCACAAGGCACTCTGAGCGTTGTTGGACAAGCAGAACATTCGATTTCGTATTTCTCAACTGATACAATCGAGAAACCTTCATCCTCTTTGAGCCGTGCAATCAATTCTGCCTTCTTGCCCGAAACAGGCAACCCTTTCTCTTTCAATCGCTCCTTGAGTTGAACAACGGTTAGAGAATACAATTCACTCATGGTAATTCACCCACCACCTGTACATCAATAAATAAATTCCCTGCGATGGGTGACTTGGCGCTAATTGGTGAAGGCCCGGTCCCGCCTGAAAATCCCGATTGGGATGCCCCTAAACCCGGCATAGACGATTACCAAGTAGTCCGTGTACGCTGAACCGTTCAAACATCCACAAAGTCGTCAGCACCGCTTCTTGTAGCGAATGCCTTCATTGCCGCAATGTAATCGCCTGAAGAACCATCTTCAGCAAGAATTTCACTGGCCTCAAAAAGGGTTTTCAGTGCAGGCACCCAGTCACCACCCTTGTCTCGTGCATCCGAATCGAAGTGCCAACCTTCCGATTCCGCTCGGTCATGAACATTGATCCAAGCCCAACCGATAGCTTCCTGGGCGGGGGTCTTGCCTTTCTTGGCCATTGTAATTGTGCTGCCCACACCATCAATGCGCGCCTTACGAATCAGGGAATCAGCATGTCCACATAGGCCACCTAAATCTCCTTCTTTCCAAGGGAACCTCGAAATCATCAGATGCTCAGCCCGTTCGGATTCCATCTTCTTGAGAAATGCGCCAAAACCCTGTTTCCGCTTGGACTGTTTCTCTACAATTTCATCCGCCTCTTCACCAGTGATACCATAAATTTCTTCGAGTATGAGATTACCCCACTGTGGCCACAAAGCGACGAGGTTTGCGTGACAAGAAGTATCTTCAATACGCAATACAGTATCCTCAAGTTCTTCGAATGAACCATCGCTTCGAATCTGTAACCCCCCCTCTTCTAACGCTTCAGAAAAGATGAGTTCTAGAGCGACCTTTTCCGGCGCAGAGCCATTAATGGCCCCTATCATTGATTCCCTATCGTCCATTGACCACCATTTTTCACCAATGATACACCCTTCATCGATATTGAGACACAGGGCCTTGCGTAACGTTTGGAAGAGTCGAGAATCAGTGAGTGAGAGGTTGAGCCACGCGTCGATGACCTCATCTATTTTTTCTTGAGCGGCGGTTGGCAATTCTTTGTTATCCGGCCAACCTTCTGGGCGCCAATCCCAATTCACCGTTGCAAAATCAGCCAATCGTGGTGGCAACATTCGCATAGCGACTGACCGTACAAACGACTCTTTGTCGCTAATACCGGCCAAATCAGCTTCATCGAGAACAACACGAGTCTCCCCAACCAAGAAGTGAACGCCATTCTTTTGTTCAGGTTGTGCGGAAGATGAACAGTGAACACCATCTTTCTGTGAGAATTTAATTGGGGCATCTGCGAGTCCACCATTTACCCATCCTTCAGGTGGGACTGGTTCATTACCCGTGCATATAATTCCGTCGTCCATCGAGAAAAACCACCACCCCGAACGTGCATGATCTTCCCAAGTTAGCAGGCGTTGACGAGGGTGAACGTGATTTTGGAATGAGACTAGTTGTGTTGGCTTCCCAACACCTCGGCGTACAAATGATGCAGTGCCAAAAACGGGGTGGTCGAAAACAGCGACCATACTTCGCTCGTCATCATGTGCTGCATGTAGTGAACCCGCAAGTGCACGTGCTACCGAGTCGCCACGCCGTCTCATCATGCGCTTACCCAGCCATTTGCGATCATTCTTCTTCACAATCACTTTTGCACATTCTCTCAGCGAGCGCTGTACAGGGTCTTTGCGTGTTCGCTTCAGAGTATATGCAACGGTTGGCATTAGTGCATGGGGATCCTCTAGCAAATCGGCTAAATTTTTCTCAAGACGTTTGAGTACACCTTCGGAAGCGCGTTTTGTTCCTCTGGCACGCATCCGCTGCTTCTTCTGACCGGGAAATTCCACTTTACTTGGTCCCGCCATACTGCATCCCTTCTATCCGAACTATATCTGTGGCTTGACGCCTCCGGCTAACAATTCACCACCTTGCGAGCGCTGCCGCCTCTACATCATGCAACCTCGCGGGCATGAGGAGACAATGGATGCGCCCCCCTTTAACCTCTGAGATTTCACTGGGCGTACCTACAGATACGCGAGCATCACCAGTACCCATATCAGAGCAAAGCACAACCGTCCAATCATCAACATTAACATCCAATTTATCTGCCATTTTTTGCAGCACCTCAATGGCTATTTTGGGCATCATAGGTTGTTGTTCACCTTCTCCCATTCCACTTGGATCCAAGTCGAGTAGGGCAAGAGTGTGTAAATCTCGCTCACGGTTTGCTAGAATAATTTCCAAAGGAGACGTTGGTAAATAGTCACCATAAGGGTATGCGAAGGTGCATTGGCGACCGAATCGATAAGATTGTAATCCAACAGCTCCAGTGACAATTGTTGTAATTGAAATTCCATGTTGAACATGACAAGGTATGCCTAACTCATCACAGCGAAGTTGCAGATCAACATGTGTTGTTGCCTGTAGAGGATCACCGACAACGAGCAGTGCAACTTTCGACGATTGCGCCAATGATAGCAAATCATTTGGCTCTTCAACAGCAGACCGCATCCGCATTTCCCAGGACCCAATAATCGCTTCCATACTCATCAATTCTTCCGGCGGCAATAGTGCAGTATATCCTTCCAGAAATCTATGATCAGCACTGCGTGCCGCATCCAATGCTGCAATAGTCATTTGCTGAAGGTCACCGGGACCCAATCCAATCAACCAGAGGCCGTTTTTCTCCATCGACTCCCTCCGTCACTGTCAAGCGGGGCGAGCCCGTCGACCTCATCGAGCATCATGCTTCATTTGAGCGTACCGAGCCAAGAGACGCAGCATGTGCTGCAGAGACTCAAGGCCGAATCGGCTTTACCAGAGGGTGCCCGTGTACGTACGGACCCATCAGATCCAAATCGCCGCCTCATCCCATTTACAGAATCTATTTCGAAAGAAACCGTAGCACAGTACCCAGTTTTGGAAATTGAAACTGGTGCGCCCCCAGCACGAAATTATCGAGATCATTTGCCTAATTTTCTCCCAGCCGATATAATCGAATCAACAGAATGGCCCACCCGCCATGAGTTCGTCGGCGATTTAATTCTCATGAAACTTGATGAGAATCAGCGTGAATTTGGCGAATCAATTGGTAAAGCGCTACTCCGCCAACACGCACGAACACGTGCAATATTCGAAGATAGGGGCGTAACGGGGACATATCGTGTCCGAGATCTCAAATTGTTGGCTGTGAGAGAAGGTCACGAGGAAACCACTCGAACTAGAATTGTAGAGGGCGGGCATCATTTGTGGACCGATCCATCAACTGTATACTACTCTTCTCGCCTTTCACACGAACGTGAAGGAACACTCAATTGCGCCGTGAATCTCCGTCAAGAATTGGGCCGCCCACTGTCAATATGTGATCCGTATGCAGGTGTTGGTCCGTCGTTACGACCATTGATTGCAGAACCCGAATTGGTTGGCGAGTTGTTTGCAGGTGACTTGAATCCAGCAGCGGTAGAATTCCTTCATGAAAATATCATTCACCCAGCAGCAACCATTGAATGCATAGATGCGCTTACTTTGAAAAATATCTCGGAAATGCGCGAAAAATACGATTTATTACTAATCAATATACCACACCACAGCCTCCAACATCTACCAAATGTACTACCTCTGTTGAGAACCAACGGCATCGCCCGCGGGTGGGCCATCATTGAGGATTCAGATTTTGAAAACTCGATGATTCAACTTCACAACATGTTCGGAGAAGAAGTGAACCTTGAGGTCCGCCGTTCCTATTCAGCCACGGCAAACCTCTGTCGATTTGAGGCGCGAAAAACGCTCTAATCGAACTCAGATTGGCGCCCCCGACGGAATTCGAATCCGTGTCCCTGGCTCGACAAGCCAGGATGATAGGCCACTACACTACAGGGGCTGAACGGACAAGCGACAACGGACCTATATTTAATCGGTACTCGTTCCGCCGTTTGGGTGCGAACATGGCTAACGAGGTTGCTGACGATGATGACGGCACAGATGAGATGCTGGCAAAGGTGACCGGTGGCCCCCCCTCAAGCCCACCCAGTGGTCCACCCAGCGGCCCACCTAGCGGCCCACCCAGTGGTCCACCTGGCCGGGGCACAGGAAGCCGAGCAATGTTCGGCAGCGGAACATCAGCTTCTTCGGGCCCACCAACAGCACCCCCCTCTGCTCCATCAGGTGCACAATCGATGCACACCGGGTCCAGTGTTGTAATTGAAGCCAGCCAAGAAAAAATCGAAGTCGCCAAGCGAACAGTCGATGGCGACGAGAAGGTAGAATTGGAGCAATTGCGCCAAGAGAACGAAAATCTCAAACAAGGAATGGCGGCTGCGGGCGAAGTAATCCAAGAGGTGGAAAATCCACCGATGCCACCAATTGTCGGCGAAGGATTTGTTGTGCCGGGGGAAACTGTTGGTATGTTCGCAACACTTGGACGACAATTGCACAAAGAGCGCTTACTCCATGGCACCACTGGTTCATTCAGTATTCTTTCAAACCAATCACCAGGGTTAGTTCACATCACTCGACAGGGTGCTGCTTTGGGTTTGATGAACGAATCAGATCTCATCACAGGCCGCTTGGGGGATGCTGCACCAAATCGTGCAAATGAAGATTGGCAAATTCATAGTGTTGCTTTGGCCATTGCTAGTCTAGAGCACGAAGGTCGAGGTGCGTGCGTCCATGTCGCCGCACCTTACACGACAACATTGAGTTTGGAGAAAGATCGCTATGCATTGGTTCCAACGGATTTTGAAGGGCGTTCAAAGTATGGCCGTGCAACAATCGTCGATGTCCAATATGATGACATGGAAGGATACCTTGTTGAAATCACAGAAGCCCTCAAACAAACTGGGAACAAATTATTCGTTGCACGTGGCCACGGAGTCTATGCTTTAGGTGCTGATTTGTTAGAAGCATGGGGCAATGCCGCCGCCTTTGAGCACAGCATGAGAATCCTCTATCTTAGTGAATTGGCGGACCTCTGAGTTCCGCCACCTTGATTGAGCGTCAACCTCGCCGCTGGCCAATGAGTGACACACCCTTGGTCATCGATGTCGTCGATAACGGGGGCCAGTGGACACACAGAGAATGGCGAATGTTGCGATACCTTGGTGTTGATACCCAAATAATTGCTAATCGGACCCCAATCTCAGAACTCCGGGACTTAGACGGCCTGATTCTATCAGGGGGTGCTGCCCGTGTCGGCCTTACAGGCGAACTCGGTAATTGCGGAGCCTATCTTGGGTTGGATCTACCGATATTGGGTATTTGTGCGGGACATCAGTTCATGGCAGAATTCTACGGGGGTGGCGCTTCGGAAGCATCCGCTCCAGAATTCGGAGCAGCCAATATCACTCTCGTCAATGGTGGCGGTAAAATTTTTGTAGATACACCAGAATCTCAAATCGTTTGGGAATCCCACAATGATGAAGTTAGTGATTTGCCTGAGGGTTTTTTTATCACAGCGAGCAGCAAGTCGTGCAAAGTTCAAGGAATGGAGAACGAATCAGGTGATCGATTTGGTCTTCAATTTCATCCTGAAGTAAATGATTCTGAATACGGTCAGAACATGTTCCAAAACTTCATCAAGATATGCCGAGAATCTCGTGATTCACAGTGATTTGGCAACTTTTGCCATACCTTCGTAGGCGACGGCTTCAAATGGGAGTGGTAGGTCGGCGAATTCGATGGCTAAGTCGGTTACCTACAAGTGTCTGCGTTGCGGTCACATCGATGAATTCGAGGGCACACGAACTGGAATCGCCTGCAAGGCGTGCGGATTCCGTATTTTTACCAAGCCTCGCCGACAGGGTCACAAGACCTTAGATGCGGTTTGAAGCGTCTTATTGAAAGACTACGACATTCTCGCTATTGACGATGGCCTCGTGGCTTTCTACTCACGCCCCCAAGCGATTTGATGCTCTGGCCGTGCCTGAGCAAATCCGTAATCAATTTATTCGCGCAAGTTCGACTGGTGACCCCCCCCATTTACTGATTACAGGGCCAGCTGGAGTTGGAAAAACTGCAGCCTGGCGCTTGGTAGCCCGCCAAGTACTGGGGCCCGGTTGGAAATCGACTTGCCATGTCCTGCAGGCAAGAGATTTAGCACGCCAAGCAGGGGCAATGAAAACCTTCGAGGAATTTCTCCGACCTGCAGGCCGCCATTCTTCAGACACCCTTGCTAGCCGCACAAGCCTTGATGCATTTGATCGTAATATGTGGTCTGGTGATGTGGGTGTAGCACCCTGCGGCGAGGAGACCCCGGTTGAATTTGGTCGCGCCCCAGTCAGCCGACTAATCGTCATCGAAGATGCAGATCATTTAGGGGCACGCCGCCAACCATATCTTCGTCGTATGATGGAATCAGAATCACACACGACTCGATTTATCTTCACCGCCCGTGCACCTAGCCGAATTATCGATGCGCTCCGCAGTCGGATGCAGCACATCCGAATCCCCCCAATCCAATCCGAAAAAATTACGTCCACTGTTCGCAAAGTCACATCACTGGAAAATATCACACTTGCTGAAGGAATGGCCGAAGATATCGCCCATATTGCAGATGGGAACTTACGTAAGGCATTGTTTACAACAGAACTTCTAGCCCGCCGACAGATGACTGGTGAAAGAAACAGACTCTACGAAGTGGTGTCAGCGAGTACATTGCAACACGCTCGCAGAATGATTGAATTGGCCCTACGTGGACGTGTAATAGAATGGCGATGGGAAAAACAAGGAGGTCGCAACATCAAGACACTGGAGGGGGCAATGGGCCAGTTGGATGAAATGATGGGCGCTCATGCTTTAGATGCCGAGGACATAGTTCACCAAGTCCACATGGAACTTGTTGGTAACCGCCTCATGCTTGCCCCCGCTCTGCGAAATGAGATGCTTGACGCCCTCGCAGATTGCGACACATCACTGCGACGCACAATCCACCCCCGAATCCAAATTGAGCATTTTCTACATCATGTATCTGCAGCAGGAAAACGCCACGGCCTCGCTATGAGTTGAACTGTAGTTCACTCGTCATCGTAGGAATGAACAAGGGAACGGGCGCGGCAGGATTCGAACCCACGAAACCCGGCTTAGGAGGCCGGTGCACTATCCAGCTATGCGACGCGCCCAACCATTCCTCTTATTCGACATTGAAGGAGGTTACGGCAGCCCCCATCGTCATCCTGATGACCTGATGCCCCCTCTCCTCGATTGTTCAGATGCAGAGGGGTAGCGGTGGCGTGAATCTCCCACGTCCATATGGCGAGAGCTTTGAGGTTGATGATGGACTTGAAGATTTGATTATCAACCGATTGAATCGAATGGAAAAGAGTCGCAGATTTTGGGGACGAATTACAAACACATGGTTGTGCACCCTCGTCCGTAATTTGATACCTACCCTGGCTATTTTTACTTCAGTAGCAGTGATGGCTATCCCCGATCAAGTAGATCCTTCACTGGCCGCTTTCGCATCTGGCGGAATAATCGTTTGTTTCATCGGTCCATCGATCCTTTCGAGTAATTTTTCTTTGTGGGTTGGGTTGGATAGACTTGGCGCTAGAGGGCGTACGCGCGACGAGCAAGACAGCAGCACCGAACGAATTCTGAATACCCTCACAGAATCACGCTTGCACGAGCATATGCGATTTAGCAATCTCTTGTCGTTTTCTTTCCTTCTTTGGCTATCAGATAGATTCCCACCTGGTGATGAAACACGGGGTCTCTTGCTAGTCGGCAGCATTCTTGCAGCTAGTATTGCAGTCGCTCATACCATTCTGGTCGAGCGCCGTACACCAAACCATTCTGATGACTTACCATTTCTTGTTCACCACGCACCTAGCCAACACAAGAGTATGTTACAAGACCCATTGACTGAGATTTTAATCGCTCACCTTGACCCCGAAAGCACCAGTCGATTTTCTCTATGGCGGGACAGCCTTGTAGACAATTTGAAGGAAAAAGAAAACCCGAATGAATCGATTGAACATATTTTACATCTTACTCACCTACACGGTCGAAAAATGCTTTCACACCACCAACTAGTTCAGGAATTTGAGAAACTGGTTGGGCCCGATAAAGTTGAACCCACAATATTGAAAAATCCCCACCTAGACCTTCCAACACTTTCTAGATTGATGGGCCATACTCGGGCATGGCAAAGTGATTTATTCCGTCAAATAGATCGCTTACAATTCGGACTTATGGATCATAATGCATCCATCGCAGGGCATTCATGGAGGTTAGACGCAAGCCTCCCACTTCGCTGTGGGGAATCTCGTGGAGATTTGTTCGTAATGGTGAATAATCTCGGCTCTAAATCAACCCCAATCGAACTTGAAGTTCACGTGCCGGATGGTCAACCTTCACGCCAAAAATTCAAACTTACACCAGAACCATTGACACCTCCTAACCACCCGTTGCCAATGTGGTCTAACGATGAAGAAGATGTTGTTACTTGGATCAGCAATTTGGTTGGCTCGGCTCATGTACTATGGCTTGGAGTTGCTTGGGCAGATGATATTGAGGGGCGCCGTCCCGTGCGCATTTCAATTCGACATATCGATGGCCAAACAATCAGTTCAGATACACTTTGGACACACGTTCATCCACGTTCAAGTGGTGGAGAATCCCTCCGCCGCCGTATGGGCGTGGCTCGAACAGCGGCTCGCCGTTGGCAAAATCAGGCCCTCATCCACACAGACCGTTCGAAATTCATCGCACCGTAGGTGCGAGAGCGCGTAGGGATGCACCGTAAGGGGTGCGTTTATGATACCCCTTCAATTGGACAAGACCGTTCGGTGATATCATGCAGGCATGGGACGTTGTCATCATCGGCGGCAGTATTGCATCATTACGTGCCGCAATCGCAGCATCTGATGAAGGTGCGACGGTCACCGTTCTGAGCTCATCCCCTTCTTCCGCATTTGTTGATGACGCAATGAGTTGCGGCTTAGCCGCATCTTCAGGTGAGACGGACCCTTCTGAACACGCTGCTGACACTCGACGGGTCGGCGCAGATTTGTGTGAGGCCGACATTGTAGCATCTTCAACAAATTCAGCCGTCCACCATCTTGCTGAATTGGAGAGATGGGGCCTCAACCTTCGACGTGATCGAAATGGCACCCCGCATCTTGGGAAATTGCCAGGCCAATCGAATCCACGTACCGCAAGTACTGGAGATTCCACCCTACGCGAGGTCCGCTCAATTCTTGAAGAACAATGTATCAAGCGCAACATTCCACGTAGAGGGGATATCGAAGTCCTCAACATCGTCATGAATAGGGGGCGGGCAAGTGGCCTCATCGCATTGGACATTCAATCAGGTGAGATATTTGCCATTCAAACCAAGTCAATTCTATTGGCTGGTTCCGGTTTTCAAAGCGCTTGGAATGGCGACGGGATCGCAATGGGTACTGCAGCATCTCTTGCGCTTCGGTCCAACATCCCCCTTGCCGATCTAGAATTCATCTCAATGCACCCATTGACTGTCGCAGACACATCACTTTGCCTTCCATTGGATGTATTAGGGTCAGGGGGAATAGTCAACGGTTCAGATGGACAACCCCTGTCAACGGAAGGGGGACCTGATGCTTTGGCCCACTCCATCATCGCAATTGGCGGAGCATCGCTAGATCTCACCGCAATTCCCCGCTCTGCCTCACCGTGGTTCGCAGGTGTAGCAAAATCACTTTCATCTCGTTGTGGAATCGATTGTACAACCGAATTAATACCCCTAATGCCAATTGCTGGACCAACTATTGGTGGCATTCCCACCGATGCATCCGGACAAGCCATCAATGGAACATGGGACTCCCCCCTTCCCGGTTTGTTTGCTGCAGGAGATGCAGCTTGCTCAGGATTGCATGGGGCTGCATTGAACAGTGGTGACCACCTTCTAGGTGCACTTGCTAGTGGTGCCACAGCAGGCACCTCAGCAGCAATTCACGCAGGCTCATCTAAACACGCAGATTCCGGCGCAATTTCAGTCGCATTGTCAGAGGCACACCATTCCCACGACTCAATGCTTACAGAAGCAGGCGCCGCAGGTGCAAATTATGGTGTTGTCCAATCAAGTTTGGCCAGTACAATGCGAGCCCACATGGGCGTCGCGCGTAATGCTGCGGGCCTTTCAACCGCGGCAGCGACAATTCAGGAACTCCAAGAAACTACGATGAAGATTAGTGACACCAGCCCAGTGATGAATACGGAAATGGTATCCATGATCCGCACTCAAGGGTTGTTGTCGGTCGCGTCAGCAGCGGTATCAGCCGCATTAGCACGCGAAGAAAGTCGTGGCACACACATTCGAACAGACCATCCAGACACAGATCCAAAGTTGGCGAGACACTCACTTTCTGGTAGTGATGGAACCGTCGTTAACCTGTCACTACGCAACTGACCCACGTCGAGCATAAATGCACTCAGTCGACATAGCCCCCGGGCGTGTACTCTTCAACACCCTTAGGCTCATGAGCACACATCTGACAGCCAATGATAAGAGAACAAGGCCACTCCGTCAGTCCATGCGATTGAATCGAAGAACCCCACACGCATTCTTCGCCATATTTTGCCTATGCTTATTGTTGACTGGATGCATTTCATCGGAACTTCCCGAAGAACCACCCGAAGAAGAAAAGTGGACAGCAACGATTACACCGATAATCACGACAAGCGAAAACAATCCTGTTGTTGCGAATATACGTTCAATCAACGATGGACAAGTGATTGCATTTACAGAACCCCTTCAAGGTAGATTCAGCCTAGTATCAGATTCTAATTGCAACCCGGCGTCGTGTATATTCGAATCATACAATTTGAGTACAGGAACTGAACCATTTGCTCCAGTAAGAGTTTCTTATGGGAGTGTAGGGGCGGGCAGTACTGGTGCTTGGATTGTATCAGATATTGGGATTTTATACCCCTCAAATGAGAAATCAGGCCGTGTCATACTTTTTGATGATGCAACCCAAGAATCCACCACCATCATCGATGAAATTGGTCGAACAGTATGTGCAGAACCAGGAGATTTTGATGGAGATGGCGACATCGATCTCACACTCTGCGAATTTGGTCATGATGAAGGTACAGTTTCTTGGCTTGAGAACGATGCGGGAAATTGGCATCAACACATCCTAGATTCGCGCCCTGGAAGCATTCACGCCATACCGGTAGATGTAGATTCAGACAACGATTTAGACATCGTTGCAGTATTGTCCCAGAACATCGAAGAAATCATGTTATATCGAAATGATGGAACAGGAAATTTTTCCACAGAGTCGCTTTACAACTCAAATTTGACGTATTTCGGGATGAGCGGCCTCCGTATTGGAGATCTCGATGATGATGGTGATGATGACCTTATTTTCACCAACGGGGATACGATGGACTTTGATACACCACCCGAAATAAACCCAAATCAATTACATGGTGTTGCTTGGTTGGAAAATGATGGTGAAGGTGGATTCACCTACCATGACATTATTCGAAACTGGGGTGCTTACGATACAGCAATTTCAGATATCGATGGGGATGGAGATCTAGATATGATTTTGATTTGTTTACAGACAGATGGGCAATTTCCTTCCGAAACCAATCGAACACAAATCGTTCTTCTAGAGCGTCAAGATTCAATGTGGATTCGACATGACATTGAGACAACTGGCCCCCATAGAATGCTTACAATCGAAGTTGTTGGCAACACCTTCCTAGTAGCAAGCCACGACCCTATGAATCAGGGTGGTGAGTTGTTCACACTTGCTAGATTGGACTTCACTCCACCTTGAGTCGATTTATCATAGATGTCGTCATCGGACAGCCATGGAAGGGCCCACATTGTTCACGAAAATCATCCGTGGCGACATACCTTCTTCACGAGTTGCTGAAGGGGACACATGGTATGCATTCCTCGACATATATCCTCGCCGCGTAGGGCACACATTGGTCGTCCCCAAAGAGCAAGCACAGCGAATCGCCGAGCTTTCATCCGAAAGCCTTCATGGCTTGATGGAAGGTGTCGTAGAAGTTCAGAGACGCCTTACAGCAGAATTCGGAACAACCGACTTTTCTGTTGGGATTCACGATGGACCTACCGCCGGCCAAGAAGTTCCTCACGTGCACATTCACATTTGTCCGAGGACGTTTGGAGATGGCGGCCTCAGTTTGCTTGCATGTTGGCCAAATTCACCTCCCCCGGGCGGTGAACCTGATTTTACAGCCCTGTCAGAACTATCCGAACGACTACAATCACATTAATACGATCCATTAGGTGATTTTATGGCGGAAAAGATCATTCAATCGGGAAATGATGGGGCCGTAGACCACCATGGTGAAGTCCTCCCCTCTCTTTCTAAAAGCGCATCCCGAATTGACGTGAATAAAATCGAAAGTAAGAGGCGACATTCATCGAAACCCGGCGACCATCCTGGAATTCTTTGGTTTTACAACGCCATCACAAGTTTATGCAGATTGGCAATGCGTCAACAATTTCGCACCATCGAAGTGACTGGACAGGAACATATTGCAGAGAATGCTGGGATCCTCACAGTTGGTTGGCACACCAATGCCCTAATCGATCCAACTTCGATTGTAGTAACCCAACCGAAAACACTGGTTTTCGGCGGTCGTCACGACCTAATTACCCGCCCGATTATTGGCCCCATGGCTTCCATTTCAGGAGCTCAACCCGTCATCCGCCAAGCTGAACTCGCTCGGGGCGGGGCATCTAAGGAAGCGGCAACGAGGATTAATTCAAAGACCATGCTCACCCTTGCAGAATGCATAGCTCATGGTCACGGAACAGCATTGTTTCCAGAGGGGACTTCGCATGAAGATTCCAAAATGCGCCGACTTCGAACAGGGCCTGTACGTTCGGTTATTGCCGCTAATTCAATTGCACACGAAAAAGGACTACCGGAACCCCACCTTCTTCCTGTCGGCCTCCACTATCGTGTTTCATGGTACTTCAGAACCGATGCTTGGATTGAATATGGTGAACCCATCCGTTTGGATGACGCGATCCATCCCGAAGAAGATCGTAAACGATTGATGAATGGCGAGTGGATTGAGGCCCCAGCAGATAGAGTCAACAACTTGCGAGACAAAGTTAGAGAAAGACTCGCTCCGATGACCCCGGACGCAGAATCATGGGATGAACATCGCGCTTGGCATGTTCTTGGGCACCTGCGCACAATTGCGCGGGGCCAACATCTCAATTCATGGCGAGAAGAAGTTCTCGCTGCACGCTCGGTTAGGGATGAAATACGCCAAGGTGACAGCCAATTGATTTCATTGCAGCCCACAGCAGAGCGAATTGGGAAGGCGCTTCATACCACAGGATTGGATGGACGCGCATTCGCTTCAAACGGGTTGCGAAAAACACGAATCACAGAGCACCTAGCCATTATCCCTGCATTGATTCTGGCCATTCTTTCTGCACCATTGACATTGTTTGGAAGCGGTTTGATGATTCTCATCGCCAAGGTCCTTGGAGACAGCACAGACGAGGGTCTTGATGCCCGTACCACATATCACTTCCTTGCCTCACTTATTGGACCCTTGATTATCTGGCCAATACCTATCGGGATTTCCCTCCTCACAGCCATCTTTGGTCCGTGGGTTATTTCGACACTACAAATTATTGTAATCATCATTTTGCTTCCAGTAGTATTCCACCTTTCCAACAAGGTCGCCATTCTCGCGTGGGATTTGCATATCATATCGCGTAATGCCCGTCGCCTCAATCGATTACGACGTGATTCAGAATCACAATCGATTGGTAAAGACATCGTTGATTTGCTCGCTGCGCTGAAATAGGTCGCCATCCGCCACCCACCCATGGGGGCCCGCGAGATTGAGGAGCGTGTTCGGAATTGGTTGTCAGGAGAGGGCCTTGAAATTAAGGAACGCGAAGATCCCCGTGCTGATTTCCATTTCCTCGTGAGATACCCTCCAACCAAGCATGGCCATTTGTTCAATGTTTTATCACCAAAGGAACGCAGCCTTTTGGTGATTTCAAGTGTGACACAAGTTGATTCCGGGCAACAGGATGAGATGTCGAAGCACGCTACTGCAGATCCAGATGGTTGGGAAGAATGGCTTCATGAAACACGACTTCAATTGACACGTTCGCATGTGGATTGGGTATTACATGTTGGACACGGTGAAAAGAAACCGGGGCCGCTCCAAGCGTTCAATCTATCACTGCCGACTTGGTTTGATGGAGTCACCCAAAACGAAGTAATGCAGACGCTTCGACGATTGTGGCTGTCCAAGTTATCTGTGATTCACGACATCAAATTTTCATATGGCCCGGGCATTGGTAAACCCGGCCCGGTAGATGATTGGGCCAAAAGCGGATCACCACCAGCGCCAGATACTACACCTTCGACCAAAGAGGTAGAAACCGACGAAACGGGCGGCTTTGGTACAGGATTTGACCCATCTGAATGGGCGTAACCTCCTCGTGCGTGCGCTTGCGCGAACCTGACCGCAGAGGGGTTCGGTTAAGTAGGAGGGAAACGGCATTTCCAAAGTGCTGGAGAGGTTCTCTAGGGGTCGAATAATATGAGCAGTAGCAAACACAGCAGCATCACATTGGTGATGATTTTCGTAATGAGCACGTTATTGATTGGCTATACACCACCAGTTGCCCAAGGTGCATCGGTCGTGATTACCGATGCCGTACAACTCGTCAATGGAGGGTCGGTCAACGAACGTATGGCCTCGATGACAAGCGATAGTGAAGGCAACATCCACGTCGTTTGGACTCGCAACACACAGCATCTCTACTACACAATGCTCGACCCAAGAGCACAGACTGTCATCGACGTCACCCAAATTTCTAATGGTGGCGGACATCGAGCATGGCATCCTGATATCGATATTGATTCGGAAGACCGCGTCCACGTCGTTTGGACAAACAAAGCTAGCCAGCATGAAATCCTGTACACACTACTAGACCCTAGTTTGGATGACCAGGACGGAAGCCCGGCTGACGACTCAACGATTTCAATCATTGAAGATACAGAAGTCACCCGCCGGCAACAAAACCGCGATTGGCCCGCAATCGCAGTCGATAGCCATGACAACGCGCATATCGTATGGGAAGATTCCTTTGATCAGCATGACAAGTACTTCCAGCAACCGCAGATTTACTACAAATTTTTGGAGGTTGATGAAGCATCCCGTGAAGCAATCACTGCGATTGATAGCACGCTTTTGACCCCAATCATTGGACACAAGGGTCACCCTGATATCGCTATTGATGCAGATGATTTGGTTCAGATCGCATGGGATGATACCCGTGGTGGCAAGGTGGAGATTGTATCAGCAATCGATACATCAGGTTCCATGTATTCAGAATGGGCCGACATGTGTGTTGTTTTCTACGGAGGCACATGGTCCAGTGGAGGTTCATTCACGGGAATCAAGCCTATGCTTGAAGAGGCGAACATCTCGGTATTCGAAACATTGTATGCATTGGGTGGAACCTTCCCAAGTGCTGCAACAAGCGGTGCATGTTCTAGTCCACCTCACCACGAGAACCCACGACCCAATCATCTTACGACTCAAGATTCCTCGGGCGGCCTCATCAAACTACACTCAACCATCTACAATGGTGGCGCACAAAGTGGCGGTTACCAAGGTGAAGATTGGGGACCAGGAAGTGCTTGGGCATGCTTGTCTTGGGTAGATGCACAAGGCAATGTACCCGGCAACCCACCAACAACTTACGACCACCACTGGAATCCGAATGCAACCAAGATTGTCATTCCAATCAGTGACGAGGGGCCCAAGGGTGGAGACCCACCTCAACAATCTGATGACATTGCCAGTATCAACGAAGCCCACGACGCTTGCGTTGATGCCGGAGTAATCCCTGTAGGGATATATGGTTCATCGTGGGGAGCAAACAACCAAGTTGCAAGCCACATGAAAGATCTCGCACAATGTCCTAACGGACAAGTGAATACGAATCCACGAATTTGCCCAGGTTCAACCACTAGAAACACAGATGCTGGGGGACAAGTGTATGCTTTCCCCGCATCTGGAGCCAACGCCATGGCTACATTGGTTGAGGCAATGGTTTTCCTCGCAACCAACAACAGTCGTGAAATTTACATGACCGTTTTGGACCCATATGCGAAGATTAACAATCCAGCTCCGGGCTGGGTTTATGGCCAATCTGGAACAGATGAAACGAACAATCGTTACACCGAAGATTTGGGCCCAAGTCAAGATTCGAATGGCTACGGTCACCTTGTCGTGGTGAACGATACCCGTATCACACTTGATGACGCATTCAGTCTACACCCTTCGATAGCCATTGACAACAGCGGCGACACCCATCTAACATGGATGGACACCCGTGACTATGGTTTTGACAAAGATGACAACTACGAGGTATACTACTCACGCCTCCGCCTCCGAGGTTCAGCAGAGTGGGACGGCGTATCTGGTGGTTTGCCCACTTACGGAATCAAGAAGATTGTCGACACTCGAATTTCATATGTTGAAGGAGCGAGCAATGTCAATCCGAATGACTACTATCGAGCATCTTCATACATGCCACAAGTCATCGCTGACAATCAGAATAACGTGCACATGTCTTGGCTTGAGAACTCTAACACATCTCAGGGTGAATCCATCATGTATACTCGATTAAACCACACCAACGATGTTGGCGATTGGCCTTTGAATAGTATTGCAGCCGCGGTTCTAGATCCATGGGAACGCGTCGATGTGACGGAATGGCACAGCGATAAATTGGGGCCCAACAGTGGCCGTTCACCAGAACTCTCGCAGCCACCAGCGTTTGCAAATGATATGGGCAGTGGTGCGCATATTGCGTGGTCAGATACCAACAAATGTAATGAAGATTCGAACAATGGAGCATATACGATTTGTTACACCCACGTGTTAACCGGTCAAGTTGACGTTGAGTTAGCTGAAGATGAGACGTACTATCACGTAATTGAACCAGGTGAACAGACAATATACAATTTGACTGTGAACAATTCAACACCAGGTCCAATTGATTTGGTATCGGATACATTTGCTGTGAATCTTTCAGGGGTGCCTCTGAATTGGACTGCGAATTTATTCTTCGCCGACAACCACACTGCGATTTTCCCTGAAACCCCAATTTTCTTACTTGGCGGTGAATCGGTTCGTGTGTATTTACGAATTCGCGCACCATCAATTTACCAAGCGAATGCGGATGAACTTGCACAGGTCGTCGTGTCTGCTGTATCTTACAAAGATCCAGCTATCCGCAGCGATCGATTGACTCTGACCTTAATGGACGTGGTCCACGGTATTGAACTGGAAACAAGCCACTATCAATCGGATGTGGAGCAGGGTGAAACCGCAATATTCTCAATCACGATTACAAATACTGGAAACGTGTTTGATACATTTGCATTCTATGATCCAACGACCTTGCAAGGTCAACAGGAATGGCTACTCCCTTGGGGTTGGCAGATTAACTTCCCATTGATGGTCAGTTTAGATCCCGGGCAATCAGTAACCAAGAATTTAGAGATTTCAGTGCCGACGACCCAAGATCCAGGGACATTTGCATTGTATCTCAAAGGTTGGTCAATGGGCGAACCAGTGAAGAGTTTGGATAAAGGCACATACGATGTGTTGGAATTGTGGGTGAATGTGAGTATCCGTTCAACAGGAAACATCATCTTCGAAATATTCGATACATCAGAGTATGTCATGCCTGGCGAGTGTCATACATACACAATTGATGTCATCAAGAAGTTTGCACCCGGATATCTAATTTTCACTACACCCGGCGCTCCTGATGCTAAGCCCGATGGAATGCCGATGAATGAATGGCAATATGATCATTGGACTGTTAATTTGGATTTCAGCAATGCCCCTGGTGGAAATGAAGGTGAAATGAGCAAAGCACGACATTGGTCTCAGATCAACATTCCATACGAGGTAGCAGCCATCGTTTGCGCCCCACTTAACGCGAGTGCTGGCCTTGGTCCAGCGATTACCGTGAAGGCACATCTACAGGGTGCTTCACGGGTATCTGATGCAGTAATCCTTTCCACCAACGTTGAACACGTGTATGATTTGGAAATGGATGCTCCATCGACGACATACTCTGTCGACCCAGGTCAATCCTTGGTAGTCCCAATTACCACGACCAACGAAGGCAACGGTCCAGATCGCTACGATATGCGCACAGCATCGATTACTGATGCCAATGGCACACAGTTGTTATGGGAAATCCAAATTCCACGTGCAACACTCTCGGAACTTGAGCGTGATGATGCAGAAACAATCAATGTCGCAATCAATATTCCGGGACAGATTGTTGCTGGTAATTACCAAGTTGTTCTGAAGGCATACAGTGAGGAACCTTTCGAAGGTACATCAGAACGAGATGCCATACTCTTTGACATCACAGTCAATCAGTTCCACGACATGCAAATTTGGCTAGATAATACGGTTGAGAGTCAAATCAAGACCACAGCACCCGGGCGTACAGTTCGCTATTTGCTTAATGTAACCAACAATGGTAACGTACCAGATATTCCAACATTGCACAACCACACCAAGAGTGGTAATGATTGGAATGACCAGCCGAGTATGGGCTCACTATCCAGTTGGAATGTTGAATACGCAATGGTTGAAGATTTCGATACTGAACTCCCAAGGGAGATACCCTGTGCTGAACTTGCACCTGGCGAGGCGGCACCATTGTATGGCTGCGCTTACCACGCAGACGGAACATGGAGCCTTGCAGAAATGCAAGCATACACCACGGTTCAAGTCATGGTCATTATCGACATTAGCCCATCTGCTACACTCGCAAACCGTGAAATTGGGATCAAGGTTCTTTCGAACTTTGGTGGTTCACCCGATGGTGATACTGATGAAACAGCATCTTGGCTTGACAGTTGCACAATCGATGCAGACAACGATGGAGTTGTAGACAATGTCTACCCATGTGACACGAATGAGCAGGTTCTACGAATCCGACTCCGTGCACCAGATCTAGAAATTCTCGATGTCACACCCGTGCGGGTAGAAGCACCAGTTGGCGATATGATTCCAGTCAATGTTCAGATTATCAACCGAGGAAACGTTCATGCTACAGATATCAACATCGTACTCTGTGAAGATGAGACGGAAGACAACATCCGAAACAACATCTGTTCCGAAGAAAATGTTGCTTACCGCCAAGTGATTGGTGCATTGATGCCACCCGATGACAGTGGTTCAGCCGAAGCGGTTGAAATCACACTACTCTATCCAGTAACGGCTGGAAACCACGATGTGGTTGTAATTGTCGATCCAGGTAATCTGATTATCGAAGCTAATGAGGCTAACAATCGCAAGGATATTGGCCAACTTTCGAGTGAAAATGGTTGGCTTGATGTCGCTGCGGAAGCCGCAGGAACCTGGTCGGTTCCAACGATGATTCTGCTTCTCACCATCGCTTTGATGGCAGTTGCAGGCATGGTCATGGTTGGTCGTCGACGTGAAGCATTGGCACGTGTTGATGCACAATCGAGCATGACTTCTGTCGAAGAAGACATGCGCTTCTGATTGGAAATTACGACGGGTCTGTTTTGGCCAACCACCAAGGCAGTAATCGATCGTCGCTGGTTGCGATAATCGTCCCCGATTCAGCACCGAGTTGACGCATCATGACGCCGCGTAGTGCATCCATCATCTCTTCCGCACGTTGTGGTTGAATTTGCATCCCAGCACAGAACTGATCGAGATCAACTGGCCGTCTTGGCGCTTCTAGCAGAACATGAGCCAATTGCCGTTCTTCGTAAATATCGAAGGTATCATCGACGACACGACTCGCCTTCTGCTTTATTTGTTGATGAAGTGCAATAAGAGCATCTCTTTCAGCATCGAGACGATCAAGTTCATCATTCAATTCTGAAAGCATTCCCAAGGCTTCAGCCATTGGTAATCTACGACGGGTCCCTAAGCGCTCAGCAACCCCCAGGACGTCCGCTGGTAATCGGCTTGAAAGTCGTGCAGGACCACCGGCCGGTAATTGCCGATGTTCGGCCCGAAAGAGATCGGGACCCAAATCGAGCCGCAGAGAAAACGACTGTGTAATTGCATAGATTCTCTTAGGCGGCCCTCCTTTTTCGCTGGGTACCTTTTCACTCACGACAAAACCAGCATTTTCGAGAACTTTCAGGTGTTTCATAATCGCTTGTTGCGAAACATCGAGTAATTCAGCTAGCTGCAAAGGGTAGTGAGCCTCGCGGACAAGGTGCTCCAAAATTGAGCGACGTGTACGATTTTCTAGTATGGAAAGTGCAGTGTCAAAATCCGTAACCACTTGACAACCCAGTGTTAACTAGTCAAAGGACCCCTATGAATCCTCGGCTGGTTCATCCTTCGTCCCATGTCTTCCAACTACGTTCCACATGTTCGCCATCAGCTTCGATGGATTGCGGTGCAGAATCATTCACAGATTCGATTTCGTCTACAACTCGAGCCAATTTACCCGCACGATCAGGACGATCTGCGAAAGGAGCAGGGGTTTCTTGTTCTACTAGAGGCTGATGAACAGTCAAATCAAGAATTTCACCACCATGCACACTTCTCCAAATTTCATCAGTGGTTGGCACGCGCTGTTGGATGGTTCCATCTGTTGGTGCGATTGGAATCGTTGTTCCGTCTGCTGCTTGCATTACGAGACCCGCCTTTGCAGATTTTTTCCGACCATTCATCCAGAGTGCAAACGCAATTGGCAATAGACACCCGCCAAAGATAATTCCAAGACAACCTCCCGTGATGTAGGTAGAATCAGAAGAACTTGCCAAATCCATTTCATCGATGACCCACAATATTTCACCTTCACCCGCATTATTGTAAATTACATGGGGCCCATTCTCATCAGGAATAAACGAACCAACGGCAAAGTACCACTCTTCACCCATTCCTTCTCGATCTGATTGTATCCAACTCGGAGAACCGATGGTTACTTCTGTCTCAGTGGCATCTTCAATAATTGTACAATTGTGGGGTGAATCATCGAGTCGAAATAGCAGGTAAGAACTTTCTTTGCTGAGGTTGACGGGTTCGCTTTCACCCCCCTCTAATTTGAGGAGGTGGTTTTCATCGGGGTCAAGGGTTGCCATCCACGAAGGCCATACAGATACTAAGACAGCGATGGATATGCCCAATACAACGGCACCGGCAATCATCAACCGTTTCGGCCACCCGCCTTGGCTCATAACCCCACCTCTTCGTCAACGTTCATCTCTGTTATGCTCGCTTATAATGCCCTCTTTCAGCCATTTTTTCTGGGAGATATGTGTCTGTAACGAAATCAAGGCCGTATTTTGCGAGAGATTGCTGTTCAGCCTTCTTTCCTAAACTCAGCATCATCTTAATCTGTTCCTGCCACCAACCATCAGCAAACCTTGGATCGCTGAGTTCGGCTTTCAGGGCCTCCACATCCTTGCTCGATAATTTGTCACTAGGTAGATCATACGCCTCGATATCGCCAGAGGTAATACCGAGATATTCCGCGCTCGGCGTTGCTAGATATTCTGAGATGTGAGCGGTTTTGATTGCACCATACGCAATGCTTGCAAAGATTCTGAATGACCACGGATCACCGTCGAGGAAGACGTAGATTGGTAGATTCCATTCCTCATTCATTCGTTTCAATATTCGACGTGTAGAACGGGCAGGTTGCCCTTTCAAGTGAAGTAAACCGCAACGGTAGTCTTCGTCAAATCCATTCTCGACAAGCCGATCAAACATACCACCAGTTTCGATGGCCATGATGAAGTCAATGTCATGTTCAACCAATTGGATTTTTTCGGATTCAACATTATATGGCACTCCGTAACCCGAATCTCCAACATCATCTCGAGCGTTGATCCTCATCCATTCACCTCGCCTATTCCGCTCATTCACCGTTAAATTTCCAATCATCCGGGCACCGTCTTCTTCAGGGCGGAGTTTGAAATCCTCGCGTAAGCATTTCGTGACAATTTCAAGGTCTTCAGCAAGATTGTTACTATCGTTTTGTGAGCCAAACTTTCCATGACCCCACCCTTCGGAGATGTAGTACATTTCACGAAGTGTCGACGACTTCTCATTTCCAATCATCTGCTCGATAAATTCGATAATATGTAGCGCACGCAACAATTGTCTTGCGCTACCTAGGCTTGTAGCATCGCGAATAGACCGTTTACTTCCATATTTGTAAACACCTAATTTTTCATCGAATCCAATATTGTTCTTGGTCCGTACTGGCAAGGTCATGGTCGGAGCCTCTCCCTTCACCATTCGTTTGTACATCTCTCTTGCAACACCGTGGAGATTCTCCACAACTTCTTCCTTGGTTTTTCGTTGAGTCACACTCATTCTTCCTCACCTCCACCAAGACCAAACCAATCCGATTCTTCATCAGACGACGTTTCAGTTTCTTGGTTAATATTGACTTCTTGCCCCATATCTATTGGGGCAGCGTCCACGACCATAGGCGGTGTCACCACTTCGCTTTCATCTTCATATTCTACACCAGCATCTTCTTCTCGTAACATTTCAGCTAAAATCGCCTCATCGATTTTTGTCGCCCCAATAATATCTCCAGCACCCCGGAAGAAGATGTCAATATCTGACCAATCTCCTTTGGAAACTCCACCCACTGTGAATGATACTGTGGTTGAACATCCTGGGTTGATAGTTTCCAATTTCCATGCCCAGAGCCCTTTGGCTTCCCTTCGCCCACCTAATGGGTTGTCGACGATAGACACCCCTTCCCTTTCAGGCCAGGTGGATAATAGGGTGTATGCGCGTGGACGTGCAGTGTAATTGTACACTTCGATGGTTGCTCGCGTGACCTTTGTTTCTGCTTCCCACTCAATCTTTTCTTCAAGGAAAACAGCATTCATGATTTTGGTAATAACGGGATCTAGCGGCACAGGTTCAGCGTCTAGAATGGCAATGACTTTGTCATGGATTTCTGGTAAAATGATGTTAACAAGTTCAAATTTTTCTTGGGCCTTCTCCTTTGCCTTTTTCTTCTTGAGATGATTTCTCAGACCACGTCCGACTTCGAGCATCGCCAATCGAATTTCATCAAAAACATCAGTGTTGTCTGCGAGTGCTTCTTTGGCTTCACTGGTGAATTGTACATTCGTACTCGCCAAGTGGATGAGTACCGCAGCGGGACCCTTTGGAATTCCTCGTCCACCGGGATGATCTAAACCGTATGTTTTCCAATTGACAGATTCCAACGCTTTGGTCAACAAGCAACCACCTTGTTGATACATCAATGGGACACGGTTTGCAAATCGTAGTACTTGAATCGGTTGATCACCAGGTAGGTCACCACCAAAAATGAGACCAACTTCAACTTGGAATGGATTACCATTGGTCACCCTTGGTTCTCTGGTCACAGTAGAGACAAACCGAGAATCAATCGCCTTTGAAAGTCCTTTTTTGATGAGCAAGTCTTCGATTGGAGAAAGACAATCAGTCGGCGGTGCAGGTAATTTTACCTTGCCAAAAGCTGCAAGCAAATCGACTACATCATCCGGTTTCAGAGAAGCGGGCCGTTTCTTGTATTCCAGACCCGCCTTGTCGAGAATTTGTCCAGCAGACCTAGAACTCACTGAAGAAAATGTATGTCGCAAGAAATATCGAAGTGCAGTATTCGCACCTTCTCCCTCACTTGGGATATCGGCATCTCTAAGCAACCGCTGCAAAGTACCAATCTCCATTCCATGTGGGTGCGGCTTGATGTCTTTCACAGGGCGCGGTAATTCTTCGGTGACACGGGCCCAAGATCCTTCATCGAGAAGATTCCCTTCTTCATCGAAAGCCTTGAAATTGACACTTGCATGTGGGTTGACGATACTTGTCATCTTGAGATATTGATACACAGATTGTCTTCCACGTTGATATTTCGCTTTCATTCGTGTTTCAATACGAATCCCATGTTCACCGATCCAATGGAGACCCTTTCCAGGATTCACTTCATCATATGAAAATCGTTTTTCGTTGCTTATGATGGCCTTATTTTTCTTTGTGTCCAAACCAATATTGACTCGTACAGCCCCAGATTCCTTGGCAATTTTCGAGATGACCGCCGTCGGTTTCCCCGTCGTCAATTGACTGTACATCACAACGCCTGTAATTCCAATTCCCTGTTGACCACGCGTCTGCCGGATGGTATGAAATCTCGAGCCGAATAGGAGGGAACCGAATACTTTGGAGATTGATTTCTGTGGAATTCCCGGCCCATTGTCTTGGGTAATCAAACGCAACTCGTCTTTCTTCCCAGCGACTTTGTGAATTTCGATGGAAATCGTAGGCAAAATACGATGCTCTTCAGCAGCATCCAATGAGTTGTCTACAGATTCTTTCACTGCTGTAATAATCGACCGTGGTAGCGTATCGAAGCCCAGAAAGTGTTTGTTCTTTTCAAAGAATTCACTTATGCTTGCCTGCTGCATTCCTGATGACTTTCTTGCCATGTGCCTCGCGCTCCACGGCTCCAGGTCCTCCCTACGCCCAATGCGGAGGGGCCAGCAGGCCGCAAACCGTTCGGGCAACGGGACGGCATAAAAGCCTCAAGGTTAGAAATTGGATTTCTGCCCCATAATCTAACATCGCTTAGGGGGCGGGTTCTATGGAATAATCGAGAACAATAACCTCTACGTAATATTCTACTTCTTCACCATCATCTGTGTGTAGGCAACCAGGACCACCACCAGTTCCCACATCAACAGTGATGTCAACTGAATGTATTCCAAAACCGGCCCCCGCAGCATCGAGTTGGTCGTGAATTTCAGATTCAGTAAGGTTGGATACAATTCCTGCATTCCACAGTGAAGAGTTGTACCACTCGACAATAATCTCGTGCGAGGAAGAATCCTGGGCCTGATTCTGCCCACTGCCTGTGCCATTGTATTCATTGTGTACAACCGTACCAGTAATTGTATCCGGATCAGGTTGTGATGCACCAGGAAGTCCACACCCTAATCCATTACTCGTTTCGTCTTCTGAATATGTGAGTAGTACACGAACAGCAACGACGTTGTTGCCATTGTCCCAAGAATCAATTGAATCTGTATTGAATTCAAGTGATAGTGTGTCTCCATCCATCACATACTCTGAACCTTCACCCAGTTCCTCACCCGAGAGTACGCCTAGAATCATATAATCATCAACACCCCCCATTGCATCAGAAGAATCAGGGCTATTGATGAAGTAAAGACTCTCACTGACGAGCAGAATTACGATGAGACCAGCACCAAATGATGCCATGATATTCCTTGGCACCTCAAACCTTCCAAGGAAGGCCGAATCAGAGAGGTCTCGGAAGTGGCACAAGCAAAGGTGAGCGGTGAACGCAGCAGCCATTCCAGGCACCGTATCGAAGATGTACTGATCCAGCCCCAACAGGCGCCAGACGACAACACTGGAAAATGCAGCAATAATCATCGTGGTCGAATGATAGGTGTCGGGTTTGTAGCCCATCATGCGAATGAGAAGGAGTGGTATGAACACAGAAGCAAGCCCGTATACAGCGAAGACAACAAGTTTGAACACTGAATCATTCCCAGTTACATCTGCAACCAACGAAATTGCCGTTGCAAACAAAGCGACAGCCAATGTGACCAACTTCGTCGTCTTGTGGTCTTGACTCCATTCGGGGCGAATATCGTCGGTTACTGCAGCCGTACAAGCGAGAACCTGACTGTCTGCTGTTGACATGGTTGCCGCAAAAATTGAGGCGAGAATCAGGCCCACCCAGAATGGCCCGAGAACTTCCATTGCAATCATAGGTAATCCCATTTCGGGATCGAATCCAGGCCCGTCAAAGACGACTCTGCAGGTCAATCCAATGATGTACATTAGTATGATGAAAGGGGTTTGCCAGACAAAGAACCACACCGCAGCTTGTTTGCGATCTGCATCATCTCCTAGCGTCATGATTCGAGAGACGACTTGTGGTTGGCCAGCCACACCCAGCCCCCCGAGGAAGAAGGCGAAGACCCACAATGTCACACCCAGTTTGAGGCCGGGGGGGAACATCGAGGTCAGTGTTGGGTCCATCGTTTTCAGCGATGTATGCATTCCACTGAACCCACCGACTTCGCCTACGGCAACCCAACAAAGTAGACCTGTGCCGACGATCATCACACAGGATTGTGCCGCATCTGTCCAAATTGATGCACGGATTCCGCCCGCGTAACAATAGGCGACAACCAAAACAAAACCAAGGAGGATTCCGACAATGTTCGACCAGCCAAGAATTGCATTGAGTGCAACACCACCAGCAGTGAGTTGTGCTGCCGCATAAATGGATAGAAAGACAACAGATAGGATTGCAGCAACTTTCGCTTCTGGCGCACCTTTCACGTTGGCTACTAATGATGAGAGCGAACGCACATTTCGATCGTGCGCCTCATGCTGAATGAACTTGAACATCCAAACCCATGCGATAACCTGTCCGCCCATTGATATAACCGAAATCCAAATCGCTGAATATCCGTACAAATAGACAAAGCCAATGAAACCGATGAACATGTAACCGCTATTCCACGTACTGACTGCAGAAAGTGCGGCAAGACCAGGGTGCATCCCTCGACCCGCGACCAGATAATCATCGGTCGTATCTTTTTTGACACGTATCGACGAGAGCCCTACGGCCGCGAAGAAGGACATGAAGAGAAGAAACGAGAGGATGAGAACAACGTCCATTCAATATCCCCCTCAATCAAATAGATTCGGATGCCAAGCTGTAATCTTGCCAGTAAAGGCTGAAGCCATCACTGTCAAGGGGCTTGCAAGGTACAATCGACCCGGGCCCGAACGCCCCTGAAAATTACGATTAATCGCTGACACAGTAACTTGATCAGAATTGTCACTGACCCCAGGGCCTGCACCAATACAGGCACCACATCCAGGATCAATCAGGTTGACACCCGCAGCTGCAAACATCTCGGTCCATCCATTGCGTTCCGAGAGTTCTTTGACCGTTTTTGACCCAAATTGGATGTAACAATCCACACCATCAGCAACGGTTAGACCTGCATCCAATGCCGCTTTGGTCACCATCGCATAGTAAGCGAAATCATCGTCCTTGCCTGCTGTACACGAACCAGCATAGGCGATGTCAATTTCCACATCTCCTAGTTCATCGATGTAAGCCCCATTGGTTGGATCTGAAGGAATGCCTTCATCTGGATTACCTGGATGAGCAACCATAGGCCGAATCTCATCGAGATTGATGGTATGAACGCCACCATCGTAATGCGCATCAGGGTCCGCTTCAACGAATGCATTGCGCACCGCTTCTTCGGTCAATCCTTCTCTTCGGGAGAGCAACCAATCAATGGTCAATTGGTCAGGATCACAAATCCCAGTCTTGGCACTACATTCGGTCGCCATGTTACACAGTGTAGCCCGTTCATCCATCGAGATTGATGCAAGACCCGGCCCTCCAAATTCCATTGAGCGGTCTAGTGTATCGGAGTGTTTTGCAAAATGCCATAGTATGTGCAGAATCACATCTTTGGCAGTACAACCTGAATCCAGTGTTCCTGTGAGTTCGAATCGAATACTCTCGGGGACCTTGACAAATGCGAATTGATTGTAAACAAGGTTGGCATATTCGGTTGAACCAACCCCGTAGGTCAGCGCGTTTGAGGCACCCCCCATGCAGGTGTGACTATCCGTGGCTTGGATGAAATCACCCACGTCGATGAATTCCTCACGTGCAACTTGGTGGCAGATACCAGGACTGACCCCATCGGTTGCTGAGTAATCACGAACCCCCGTGTGTTGTTGGAACATCACTTGCAAGTCACGCAACGCCTGGATCTTATCTGTGAACGGGCCGAATCGAGGCACCCCTGTTGCATACAGCAGGTGGTCTTCAAACACGGCAAATTTTGGCGGGTTTGGTAGAGAATAATCATCCCCATACTCTTCGGAAAGGAAATTGTGAACTTGGGCGGTGGTGAACTCGTGGCTGTAACCACCATCGACAGAAGCCAGAACCGCATCCCCAGGAGAGACGTAACAAGCCGCTCCGTTTCGACCGATCAATTTCTTCGCGATAATCTTCTCAGCCATTGTCATCCCACGTGATTCAGTAGATAGTACAGGCAATTCAATTTCCCCCGCATCGAGCATCTTGGCAAATGGTAGAATACCACCATTCTCAAGGATTAATCGAGTTACTGGATCGTATTTATCAGTGAATTCAGACAATGAAATGGTTTCACCCTTTTGCAATCGTTCCAACATTGCATGATCGCCCATGACCTGTCCAAGATTGATGTTATTCCGCTCGTGAATAGGCGCGAACGAAGCTGCAATAATGATTCGAATACCAGACCATCGTTCACATTGAGCGGCCGTTTCACGGCTGCTACCAGTTCCTTTTCGATGCCCACTGACGAGAACCTCAAACCCGCCTTCTTTGAGTGCACCCTGCCGAAAGACCCGTTCCCCTTCGTGCATTAAGCCAGCATACGCATTCTCTGCAATCAATGCAGGGTCGTGATCAAAACAGACCCAAGCAGGTGTCATGACATCGGTGTTGATATCATTAAGAAGATCATCTACGGACAAATCTTCCATCCGCAGGTTCAGGCCGTTGTACAATTGTTCTTTGATAAGGGCCAAATCCTTGGTCAAAAAGAGCACTCGTTTCTCGGGATTAAGTGCAATGGATTCCGGGGGCCAGGACATCGACATAAACTCACCCAGAATTCTCTAGCGGGCTGGGCTATATGACGGTTCGGAAACAACTAGATGGGGTTCGGGACCACACACCCTCTCCACCTTTGGTGGAGATTCGGGGCATTTACAGATGGATTTTCAAACCGTGACTTACCAGAAATCAGAATGCCTAGATAGAATTCCAAAAAGAGTTCTAGAATCAACAGAGGTGGGCGATATATGGGGGCATTAAATTTAAATAGCATCCGCATTCGGAAATATATTACTTCCTATTGATTTAATGCGTAGGGAGATGGTGAAATATTATGGCTGAAGATGTAGAAGACGTTGTCAAATGTCCAGAATGTAATTCAAGAAAATTAGACCGTGACGAAACCCGCGGAGAAATCGTCTGCAAGGATTGTGGCCTTGTCCTCGAAGACAATGTTATTGATCAAGGTGCAGAATGGCGTGTGTTCAGTCCAGAACAAGGTGACCAACGCGCGCGTACTGGTGCCCCTATGACGGTGATGCTACACGACAAAGGTCTCAGCACCGATATCGATTGGCAGAACAAGGACTATTCTGGCAAGACGATTAACAGTCGCTACCGAAGCCAATTCTACCGTATGCGAAAGTGGCAGAAGCGCAGCCGTGTGAGTAATGCAACAGAGCGCAACCTCGCAATGGCTCTCGCAGAACTCGACCGCATGGCTAGCCGTTTAGAACTCCCAAAGACGGTTCGCGAATCTGCAGCTGTCAATTACAAAAAAGCAGTTGAGAAGCGCTTGATTCGTGGACGTTCAATCGAAGGTGTCGCAGCTGCAAGTTTGTATGCTGCTTGCCGACAGTGCGGTGTTCCCCGCACACTCGATGAAATTGGTCAAGCAAGCCGAACCGGTCGTAAAGAAATCGGCCGCACATATCGATTCATGGTTCGTGAACTCAAAATGAAAATCATGCCAACGGGTCCTGAAGATTATATTTCACGATTCTGCTCAGGTTTGGGATTGGATTCAGAGGTCGAATCCAAGGCATACGAATTGATCAAGGCAGCCCAGGAAAAAGAATTGACCAGTGGCCGTGGCCCAACAGGAATTGCAGCGTCGATTATCTATATCGCTAGTGTTCTTTGTGGCAAACGCCGAACCCAGCGCGAAGTTGCCGAAGTTGCAGGTGTGACTGAAGTAACCATCCGAAACCGATACAAGGAACTCATCCAGAACCTCAACATCGAACTCGACATCTGATGGTGTGGTCGCCGTGAGCGATTGGCGAGAACAAAACGCACTCTCGCAGCGATTGTTTGAACACACACAAGCGGCACTCGAAGTTGCCATGATGCGCGGCTGTGTGGATTGGCCATTACCAGAACCCCCACTTTCAGACCCTGATTTCCCAGTTCGGCTACCTCAAGACCCAGCAAAGTTGGTCGAAATCGCGCATGCGTTACTCAATGCAAACCGTGCAGCCTTTGATCGGGATCTTGAATCGATTGGTGAATCATTGGTCCCACATCGTTTGTCTTTGACTGCAGATCCTGCGCGTGAAGCTCGTAAGTGGCTTGACCGCCGTAGCGATGAAGTTGCTGAGCGGGCCCTATTCATCAGATTAGAAACCCTTCTTGCTCAAGCACTAGATGCTGATGCACCCGATGTCGATAGATGGTGGGTTGCCATTGCTTTGTTGAACGGAATGTCATCCAAAGACAGTTCGATTTCTGCGCAGCAAGGATACCATCTGATGGAAAGTATCGCCTTTGCTCGTCAACCAGGATATTGGCATGGTAGTGTTACACCAGGCCCCCATCTCGTCGATTGGCAAGAAGGCCGCGAAGTTACATCTGCTGCACCGATGCAGGCAGATGTAGGTGGTGCTTTTGCTGCTGGCTGGCTTCTTGATAGAATGGAAGAAGCCGACCCCCCACGTCCAGTTTTGGTCGAATGGTTAGATATCGCATTGGCCCGACGAACCCTCGTCACCCCACTGTCGATTATCCCACGCCTCAACCGGATGGCCAGCGATGGCGATACCATCCTTTCCAGTCGGATTGCAGCATTGCTGCCTCGAGCGTGGGACTTGGACTTAGATGGCTCTGAAGAACTTGAGCGAACACTCTTGGCTCGAGAGCCGCAGGTGAGATGCGCTTTGGCAGACGCTCTTGACGAAATCATCCGTCGCCGCGGCGTTGCCGCTCTCCCGCTATTGGACGATCTTCTCGCAGACGAGTCTCCCGATGTTATTCGAATTGCTACAGGTTCAATTCGCCTTACAACGACCCTAGACCCAGACGGATTTGCAAACCGCTGTGCCCGAATCGTACACCAACCAGATTCTAGTATCCATCGCCGTTTCACCCAAACCGCACTTCGTGATTACTTGGTTCTACACCCCGATGATCGCAAAGGTTTGACTGTGCAACTATGGATTAATGGCGATGAAGTTGTCCGAACACGTTTGCGAGAACTCCTTTTGCACATGGTTGATGAACATCCAGAAGATCTTTCCAGTATCCTTACTCGAATCACTACAATGGATGGTGAAAATTCATTGGATGACCTTTGGCGTGTCCTTGAAGTCCGTTCTGCAGACGCAGCTGCGGCATGGCGAAATCACATAGAACAAGGCGGAAAGCGCCCTTGAATCAAAGACCCTTTCAACCGGTAACCGGACGCCTGCCCATGGATGAACCCACTCCATCACGCCACCCGGCGGTTGCGAGCCTTGGCCTCCTCCTCATATTCTCCACTTTTGTTTCTGGATGGGCCCCCGATGGACCGTGGGGCTCTGAATCGTTCACCCGCGGAACTTTTGGTTTGGGGGGTGGAATCATGTTGTATCTGGCATGGTATCGGCATACGTTTGGAATGTGGGGCGTGATTCCTGCCCTCCAAATGTGGGCCCAGCCCAAGAGTTCAATTCGGATTTTGGCCGCTTTGGGCATTGCCTTCGTGTTTAGTGCTAGATTCATTGGCCACACATTGGAAACACTACCTGATCCAATGGCGATGCTCATCATGCTCAGCGGTTTGCTGATGTTGCTCACCTCAGTCTATGCATGGCTTGTTTTAGAGGGTCCACTTGGTGACGAGGAGGAATGAATGTGCCTGACGAAGAGGAAGAATATGAATCAGGTTTCTCATTTGAGGGGCTGACGGGTATTGAAGATGAGGACCAAAAGCAGATTGAGAAATCCACAGGTGGAAAAATTACTGCAACACTTGCAGAATTCTCAGTCGATAAATGGGATAGCAAAAAAGATGCTAAACACATTGTTGATTGGTATAATGATCTGGCGGATAAGAGAGGGATGGAGACCCTGTCATTTCGCGATTTCATGAATATGACAGGGAACAGACATTTCGACTCGATCAATGATGCTCAGGATTTCTTGGATTTTGCACTGATGCTGCTGAATGGGGAGGAGCCAAATCGAGAATGGCACCACTCAGAAAGCGACTATACCCCTGGAGAAGGCACGTGGGCAGGCCTTGCGATTTTTTGGGTAATCACCCTCGTTGTATGCACCGTAAGCGTATTTGTTACTACGTGGATTGTCGGAGATATTACTGCAGATTTAGGTACTGATGAGTGGACGCCTGTTGACGGAGTTATCATTGATAGTGGTGTGAACACAGAAGTGAGTTCGGATTCTGAAGGAGGATCCTCAACCACATACTGCCTATGGGTTGAATATGAATATACAATCGAAAATAGAACCTATGGTGGCTCTAAACTCAGTTACAGTAAGGAGGGTAGTTGCAATTCTTGGTCAGAAAATGCTGATGACGATTACCCTTCCGGCAAGAATGTAACTGTATATGTCAATCCAGACAATCACGAAGAGGCAGTCCTACAACCTGGTTTGTCAGGGGTAGATTTCTTCATGTTCTTTTTCTTAATTTTCCCGTTGTGTGGAATTCTTCTCTTTGGTTTCTGTTGCATGGCAACGTACAAATCAATCATGCACCCGGAAAAGTACATTGTCGGAAATATTGTTCCAGGTGATACTCCTGATTCACCTCAAAATACCGACAAACGGTCTTCGAAATCATCTGGTGTTGATTTAGATGGTGATGGCATTGCTGATGATCTCTACGGGGTTGAATCAAACAGTATTATTGACAAAATTTTTGGCGAAGTTAAGCAACCTGCAGTTATTTTTCAATCAGTAGTGGCATTGCTGATAATCAATGGATTTATATTTGCAGCAATAATGAGTGAAAGGGCATATTCCGATGAATTTAATGTTGCGACTGAAGCCATGGAAGGGGCAAGTGAATGGCCGACTACAACAGCATGGTTCAGTGAAAATTTCACAATGTGGGACGATTATGAAACGGGTGAGCAATACTTCTCAGGCTCAATCATCATTTATTGTTCCAATACTTCAGAGTCATGGGAATGTGGGGGAAACGAATCTGGATATGAGCGGATTGAGATTCCCTACCGATGTACTGGAACCGAAGAGGTCGGGCCATTAGAGAACCCCTGCGATTGGACCATGAAGATGTTTGTAGTTGACTCATATTGGTCAAATTCTGGCGAGGATTGGTGGCCGAGCTATGAGCAATGTGAATGGGAAGGAGAACCAGAGGATGACAATCGTTGGTCGTGTTATTATGAAGACGAAGATGGTGCAGTAGAATATGATACTTGGTGGTATTACTGTGAGCATCATACAAATCAGGGTATGTGGTATTGCACAGATATATTTGGGGATGCAATATCATCACCAGATAATCAAAACGGAACCGAATATGGTTCACAAGAAGTTGAAACCACGGTTAATTATGATGCAGATGACCCGTCGAAGATTGCATTTGTTGAGGAGCTAGAATGGCATACAGGAGGAGGGGAAGGAGAGGATCTTGCCCTACCTTTCACCCTCATCATTTTCATCATCAATGTGGTGGTAATTGGTCGTATAGCAGTCCCCCTCATCCGCAAACATCAGGCTAAAACATCGTCTGATTAACGATTACCTGGCTTCCAAAATTGTAGGGGCAAAGGGTTCTCTCCAATACATGCCCGCCATGCGAGATGATCCGCTCGCTCGTTCCAGCGATGGCCTCTATGAGCCCGAATGTGTTCTGCTTCCACGGTGCGTAATGAAGTGACTTCATCCCATAGAGCCTGCACTCTAGCTGCCAACTCACGGTTTGCTTTGGCCCGCCATTCTCCTCTTGTGATATGCAGTGCATATTGGGAATCCCCTCTAATGGTTACAGCATCTGTGCTCCCCTCGATGAGGAGCCACCGGAGTGCATGCGCCATCGCTGACAATTCTCCTGTATTGTTACTACCAACCTCTGCCCCTAGAAACCCATCATCATCTGAAGAAGTGATGACCAACCCGCTCAATTCCTCGAGGACCTCGCCATCTCCCTTGCCCAAACCGGAATCCCCTCGAACAATCACCACGCCCCACCCCGCAGGAGTTTCTGCGGTCACGTTCCGATTTTCTTGGCAGGAACCATCGAAATAGAGCGTGATTCGGTCAGCGAGTGGAATCGACTCGTTCATGTTTATTCTCCGATGAGAGATGCATATCCTGCCGCATCGAGAAGCCCATCAACGGCCCCTGTATCAGCGAGTTCGATTTTGGCAATCCAAGAATCGTAAGCATCCTCATTCATCGCTTCAGGCGCATCTTGTAAATCATGGTTTAGTGCAACAATGGTTCCAGTGAGTGGGGCATAAATATCGGAGACTGATTTGACAGACTCAACACTCGCGAAAGAACCGTTTTCTTCAACAGAATCCCCCACGTCAGCAAGGAATTCAATCCAGACGATATCAGTCAATGCGTGTTGTGCATAATCGGTAATACCGATCACAGCAACACCATCTTCCATTCGTATCCATTCATGTTCTTTCGTGTATCGCAGGCCATCGGGAACGTCTGACATCTCCAATCCTCAGGTTGCTGCGTGCGGAATGGGTGTCTCAACCTTTCGTGTTCCCTTTCCGCCGTGGGTTTGATGCGGCGACCACCCCTCGCAGGTTCAATGCAGACATCTGCGCGCGCCGCCGAGCGCCTCTTTTTTGGCCTTGGAATCGCACTTTTACTTGCGACAGCATTTGCGTTAATTGATGGCAGATTACCTCCAGATGATTGTCCTGAACCCGATGCTTCACTCATCGATGAAACCTGCACAGCTTCTTCACCGATCGGTTGGTTGGTTCCAGGGGGTGCTGTACTGGGCCTTGGTCTAGGATTTATTTATCGAACCGCAAGACAATCTGGAATATCCCCTCCATTTGGAAAGTATTTCCCGAATGAATCCGAGTCCCAAATCTCTGAACGATTGTCAGAGGAACATTCGGATGCACATGACACGGACCGCCTCTCAGGTGCGTGGGCAAATATGGAAACCAAGATGCTAGAATCTACTCATGGTGAAGAGGAGTGACCTAGTAGGTCTCTCGAATTAACTTGTGAATTTTGTAGGGTAGCAGTGCACGGTTGACTGGAGTCACCTCAAGGATTCGCGCATCGTCACGGCGACGAATGTCTTGCAGTAGTGGATGCCGACTTTTCTTATGGAGGGTCAAGAGAGTTGGTTTGTCTATCTTCATCGCCTTTCGAACGACTTCGACAAAAGCCTCACTTTCAACACTGAATTTACCGATCTCATCAATCACGAGAATTTCGTAATCGTCCATCGCTTCTTGGATTGCAGGTACTGCAATTCTCTCAATTGCTTCTGTGTCGATACCGTATCCGAGAACACGCATCCGAGAATCGATACCTTTGTGGGCAATAACCGCCTCTTCACCTGTTTGGAAATTGATACACTTGAAACCGACTCTTTCCCCATTTTCACTTACGGGCTCGCAACGCATACCGCCCAACAATTTAGCCGCTTCAACATCGTCACCACGAGCGCGCATTTCGGCAAGCCTTTCAGTTTCCAACATACTGACGACCTTCGCCATCACTGCAGATTTCCCACTGCGTGGGAGACCCGTTACTCCGATTTTTGGATGTATGCCCATCTTCCAGTTTCACCTCTACGATTGCAGATGTTCGGATATGGTAGTGCACCGCTTAATGAAGTCTTGGGCATTATGGTTTTTTATTACCGCAAACCCGCAGACAGATACCGGTTGTCGGAATCAAACAAATTGAGCAGAAACAGCCGTTTCAGAGGGCGGTAGAGGCAACATCTCCAATTCGTAATTGTTGACGTTGTTGTTCGCTGCCCATGCGCGGGCCCATGCATCCAAGCGCTTGTCATTCAGTAAATCACAAAGCCATGAAAGTGCAGAATTGATGTTACCACGTTGTTCGGAGATCCGGGCCGCCACATCTTCGGGCAATTCGAGATGATTGACAGAATTCCCTAGTACACAGCCAGCGGGCAGAACAACCCATCGCAATCGTCGCAATTGTTGCGCGTTGACAATCGCTTGACAAGCGAGGCGTGGGTGCTTTGGAGCTTTAATGGGTCCACGCCATTGTGCCTGTTTACGTTCAGCAGCGTCCTCATCGATTGAGGAGTTAAACGATGGGTGTTGGAGCCAAATCCCCTTTTCCTCATCATTTCTAAAATGGATTCCACGGATGAATGGTGTCCCTCGACTCCCCTTCTTCCAAGGTTTGATGTCAGCACTCCAGGTTGTTTGATCTACTTCGCCAACACGGACGCGGAGCCGATTTTCGCCCGCAAGCCAGTGATGCGATTCAGCCAAACGAGGAAGGTCAGCGAGGTCGTCAATAATGGTGAGTAGAGATTGCCGGTCATATCGGTCGCGAGGCAATCTTGGCACAGCCCATTCTTTGCGGCTCCATCGAGCCCAACGCTCGCGATCGAGATTAAACCGAGGTACATCCTTATCCAATCCATTCTTTGAACAAAGCTCGTTTGCTTCAGCAGGGCCATGGCAAATAAGTTCCTCACTCATACCATCGACGGTAATTCCGAGAATGAGAACGCCTTGTGTGACACCTGTAAAGAGTCTAGCCGATTCAGGGAATGTCCAAATTCCAGTCCATTCATGAGAATCTACCAACAATCGTCGCAATGGAGCACTGCTCTGTTCTCTAAGTAGACTATCGGGCACGATGAGTCGAACACGTCCACCCGCTCGAACGAGTTGGAGACTTCTTTCCAAGAATAATCTGTAAAGGTTGACATTCCCTCGAAGTGTACTGAATCGGAGTGAACCATTTTCTTCACGAAGGCTCCGTAATTCCTCTCCAAGTTCCTTTCGTAGATTACTCCCATCGGGGTGACCACGAAATCGATCTTTGATTCTCAACCAAGGAGGGTTACCCATGAGAAGCCGTGGTGGCTCATCCCATGGCCACCCATCACGGAGGGCATCGCCAACACGAACCACATCTTCGAAGATGGATGTCGCTTCATTGCGAGTTAGGAATCCTTCTACCGGTTCATCATCTAGACAAACCAGGCCAGCACGTATTGCAGAAAGGAGCAAACGTCGCCTCGTCATTTCTCCAGCAACTTCACAGACATCGAGCAATTGCATCGAGGTCAATAGCAAACGAGTATCTTCAGCGCGTTCTTCAATCGGCACATCGGAAATTTTTTCTCCGTGCCATTTGAGAATACGTGAAGGAAACAATCCTCCACCGACAGCGGGATCCGCAAAGGGCAGAGGGATACCGGTTCGCGTACGTGCGCCGGTGGCGATTTCCATTTCGGTTTCTTCATCGACCTCAGCTTCTCTGGCGGCTTCCTTTTCTCCGTTAATGGCTTCTGCCTGGGCTCTGAAAGCAGGAGGTAATGCAGCGAGGTTGACATTGGAATGCATAGGTTCTGAACCACTTAGCACCACATCAGACTTCAGTTCGTCAGCGATGATAGCGTCAGCAAGGCGGGTTGGGGTAGGATGTGCACCACGGGGGCTCCGTCCATCCGATTCCGCATCGTGTCGGCACAGGAGGTGATCCAAGACATGTCCCGGATCAGTGAGCAGACTAGCAGGCAAAGTGGGCCAATCACTTGGCAGTTGACTCGCTTGGGGTTGGTGCGTTCTGAGCGCCTCTTCCCAAGCACTGAGCCAGATGTTCATTTGTTCGATTCTGTCTCCACATTCTCGATCTAACCTTGCATACCAGCCACTGACGTTTCCACGCATTTCGGTCCCACCCCAACCTACCCCGAGCACCTTCTGAATATCAATCCGTCGCCCGCGCGCGAGCACGTATGCGCGCGTTTGCGCGACAGAATTAGACCGCAGTAGCACGTTTTTCAAAATCAATCGAGCAAACTCGCATCTCCGGCAAGACTGACGCCGAGGATACCTCGTCCACGAGCCATCCATCGCCACCCATCTTCTACCCAACTGAATAGAGAATCGAGTTCTTTCTTGCTCACACCACTCGCTTTGGCAATTTCATGGATAACCTCAAGTTCAGATTCGTGGTAGTCTCCGTCAACTGCTGCAATAATCATTGAATCACGTAGAACCACTCTACGTGCATCTTCAGATAATTGGTCGAGTAATTTACTCAACTTGCCTTGTTCTGTTAGTTGGGGCCGCAATTTCTCGCGCTGTTTGGGTCGAATCATTGCCCGACCCATCGCCGCTTCAATGGCAGCACTCTCTTCGCGTACGAGGTCACCGTCTGCGGCAGCGACATGGATGAGTACACCAACATAGGCTTCCCGCGACCGTTCATCCAAGAGGTCAACAGCATCGGGGAGCACGAGGTCACACCTCAACCATTGAGGAGATCCAGACCATCTTGCATCCAATCGTAACCCTTGAGCACCCATTCTAGGAGATCATCCACAACTTTGGATGCGAGCCCGACATGCATGGCGATTGAATCCAGAACCAAGCGCTCATCGGGATCGACGTGACCATCAGCAGCAGTCATGAGTGTGGCATCGCGTAGTGCGAGGCGACCAGAGATGGGTCCAAGCCCCCCTAGGCACTCACCCAGAGTTGGCGGATTTTTGAGGTAATTACGCACTTCTTTGCGCTGATCGGGTGAGAGTAGTGCGGTGCCGAGACGCTGTTCAAAGATTGCCATTTCATCGATTGACAATTCGTCATCAATGCGTGTCACAAAGGCGAGAAGCTTGGCGTATGCGAAGCGTTCGGACTGAGGCAACTGGTGTAGGGTGTCTGGGAGCATGACCCTGCGAAGTTGACTATGG
>CAWVWT010000013.1:0-47477 GCA_963934015.1 uncultured Candidatus Poseidoniales archaeon
AAGGAGCACGAAATGATCGCCATTTACCGCCGTGCGTTTCAAGTGTTTGATGCACACGGCGTAAATCATGACCGGGCGCGACGGACGCGATTGGGAACCGACCCATTATCGAACTCACACCTTGGGTGAAGTTCGTGATTTGGGTGCTCAGATGATCGGACACGAAGTGACTGTCGCAGGTTACGCTGAAGCCGTCCGTGGCCGAGGCGCCATCTGTTTTCTGATGCTACGCGATGGCACTGGACACTTGCAGGCTTTTCTCAAGAAGGATAACATGGATGAAACATCATTCGATGCCATTCAGAGTGCCAGTCGAGAATCGACAATTCAAGTCACAGGTGCAGTCGCCCAAAAGCGTCCACCCAAGGTTGCAGAAGGCGAACCTGAACCACCAGCAGAATACGAAATAAATGTCACTTCTGGACAAATTCTAGCTCTGGCTGCAACCCCACTTCCCGTCGGAGTTACCGATGATGTCCATGTCGGCCTGGATATTCGACTTGACAATCGACATCTCGACCTGCGTCGCACACATGTGAATGCTATGTTCCAACTCCGTGGAAAAGTCCTCCAATACGGCCGGGAGCACCTCATAACAGAGGGATTCAATGAAATGAATTCACCCAAGATTATCGCCAGTGCATCTGAAGGAGGTACCAACCTGTTCCCGATAAAGTACTTCGATACTGACGCCTATCTTTCACAATCACCACAACTGTACAAGCAATTGGCAGTACTTGGCGGGCTTGAGCGTGTATTCGAAATCGGACCTGCCTTCCGCGCAGAGAAGCATGACACCTACCGGCACCTCAACGAATTCATCTCGTTTGATATCGAAGGCGCATGGATGAATGATGAAGATGTTATGTGCGTTCAAGAGAGAATGATTCACCATATTTGGAGTCAAGTAGCAGCCAATGACCAGAACTTGATTGATGTCATCAACGAATATAGAGCCTCTCAAGATCAAGAGGCGATTTCTGTTGATGTCCCCACCCTACCATTCCCGCGAATCTCCTACTGTGAAGCGATTGAAATCGTCAAGGATGGCGGCGGTAAAATCGAATGGGGAGATGACATAGAATCACATCACTGCGATTTGATTGCAGCAAAATATCCGAGCTTCCACTTCCTGCCTCGATGGCCGATGTCGATGAAACCATTCTACATCTACCACAATGAAAGTGAGAAGGGTGCAACGGGTGGTCAACTCTCACGAGGATTTGACCTCAACTATGGCCGAGACGAGATGACCAGCGGTGGCCAGCGTGAACATCGGGTCGAAGTGCTTGAACAAAATCTTCTCAACATGGATCTCAATCCAGCAGATTTCACATTCTACACAGATGGATTTCGTTACGGCGCACCCCCTCACGCAGGTTGGGGATTGGGTGTAGCTCGACTGCTGATGGTCCTCACTGGAGCCGGTAATGTGCGCGAAGTCGTGCTCTTCCCAAGAGACCGAAGTCGCGTCACACCCTGAAATACAATAATATTCAGGTCACAAGTCATCTGAACGAGAAAGTGCTTACACATAATCAGTCAGATTAATTTATTCACTTTCATGAAATGCGATGTGATATGCGCATTACAAGTATAGGCATTGTTTCACTGATGTTGTTAGCCACAACATTAGCAGGTTGCACCCATGCGACCTCCAATGGAGATGCCGATGGAGATGGAATAGGAGATATTCTCGACAACTGTCCGAATACATTCAATCCCAATCAAGAAGACATTGATCTAGATGGAATTGGTGATGCTTGCGATCCAATCACCGATGTTGATGGGGATGGTGTCGATGTTACTGTAGATTGTGACGACAATGACTTCACACTGGGAAATATCGCCTTAGATCTTGATTGCGATGGGGTGCTGAATACCCTTTTAGGCGCACCCTTAGGGACAACTCAAATTGATAATTGCCCCAACATACCCAACCCTGGTCAACTTGATTTGGATATAGATCTGATTGGAGATTACTGCGATAATGACGATGATAATGATGGGATTCTGGATTCGGATGATAACTGCCCCAATACACCTGTTGGAACCACGGTGGACACAGATGGTTGTGAACCAGTTTCCCCGTGTCAAATTGAAGATAAATTCTATTCAAACCCTTACGCTTATCCAAATTACGTGTCTGATCCTTTAGCTCGGTTTGGTTTGTCAGTTGATATTGACAGGAATGTTATGATTGTCGGGAAACCATACGAACAAGGAGGCTATTCGGTCGGTGGCAGCGGAGCAGGTGGGAGTAGTTTGGGGCACAGTGGTGCTGCAATCCTGTACCACTGTGACGGGAATTCGTGGGCCGAATTGATAGAATTGAGAGTTGCGAGCCCAACATATTCTGCAAAGTTGGGTTGGTCTGTCGCTATAGCCGGTGACACGGCTATTATTGGAGCACCAGAGTCAAAATCGGGTGGGGTAAATGTAATCGATGGGGCCACGTATGTGTTTGAAAAAATCGGGGGTGTTTGGACTGAGGCTGCGAAACTGGTTGCGGATGATGGTCAAGACGGAGATCGATTCGGACAATCGGTTGCAATCAGTGGCAACACACTTGTCATCGGGTCGGACAAAGTTGCTGACTTAGGGGGTGACTCAGGGGCTGCTTACATCTTCCATCGCGAAGGCCTCATTTGGAGTCAGCAAGCGAAACTGCTTGCAGATGATGGAAGTGCAAACGATTTGTTTGGTCATTCAGTAGCGATTCATGGAAACACTGTATTGATTGGAGCAAGTGAAGGTACTTCAGTCCTAGGACAGTCTGGAACTACTGGTGGATTTGCAGGTGCAGCCTATGTTTTCGTGCGCGATGGACCATACATGAGTCCCTCGTATGCAGTATGGACTCAACAAGCAAAATTGACTCACTGGTCGCTGATTTCTGGCGATTGGTTTGGAAAATCGGTTGCTTTGGGGGAAAACATCGCAATTATTGGCGCCCCTAGGCATAGTATTTCCAGTAACCTAGAAGAAGGTGCAGTGTATATATTCATCCAAAATGGTGGGAATTGGGTAATGGAGCAAAAATTAGTTGCGAGTGATGCTTCATATTTCGATAATTTCGGTATTTCTGTCGACCTTGATAGAGATGGAAATCACTTCGCAGTTGGTGCAAATCGCGTTGATAGAACTGAAACCGATACTGGCTCAGTATACATCTTTGCTCGGGAACGCCCACCGGGAACGGATTGGGTGGAAATGAGTATCCTTAATCCACCAATAGAATATGGCATCTGGTGGGCCGGTACCTTGACTGAATCCTGGTGGCAGAAATCAAATCAACGATTTGGTCACTCAGTTGCAATTTATGGAGGGATTATCGGAGTTGGAGCACCTCTTGATCAAGCTGGGATTTGGGATACGGGGTCTGCATATGTTTGTTTCATCCATCAACCTGAACTTTGTCAGGATGAAATTTATGGAAATACCCCCCCCGTGGTTTCTGGAGTTTCAATTCAACCGAACTTCCCGGCCTATGCCATTGACACCTTCACCTGCACCTACAATTTCTACGATGCAGAGTTAGATCAAGATCAGTCAGATACATATTGGTACGTCAATGGTGTACTAATCCAATCCGGGTCAAATGGATTTCTTTCTAATTCGTGGTTAAGTGCCCAAAATCAATTCTCTGTAGGGGACACAATTACATGTGAAATCATAGCATATGATGGGGCCGATATTGGGAATAGTGACACGGATGATATCGTAATCCAAAATTCACCACCTTGGGTTTCAAATGTTTGGATTAATACTAGTGGTATAACTGCCGCCAGTACACTGACTTGTACCTACGATTTTTATGATAGTGACTATATCTACGCCTACCCAAACAACTACGCCAGTGACCATTCAACCAGTGTTTGGTACGTGAACAATGTTCAAGCCGGGACGGGGCCAACACTGTCAAACAGTTTTGCTTCAGGCGACCAGGTGAGGTGTGAGACCCAAGCTTATGATGGCACCACATGGGGGAATGTGGGGACCGATACGATCACCATACCATGATAGTTGAAGAAAACTATTGCAGAATCGTTATTTGATAATCTACGACCGAAAAGAACGGGTATCTTCCACCCCTTCGGGGTGAATATGGGGAGTACGCCAGTCTTTGCCTATCTCTTGCTCAAAGAGCACCCATATGGGCGCGAGATGCTGCGGCAGATGTTGTCAGAAGGCTTTGTTCCAACCATCATCATCGAAGAAGATTCAGCTATTGGTGATGAGGAGAGGGAAAAATTCCTGAAGAGAATTGAAGGCAACCCAATCGCCCCAACCATCGTTGACCAAATCGCCAATCTCGATGTCGCCCACGTCACTGTACCCATCCACAATTCGGAGGAAGTGATGCCACACATTCAGGATATGGAACTCGACCTCATCGTCTTCGGTGGAACACGAATCATCCGCGGAGAAATTCTCGACGCCCCCAAAGATGGTGTCATCAATTCACATCCAGGGCTTCTGCCTGATTGTCGTGGCTCTGCAAGTCCGGCCTGGTCGGTATACCACGACATCCCCATCGGCAGCACCACACACTTCTGCGACAATGGTATCGACACCGGTGAACTCCTCTTGCGTCGTGAATTTCCAGTCAAACGTGGCATGACCTACGAAGACCTCTGCTACGAAACGCTGGTGCTTGCCGGCGTGTTAATGAAGGAGGCGCTGATGGCTTATGTTACTGGAAAATGGCCCGGAATGCGCCACCCCCAGGGAGAAAGCCCATGGCCTACCTTCCGCAATGCCCCGCCAGAGATTCTGGAAGTAGTGGACCAGAAGTTGGCAGAACAAACGTATACACACTATGTGGACTGAGGTGAAAAAATGGAAAACCCGTATGCATCTGATGCACTAAATGGAATGAGAGCTGTCGTCTGTGGTGCATCCAAAGGCATCGGACGCGCAACTGCAGAAATGCTGGCTGCCTGTGGAGCTGATGTCATCGCCCTCAGTCGAAGTGCACCGGAAATTACCGGTGTTCGCTCAATGTCACTCGACTTGGAAGATACTGCTGCTATTGAAAAGACTATTTCAGGAATCTTGGTTGCTGGCCCCATTCACATTCTCGTAAACAACGCAGGGGGACCACCGGGTGGCCCTCTTCTATCCAATGATGTCGGGGATTTTGAAGCACCTTTCAAGCGCCATCTTCACGCCGCTCATCAAATCACCCAGATGGTGGTTCCCGCAATGGAAGACGCTGGAATGGGCCGTATTGTCAACATCATCTCAACCTCGGTACGCGAACCAATCCCCAATATTGGTCTCTCAAACACATTGCGGGGAGCCATGGCTTCTTGGGCGAAATCACTCAGCCGTGAATTGCCAGCCTGTGTCACAATCAACAATATCTTGCCAGGCTTTACCGACACGGGTCGATTGGGTTCACTAGCTGATTCGATTCATGAGAAGACTGGCCGTAGCAAGGAAGAAATCCACGATTCATGGATGTCTCAAGTACCAATAGGCCGACTGATTGATCCGAGAGAAACCGCTTCAGCTGTGACCTTCCTTTGTTTGCCACAATCAGGTGGGATTCGAGGTATCAGTTTGGCCGTCGATGGTGGCCGCATGCGTTCGATTTGAGGGGATTAAATGGCTGGTGAATCACTAACACCCGAGCAGGCACACCACCTGCTAGATTTGATGGCCAAGGGCGAAAAATTCGATGAAGGAATGGATGCTGGTGTTGCCTTGACGTTAGCAGATATCGCATTACAACTTGATCAGCCTGAACGTGCTGAAGCACTCATTTCTCACGCAATAAAATTGGCGACAGATACTGGAGATAAGGACCAACTCGCGTGGGCGTTACTGACCAAGGCACGAATCGTCAATGATGGCACTGCACTCTCTGAAGCAGAAGATTTGGTCGCGATTAGCGAAGATGACTGGTTGCGCTCATCCTACAACAATCAATTTGGGATATATGCACTTGAATCGGGTGATATACCTGCAGCAAAATCTGCATTTTCCCAAAGCCTCGCACTGAAAGAAGCATTGGAAGACAAGGTTGGTCAAGCGAATACACTCTACAACCTCGGCGAAATTGCACGTGAAGAAAATGACCTAGAACAATCCAAAGAATTCCACGCACGTTGTATAGATTTACTCGAGGAACTTGAAGACCGGAAGGGAATGGTCAATGGATTGGCCATTCTTGGCCATCTTGAAGCGGTTGAGGGGAATATTGATGGCGCTATTGTTCACTATGAAGCCGCCCTTGAAATCGCTGAAGCCGAGGATGATTTCGAAGGAACTGTTGCCTCACGTTGGGGATTGGCTGAAATGGCTAGAGCGATGGAAGATGATGATATGGAATTACAGCATCTCTCGCAAGTGATGGCTGGATTCATGCAACTTGGTCGCCCAACACCAGAACCCATCAAGGATCGATTGAACGAATTAGCCGATGCTGTCCATGGTGGGAACTGAATGGAGTTCGATGTTTTCTTTTCGATTTCGCAGACACCGGATGCTACGGGTACATGTCCCGATGAGACGACTATGTATGCCAACTATCTCGAACAACTCAGTGTTGCAGATGAGTTGGGGTATGGTGTCGCATGGTTGGCACAAGCACATTTGTCAACCGAAGTTCAGAAGCGCAACAAGCGACCTGTGATTCCTCATTGGGAAGGCGAAGTAGGATTGTGTACAGATTTCTTCCAACTGGCCCTTCTTTCCATGACACATACAAAGAGAATTGAGGTCGGTAGTGCGGTATTGTCAATTTTGGCAAACGGTGGCCCGATTGCGGTAGCAGAGCGAATCGGAAACTTTTGTGCGTTGCAAGAAGTACGAGGCGATTCCCGCAAACTGAATCTTGGATTCAGTGCTGGTCGATTTCAGTTCATGGCCACCCCCTACGGAATCACTCCACGCAATTCGATTGAGGAGGCTGCGTGGCCAGCCCTCCGAGGCCAGATTTTCTGGGAGGCTGCTGAAATCATGCTACGCCTAGTCCGCGGAGACACCATCTGCTCGGATGACATCCGCAAGACCACTCTATCTCGAGTAAACTTCCGCTCTGACGAAGATTGGGCTGCTGTTCAGGCTGCAAATGGAAATGATAGTGAAGAAATCGAAATCCCTCGGAGATATGAATTTGAGGAGATTAAATCAATCCCTCAAGAATGGGACCGCTCGGGTGTGAACCTAGTCATTGGCAGTCATGAACCTGCATTGCAGGAGCACGTGAATACGTTCATGCCAGTGCAGGTATTCAATCTCAGTATCACCCAGCCCGAGATTATTGAATCAACACATCAGAGGATGCAAGAGGCCTATCTAGGTGAATGGGAACGCAGAATGATGCCGCGTACAGTCATGGTCTTCCTGAATGAGGAAGAAGGATTGAGTGAAGCAGAAAAAATAACTGCGGCGCAAACTGAGTCCGAAGGTGCATTATCATCATACTGGGCAGCATTGGAAGGTACGCTCGACCCCGCTAAAGTATCCAAGGCTGCGAACAATGCAATCATTGGAAATGCAACTGAAGTTGCTGCACAAATCCGTGAAAGGTTCCACCCTGACGACCGCCTAATGTTGTGGTTTGACTTCTTTAGACACGACTCTGCTCGCATCTGTCGTGACATGCGCGCATTCATGGACAAGGTCGTTCCCCTCGTCAACGGGAGTGAGGTAGCATGAGTGAACACCGACCTTCATCGGTAGCACCTGGAAGACCAGGTTCAGCGGTGTATCCAACCTCACCAATTTCCGATGGTGCCAAGGGCATTGCCACCGGTCGTGAAGTGGAATGGGAACCACTCGTGGACTTCAGGCGCAATGATGTATCCGAGAATACAATACACGGTGCCATCGCTTGGGCGCATGGCTCAGAAGTGATACATTCATTCGGTGGAAACGTCCTCTGTTATGGACGAAGTATGATGAAACCACTATTGATGAAATCATTCGTTGACATCCTCGATTCCGAGCTGACTGAAGAACAGAAAGCAATCGCCTGTTCATCGCACAATGGGGATACCGAACACGTCGCAGCAGCACAATCGATTCTGACCGAATCTGAATGGGGTTTGATGCAGTGCCCACTCGACGTACCACTCATCCAATTTGGTCGCCAGGTGCGACGACCTCGGCGGTGGTTCCATACTTGTTCGGGTGAACACGCTGCTATTCTTCGGGCATTGCGCCTTTTGGGCATCAATCGTGCAGGTTACACATTGCCACAATCAGATTGGTTTCCGCTCTATCTCAACGTCCTTCGACGATTCTTGGGTGAGCCCCATTGGGAACCCAAACGTGTCTCAAAGGATGGGTGTGGTTTACCGACGGTATCCAATACGGTCAACGAACTCGCAGTAATGTTTGCCGGTTTAGCTCGTGAAAAGGACGATGATTGGATCTGGGATTCGATGTGTAAATTTCCGGACTTAATCGGTGGATTCAATCGGCTTGACTCAACCGCTATCAAGGCAGGCAATGGCACAGTTTTAGCCAAAGAAGGTGCGGATGGTTTACTCGGTCTTTCCATCATTCACGATGACTTCCCCAAAGGCCTCGGCATCGTCATCAAAATCGCACATGGGTGGAATTCACAGGCCACTTGGTACGTTGCTCGCGCAGTGCTTGGTGTTCTTGGAATCGAATTGAGAAACCCATACCCTCTCCATCGTCAAAAGGCATTCATCGTCCCAGGTGTTGTCCCTCCTGACCGGCTCGAGAAATTGGAACGAGTGGTCACGTGGGACGAATGGGACCCGAATTCAGATCGCTGGTACTATGATTGGCAAAAGTACTCCAATCCATTTTCTGGAGAGGGTAGCCATGAGTGATATTACCGAACTATCCAATTACATCAATGGGGAATGGCGGTCCGCAAATTGCGAGCATTGGATTGAAGATTATTCGCCAGCTAACGGCGCTCATATTGCACGTATCCCTTGCTCTTCAAGCGAAGATATTGATGCCGCTGTTGAGGCCGCTTTGGATGCCGCCGATAATTGGGCCGACCTCAGCATTGCAGAACGAGCGGATTGGTTGGACACTATTGCTGGCGCTCTCGAGGAGCGCGCAGAAGAAGTGGCGCAACTCGAAAGTCTGGATACTGGCAAGCCAATTTCCCTGGCACGTTCGGTCGATGCAGCACGATCGGTCGCCAATTTTCGCTTCTTCGCTGAGCAAGGACGTGAATTTGAATCTGAAGTTTTCGAGATGAGTGATGCGACCAATCGAGTTGTCTACAAGCCAGTCGGTGTGGCTGGTTTGATTACCCCCTGGAATCTACCTCTGTATCTATTGTCATGGAAAGTTGCACCCGCCTTACTGATGGGTAATACTGTGGTTGCCAAACCGTCTGAAATGACACCGATGACCGCATCACTGCTTGCGGAGGTCATCGACGATGTTGGATTACCAACAGGTGTATTCAATCTAGTCCATGGCAATGGAATGGATGCGGGGGCACCTCTCACATCCCACCCCGATGTCAATCTCATTTCGTTCACAGGTGGGACCACCACTGGCAGAGAAGTTGCCAAGTCCGCATCTTCTGGGTTCAAGAAACTGAGTTTAGAGCTCGGTGGAAAGAATGCAACAATTATTCGGGCAGATGTCGATATTGAGAATATGATCCACGGGATTGTGCGTGCATCTTTCCTGAACCAAGGGCAAGTCTGCCTGTGCGGTTCAAGAATTCTCATCCATGAATCAATTTACGATACCTTTGTTGAAGCTTTTCTCAATACGGTGGCGAACATGATCGTAGGCGATCCCGCTGATGAAGAAACAGAACTGGGTGCATTGATTTCAGCGGCCCACCGTGACAAAGTATTGTCTTACATTGACCTTGCTGAAGAAGAAGGTGGAGACATATTGTGTGGCGGCGGTGCCCCGGTTGGAATTCCTCAAGCATTTGAGAACGGATATTGGGTCTCCCCCACCGTGATTGATGGTCTTGCTCCCGATAGTCGATGTTCCACTGAGGAAATTTTCGGACCAGTCGTCACGTTGCATCCGTTTTCTGACGATGAAGAAGCGATTGAAATTGCCAACATGACGGACTACGGGTTGGCTGGCTCCATTTGGACCACGGATGTTGAGGCTGGGAGTGAAATGGCTGAACAAATTAATTCAGGTATGATCTGGGTCAACTGTTGGTTGCACAGAGACTTGCGTGTTCCCTTTGGTGGCGTGAAAAACAGTGGTATTGGACGGGAAGGTGGACGCTGGAGTCTCGGATTCTTTTCCGAAGCCATCAACATCTGTGTCAAACATTGAGAATAGCGCTCATCGCCCAAGCACCCATGAACATGCCCGTCAAGCCACCAACGCCCAACCACAATCCAGTTCTGAATGGTTGAACTTCGTATTTCCATTGATATGTGGATACGAAGACCCAACCACCAATGACAGCGAGGAACCATAACGAACACATAAGCAAAGCCAAACCGCATACTTGGGGAAGGAATACGACGATTACACCCGCCATAACTCCATAACGCATTTCTTCAGGTTCGCCCCATTCAGTTGGGATCCTAAACATGAGAATTAAGGCAAAAAGAATGAGGGTCAACCAAGACAGGATTAGAGGTAAAAGATCATCCAACATTTTGTCCTCAAGTTCAATATTTGGCGCCAATTTGAAGCCGATAATCGCCGCTAACAAGCCAGCAAGAGGAGGTATCGCAAAAAGAGCGAGGGGGGGTTTCTCCCACTTCATCGACCAGAGGCGAGGGCGCCATCCTATGACGATTACCTCGGGCATTGTTTCAAATGCCGCCTTCCTGTGGAAGGCGTGATGATAAAGGGGGAAATCGTTCTCGGCTGCCTCGCACCGCACCCCCCTCATCTGGTCTATGCAGATAACCCGGATGAGAACGAACCTACCAGCGAAGGCGGTTGGGAAGCACTACGCTGGGGGTACGCAAGATTAGCGCGTAAACTGAAGACAATCGAATATGATGCAATCGTCATTCTGACCCCTCACTGGCAGACCTATATTGGCACGCACTTCCTCGGATGTGATTCATTCAAATCACTCTCAGTAGACCCTATCTTCCCGAACCTATTCCGCTATCATTACAATCTCAAAGTTGATGTTGAGCTATCGGAGAGGATGTGTGAAATTGCAGGAGAAGCAGGCATCATTACCAAAATGATGCGCAATCCAGATTTCCGTGTTGATTATGGGACCATCACATCTTGTCATCTTTTGAATCCAGATTGGGACAAACCAATCGTCACAGTGAGCAGCAATCGAAATCGGCACTACTATTCAGTTGAGGTCATGAATGAGCAAGCCCAAGCTCTGGGTGCCGCTTGTCGCAAGGCGATTGAAGAAAGTGGGAAACGTGTCGTTTTGATTGCCAGTCACAGTCTTTCACACCGCCATTTCACGACCGAAGCACCGCTCCCCGAGGACATGAGTCGTGAACACATCTACAATCACAGCCAATACGTTTGGGACATGAAGGTAATCGACCTCATGCGAGAAGGAAAAATGCAGGAATTCATCGACTTGATGCCTGAATTTACGGAACAAACGATGGCTGAAACCGAGGGAGGAGGACTCACTTGGATGATGGCTGCGATGGGGATGCCGAATTATCCGGCTGAAATTTATGGTTATCAATCAGTTATTGGCACCGGCAATGTCGTCGCCTGCTGGGATCCCGATGAAGAAACACGGGAGATGGTTCTGTGAGCGATGATCCAGTGCTATTCGGACTATACGTTCCACCCCACCCACATCCACTTCTCGCACCCGACCAAAACAAGGGTTGGGGGGAACTGAGAGCGGCATACGACGAATGCCGAAGACGAATTGAAGAGAGTGATGCCGATGTGATCATCGTCTACTCGACCACATGGCCCAGCATTGTTGGACATCAATTCCAAGTACAACCCGAACCCGAATGGGTTCATGTCGACGATGATTTCCACTTCCTAGGTTCAATGCCCTACAAATTCAAAATGGATGCTGAGTTTGGAAATGCCTACAGAGATGCAGCCGAAGCCAGAGGATTACACTCGCGTACAGTTGCTTACCATGGATTCCCCATCGATACTGGTTCTGTTGTGGCATTGAGTTTACTCAACCCTGGCAACCGAATTCCTGCCTGCATCGTTTCTAGCAATATGTATGCCAACCGTGCAGAAACCATCGTGCTAGGCAAGGCGGCAAGAGATGCGCTGAAAGCCCAAGGAAAGAAAGCGGTCATTGTCGCAGTATCAAGCCTTTCCAATCGTATGTTTACCAAACATGTAGAACCCGAAAATGACCGGATTCACTCGGCCAAAGATGAGGAATGGAATCGAAAAATTCTCGAGTTCTTTGAGAATGGAAGATTGGAAGATCTCAGTCAACTGAGTCGTGACATTCACGGACAAATTCGAGTACAGAAAGTGGTTGCCTACAAGCCAGCTTGGTGGATGGCAGCAACTATGGGTCAACACAACAACTACGATGGTGAAGTCTTGGCTTATGCTGCGCTTCACGGTAGTGGTGGAGCTGTCATTCAGCTCACACCATCCAAGGGCTCAGTGGGTGACAAAGAATTTGATGAAGATGATGTTGAAATCTATCGTGGTGACCGAAATGTCCTCACCACTGGCGCCGGAGATATGCAGGCATCCGGGGGCGTGGACGGCCCTTTAGATGAAGCCGAAAGGCCACTGGAAGATGATGATTGGAGAAATCCTCTCGAATACGCTGAAGATTTGTATGACGAATATGGATCTACTGTAGTATCTCATGCAAGTGGTGCACTGGGGGTTGCTGCTGGTACCGTAATCGCTGGGCCCGTGGGGGGGATTGCCGGTGGAATCGTTGCTCGGAAAAAAGTCAGTAAAATGCTGAACAAGGATGGGGCAATAATTGCTGAAAATGCACCAAAGGCAGTTGGGGCATACCCGCATGCTCGACGGGTGGGGAAATTACTGTTCATTTCGGGTGTTGGTCCGCGTAATCCGACGGACAATACCATCCAGGGTGGCCCGATTGAAGATGACAAGGGGAATCCCTTGGATTATGACATTGAGGCCCAAACAGAAGCCTGTATCGAAAATGTTCGAATTATTCTCGAAGCCTGTGATGCTGAATTGGATGATATCATTGATATCACGACGTTTTTGGTTGACATGAAGCGGGATTTCAAGGGATACAACAAGGTCTATGCCAAACATTTCGAAGAAATTCAGGCCACTCGGACTACATTGGCAATTCAAGCACTTCCAACTCCAATCGCCGTGGAAATGAAGGTCATCGCTAAAGCACCATAGTTCAACGATTAAGATACGTAGTATCTTATGCCCCGGCCAGAGCCGAACCCGATAATGCAACCGATCAAACCATCCATGCTGATTGACTTTGTATACAAGCCAATACAGTTGGTCAGTGACACTCTAGAGCGAAAACTAGGCATGGCTTCAGTTGTCATCATCTCACTTTCAGCAATGCTAGGTTCCGGCCTATTCGTCCTACCTGCTTTAGCAATGCTGGACATGGGGGGGGGGACCATACCCGTGGGTGGGATTTGGTTGGCCTACCTCGTGGCAGCACTCATCGTACTCCCTGGAGCTCTTTCCAAAGGAGAACTTGCGACTGCAATGCCATCATCAGGTGGCTCCTATGTCTACATCGAACGAACATTTGGCCCACTTATTGGTACAATCTCAGGGCTTGGTCTGTGGGCTAATTTCATGTTAAAATCCGCTTTCGCACTGATTGGATTCAAAGCGTATCTCGTGATTTTGGAAAATTTAATCGGCGTCACAATTGATATTGAAATTGCCGCAGTAATACTACTCGTCATGATTGTGATCATCAATATCTTGGGACTGAAGAAAATCAAAAAGGTCCAAACACCGATCGTACTCACTTCTGTAATATTCCTATTCATACTATGCATTTGGGCCATTTTTACCATGGATTTGAATTGGGATGCTGCATTTTCCAGAGAAGCATTTGGCACAGGGTGGAAATCTGTCGCCGAAACTGCTGCATTTGTATTCGTTGCGTATGCAGGTGTTACAAAAATTGCAGCCGTAGGTGGAGAAATCAAAAACCCAACCAGGAATATGCCTTATGGAATTCTTTGGTCACTGCTCATCAGTTGTTTGCTTTATGTCGTAATATCCATTGTCATGGTCGCAGCCGTTGAACCGTCTTCATTCATGGGATTGGAAGAGGGGAAGGTGACGGCAAATGAAGACCCAATCTACACTTTTGCGACAGCGGTTGGGGGTGAAACGGTTGGAATTATCGCCGCCGTTCTCGCAGTGACGACCATGACTTCGATGGCCCTTGCCGGTATCATGGCTTCGTCACGGTTCCCATTTGCAATGGCCAGAGATAACCTTCTCCCGGAAGCATTGGAAAATGTGCACCCAAAATATCAGACACCACATCTCTCAATCATCGGTACTGGAATTGCAATGGCTGCAGCGATTATTCTACTCGACACTCATGAAGTTGCGAAACTCGCATCTGGTTTCAAAATCATGATTTTCATCGTAATTAATGCCAGTGTAATTGTTCTAAGAAGGGCATCAAAAACACATTCTTGGTACCAACCTGAATGGAAATCTCCTCTGTACCCTTGGATGCAATTTTTCGGTATCGGCGGGGGATTTGTGCTCATCTATTTGATGGGTGGAAAGGCACTCATTGGTGCAGCCGCCTGTTGCTTGCTGGGACTAGTCACATACTATTCCTATGGGAAATCAAGAGCACATCCTATGCTGACGCCCTGGAGAACGGTGCGAACCGAATTCACGAATGTATCCCAGCATGAACGGGAAAAGAGATGGCTGGTATTCCATACCACTGCCGCCAAAAAATCACACCCTGAGTACCTCAATGAAAGTGAATTTGTTCATGCCATGGGTATTATTGCACCAAAATATGAGGCCTTTCACGTCCGTAATCTGTTCCACGAAATTGACACTAATGGTGATGGAATCATTGATGTCGACGAATTCCTCGACGGTATGGAAGAAGTATTTGATGAGGGCGAATAGGTCTGTTTCTGTCGCCGTGCCCTTGAAGGGTGTTGCGCTTCTCGCAATATTGGAGGGTCACGATGTCGATTGCAGGCAAAGCGATGAAAATCACCACGAATACCTTGCAGGAGATGAAGGAAGCTGGTGAAAAAATCACCATGCTGACGGCTTACGACTTCTCGATGGCACGTATTCTAGATAGTGCTGGAATCGATGCTATTCTAGTCGGTGATTCGGCATCCAATGTGATGGCGGGCAACGACACCACTGTGCCCATCACACTTGACCAGATGATCTACCATGCCCAATGTGTCGTCAAAGGCGTGAATCGTGCACTCATCGTTTGTGACATGCCCTTTGGTAGTTACCAAGGTGATTCTCGACGGGCTTTGAATAGTGCAATCCGCATCATGAAAGAGAGTGGTTCTCATGCTGTCAAACTGGAAGGGGGTGCTGAGGTTGTGGAATCCATCGAGCGAATTCTAACAGCAGGCATTCCAGTCATGGGGCATCTCGGCCTCACCCCTCAATCCATCTACAAATTTGGCACATATTCCGTTCGCGCGCGCGAGAAAGAAGAAGCGGCCAAGTTGATTGAAGACGCAAAACTCCTCGAAGCAGCTGGCTGTTTTGCCATCGTCCTAGAAAAAATTCCGGCCGACTTAGCAACCAAGGTTACAGCCGCGGTCAATATCCCTACCATCGGCATCGGTGCAGGAGCCGATGTGGATGGACAGGTATTGGTGATTCACGATTTGATTGGACTCACTCACGAGTTTAATCCGCGCTTCTTGCGACGCTATCTCAACCTCTATGATGAAATGACAAAAGCGGTTGAAGAATACATCACAGATGTTCGAAGCCAAGATTTCCCCAATGACGAGGAACGCTATTCTTGAGACCAACCGTTCTCATCAGAATGATGCCATTGCGAGGGGCGTCCTTCTCGATCAAAGTACCAACCATCCTCACCTGCGGTAGTACCAGGTAAGGGTCGAAGTGTTTGTTCCGCAATATCCCTGGGACCATCTCCACGCCGGTTCTCATGCTGTGTTTGTGCAAATGTTGCAGCCGCAGTAGTGAGTGAATCTCCTGCATCATCCCAATCACCTGCCATTTCACCCCATTCATCGTCAGCCTGTACCTCTGGTTCTGGTTTGGCCTCAATTTCAGGTATAGCCCAATCTTCCTCCACATTTCCCACAGGCATGTGCTGTTCTGGTACAGGTTCAACCACTGGTTGAAGGGCTGTAAATAGGTCAACGGGGGCTAATAGGGTTGGTTCAGGAACAACCGAGGGGATGGGAGGCGCGGCCACAGCAGATTGAATCACCGGGGCTGGTAAGGGCATTGTGGGTTGAACGGGTGCTGTAATCAGTGGAGGGGGTAGAAGTACGCCGCCAAGACCAATCGGTTCAAGTGGGGGCGGAGGTAAGTTATCTGCATCTTCATTTACACTATTTTCTTCACGTATCAACTCTATTTCCTCATCGATTCGTGAACCAAGATGCTTGAACAATGCAACTAGGATGGCTGAAATCAAGATGATAATCAGAACACTGCTCACAATGATAACCTGTGTATTGTCACCCCATCCAAACCAAGTCGAATGTATAGTGATGAAATCACTTCCTTCAGCAGAACTGCCACTTGACGATTGAATTCGTGCATGGACCACCAATTCACCCGGCTTTTCTAAATCTAGTTTCCAGCCATTTTCATCGCATTCTACGTCACCAACATCCGTCGTGATAATGGCTGAGCATTGATGGATTACCACTGAATTTCCAGATGTATCATAACCTAAAATTTCGAAATGAATCGATGTCCCTTGATCGCCTTTGGGAGGAAGTATGACCTCAAGATAATCGAGAGGTCCCTCCAATACATGTACGATTATGGCACCCTGAGCTTGATCCAAAAAGACGGTGATACTGACATCACCGATACCATGAGAGGTGTATGTGTAATGGCCAGTACCACCAGCACTGGCATTTTCAATTGTCCCAAAATCATTGAGAATAAACCAATCTTCAATGGGGACATCGACAGGGTTACGATTGCCATTTTCATCAACTCCGTAGAGGATTAATTCAAGTGTTGTTCCAGTGACAATGATTGGTGATGAGCCTACAAGTCCATCAATAACTTCAATCTCAAGTGCAGTTGGTATGCCAGAATGAACCTCGATATCGATGGCTTGAACTCGCCCTGCGGCCATAACTTGGATGGTGTGTTGACCCACACGATCTGGTACGAACGTGACCCCATCCCCATCGGGAACTATCGGGTCGGTACTTGGACCATCTGTGACTGACCAATTCCAACCATCAACTGTTACAGAGTTTCCTGCCGCATCAAAACCGGCCGCTTCCAATAAATAAAAATCTCCAATATGCATTTCTGTAGAGAGGTTTTCAAGGGTAATCTGGGCCAATCTTCCAGATACAACGGTGAGTGTCAAACTGTCAGTCATCCCATTCAAATCATCGATTTCAACGGTCCAATCCCCAATCAATCCCGCATCGAATACAACGCATTCCCCCATGAAGGATGACAGGGCATCATTGGCTAAACCTCCAAATGTCGACCAAGTTGTATCTATACCCCAAGTATTGCCGCGTTGATCGATATACCGAGAACAGAGATCAATCAAATCATCAGATGAAACAGTAGGGGATTCGTGCTGAATAATGATTTCCACTGCAACGCCCTTGGTGACATTAAATGAGATCGAACCAGACCACCCTGCCCAATCTACGGATACCGTCATTGTACCAACGGGACCGGGTGTGAGAACGGGAGGGGTGCCATCGTTTGGCAAGGAAATGCCAACACCATCAGGCACAACCCAATTGGCGAAGGGGATGTTGGGGATCCACCCATTTCCGAATTGGTCTTGCAACAAGGGGATTATCTCAAGAGTTTCATCCGCAGTCAAATTGGATTGTGAAACGGTTAATTCAAAGGTTAGAGGGGCTCCAGGCTGAACATTGACATCGAGTACAGTTTGGACTTCCCCATTGCAAGCCGTCACGGTTTGGGCACCAACGGTTTGCGGCGACCATCGAGCTTGCCCTCCTCCGAAATCCTGTAGCGAACCCGAAGAAAACGTCCATGCTATTGGAACATTCAATTCAGTTCCTGCAGAATTGTAAGCGGTTGCTGTGATGTTCAGTGCTTGACCAGCGGGCATCGAGATAGGACCGCTTGGACTGACTGTAATGTGGTGGACTGATGGGTCCCCTGTAGCAGAACAAGACCGAGCGGATGTATCTGCCGTGACGATTATCGAAAGTGGTGCGAGAAGAAGAAGGGTGAGGAGTATGGCTCTGCGCATCATTTCACCCCACCTTGACCCACTGTCCAGAGGCATCCACTTGCCAATATTGAGATTCGCCTTGAGCGGTTTGGTACCAACCTGTTTGTCCTTGTACGGTTCCGTCCATCGCCTGTAAAACACCGCTTGATCCGGTATTTTGTTCAGTAACGGTTGCTTTCGCTTTCTCGATGATGTTTGCGGTTGCATCCTCCATGGCACGGATTCTGTCCTGTTGTCGTTGGTGACTCAACCGTCGTCTGCCCCTTCGAGATAGTGCGATGTTTGCTGCTGATTCTGCAACAGGTTCCATATCCCCGGTTGTAATTGTCGTATTTTGAATCAAGTCATACTCGTCATCCCAATGCGGTTCTGCAACAGAATTTTTCCGCATGATAAGGACTAGTAATCCAATCAATAGACCTGCGACAATGAATCCGCCCAGAAGCATTTGACCACTTTGGCTACTGGTTAATCTATCGATTCCAGTGGGATCAACATCCACGTAAGTAACTGCACTCCATCCTTCATATCGCACCGTAATCTTCTGTCCATCCCCGGGATTTTCTAATTCAAGGAGCCAATAAGGTCCCTCATCGTGCCTTACAGGCCCGATATCTGTATCAAATTCAAATAGAGACATTTGCATCGGTACGGGATTCCCCCCATAATCAACCAAATTGATTTCAAGTGAAAATTCGGCACCCTGTTCACCACTGCCTCCATGCTGTGCGATGCGTAATGAACGCGGTTCACCAATGAGAACTTGGAGTGTGAAATTACCCCTAGCGGCGCCATTTTCAACTTCAATATCCCAAATCCCTTCACTGAGACCTCTTGCATCATAAACACCAATTTCTGTGGTTTCTTCGACTACGATCGCGTCGAGGGGAATATCCCATTCAACTGGCCATGGGGCCTGATTTCCATTCAAATCCACAGCATAGGTCGTAATTTGGAATACTTCACCGCTGTTGGTCACACTTCCCATCACGAGGGATAAATCAATTTCAATTCTATGCGGGGTACCTTGATTGACGTAAATTCGAGAACGGGCGCTTCGTCCCGCGGCATCCACTTCGATGAGATGATCTCCTGTGGTGGTCGGTTGCCAAACCCCCCCGGAAAGTTGCAATTGTGGCGTTAAATCTTCACCATCAATCGTCCAATTCATTAGGACACCTTCGAGGAGGTTACCATCTGTATCGCTGAGTTCAGGGTTGAGGTGAATTGAGTCATCAGCAGAAATAGTCGTGCCATCACCTGCCAATAATATTCGGGCAAGGCGGCCCGGGCTGACCTGTATCGACAGGTTCGTGGCGAATGTACCTTCGGGCCCCGAATGATTTGCTGTCACTGTCCAGGTCCCAGCAAGTCCACCGACAAACCTCACCCCATCAGTATTGGATACAAGCGAAGATGCGGCTTCAACCTCTGTCACTCCCCATTCTGCTGAAATCGGCCAGCGATTACCGCGGCTGTCTTCAGCCTGAAGAACGAGATTCGTTTCATCATCGGCAGACATCATACTATTCTCCGCATCAATCCAAACTTGAGATATTTCACCAGTGATTACCGTTAGATCAATCCATGTTTCAACGCCCTCAGCGTGCGCTGAAACTCGCCAAGTTCCAGCTTGGCTTGGCAACCATTCAACGAAATCACCATTGACGCGGAAGTTGCCATTTTCAGTAGACCAATTATCCAGTGGCAGAAGAACGGAGAAATTAGTCCCATTATGGTCGTGCCATATCAAATCCAAAGGGACTGATTCATCAGCATGGACTGTGCGATTTGGACCAATTATTTCCAAATAATCAAGCGATGAAGGAGTGCTGCGTACCCCGGATGTATTACTCAATTCTTGTGGGTGGGTTGCAATCCCTGATATCACCTGCAATAGCAGGATTGGGATCAGTAATCCTACCGTAATCGAACGGTACGACGCTGCCTGCATATCATCCGCAGGAACTTATGGGACTTGAAAGACACGCCGGACCGTCCGCCTACGGCGGACGGTCAAATCTCATCAAATTGGATTATTCGGTCCACTCAGCCCAGTCATCCATACCCGGGTCACGATACCACCAGACCTGGTCATCATCCTGCCACCATTCGGTGCCATCCTCATCGACTCTGTATTCAGGGTCATCTTCAGCATTAAAGTCACCTTCAGATGCTGCTTGAGTTTGTGATTCAACAACTGGGGAAGCTGCTGGGACATCGTATTCCTCGTCTTCAAAGATATCATCTTCGTCGTATTCGTCATCACTGTCACCGCGTCGCATTAGGACGACCACGACTAGCATAACGCCAATCAACAGGGCAACCACAGCAGACAATCCAACCCATGACCATGGTGCATTGGCTTCAAAGAACCCTGAAAGGGTACCACCGACCGAAATTTTGACCTCATCACACACGTTATTGTCATCCGCGAGTGAACCATCTGCACAGATGACCACTTGATTCAAACCTTCACTTAGCATGTACATACTTGCACTGGTTTCATTGAATTTTTCAGTTTGAACTTGATTCAAACTATCTTGGATATTATCGAACATATCTGTGACTTGGACGGGGACAGGGTTCCCATATTGATCAAACCCTTCAACATCGATGGTTACAACCGCTTGCTGATCAACGTCGATGTAGATACCAGATATGACGCCAGGTGAACTGGCAATGGCTTCAAGTCGGTGTAATGGTCCATAATCGACGGTGACGTTCCATGTACCTGAGCAAGTCCCACATGCACCCGCACTGTACATCAATTCGTAGCCTTGGTTGATGTGGCCATCAAATCTGTAATTTCCAATCGCTACGAGAGGATTACTGTCTGCATCTGCAATATCACCTTGAGTAAATCCATCTGTCCCACTGCTCCATGAAATCATAGGAGTTTGATACTGATTTCCATCCGCATCAGCAACCCAAATCTCGACGAGTGGGTATTCACCAGCGGTGATACGGGTTTGGGCTTGGACGACAATGTCTCCAGATTCATCGAAGGTCGAGTAAGCCTTGTGCCAAACATTGGCAACTTGCCCAACTGTGACGGTCACAACCGACATCGATTGGACATTGTTTTCCCCGGTAGCACAAATTGTGTATTCACCAACAGTTGTGGCGTCCCAGACATAATCTGCAGCACGCATAGCGATTGAAATATCAGTCCAGCCAGGTACTAGTGCAGAACAGGTCTGAGGTGCATTTTCAATGGTGGAATCCCACTGTAACCATTGGATTGGAGTTTCAGATAAATCGTTGCCATGCCCATCACGTGCATCAGGACTCAAATCGAAGGCGTCATCTGCAGTGATTGTGCTATCATCAGCGATTGAAATTGAGTTAAGTGCGCCAGCCGTAACAGTGAATGTTGCAGCAGTGAATACGGATTGTTCCCCAACTCCAGGTACGCTGAACACATACAATACATTGATTGTCCAATCACCCACGAGAACCGCTTCAAAAATTGCGGATGTGCCTTGAGGCGTCAACCATTCCGATGCACTGGGAGAGGCTGCTGTCCACGTTGCAGAAACACTCCATTCGTTACCGTCAGCGTCGGCTGTAAAGGCTGAGAGTGTGCCCGTATCTTGCCCACTCGTCAGATTGAAGTTGTTGCCCGGAGAACGGGCTTCAATGGTGACTGGTAAACCATGCTCAACCGCCATTGGAATCACAACATCAAATCCTTCGAGAGATGCCTTCACCCAAGATGAACCCTGATTGGATGCATCCCAAGTTGTTGGTGATCCCGCATTGACGAGTCCATTGAGCCAAGTCCATCCTGTGATGGATAAATCAATTGATTCACGGTTACCTTGAACATCAATTCGGACGACATTCAATGTTACTGTATCATCAGCAGTCAATGATATACTATCCAATGTCGCTGAGCTCGTGACAATGATGGTATTGGACGGGCCAATAGCCGTCACTTCCAATTCCGCAATGTCACCATAAGTAACATCGATTGAACTGCCACTGTAGACGCCTAGGTCACTGTTTACCCATATGTTCCAAGTTCCAGTCTGATCACCTGTGAACGCACCAGTGGCATTGTCCATTGCTCCGTTTTGGGCACCCCATGTCAGGGTCCCAGATGAACTACGATCTTTTTGGTTGCCCTTTAGATCGTAAATCTCAATATCCAGTGCAGTTGTATTTCCAGCCTCAACCATACTGTCGCCAGTGATTATGAAGTATGACGGGGCCCCTGTATTAACTGTGATTTCTATCGATACAGATTGTGAATCCCAAGTGACATTCATCCACTGTGTACCCGCAGTCCACGGTAACCAACTAACCGATCCGGCTGGTGTAGTAACCGAATAATCCATGCTAGACGGATTGTAGGTCACACCTTGCGAGAATGTCCCATTGGTAATGGTAATCGTAATGAGTTCACCCGGTACAACGTTTGCATTTGCATCAAGGACTGCAAGCATGTTCATGTCGAACGTTTCATCAGCAGTCAACGAGATGGCCAAAGGCACGACGACTAGAATAGTCGGCGTACCAGCAGTGACTGTGATGTTGACTGATTCAACGACTTGCCCATATGCAGCAGAGATGGTTACAATACCCGATTGATCGGGTGTGAAAAATCCACTTGCATCAATAGATCCACCTGTACTGGACCAAATGACATCGCCTGCAAGTGTATTGGCACTAGCATCCAGCAATGAACCCGAGAATTGGATACCTGTGTCCGCATCCGTTGTAGTTGGACCTGACAAACTGATTGAATCAACGAGGGTGTAGTTGTAATGCAGCATTGGTTTGTTCGATGAAACCGACTCACTGGTCTTGATATCAATCAGCATGTGGCCAGCATTGGGTACACCCATGATGACGATAGATACTGTGCCGTTCATGGTCGTCATGGCATCACTCACATCGAAGTATAGCCATCCACCGACAAAGTTGTTCAGTACACGTACAGTGTCCAATGGTGTTGCATGGTAATCTACGCCCGAACTAAGGCCGGGGATTGTCCAATTGGTACCAGTTGCGGCTGAATTCCAAGTCGCTCCACTCTCCTCATAATTTGGATTGATGAGAGCATATGCAGTCAAATCCAGATAATTTGCAGTTGCGTATTCACTGATTCCATCTGAATAGATGGACAATTGTGCTGAGTGTGTATTTACAGGCAACTGACCGAGAGGGCCCATTTGCCCCATATCGATTTCGTACAGGCCATAGCAGCGGTTGCTCGCTGCTGAATCACAGCCAGTTCCAATATGCAGTGTGTCACTTGCTCCGTGACCCGTATCAAAGGCACCTTCACTCATGTAAGTGTCCCAAATGGGAACATGACCGAGAGTTTCAATGTCAGAACCTTCTTGGATTTCAATACTGTAAACGTGATTTCCTTGATAGGTAATATCCGGATTTCCAATACCGAATGTCCATGGAACCGATCTCGGACCAGGGACTGAACCATTCAATGCCTGAACTGACCATGTGTAAATCTCACCAGTGACCATATCAAAGTCCGGTGTCCATGTTGATGCCGTTGCACCGAGATTGAATCCAGAATTGCTACTTGAGTCCCAAGAACTGTAGGTCTGTGAGCCGTTTGCATTACTGAGAATCAGAACATAGCCAGTCGCATCACTGAGGGTATCCCATGACAATACTGGGCGTGGTTCGATGCCCAGGGTGTATTGACCAACACTGTACACGACTTCCAATTGCTCAGGTGAGATTAGAGATACCTGCGCGGGTGAAGAGGCGTTGCTTGGATTGTCAACATAATCGACCACAAGTTCTGGTGCATAATCGCCTGATCCTTCAGCTGAATTGAAGTAAACAGTTCCACCCCAACCGGTCTGCAATCCCATATTCATCATCCCATTCCCTGCCCATGCAGTTCGCGCGATACTGGTGACATCCCATTCGTACCAAACGCCAGAAATAGTGCTGGTCGATGTCATCGAGGAGGATGCTGTCGAGTTACATTGGGTGTTTGGATTGTAATTGTTCCAAGATACTGTCGATTCAGTGAATCCACCACAATCGTGGATAGCAATACTATGTGCACCACTACCTGCAACACTGACAACATACATTCGCAGTGTAACCGAAGTCGGCAACATGGTTGCTGGATAAGGATACTCAGCCAAATCAACTGAGACCAAGCCAACTGCATCATGTGCAGAATCTGCTGGATCTAAACCAACTGCAATTGTTGTCGATGAACCATAATTCGTTGTTTGTCCAAAAGTATTGGATGTCACATATGAATCAGGTATTGAAGGCAATAAACCAGTATCTTCGAACACGGCACCTCGCTGCATTGTCACGGTGTAATTTCCAGCACCATCATCACTGCCTTGGTCTTCAGGAACACGGGCTTGGAATGAAGTGGACCAATTGCTGTAAACGCCGTCTTGAACGGCACGAACCCGCAGATGGTTCCAATGATCACCTTGCGCTGTAATCGCAGGGACGTGCATTGTCAAATTGGTCAAATCCCAACTGATGTTACCTCCCCATGTGGTTGAATCACTCGAATCGAAAATCGCTGTATCAATTGTGAATCTATCGTTGGTTGCATATTGAATCTGCCAAGCATCAATGTTGCTTGCGGCAGGATGGGTCCATTGGGCAGCGAGAGGGTCTTCCGGAGTCGGCCTCAAAGCATCCACATCCCAGGCTGTGAATGGACTGTTGGTCGTTAGTGACGAATCCCAAGAGGGTGCTGTCGTCAATGATTGCGTACCTGCACGATAGGTGATGTTGAGCGTGGGTCTGAACGACTGATAGACACCCGTTGCATCCTCTTGGATGAAAGAGTGTCGAGCGTAGAGGTTGGGGTCTTCAGAAGCGAATAGCAGATTGAGAACATCTGAACCACTGCTGCGCGCGTACTGCATCAGGTGTGTGACATTCCACGAATACCAATCATTGCTGGTCACATCAGTTGTACTGATGGGCATATCCACATCGTTTGCACCATTTACACCTGCGACCTGCCATGAGTTGTTGGTTGCACAAGAATTCCAAGTGACGTTGCCTTCAACCCAAGAGCAGTGTACATTAGAGACGGATATGGGTGTGTTTGAGTTGCTAGAACCACCGATTCGATACACCTCAACATGTGCCTCAAGCACCTGCCATGGATTATTGTCCATAATCGGTACATTGGATACATCAAATCGCAATAGTGAACGAGATTCGTGTCCTGCATTAGTGCATGCGGGCCCTCCATTTGAGGCACCGACATTCAAGTTGTTTGCAGTGTTCCCATACGCCGTATTAGGATTACAAGAATCGATGTAGGCATCTTGCGAGACATCATAGGTTCCTGTAGCAGAGTATGCATTTCCATTCGACAAAGCGGCCCAATAATCTGTGTTGTTGAAAGAATCACCAATGTCATTTGGCACGATGAAATCTTCAATCGCTGAACGCGGACCATACATACCATCTTGAATCGGTTGAATGAGCCACGAATACTGTTCGTCTTGATTGAACTCTGTATTTGAATCATACATGGTCAAGTTTGACATGTCAAAAGTGCAAGTTGCACAGGTTCGACTGTCAATGACTTCGACACCACCCCATGGACCATCATTCGCGTTGTAAGCGAAAAGACGCCAATCCGTGACATTGGATGCGGCCGGGTGATTCCATGATACAGTGGGACTGGTAACGGCTAACATTGCAGGGAAATCCCACAGAATATCGCCATTCGCGGGAGAAACAATCGTCGCAGCTTGAGAGGGTATGCTCCCAGTTCCACTGGCCCATTTGAGTCGAATCTCAGGTTCGTTTGCATCAAATTGCGTCTCAGTACTCGCCAATACAATCTGGTCGGTAGAGAATTGTTCAACGCTCAACATCAGGCCGACACTGTCGTCACCCCTAGCAATCGCGGCTTGAACAACCTCAGTGATGTCCATGCTCATTCGGCTGCTTGACGCCGGATCAAATGCTACATCAACCCAATCGGAACGATCCATGAGGCCATAACCACCCAATGCACTCCAATTCGTGGAGCCATTGTAGGTTCGGCCTGTCGCCGATTCATTCCAATCCTTCAGAGTTTCATAGACTGCAATATTGGGTGTGCTTGAATTGTTAGTGGACACATGGAAATCGATAGATGCACCGACTAAGCGTGCACCCGATGGGTGAGGTAGAGCACCAGGGCCATCAATTGGAATTTCAATCAATGCACTGGACCAACCTGAGATGAAGAGAGTATCGTCATCTGCATGGGTGTCATTGAGGGCCCCAGATGTCCATGAAATCCAGGTGTCAGTGAACAAAGGCATACTTCCATCTGACAGGATGTCTCCGTGGCCCATGCCTACTTGATAGGTCGAAGAATCAATCTGAGTTACGTCAAGATCGGGGATGACGAAACTGGTGCCAGCAGTCCACAAACCAATTTGGCCGCTCGCTGAAATACCGCGCGCCCGCCAATAGAATTCCTCCCCTGCACTGAGGTCGTTTGCGAATGTAAACGATGTGCCACTGAAAGAACTCGTGTCAATCCACGAAGAGAATGTAAGCAGAGCACTGGAACTGAAACTGTTGTCCCCGTCCACCTGCACTTGCCATGCATTTGCCACTGTTGTACCGGTTTCATTCCAATCGAGTGTTGGAGTTTGGTCGACTGCAAAGGTGTAATCTCCACTGAGAATCCATTCACCATTGGCTGGTGACATGTCAATCGGTACATTGGGTGCAGCATTGGATCCATTTGTATATACAATGACCAATTCAGGCATCGAACTGCTACCACGGTCATAGAAAGAGACTGCGTTCCAACTATCGGAAACCAAAATGAAATCGACCAGAGAATCGGTCCGCATTGCACTTTGAACAGCAGCGGTAACATTCCACTCATACCATGTGTTGTCGGCATCAATATCCGTGGTATCAAGCGCTTGCACACGCTCATTTCCACTGGCACCAGGGGCATTCCAAGGAGTCACACTATCGGTCGTGTTCCAAGTCGCATAACCTTCCATCCAATCGTGTTCACTACTCTCGTACATCGTCATTGGAATGGCGAATGAGCCAATTCCAGATGCCTGATGGGTTCGTAGCCGCATCGTTGCTGCAACGATGGCCAAACCATCGGGCATGACGTGGCTACTCAAATCACAACCGACAAGCGCAACTTGGTTGTTAGAAAGTGATAGATCTTGCCCATCGAGGTTCATGTTAGATGCGAGTCCACCTTCTAGTGTGAGGTCGCCACAATATGGCATCTCCTGAGTGCTCTGACTCGTACCATTGCCGTGTCGATAGCGCAGTTCATGCTCGCCACCACCCAAGCTGGTCGAATTGATTTCAGAGATGAAGAGTTTCGTGGTCAACCATGGACCCTGTTCATCATCTTCCACCATCAACAAGCGCCATGCATAGGATTGAGCCCAATCCAAATTCCAAGATGTGGGGATTTCAAATTCGCCATTTGTCAAATCAAATCCACCGTTTTGCCGGCTATCGACTCGAATAGGAATAGAACTACCAAAAACCTCAAACAACTCGATGATGACTTCAGCGGGATCGCCATTGCTTTGTGTTGCTGCAGAAGGATCCCAAGTCAGGGTTGGGGTGGTTGTACTCTGTAGTTCCCAATTGACTACCTCCCAAGCAGCACTGTTCATCATGGGTGTAACATTGGATGGTGCGGATGTGGCTGTACCATCGCCCCACGAGTATCGGATATCGAGATGTGGGCGGTATGAGAATGGTTCATCACCTGTAGCAATTTCAATTTCTTCACCTGCCAAACCTTCAGCCCTGATTAAGAAGTCCATGTCACCGCTGTGACCCTTGTGCAGGTAGGATTGAACGAACGAAGTGGCATCAAAGGTTAGTGTAGCTGTCCCGGTTTGATTTCCGTTTACAGTTCCAAGTATTGAATTTTCAACAATGTTGTCTTCACCGCCATAAGCCCAAGTGACACCATTGCTACGGTTTGCATAATCAAGTTCACTGAAAACGTGACCTGTGTTTGAATCCACCATCCAAGCAGAAATCATGGGTTCGCCAGTTCGATCGGTACGACGCAAATTCAGCGTAGCCTCATGAATTGTAACATTGTCATCGATAGGAACCGTTTCCATATTGACACGAATGAATGCATGCATGTTTCCTTCACTTGAATCATTGGAATGACCGATTCGCATACGATAATCATCATTCCCATTGTAAGATGTATTGCCGTCCATAACCCATGTGTCGTGAACGGTTCCGAACCCAAGATTGATCGTGTCGTTACTGAGTACAATTTCAGCTTGACCTTGTCCGTTAAGACTGCCTACCTCAGCCGGTAGACCAAAGTATCCACTCATCCATGGGCCGAGAATAGAGTTGTTTACTGAGCGGATCCGGAAGTAAACCCATGTCCCATTCAGCAGATCAGCCTCATTTGCTGGTGTGTCAAATTCTTGATTGCTCATTGAGAAATCAGTGGAATCATCCCAAGAATTCCAAATGCGAGTTTCATCTTGTTCGAAACGGAAATCTGGGCCATTTGATAATTGTACCTCAATATGGCCACTGGTTAGATTACTCCATGAAATCGTAGGACTGTAATCTGGTACGATTAACAATTGAGATGCGTCGGCAACAATTTCACCATCCTCTGGGCCATCAATCAGTACGCTTCCCTGAGAGGGTGCTGCACCGAGAGTGTATTCGAAATCAATCGAAGGAGCATCGCCTGAAGCACCCTCACTCGAGGTGCAGTAAACAGGCATTCCAACACCAGAAATCACGATGCTCATGTTGGATTCACCATCACGCAATGCATCCTGTACCAACGATGTCAAATTCAAACTGAAGGTTTCGACGCTAGAAACAGAATCATGCGCACCGGGTTCCCAATGTCCGCGATCTGTGCCGACACCTTCGACGCCACTAACATTCCATGAGGTCCCAGTATCACTGAGATTGTAGGTTGCATTGGTTTCATCAAATTCAGTCAACAATCGAGCCGGATAAAGGGAGGTATCCCCCGTATTCAATTGTGAGACCTTTCGGCATCTCAAATCAAGAGTGGCTTCGCTCACAATCGCTGTTGTGGGCAAAACTCCACCGTCATTGAGTGTCAACGGGAAATTCGCTAAAATCCTGGCATTTGTGAATATTGGATAATCACCGACCAAGAGGTTTTGCGCACTTCCATAGTTGTTCGATGGTTGGCTTGAGTTGGTTTGTGTATCTGTTGACAGCGTGTCACTTGCTGTTAAAAATCGTGCCACTGGAGCCTCGTCCAAAGTCACTTCATTGTCGATTATCTGTATCCATGTGCTGAATAGCATCAAGCTCACCATCAGGATTGCACCTGTTACTGAACTCCAGTTCATCTCTCTGCTCGTCATGGGCCTCAGACGAGGACGGGCCAATCTACTGTTAATGAGTTGCGGTTCATCGACCATACTACGTATGGTCTATGTTAGCAGTGTTCACAGGAGAAATATCTGCATGGGATAGGTTCATTGAGGCCCGTCGGAAACGACGCCTCGATTCCGATGGCGAAGATGTGGGTGGAGAAGCATCGGCCACAGACCGTTCGCGATATTCGGGGCCAAACGGCCACTGTCGAACGCCTGGCTGCTTATGGTGAAGGGAAGACATTTCCACACCTGCTTTTTGCCGGTCCACCGGGCACTGGAAAGACGACTGCTGCGTTAGCTTTGTGTTCCGACGTGTTCGGTGAAAAATCAAGTGACAATCTACTGGAAATGAACGCAAGCGATGAGAGGGGGCTCGAGAGTATCCGAACCAAGGTCAAACAATTTGCACGCACAAGTCCCCTGGGTGTTGATTTCAAAGTCATATTTCTCGATGAAGCGGATGCACTCACAACGGATGCGCAGGGGGCCCTCAGGCGCATCATGGAACAGTACGCTGAAACATGTCGCTTCATTCTGTCCTGCAACTATTCTTCGAAAATAATTGAACCGATTCAATCTCGCTGTGCAGTATTCCGCTTCCGGCCACTCGCGGACGATCAGGTACGCATGCAAATTCAAACTGTTGCGGAATCCGAGGGGATTGACTTGGACGAGGATGCTTGTGAAGCCATTGTCCACGTGAGTTTGGGTGATCTCAGACGTGCCATTACAGCATTACAGGTCAGCGCTAGTTTGGATACGCACGTCACACGTGCACTCATTTACGAAACCACGGCAACAGCACCTCCCGAGGAATTGCATGGCTACCTCCTTGCTTGCAAAGAAGATGGGTTTCACCCTTCACGCCGCCGCCTGCGTTCAATCTTAGATCAATTCGGACTGGCTGGAACGGACTTGGTGAATCAACTCCACAGAGCCCTGTATGATGCTGAATTCCTTACTGAAATTCAGAAACTTGAGATTACTGAACTGATGGCGCTTATCGATTTCCGTCTCGTTGAGGGTGGTGGTGAAGCACTTCAGCTCGACTCAATGACGGCCTCAATTTGTTCCAAACTATCTTCTTAATTATCCCCATGCGGGGACGAGAAGATCGGCGTGGTCACGTGTTGCATCCTCGCACAGTGCACTCGCTTTTTCTCGCAATCGAATCTCGTGCGTATTCGATTCTATCCGTGCGCGTCGCGAAGCGCGAATCAAAGGTGCGAGTGGAGTCCAGCAAAGCAGGTCTACCGTTACACCCATATTTCCTTGAATCACTCGATTTGCGAGTAATTCCATCATTTCTGTCAGTCGTTCCAATGTGTTATCGTTCAGCATGTTGCATCCCTTTGTAGACTGAACAGGTGGGGCCACCGGTCTACCTTCGTTCGCATGAGGGAGCAAGTGATTTGAAAGTGAAAGTGTAGCAGTCACCCGAATAATGGCGAAAGTGGACCTAGAGAGCAACAGTGAACCGATACGTGAATACTTCTTCCAACTCCCAGGGATCACCACTTTGCGACAATGTAATTTTAATGGTATATGGTACGCCACTTGAAAGGTCTAAATCCTCCGGGAATTCAATCAATATCGGTACATCTGTTGGCTTGCTTGAGACATCAGTTACATTGTCTGAATAATTATCCCAATTGCCGCTCATTGAACCGGAGACCCCTGTCCAATTCATGGAATCACCCAGCCAATTCATATCCACTCGAACCAGCACATCCGTGGCCTCAATGTTGTCCCTGACTGCAAACGCAAGACCCAATCTACGTTCGGTGACATTCTCACTAGCATCGAAATCCCCAAGGGGGTGATTCCACTCAGGGTCATCTAAATCGATAAGGGTTACATTGTTGGCAACTTCTGGAGGGGAAATGTCTGCCAAAGGTGGATTGACAAGAATAAAACAAACTGCAAGCCATGTGAATGTATAGAGGAAACTCGCTCGAAACCAATTCCCAAACGTATACCTGTCTGCGTATTTACTCAACAGTATACGATGCAAAGGGGGGATTGTCGAAATGAGGAGGAGAGGTAACGCCCACAACACATTGGCTGGTTCGTTCAGCAGTGGCATGAAGATGTATCGAGTAATGACACCAACAAGTACAGCATAAATGATCACCAACCACATTGATGCTGCATCCGCCTTCTCTTTGAGGACGTGATCAGCGGGGTCAAATGGCTCGGTACCCACCTTACCTCCCGGCCTTTTTTTCTCACCATCTCGGCCACCGCGACGCTTGTCACTGGCTGCTGCTGCAGCCATTGCGGTGGATAGATCTACCATGGCCCTCACCCCTATGGGGTGCACGGACGCCTATGATGGGTTCGGCATGACTGACTGAGCGTTGCCTTTGATGGACAACGCTCCGCCTACGTCTGTAAATGGTGCCGGGAACGGGGCTCGAACCCGTGACCTTCGGATGTCTCAGACATTTCGAGGTTTATCGCGCTCATCTTATTCCTTTGCAGGTGTCCTATGAGTCCGACGCGCCACCAACTACGCCACCCCGGCAACGGAGGCTTCGACTGAACAGCCGAATATGAGTATATCCATTCAAGCAGACCGTTCGGTTGAATAGATGTCTGGTTCCCCAGTACGCCATGGGTCGCCCTGAGAGTGGTAACCGTGTACGCCTTACAGCGACCACACCCGAAGGCTCAGTCACACATGAAGGGATTTTGCTAGCACCGGCAACAAGTGGACATCTTACCGTTAAATTGGATAATGGGTACAATGTGACCTTTGCAGAATCTGAAATTGTAGAAATCTCAATAATCAGCGGAACTACCTTACCGGCTGAAACTTTGAATCCAAACATCGCCGAAGACCCGAATTTACCGGAAATTTGGATTATTCATACTGGTGGGACAATTGCTTCGAAAGTCGATTATGTGACGGGTGCGGTGGCTGCTCGATTTGAACCTGAGGAACTGCTTGATGCCATTCCGGAACTGGCCAAACATGCCCGAATCCGAACCGTCAAATTAGGCAACATGTGGTCAGATGATATTCGCACCCGCCATTGGAATACAATGATGGTGGCGACCAAAAATGCATTTGATTCAGGTGCAGTGGGTGTAGTAATCACCCACGGCACGGATACAATGCACTATTCAGCAGCAGCGGCAGCTTTTGCATGGGCTGGGAATGGAGGACGCCCGCCTGGACGCATTGTGTTTACCGGATCACAACGCAGTAGTGACCGAGGGTCTACCGATGGTACTGAAAATCTCCTTGCAGCCGTACATTGGGCAGCACATGGCCCGCCTCCAACAGGGGAAAATGGGGATGCGAGTGTCATCATCATGCACGCCGGCAGCAATGACGGAGTTTGTGCGATTATGCCGGGCTGCTCCACGCGTAAATTCCATTCGAGTAAACGTGATGCTTTCCAAGGAATCAATGCACAACCATTAGGGACGATTTTGGTCGGCCGAAATGGTGAATGCCAAATCAACATGGAGGTGCGCACACCCACCCGTGATGTTACAACTGAACCGACTGCCTTTGATGATAGTAAGCGAATCCTACAACTTGTTGCAGGAGCCCACATGTACGCAGATCAAATTGAATTCGCCTCGAACTATGATGCAATATTATTCCATGGCACTGGTTTGGGGCACCTGCCTATCCAAGACCCAAACGGTGACAGCCCTGAGAACGTTGCAATACGCAAAGCGGTAACTGATTATTGTGCGAATGGTGGAGTTGCGGTGATGGTCACACAATGTATCCACGGACCGATTCACATGGATGTTTACAGTAAGGGTAGGGAACAACAGGAATTGGGTATCCTCGGAAATCATGCGACAACGGGACCCGATGCTGCATTGGTCAAATTGCATTTCTTACTCTCCACCAATCAAGATGTACAAGCGGGCTGGGGTGCTGATTTGTGCGGCGAGAATGTATCTTCAATTTTCAATTGAAATTTTGATTTTTCAATTGAAATATTATTTCTTTATCGACCACTCTCATGAAAGACCGCTCTCCTATGGAGAGCGCTATGGGCGACAAAGCGGAAGATTTGGCTTGGCGCCGTCATCAAGCTGCTGCCGGAGGTGGAATCGCCCGTATTGAGGCGCTTCGCGCCGCAGGCAGAGCAACCGCCCGCGAACGGATTGATGCACTCTTAGACCCCAATTCATTCATCGAAATCGATGCACTGGTATCACACCGAAATCAAGACGGCAATATGCACGTGCATCCACAATTTGGAGATGGGGTGATTGCTGGACACGGCAGTATCGATGGACGACGCGTTTTCTGTTTTAGTCAGGATTTCACCGTTTTTGGAGGGTCGATGGGGGAAATGCATGCCAACAAAATTTCCAAAGTGGTCGAAATGGCTGAAAGAGCCCGCATACCAATCATCTGTATCTGGGACGGGGGTGGCCAACGCGCCCACGATGGTGTGCATTCTCTGGCAGCAACCGGTGAAATGCTGGATTACTTTGTTTCATGTTCGGGTCGAGTGCCCATGATTAGCCTTGTTTTGGGTCCGGTTGTCGGCGTTTCGGCATTAGCAGCTGCACTAGCTGACTTTGTGATCCTTGGGGAGGGACGTGGCCAACTGTTCCTTTCCAGTCCACTTGAGACAGATGAAACCGCGAGTGGTGAAATGACAAACGAGGAAGTTGGTGGAGCCCAGATGCATGCTTCGCGTTCGGGCATCTCCTGTCTGACTGCAAGTGATGAAGACGATGCGATGGAAATCGCTGTGGAATTACTCTCTTTCTTCCCAGATTATTGTGGAGCCAGTCCACCACATCTAGATTCAGGTGACCCACACGACAGGGATTGTCCTGAACTCAGTTCAATCGTGCCAGATGATAGTAATCGACCCTATGACATGGTCAAGGTCATACAAGCAACTGTTGACGATGGGCATTTTGTAGAACTCTTTCCGATTTATGCAGATAATATGGTCATTGGTTTGGCGCGACTTGCAGGGTACCCCGTCGGTATTATTGCCAACCAACCAAAGGTTCTCGCCGGTTGCCTTGATATCGATGCGAGTATCAAATCCGCCCGATTTATTCGAACGTGTGATGCATTCAACATTCCACTCATTTCTTTCGTCGATGTCCCCGGTTTCTTACCAGGTACAGTCCAAGAGTGGGGGGGGATTATTCGCCATGGTGCGAAGATGCTCTACGCTTATGCCGAAGCCACAGTCCCAATGATGACCGTTGTCACCCGGAAAGCGTACGGAGGGGCATACCTAGCCATGTCCTGTAAACACCTTGGGTCTGATTACAATGTGGCATGGCCAACAGGAGAACTTGCAGTGATGGGGGCAGAAGGTGCCGTGAATATCATTCACCGGCAAGAACTCAAGGATGCGGATGATCCTCAATCGAAGCATGCGGAACTTGTAGAGGATTACAAAAACAAATTCGGCGACCCTTATGTTGCTGCAAAAAATGGTTGGCTTGACGATGTTATCGAACCGAACGAAACCCGTTTACGGTTAATTCGGGCCCTGAAATCCCTCTTGTCGAAACGGGTATGGCAACCGCCTCGGAAACACGGCAATATTCCACTCTAATCATAGTCGATGTGTTCCACATCTGCATCGATTAAATCCTCAGCCTTGGAATAATTTGGTTCGCTGGGTAGACTATCCAGCATTTCTTCCATTTCATCTTTGGACAATGTGAGAATCATGTACAATCCAATCAATGTGACTATTGACGCAATCACTATTGCAAAAACAACCCATATGGAAAATGTTTCACTACCTGTTTTAGTGGGGATTTCAGGTATAGTCACACCCCCTGAAGAATCTGGTTGTGCAGCAGGAACTGTGTGATAGTAGATTTTTTCTTCTGTCCAAGTCCCTTCTTCGTAAACCTGAACTTCAAGACGGTGGGCTCCAGGCAATAACTCACTCTTGCTAATTGATACGGTGCATTCCCAATCATTTGGATATTCAATACTCACATCACTTGCGATACAGTTCGCTACAAATTCAGTCCAAACTTGGCCGTCCCATCGGACCTTGACCGTCCATGGCGCATCATCATCGGGATCGTGGATGGCAACAATGAACACTGTATCATTGCCCTCTACTTCCAATTGCCCCCATGTCAATTGAACTAGGTCATTGACCTCAGATACGTCAAATTCAATCGGGCCTGTGGCGTTTCCATCCTCACTAACCACGGTTAGATTCCAACCAGTGGATAAACCAGACCAGTCTGGTGCTGGTACAATACGCAACACATTCGACAATACTGTAAGCGATATATGCGGGTGGCTACCCGCAATTTCAAATTCCACACTATCCCCATCTTCGTCCCATCCAAGTTCAGAAAGAGGGATTTCAAGAGGAGTATCCTCAATCACAGATATTCGTGTTAAATTGAGGCGGGGGGCATCTGGAATCGATTCAACATTAACATTGAATGTGGCCAGTATTGGAGCACTTGTACCGTCGCCAACCCACACCTCAACCAATGTCGAACCATGCCAATTCAACTGAGGTTGGATGGCAATATTGTCATTTGTCCACGACAAATCCAATCCACCACTTGTCTCCGCACTGATGATGGTTGCATTCGCACCTTCCGGATCTTCAAAGTGAGAACTGATGACCACTGCCTGATGATTACCATCCTCATTCATACTTACAGATGGAATCTCGCTAATTTGGACTACTGAATCATCTACTGGTAGAACACTTGCGCTAAGATTGAATTGCACTGAAAAGCCGAGGTCATACCGGTCATAAATCGTCAAATTGAGAGTTTCAGTCCCAGTCCATTCAGCTTCACCAGTGTGTTCACACAGAATTGTATTGGCCTCTAAATAACAGTGCATTTGATTGGAACTAGGGAGGTGGGGAAGCATCTCGACAATCAGGGTAGTGCCATCTGGATCAATAGCGAAATCGGAGTATGGCATACCCGTGACCCCATGCTGAGGAACTTCAATTGTAGGAAGTGGAGATGCGAGTATTGGTTCCCTATTTTCTCGGAAGAAACCAAGTTCTAGATATGAGGGCATCCCATACCAATCCACATCAACTCTGAGTGAACGGTTCCCTGGCGGTACTCCTTCAGTTGATACTTCGCAATCAGTGGCGGATGTGGTCGCATTTTCAATTGAACCTGTGAATGCACCAGTTGCATTGATTCCGTATGTTGAATAGTCCATAGGGTCCCACCAATCACCACCTTCCATAATCGTACAAAATACAGTTGTACCCATGGGAAGTGCACCGTCCCGGTGTGTGAGTTGAGTACTTGCGGACACCACACGACCTGAGATGCCTTCCATCTCATTGACATCCGAATAATTGGCAGTCATTGGCATGAAGCGAGCCCCAGTTAATTCCTCGTAAATATAGGCGTCTGAATCAGACGGGTTTTGCCAATTGACTTCGCGGTTCGTCGCATTAAGCCATTGAGTATGATCCCCTTTTAGCATGAGATCAAGATAGGGAGTGATGTGTTCTATTGCATGACTTTGTTGCTCTTCCTTTTCCATTGTGGCTGAACCATCATTCCAGCCCTCAAAGAATGTAGCATCATCCTTGTACTGAAGGTGGTTTGCACCAACAACAGACATGTAATGCCATGGGATTTCATGGCCATCAAGCCACCGATCTATATTGGTATCTGCTTTCGCCATATTGTCCAATGTACCGGTTAAATACAGACCCATTCCCGGTTCGGGTGAAGGCCCTAAGTAAGCATCTGGAATGTCAGTATTGGCATCCTCAAGACCAAGTCCAATCAATGCAGTAGGTGGTGGGTTTGTGATGTATTGTTCCCATACACCGGTCATGACGAGTTGACACTGTGCAGCTTGTTTGGCACCCAGGCCGTGCCCGCCAATACCCCAATGATTGAGGTCAAAAGCGTCACGCATGTTCTCAATGCTACCGTTACCATTCAGGTTACTGTATTGAAGCCCCATCCACAAACCTAGAATCGATGCGCACTGACTCTGAGTTTGTTGTGAGTTCCAATCAGGGGGAAGGACTGTGACAATGTATCCAGCTGTTGCGAGTTCTTTGCCCAACCAGTCATATTGATCTCTATCTTCCCCCTCACCGCCAATCCAAATGAGAAGTGGGTATGGCCCTGAAACATTGTCCATTGGTTGACCCAAACCAGATTCATTCGCGGGATAGTAAATCTGCGCCCGGTGAGTGCCATTCTCATCACCTGAAAACATGAGGTCCTGCCAACCTGCAGGCAACGTGTCTAACTCATGCGAATCACTGTAACTATCTAATCCTGAAGCGAACCCGGAAAGGGGTGAAATAAGCAAGATGGCAGAAAGGATGAGGGCCATTCGTGATGTTGCCATTATTCAGCGAGGGGTAGCGATGACACTTGAAAGCAACCCCAAACAGTTCAATCCGCCCGTAGGGCGGATTCCATTGCAATCAAACGAGTCATTGTGAGGCCCAAACCCGGAAGCAAATGGGCCGCTTCAGGGCTGAAAATTCGAGCCCAAGCCGCCAAGTGCTGGGCGGTGAGAAGCCATCGACCATCGAGTTTGAAACCAGACTCAGTTTGTTCCACGATTAAACCTACTTCTTGGGAATTGTATGCTGAATTCAAATGTAAATCAGCATCGGTAAGGCGGCTCGATTCTGATACACCCGGTTTGGTATCGAAATCAATGAAAAGACGCATCCCAATATTGTCCACTACATCATCACCTGAAATCAAATTCTCAACCCAAGGTCCGCGTTTATCCAGTGAACGCCGACCACCCATAGTCCAAATGGAACCACCAGCAGATGACCATGCTATTGCACAAGAACGAGCTGAACCTCCCCCCCCGACCATGCACAACAGGGGTGCCTCAACACCAGTTGATTCAAAATCAAAACCAAAATGACGAGCAATGGCGACAAGGCCGTGCCCATCGGTCCCTGCGCAGAACCAATTGTCACCATCCCATCGAAGTTGATTCACCGCGCCATTCTCGAGACTGGCATCGAGGGAGTGAACACCGGAACGAGGCGATAACAAATGTTTCAGTGGACTTGTCAGGGATATCCATGATTCACTTTCACCACGCCGTGTCTTGATGCGCTCTTCAATACGGTCGAAAAGGGTTTCAGAATGGGGGACATAATCCACATCAGCAGTTTTGACTTCGGCTACTACACTAGAGGCGACGCGGTGGAGGTGTGAATGGGATGAGGTGGTAGACGGGTCCCCATACAACTGATTGTGAATTTCGATCTGCTGACGATTCTTATTCACCCACGCCCATGCCATTGGTGAAGTCACATCTTTGGATTCAAGCAGATTGATTTCGTCTAATTCCACCTCAAGCCCAGCTTGTTTGAGGTGGGTCGCAGTCAGAACTGCCAGAACGGGAGAAAGTGAATGCTGTATCGGCATTCCAGCGACCGCATATCGAATTTGCATGCTACCCAATAAGTCCGTGCCCCCCATCCTTCACAAACCAACCGGATACGCACCTACGGTGCGATAAACCCATGAACGCTTGAATACCGGGAGCGTTGCAGCCTGTTCATGGCCACCGACCTGGAGATTGCTCGTGCAGCATCCCCAGCCCCTATTGAAGAAGTAGCGTGGAAGCTGGGGATTGGAGTCGGGGAACTCGTCCCCATGGGCACAGGAATGGCCAAGATTACATGGGATGGGCTAAAATCGAGATTCGATTTACCGCGAGGCTCCCTCATCCTGATTACCAGCGTCAATCCGACACCATTTGGTGAAGGAAAAACAGTCACTACAATCGGCTTAACACAAGCACTCAATCGAATCGGTAAAAATGCCACTTGCACCATTCGGGAACCGAGTATGGGCCCTGTATTCGGCATCAAAGGCGGTGCAGCAGGTGGGGGCTACAGTCAAGTTCTGCCAATGGAAGCAATTAATCTCCATTTTACTGGCGACTTACACGCAGTGACCAGTGCACACAACCTCTGCTCAGCAATGCTTGACAACCACATCTATTTTGGAAACGAATGTGACATTGATACAAATCGAATCCTCTGGCCGCGTGTCATCGATATGAATGACCGTTCACTTCGGAACGTTGCAATCGGTTTGGGTGGACCCAAGAATGGTGTCGCCAGAGAAGAACGCTACGATATTACTGCGGCCTCGGAAGTCATGGCCATTCTCGCTCTCGCAGTTGACTACGCAGACCTCCGACACAGACTTGGTGAAATTGTGATTGCTGAGAGTCGGACTGGATTTCCAATCAAAGCGGATGACATTGGTGCCGCTGGCCCCATGGCATTACTACTTCGTGAAGCATTCCTACCCAATCTTGTGCAAACCATAGAACAGGACCCAGCCTTCATTCATGCTGGACCATTTGCAAATATCGCACATGGGAATTCGAGTGTTATCGCAGATCGGATTGCTCTTGGTGTCGCCGATTATGTAGTTACTGAAGCGGGATTCGGTGCTGATATGGGTGCTGAGAAAATGATGCATATCAAAGCCGCAGCCAGTGGAATTGCACCAGACTGTGTAATCGTGAACGCTACAGTCAGGAGTATGAAAATGCATGGTGGCGGATTCTCAACTGGTGGTGGGAAACGCCCACGTCCCGAAGAAATTGCCAAGGAAAATGTCGAAGCAGTTCGTACTGGCGCCAGTACGAATTTGGCCCGACACATTCGGAATATGTCTCGATTTGGAGTTCCAGTCATCGCCAGTGTCAATGTATTCCCTACAGATACCGATGCGGAAATTGAGGTACTATTGAAGGAAGCACTGGATGCTGGTGCATCGAGCGCTGTTGTCTCACGAGTTCATTCAGGTGGTGGCGAAGGCGGTGAGGATTTGGCGCGCGCCGTTGTCTCAGCATGCCAATCTCACATTGCAGAAGGTCGCCCGTTCGAACCGCTATTTGCACCCAATGCACCGTTGGAAGAGAAGATTTTGCGAATTGCAACCAATGTCTACGGGGCAGCGAGCATTGATTTGGCACCAAAAGCGTTGAAGGAATTGAAAACCTTGCAGGATTGGGGTTATGGAAACTTGGCAGTTTGCATGGCAAAAACACAATACTCATTTTCACATGAAATGAAGGAACTGGGAGCGCCGAGCGGGTTTACCCTCCCCATCCGAGATCTCAGGCTCAATGCAGGAGCTGGATTTATTGTTGCGATTTGTGGGACAATGATGACGATGCCAGGACTCCCGCGCATCCCCGCTGGAGAAAATATGGACATGGATGAGGATGGAAACCTCCTCGGTATGTTCAGTTGAGGTGATTTGATGCGGGTTGCTTTCATTCTCACAATATTGATGCTTTCCACATCTCTCGCCGGATGTTTGGGTGATGACAAACCAGATTATTCAGGATTTGAAGGTTGCACGGAAGAAGATGATGTGCAATGTGAAACAAATCTGCCTGAAGGAAACGAAACCCTTTCTGAAGGAAACGAAACCAATATCGGGACATGGGAGGGTGAAAGGGTACCACAAGTCACCACTCTAGCGAGAGAGCCAAGTGGCCTTTGGGTACAATGGCAATTGTCAGATTATATCGACGATACATGGAACAACACTACAATGCTACCGTGGATCCTCATAGAATTCGCAAGTACTGACTGCAGCCACTGCTGGAATTATGCAGATGACATGGAACTCTTACACAACCAATATCGAGACAATGTGACATTCTTTACTTTCGCAGTCAATTTCAGTTCCAATGACAATTTTAATGCAAGTCTTGAAGAAATCGCTGCATTTCAGGATAAGACCACATTTGACGGTTGTTACTACAACACAAAAAATTGTGATGAACGACCTGGTCCGGCCCATAATTGGACTTATGTAGATGACAGAAATCAATCTGAGATGATTACTTTTCACGCACAAGGAACACCCATGTTTGTGATTATCCAACCCAACGGGATCATCGCATGGCATCAATATCAGAATGATGACGAATCTGTTGAAGATGCTTTGGCGGCGCTCTTCCCAGCGGAGGGTTGAGTATGCAGAAAATCAAGAATATCGAAGACGGTGTTCGTCTTCGAGTTCAACATGAAGATGATTTGTGGACACTTACACAGATAGTTCGCCCCGGTTGCCAAGTCGGCATGATGGGGTTTCGACGTGATCAAAGTACGGGCACACAAGAAGCAGGACGAGCCAAAGCTGCTGAACGGAAAGCGATGTGGATAGTCCTCAATGCCGAATCAACAGAATTTCAACCGTTTACCGATAATCTTCGTATTCACGGCATCATCGATGTGGCAGATATCGACAAAGGTAGCCATCACACACACGCTGTCGGTCCGAGAGACGAATTGGAAATTTCGTGGACAAGTGGTATTTCTGAATGCGATCGAAGTTTACTGGCAGAAGCAGTCCAGGACAGTGGGCGTGGACGTGTTGCAATCGCAGTGGTCGAAAGCGACGAAATATTGCTGTTCGAAATCGCCCAACACGGCATGCGCCAAGTTGGCGACACATTCACTCTCAGAGGTGGTGGTAAGCGTGAAGGGAAAGCCACAGAGATTCGTATCGCATTCCTCGCCAAGGTAGCGGACCAAGCATCCAAGGCCATTTCTGCCGATATGCCTGTCGTCATCTGTGGACCAGGGATGGCTCGAGAACAATTTGAAACCCTGTTGAAGGGAACTGGTGTCGGTCATCGAACACTGAACATTGGTACCAGCATCGGTGGACGTGCTGCCGCTAATGAGGTGATGCGAGAAGGCTCTGCAGATGCCGTTCTTGGAGAATTTGCCATGGCAAAACAGGTACGCCTCATCGAAGAGGGGTTGGTTAGAATTTCAACCAATGGTGCGATTGCATATGGGCGAAAAGAATTGAAAGATGCAGTAGACCAAGGGGCTGTAGAATCCTTGGTAATTGAGGCAGGAATGTTACGCAGTGATGAATTCTGGACTGATGCAGCATCGCAAGTACGAGCAAAGGGTGGTGAAGTGGTTCAAGCGAGTGCTGCCCATGATGCTGGTGAGCAACTGATGGGGCTTGGAGGCGCAATCGGCTTGTTACGGTGGACTATTGAGTGATTATTGATTGAATCCAGGATACTGTTCCTGGGTCATTTTTTCGGCAAGTTCGGGTTCAAAACCACGGGCAATCATACTGCCATAATATGCGTGAGCAGGCGCTGAATCATTAGTTGGCATGGGTATTCCAGTTTCGACAGGAAGGGGTGGAGCGTTGTATGCAACTCCAGTCAATATCACAGGATCAGTCGTATCTTCCGACATTGTAAAACCCAAAATGAGACCAAGAATCAGGAAACAACAACCACATGGGAATAAACAAGTGGAACTCAAAGCAGCAAATATTCCACCGATTAGTTCCGCTATTTCTTCATCGTCGTAAACAACCCAGATGGGCTCATTTGATTCAATGGTCAAGGTTCCGTTCATACACCCCCAACAGGCTCTGCCAATTTTCACCAGTTCTTTTCCATCAACTATACGTGTTTCACCAGCACCAACATTGCATCCCGCATTTGGTTCTCCGACTTCAAAGTAGAATCTTTCATCATCACTTGCATTCACCGCATAGGATTGATTTGTTCCAAAATTCTCCATGTATTTCCCATCGTGAATCGCTGTGATATTCACACGGTCACAAATATCCCATGCCCCGTCATTGTTGGTATCTTCGTAAACACCTTCAACGTAGATTGTGAATCCTATATCTCCATGGTGATCATCATCATAGATTTCGACAGAACCACTATTTTGGTCCGAAATTACATAATTCACGTCTTCGATATTTTCACTGACTGAGGAAACACCGAAAGCAAAAATGACCACGCACAAAAGAAGGATGGTGGCTCCAAGTCCACTCATCACTTTACCAACAATATGCATGATTTCGGCAACACTGGATGTGCCTTAATCTAATCGCAATATTGCTTAAGTGGACGCCAAAGCAATACGGCAAACCAAACACTGTTCGGCAATCAACCTTGGAATCCAGGGTAGTGCTGTGCGGTGTACTGCGTTGCACTGGCTGCATCATAGCCCTGTGTAAGGAGTCCGTTGTAGTATTCCCGAGCTGGGTCTGGTTGAGCAACGGGCGCGGCTGCGACCGGTACTGCCATCGGTTGGGCTGCGACCGGTGCTGCCATCGGTGCGACAGCAACAGGTGCACCCATCATTGGGACGGCACCACCAGGTGCTCCAACAACGGGAGCGCCCATACCGACCATTCCACCGCCGCCACCTTGGACAACCACTGTCTGAGGCTTGTCGTTGATGGTCAAGCCGAGAATCAGACCGAGGAGAAGCAAACAGCAACCGCCAATGAAGAAGCAGGTCGAACCGAGCATACTCAGGATACCACCGGCCGCTTCACCAACATCGCCAAGAGCATCGACAAACACCTTGTCATCATACTGTACCCAGCATGTGGTAGCACACGATACAGTGGCAGTTCCGTTTTCATAGCCGAAGGCTGAATCGCCTATCCTTACGAGAGTCTTGCCACCTTCTTCGCGAGCATCTTCGTAATTCCAGTCTGTGTCACACGCATAGATGAAACTGTTTGAGGAATCGTCAGTGTGCGTAGTTGTAAAATCTGTTTGACTACTACTCTGATCATATGAATCACAATGGTCCCAATCGCCATCCCCGTCATCATCTGTGTATGTGCCTTCAATGAAAATTGAGAAGCCAAATTCGCCTTCACCATCATCATCAACAATTTCGATAGTGCCACTGGTAACTCCTTCCAATTCCCAGTAATTATCTTCTAAATCATCGACTGCGTCATCTACGGTCATAGAACCCCATGCGAACATTCCGCCGCCAATCAATACCAACACAAGGCCAATGCCCATGAATATCTTACCACTTGCGTGCATGGTACTGGCTTAGTTGCTTACTTCTTAACCTCATCGCACAGAGGCCAGAGGCAAAAAATTGAGGGGTGATGGCTTGTAGGATATTCATGCAAGCACCGCGCGGCCGTGTCGTTTGCTTCGGCGAAGCGATGTTGCGAAACTCGGAAGGAATCATCACACCTGGTGGTGCTGAATACAATGTTGCCTGTGCACTTGCACGATTGGGGGTAGGAGCTTCATGGATTAGTGCACTCTCTGAAAGTACCACGATGATTGAAACCACTGCAACAGATTCAGGGGTCCATCTAGATGTGCGTCGTTCTGAATTACCAGTTGGAACATATGTCGTGGATCAAGAGGCTAGAACCGTTGATTATGATCGTTCAAATTCGGCCTTTGCCCATCTCAACTCACAAGATTTTGATTGGAGGGGGATTCTCACAGGCGCGCGTTGGTTAGTGACGAGTGGTATTACTCCGTTACTCGGTGAGGGGCCACGATCTGCTTGGGGTGGGGCCTTGACCTTCGCAGAATTGGATGGCACTTTGATTGCCTTGGATTTGAATCATCGACCAGCCTTAGGAACGATTGAGGAATTATGGGGTATTATTCGCCCTCGAATGCGAATGTTCCACGTGCTGGTTCTATCACCTGATAGTCTAGCGAAAATTGCAGAAATTGAAGGGATTCCACGTCCGGAAAACTACGAAGAAAACATCGAATCGTTGTCTGAATTACGGCGCAGATTTCTGATACCCCACCTTTGTTGTACCTTCAAACGACCTGAAACCGATGGTCGACAAAAGCGTTGGTCGGTGGTTGCCCATGCCTTTGGAATGGATTCAACCGTAGATGATGCAGTCATTCATTCTCCAGTGGAGAATTTGGGGGGAGGCGATGCATGGCTTGCGGGTTTTATCGATGCATTGAGCGAGCATGGTCATGGTCCTGTATCTCCACTCATCGGTGCGCTACGTGGAGATTTATTGGCAGCACTTTGTCAGAATACAGCCGGTGATGTCTCGATGGTTACGCGCGAAGAACTCGATGGTTTTGAAGCACAACGTGAGTTTTCATCCGGCGATCACCGAACACTGAATATCTGAGGTGAGCTCATGGATGAGATGAGAATCAAAACGATCTTGACCCATCTGAAAGATGCTGGAATCATTGCGATTCTCCGAGGGCAAAATTTCGAACGCATGATTCAGCGGGGGCTTACACTAGCCGATATGGGTTGTACTGCAATCGAAGTTACACTTGACAGTCCGCATGCGTTGGCGATTGTTTCTGAATTGCGCCAAAAATTACCTTCTTCAGTACTTGTTGGTGTAGGCACTTTACTCGATACTGAACAAATCGAATCCTGTGTGAAGGTCGGTGCAGAATATGCGCTATCACCCACCAATCCGGAAGGGATGATTCAGCACTGCCATGCGGCAAACATACTTGCCGTACCTGGCGTTGCCAATTCTGACGAGTTGGAGGCGGCAATCACAGACGGGGCACGCATCATCAAATTGTTCCCAGCCACTGAATGGTCATCCAATCAACTCACTTCGGCATCCGTGCCTTGGATGCCAGTGGGTGGTGTTGATGCGCAGAGTGTATGGCAGTGGCTAGATGCAGGTGCATGGTGTGTCGGCATGGGTGCAAATCTGTGTGGTTCAGATTTGAATAACGAGGATGAATATAGTACTACTTGGGCTGAATCTGAAGAACAAGTGGCACGGGGCATATTCATGGAACTCCAACGCTGGCGCAATGATGCGTGACCACGATTCGTTCTGCTGTATGCGTGCGGTGCCCACCGCGTTGGCTCTTGCTAAGAGTTGAAACCGATGATGGTGAAATCGGTTGGGGTGAGGCGATTGGAGACCTACATAATGAGGTTCAAAACGCGTTGACTGCAATCGGTGAACGAGTCGAAGGCAGTCACATTCACGATATCACTCGAATAATCGAAAATCAACGTAAAACACGATTCTGGAGAGACGGTCCGGTATTGGATACTGCACTTTCTGCTCTAGAAATGGCGTTATGGGATCTCAAAGGCAAGCAATTCGGTGCACCTGTGCACGATTTGCTTGGAGGGCGCGTACGCGAGCGCGTACGTGTGTACCGCAACCTATGGGGGCGCACACCTGAGGAATTCGCAGAATCCGCCAGAGAAGCAACCTCTCAATCGATGACCGCAGTCAAAGTCAGCCCTGCCGGCCCCACACCCGATGTGGTGTCAAGAGCGGCCCTCAATGGCATGGTCGATGTGGTACGCGCTGTGCGAGATGCGGTAGGACCGAATGTCGATTTGGCCGTAGACCTACATGGTCGATTGACACCTGCAGCATCTCGTCGAGCTGTTCACGCATTGTCGACATTCGATCCATTCTTCATTGAGGAACCATGTTTACCCGATGGTAGTCCATCGCACATCGCTGATTTGCGTGCCCTCCGTACTGCACAACCGATATCCATCGCGACTGGAGAGAGATTGCGCAGCGCCCACGCCTTTGCTCAGCATCTTCTCCCTTCGCCGGTTGTCGATATCATTCAGCCTGACATCAGTATGGTGGGTGGTATTCGCGCGACGGTAGAAATTGGTGCGATGGCTGCTGCTGCACAGGTTTCGATGGCCCCACACTGCCCTTACGGACCGATACAGTTCGCAGCCTCCATGCAGGTGGCCGCTGCAAGCCCTGCTCATTTGATACAGGAATTCCAATCGTTAGGAGGGGCTGGTTCAGGCGGAGGTACGCCAGGTGGTGGCCAGAATTGGGCGTTCGACCTGATTGCACAACCATTCACCATTGAGGCTGGCCATATTGAGGTTCCAACCGCACCGGGGCTGGGTATCGAAGTTCTGGAAGAGCGAATTGAAGAACACATGGATATGTGGAATCCACACCCACCAACTGCTTGGACGCACGAGGATGGTAGTCACGCTGAGTGGTAATCAACTCAGCATTGTTTCTGG
>CAWVWT010000014.1:0-46404 GCA_963934015.1 uncultured Candidatus Poseidoniales archaeon
AGCCAATCTGTAATCATCAATGTTGGCATCCAAAGAATGAGGAGAACAATCTCAGGCGCTCCGATGAGCATCATTACACTGAGGCCAACATAGCAGGCTACTGAACCCATTGCAGACCAACGCAGAACCTTTGCACGACCGTAGATATCGGACAACCAAGGGCCCAGCAAACCGAGGTAAGTGGCGAAGATGAATATGTTCGCCCAAAGGATGGCTTCACTAGCATCGAAACCGAGAACATCGCGCATGTAGAACATGAACATCCCCTCAAATCCGTCACCGAGAGGAATGAGGAAACAGAGGAACAACACAATCCATGCAGTTCGTGTTCGCATCGCTGCCAACATTCGATTCATTGTCGAGGTTGAATCGGGGAAATCCAAATCCACATTCTCAATCGCATCTTGCATCGTCTTGGCCTTACGACGTTTCTTCTGGGCCTGAGGGCCACGAATAGCCGCACCTTCCTTCATCATCAGGGTGATGGCCACGGCAAAGATGGCGGTAATCATCGCAGTAATCAGGCCAATCATCTGTATGGTGCCCCAATCTGTAGAAGTACCATCGACAAAGGGGCTTGATTTCGAGGTTAACCACCCCATTGTGAGCAATAGGATGTGGCCCCCACCACGGTAAGCGAGATTGATGCCTGAATTGAAGCGACCCAACTTTGGAATGCTTTCAGCCATCATTCCAGCAACAGCTTGTTCTGCAAATAGGCGTGGAATCAAAGCGATGAACATAACGCCAACGAAAACCCAAGTGGCCGTTTGTATATCGATGAAGAGAAGAGGGAGGAGCAAAACAATGTGCAAAATCGTCCCGAGGAGAATCCAACTTCGGCGACGACCAAAGGGCAACTGAACAAAACGCTCCACAGGTTGAGCCCAAATGAGGCGAAGGAAGAATGGAATTTTCAACATCATGATCGCAATCGCGATATCCTTGATTGGAAGTTGGAACTCATTGTTGGCAACTGTGCCGATCCAAAGTCCGACAAAAGCGTAAGGCAACATCAAACCGAGGTAGAAAATTACAACCCAAATGTCTCGGAAAATGTCCTTCTTACCGATATCAACCCAGCCGGTCTTGAGACCGCCTGAAGGGACGATTTCCGCGTCGAGGATGTCGGACATCACGCGGCCTACGGCCGCGATTCAGTCATGAGGGTGACGGATGCCTATGTTGTGATGAATGACTGGTTATCTGTCCAATTTTGGCCATTCCCGTTTTCACCCATCACTCGCCAATGATAGGTTTGACCACTCATCAATCCACTTATCGAATGTTGCCAATCATCTACGGTTGACGTCCCTAGGTTTACACAATTCGTCCAACTCATTGTGCTGTTGCCTCCATCGAATAGACCCCAACAAATGGTCAAATTCGTATTTGTCCCATTGTCATAGACATCCCATTCTAGATCGGCTGCATTATTGGTCACATTTACCGAGTTCGCATCTCGTAAAATTGCATCATATTCGTAAACCCAACCTCGAAGAGGGTCAGTATTCCAAATTGGGAGGTGATCAATAGCATCCCAACTCGATTGAATCAATGGGAATCCCCAAGCGGCGAGATATGGCATCAAATTATGACCCGTATTTAGGGAAATTTGAATTGCCCATTGATTGAATTCTGCTGAATCCCCGGAAGGTTGAGTGCTGTAATTGTAATAGTATTCTTGGAAGGCGGCGGTGAATGGAGCCCAACCAAATTCCTCTTGGATTTGCATGTGCGTTTCAAGCGCAGTCCAAACAGACCAAGAGGAAATTTGAGCACCGTTGTTGAAGTAAGTTTCAGTTCGAGTTTGGCGGCTACTCGGTGACATCGCCCCGTGTCCGGTAAGACCTACAAGTTCCTCCATCAAATGCATTGAGTATAGGTTGCAAGTGGTCTCGGTATTACCTGGTAGTGTTGAGGACATCCATTGATGATTATGACCCAGTTCATGGAACATGCCCCAATCTCCATTTTCATACATGTAAGTGCCATTGACGACCCCGGCGACACTCGCTGTGTGGGCCATGAATGGATAACCACTGTGCATCCAACCCGCACTGATCTGTACATCGAAGACTGCACGCTCAATCCGCGGCCATGGTGTAAATCCCGAAAGATTGTGTTCCATCTGCAAAGCAGCATCCCAGAAATCCATTGCATAATCTGGATCGTCGAGGTTTCGAATATAGCTCGAAGGAACTGTTAGGATGAAGAAACCGGATGAAAGTTCAGCCGAGGGGGCAGGGGCATGACGAAGTGTGTTTTGCCAATCGGTGAGATTTGTAATGCCATGCTGATACCATGGCATCTCGACTGCATTCTCAATTGTGACATTGAATTCACCAAGCGTTGAACCTGCTGCCATGGCTACATAAATCGCACCTCCAAATGCATTTCCAACCTCCATTGAAGTGTTGTCAACATACCACCATCGGTGAATCCGAGGATGGCGATCTAGCGTATCCTTCCCCCATAGGTTGTCCGTATGCGCGCCAATCAAAACGTATGCATCTTGATTAACGATATGTGCCGGGAAAGTGACATTCACCACATCCCCAGGTGCTGCATAAAGTCCGGTACTCATCCGACCATGTGAACGGGCACCTGCATAGCCAAAACTCGAGGGTAAACCCGCAAAATTACCATCGATTTGAAGGGTCCGATTAAGCCGGGGTGCAGTCGCGTTTACCGAGCCGGGGAATGAGGATGATGATGGATGGGCTGTCAATTCAGTTGCTGGTAATTTCTGCATTAATTGTTCTTGGACGTTGAGGAGTAGATCGTCGATTTCATCTGCGTCCATTGTATACCGGTTCTGCGAATCGATGTGAAACCATCCAGTGGTATTCGATAGTGCTCGAACCGCACTCCAATATGCAGTGAAATCAAGGGGTAAATTTGAGGCACACAAATTCACGGTATTGGCGACCTGTGCCGCATCGTCACCAGTCAACATTAGAGTTCCAGCAAAGTGCTGCTGGAGAAGTGGCAAAGCGCCGTAAAGTCGGTAATGTGGACCTAGGTGTGCATCTGTGACCGTTGTTGTCGTGTAGATGTTTGAGGTTGATACCAGAAGTCCAGTGGTTTTTGCAATCTTGTTACCGGGGTAATTGTGTGGCCCGTCACTATTCGAATAGGACCAATACCATGCATGGCCGCCCATGATGAGGCCACCACCATTTGTCAACCAAGTCTCAATCTGAGTATTTTCCGTATCTGAATAAGAATTCCAAAATTCTGTCACAAAGCAATCCATATTGTGAAAATCAGCAGGTGTAGCTGAAGTGATGACTGAATACCCTTCAGCGAGCAACGTATCCTTCCACCCATTGAATGAAGACTCAAGGCCGACGCGTTGCCGTCCATCACAAACCCAGTCAAGGGTGTTGAGGCTGAGATTGCCATGGGCCCCACTGATCTGGGATACCATCGCTTCGTGTCCATAGCCTACAACACGGCCCATTCCGGAGTGTGATGCAGAGATTGTGGGTCTGTCTAAACCATCGAGACCGAGCGGAAATGCCCATTCTCCAAAGGGCAAGATGAGTGAAGGGTAGGAGCCACCGTAACTCACACTTCCGACAGATCGAATTGTGAGTTCATCATAATCCGCTGCCAAATCGTGGATGGCAAATGTGAGATTCACACCGAACGAACCCCCACTATTGTTGGCCCAAATTGTGTGAGTTGTCCATGCGTGCCGATCGATTGTCCGACCCGGTGGTGTACCACTGATTGTGCCGTTCGAATCAATCGAGATTCCATCGATTGGTGGGTCCAGAGCCCAAGTGAGAATTGGTGCACCTCCATTGTCAACTGGGAATTGAATACTCTGATTGGCTTGTAACACAAATTCGGTTGACCCCCAACTCAGATTAGAGGGGAAATAATCCGCAACCCGGATGCCGAGGATAACCGAACAATTCCCACCTGTATTGACTGCGGATACGACATGGGCTGTCCATGGATGCAAAGTATCAGCCGAACCAAATATGCGTCCTGTTGTCGAACTGAAATTCAATCCTTGTGGTAAATCAGGGTCAATACTCCATGTGATCGCAGTCCCGCCTGTGGTTTCGGGTAACATGTCAATAGTATCATTCATCCAAATCAAATCAAGAGGCATTCGATTGTACCCAATCGATGCTACGGGCGCATCGTTGACTGTGATGGCAATAATCGATATCGCGCCACCTCCAGTATTGTTTGCCCAAACAATATGCGATGTGAGAAATTGAAGTTCTGCAGGGGTTCCTGAAATCCGCCCCGTGGATGCATTGAGTGACAATCCGTTGGGCAGCGGCGGTTCGATTTCAAACGATATTGGTTCGCCACCAATGTGGGATACAATCAGTGGGACAATTGGTTCACCCATTGTCAAAACAAGGGGCACCTGCCCCCAATGAACATTCACAGGTGGTTGATCAATGACTGCAAGAGTAATGCTAGCATTCACATGACCACCCGTATTGGTGACCGTGATTGTGTAAACAGTTGTCACTTCCAAATTGAAGGGTACGCCTGAAATAGAGCCATTGAGAATGCTAAAAGTTAGGCCCAAAGGCAATATTGGTTCAATCTCCCAGACACCTTGATCGCCCTCAATACTTGGTGCTGGAATGGAAGCAGGTTGGCCTTTCACCAATACCCATGCACCCGGTGAAACATCGAGGTTTATGGGTGGATGTTCGATAAATTGGATTGAAAAGTTAGATTGGACTGCAGAGACTGAATTTTGGGCTCCAATCATACAATCAAGACTTCCGATATCGGATGCGAAGAAATAGATTGAACCATTCGAAGGGACAAGTATGCTAGGGTCATTACAAGTTACATCCCATTCACTTGCTTCATCACCATCAAAAGTCGGTTCCAGCCAAGCACCTTCTCCAACGAATATGTGTTCAGGAGGGGTGTATGATAAATTCGAAATTGGAGTCATACACTCAATTTCCCCAGGGGAATTTTGGTCGATAGGGGGCACTTGAATTTGTCCCGTTGAACAAGGAACCTCTGGTTCGGGTTCAGGTTCAGGCTCAGGTTCGGGTTCTGGAAGTGTAGGGGAATTATCTCCATCCGAATTTGATGTCTGTGATTGAAAATTACCAATACCTGCAAGTCCACCCAGAAGGAGCAAAGCGACAAGCAAAGCAGGCAATAGCCGGTTTGGCTCTTCAGACACAATGTGCGCAAGGCGCCAAAGGAGATAGCATTCTCCCTTCGGGCAACCTCTTGACCTGTGACGGATTCGAGTAATTATGCGGGTCGTGATTACTGGAGCCGCGGGCCTAATTGGAGGCATAGTCCATGACCATTTGACTTCACTTGGCCATGATGTCATCGGTATCGATCGACCTCTGAATGATTGGCTGGCAGCCGGGAGAAATACAGAGGACGGAAATGCCCGGAATCGAGTTGCAATTGAAATGGATTTGACTACAGTTTCCGATGAAGAGCTGTGTGCGGTTTTCGAAGACTCAGATTGCCTCCTTCATTTGGCTGCAGACGCGAACCCTTCCAATGATGATTCATCGATGATGCGCAACAATATCGAGCCCACCACGGCTATTTTTCGGTGCGCAAAATCATCCCACATTAGTCGAGTCATCGTCGCCTCAAGTGGTTTGACACAAGTTGGGCTTGAACCCTTGTTTGCAGAAGGGGGTCCGATGTACGGGCGCATGATTCGAATCGAAGATGGTGTCTCACCAACCTCGACATATGGGGCTTCAAAAATATATGCAGAAGTACTGGCTGAAATGCATGCACGAATCCATGGAATAGAGACCATTGCCGTTCGCATTGGAACTGTCATCCCCGATGAATCCGAGCATTGGCGCCGTGGTGGCCGGTTGCAAGCAACCGCATTCTTGGCGGAAGATGTGCGCCAATTCTTCCAAGCAGCGGTTGAGAAACCGTTGGATGGACATCTCCTCACTGCAGCCCAATCTGATTCACCCGGGCGATTTCTCGATCTTGAGCCGGGGCTTGCAGTACTGAATTGGTCCCCAATTCCATGGCCAGACAGTGCAGAGAACCTGCAATGAACCAGCACGTCCTCGGACAGGATATGTCCGACTCACTCACATTGGGTATCGATGTCGGAACCAGCGCCACCAAGGTCCTCTTACTCCAGTCGGATTCGACTTGGGAAATGGGTGTATGGCCCTCATCGGAAGGTTTGTGGGATAATCTACAGAATTGGTTGGGTAACCGAGGTCAACAAATTACTCGAGTCGGCATTACAACCCATGGACCTTCAGCGGTCGTTATTCGCGATGGTTCACTTTGTGGACGCGTAATCCCTTGGCATGAGTCTCTACCGAAACAATGTGAAAGACCTTCTGAAGGTGAACACCACCTACCTCGCACACGCGCATGGGTTCCCTCGAGATTAGCACAATGGGAATTGGAATTTGGGTCACTCAAAAATGGGATTGCGGTTCAACTCAAAGATTTCTACAATTGGGAACTGACTGGAATCATCGCAAGAGATCAACGATCGATGAGGGGGTTTTCCGGTGATGGCCATTTCCACCTACCTGCGAGTGTGATTGGCCAAGTCACTAGAGATGGTTCGAAATTATCAGGCATCGCTGCAGGTGCAGATGTCATCTGTGGATGTGATGACTTGACTGCAGGAGTGATTGGTCTGGGCGCAACCACGGGAGTTTTGTTCAATCTTGCAAACACCAGCGAACATGTTGGCATGGTGGGTGGTGAACATCAAGAGGGAATGAGTTGGTTACCACCCCTCGGACAATTGCCCGCGCTGAGTTACAATGCAACCACCGCAGACCCGAATATGGGCCAGGAGGAAAGAAATCAATCGGTTCTGGAGCTCCGAAATCGGTTCCCCTCCGGAGAAATGTGGATCGGGGGTGGGTTCGCAATGAATTCACAATTGGTTCAATCACGTGATGCAATCTACAAGGCGGGCCAGGAAGTCAGTGTACTCGGTGTGGCCAAGCTAGCGAACCGACGACCGTTGGCAGTAATATTCGGTGCTGGAAAGGTCGGAAGAGGATTCTTGGCACAACTTCTCAACCGCGCAGGATGGGATTTTTCATTGGTTGATTCCCACGTCAAGACCGTCGAAGAATTACGAGCCAATGATGGCTGGGGGGTATACAATCTATCAACTGGTGATACTGAACGATTAGAGGCTCAGGACATCATGCATATCGACGATGACCTCGACGGTTTGCTTGGAAAGGCAAATCTCGTTTTGACGGCGATGGGGGCCAATCATCTGACACAGTGGTCCGAAATAATCCGTAAGCCATTGTGTAACCGATTGCAGAAGGGAAATATTGACCTCATATTGGCTGAAAATCACCCTCGCCCCGCAACTGCGGTTCGTGAAGCACTACTAGGTGGTGCGGATGAAGTCGAATCTCAACTCATTGAAAAAAATCTAGGCATTGCTCAGGCACAGGTCCTACGCTCTTGTATTGAGCCTACTGAACAGCAACATCCCCTCACAATTCAGGTTCAAGATCACTGGACTCTACCTCTTGATGGGGATGCCCTCAGAACTAATATCACAATCGAAGGATTCGAACTCAAACCAAATTTTGAACGCGAGTTGACACGAAAACTATTCACTTACAATTGTGTCAATGCAATGGTGTGTTACATCGGCCATCTTGCAGGATACAAATGGCTGGCTGATGCTGCTAATAATCCAATGATCGCAGAACTTGCACTACAAGCTGGAAGGGAATCCTCCGCTGCATTGGTAACTGCCTATGGGTTCGATACAGAAGAGCAACACATGTGGTGCACTCGTGCATTAACAAAATATCAGGACAAGACCATCCGTGACCCAATCGAACGAAATGCGAGGGACCCTGTAAGAAAACTCGGCCGTTTTGAGAGATTGTTGGGGCCAATCCACCTCTGTATGCAGCATGATTTACCGCATCAAACACTGCTAATTGGGGTGGCTGCTGCACTTCGATATCCGGGTGCAACAATGGATGAAACTCTCCCTACGGGAGAGGCTGATGCTAGATTAGAATCTCTCCTTGCTTCTGAATCAATTTGATAGGTGGTCGCAGACCTTGCGGTAGCATGGCTGCTCCCGATACCTCAGATGAAGAAGATGAGGATGTCGAAGAATCACCTAGAGGACCACCGACAAGAGGGCCCCCTTCTAGAGGACCACCACCACGTGGACCTCCGGGGCGTAGCCCCCCGAATGGACCCTCATCTGGACCCCCGAGTGGACCACCTTCAGGACCACCATCTAGGTCACCCCCAACCGATGCGTTTCAAAACTCTGAACCTGAACCTGAACCGGAGACAGAACCAGAATCGGAACCCGAACCGGAATCTGAATCTGAGATGAATTATGAGCCTGTTGAAGAGGAACCTAAGAAACGAGGACCACCGAGTCGAGGTCCACCTGGACACAGAGGCCCTCCTACGCGTGGACCACCCGGTCGTCGTGGACCTCCAATTGAAGATTCCGTGCCAGCGGAGCCTTCTGAATCAACCACATTTGATACTGCACTTGCCCGCATGACCGGCCAAAAGGAAGAAGTCATTGTCGATGCGGAGGAACTAGCGGCTCAAGAGGCCGAAGATGTAGTTGAAGAAATCACTCTTGTAACTGGAGCTAGTGAGAAATGGGAAGATTCTGAAGAAGAGGAGGAAGAACCGTTACCGGAAATTGAACCCCTTCCCCAAGATGCTGCTGAAGGCAGCCGATATCCAAAGCTCAAGAAGGCAAATACAGGTCGCCTAAAAGACGCACCACTGATTGGACATATCGTTCCACATACGCATTGGGATCGAGCTTGGTATTTACCATTCCAAAAATATCGATATCGACTTGTCGAATTAGTCGATGATTTGTTGGATTTGATGGAAAACAATCCCAAAGCCTACCCTTCGTTTGAGTTGGATGGCCAAACTGTTGTTCTCGAGGATTACCTTGAGGTCAAACCAGAAAATGCAGATAGAATCCGAAAACTGGTTGAGAAGGGTCGATTGAACATAGGGCCATGGTATGTACTCCCTGACGAATTTATCGTTGGTGGCGAAGCGTTGGTTCGCAACCTCATGATGGGGAACCAAACAGCACAACGCTGGGGTGGCCGTTCTGAAGTAGGATATGTCCCCGACCCCTTTGGCCACGTCGCCCAATTACCAGCGATTCTGAAAGGTGCTGGACTTGATTCGTTCATTTTCACCCGAGGGGCTGGACCATGGATTCAGGAAGCTGGCGGTGTATTCAATTGGTATGCTAGTGATGGAAAATCGAAGGTTCTGGCAGTTCAACAGGTACCAGACTACCCAAATCTAATGGCTTGGGGTTTTGAAGACCGGCCACTCGACAGAAAGGATGGACTCGACATCAATGTGGATACTGCAATGGAGCGTATGCAGCGCCTTCTAGACAAACATGAATCACTTGGATGGCAACCTGAAGTACTGCTATTTGGACAAGGTAGTGACCACACACACCCACAGCCCACACTACCCATGTTGATTGGTAAAGCAAGTCAAAAATTCAATGGGAAAATCAAGTTTGAACACTCTTCATTCCCTGCTTATATTGAGGCACTGAAAGGATGGCTTGGCAAGAAGAAAATTTTCCGTTATCAAGGTGAATTACATTCGGGCTGGGACCGTAATATTCTCTCTGGTGTGTTCAGTGCACGGCTGTATCTCAAACGAGCAAATGACCAAACGATGCGTGTTCTGCGGGACCGCATCGAGCAATTGAGCGCAATTTCTTGTGCACACGGAGGGCGGTTCCGAGGCGAACGGCTGGATTTGGCTTGGCGTGAAATCCTCCGCAACCACCCTCACGATGACATCTGTGGGTGCAGCGTAGATGAAACTCATGATGATATGGAAGTCCGCTTCACACACGCACAACAAATCAGTGCCATGTTGGAAGAAGATTTGAGAATGGAATTGCGAGAACAAATGGATCTCAGCCATGATGATCGCGATGCTGTTCCCGTATTGCTACACAACCCCCTAACCAAAGCTTGGTCAGGTTCGTTGATGATTGACTTGGCAGTTCCGAAATTCCGTTGCTGGCTCGACCATGGTCTGCCTGTGAAAATACAAATGGCTGCACCATCGGGAGATTGTTTAATCGATACTTCGGGACTTCAAATAAAACCTAAATCTTGGGATTTACATGTTCATGATGACAGAGTTGCCAATGTCGAATTGCCACGAGTCATCGGACGAATTCATGTCCACCGGCTCCCCCCAGGCCTTTCTGTGGCACATATTTTACCGGGAAGAGGAACCACGAGTTTACCGGCTGAACCTGTCAATCTCGGAGGTGAATTCGGTCGCACTGATTGGATGGACAATGGTCTTGTTCGAGTATTGTTCCGTGCTGATGGTCGCTTTGACATCATGGATCATACGACTGGACGACATATTGTGGGTGCGGGACGGCTCGAAGATTCTGAAGATGCCGGGGACTCCTACGACTGGTCGGCTGGTGGACATCCGGTGCCACAAGCAGCTGGCCGCGGTTCAAAAATGTCAAAGCGTGTCTTGGCAACCGATGAGCGGTTTGCTGACAAAGATGAGGCAAATCGACAAGTCTATCTCACAATTGAACAACAAGACGATTGGACTGCGACCATCCGCCTTCACATCGCTTGGGCCCTGCCCCTTCGATTCGACAATACCACCCAAAAGCGCAGCGAAGAAGTGGAATGGAATACCATTGATCACTACATTACCTTGCGAAGTGGGCATGCGATGGTCGAAATTGAAACATGGGTTAACAATGCCTGTGAAGATCATCGCTTGCGATTGCATGTACCCACTGGTGTTGATGCGAAGAACGTACATGCAGGAGCTGCCTTCGATATTGTTGAACGCCCAGCTAATTGGCCTCATCTTCCAGATTGGGAACAGCCACATGTTCCAACCCATCACTTCAGTGACATGCTGATGGTGGAAGAAAAAAGCGGAGGAGTGGCATTGTTCTGCCCTGGTTCAAATGAATACGAAGCGATAACTGGTGAAGATGGGGCAACCCTCGCCGTAACACTAGTGCGAGCGACTGGGCACCTCAGTAGAGATGGATTTGCAAGCCGTCGAAATCGAGCTGGCCCCGTATTCGAGGCGCCGGGAGCTCAATGCAAAGGGGCACATTGCACTCGTTGGGCTATCATGGCCTACGAGGATTCATGGGCGGAAGCGAATATTCACCAAATTGCAGAGACCTACGCCTGTCAAGCAAGCATTATCTCAGCCCTACCAAAACCACAACTGGATGGAGAATTTGACGAGGTTTGTACGGAAGGATCGCGTGGTCAAAAATTACAATCAATTCGACTTGTTGGAACCGGACCAACACCAATCATTGCTTGCCTAAAGCCTGCCGCAAACGGAAATGGAAACGTGGTTCGCCTGTACAATCCAACGAATGAGGTTTGGGAGGGAAGGATAGAGACTGATTTGCCACTCTTCAATGTCCGGGGATGTGATTTGCTTGAAAATGAAACAACCAAACCACGAATCAGTAAATCTGGTTGGCCTGCAAAACTCAATGCCAAGACAATTGGTACATGGCGCTTCAACTGAGGCCGTAACATGCCAACGGATGCGGATATCCAGCGTTGTTTCGCCACTGAATATGTGACGGCAAGGCAACGATTACTAGATCGTGCAGAGAATCTGAATATTGAAATCGAAACATTACCAATTTCAAAGAAAGGACCACACGATGAAACGTTGTCAACTGATTTTCTTTGGATCGGACCTCCAAATGCGACGAAATTAATCCTTCACACATCTGGTGTTCACGGGGTAGAAGGGTTTCCAGGTTCTGCTGCTGCCATGTGGATTTTGGATGGATTGAAATCTCAAGAATTATCGTTGCCAGATGACTGTGCAATTGTATTTGCACACGCAATCAACCCTTGGGGGATGGCGTGGTTACGGAGAGTCAATGAGGACAATGCAGACTTGAATCGGAATTTCTTACCACCTGGTGAGGATTATCAAGGTGAGCCGGAAAACTATGCTCGATTGGATTCTCTACTGAATCCGACAAGTATGAAAAAGGGTAGAGAATACTACACTATACGAGCGGCATGGCATGCATTTCGGTTGGGCTTTTCGAATGCCAAGCAAGCGGTTCAAGAAGGCCAGTATACACGACCAAAATCACTGCAATATGGCGGCTCGCAATTAGCAGAATCGAGCCAAAATTTTATTCATTGGTGTGAACGAAAATTGTCGAATGTAAAGCAGATTATCTGGATTGATTTTCACACGGGACTTGGACCATTTGGGGTCGATTCATTGTTAGTTGCAGAAGGTATTGATGAAGTGGCATTGAAGGCACGATATGGGCAACGGATTCAACCATTAGATCCCGCCAAAGGTGTGGCATACAAGATCCGAGGGGGGATTCAAGCGGGTATCAAAGCCAGATTCCCTGACAAAGACTGGACCAATATCACTCAAGAATTTGGAACCATCAAACCGATTCCACTACTCAAATTGGTACGCGCCGAAAACAGACTCACGCAATGGAGTGGAAAACCTCCACTTCGTCTATTACAGAGCAAGGAGAGACGTAATATGCTCAATGCATTCAACCCCCATTCACTAAAATGGCGGCGAATGATTCTACAACGTTCTATGACAATCATCGAAGATGCCATTGCACATCTGTCGGAGGGATGAAGGGAGCGGGGCCCTTCGGCGTGTCATATGAAGCGTGTAGAAGCCCGTGCCCCGGTGCGACTAGACTTAGCGGGTGGGTGGACGGATGTCCCACCCTATACACACGAAGTTGGAGGAGAAGTCGTCAACGTTGCCATCAATATTCACGCTCATGCATCACTGGAAATTGATGATGATGGGCGGCTCGCGGTGAACTATCGTTGTGATGCGCCCGTAGGTTCCGGTTTAGGGACGACCGGAGCCATTAATGTCGCATTAATGGCTGCAATCAACGGTGCTGATAACGCAGAAGAAGCAGCATACCAGTTTGAAGCACTGCTCGGCAATACTGGCGGCAGACAGGACCAATGGGCAGCAAAGCACGGTGGATTCAACCACCTGATGTTCATCGGAGATTCTGTCGAAGAACTTCCGTTTGACCCACCACGGAGCGCCAGATTTTGGTTGCAAAAGCATCTGATTGTCGCAAATACAGGAATACCACATGTCAGTGGTGATCTACACGATGCTATTTGGGAAAAATATGCAGCCAACGATGAAGGTGTCATCGAGGGACTCATGACCATTCGATTGGCGGCGAGAAAGATGGCCCAAGGCCTTGATCAAGATAGAAGGAATTTGGTTGTTGAAGCACTGCATGATGTGTGTAAAGGTGTAGATGCACTTGACTTGTCCCTTCATGATCCCTTCCGGAAAACTGTCGACCCACTCCTTGAGCGTAAAGACATTGCAGCATGGAAAGCATTGGGTGCAGGTGGTGGCGGATGCGTTGCTCTTCTTTCAGGCCCACAGCGACAGGATGCTGTGATTGCAGCTTGCGAAGCCGCAGGCTGGGATATTCTTGATTGGGATTACGATGACGATGGTTTGGTCATCAATGCCAACTGAGTCCTTCAATTGTGGCAGATAGAGTGGAAATCGCTGGTTGAAGTGCATCCACGATTACAGCCGCCCACTCTGCCACACCTTCGATAGATTCCGAACGCGCGTGGAGCAAGGGCCAGCGACCCATAGATGGTGGCCAGAGTTCGACATCACCAGGTAATTCCAATGCCAAAGGACGGGCTTCTGCAGCCCACATCATGTCGCCTGCGAGTAGAGATAATGCACCTCTTGAGGCATTGCACAGAGCTACCGTTCGAAGTCCATCTAAGCGATTGGGTTCATCTTCATCTTCCCGATCAAGTTCGCCGGGGGGTGCTCTTTCAAACAAGAGGAAACCACAGGGTGGGGAATTTTGATTCCAACCGAGACCAACAAAAATTGTGAATAGACTGCGCCATGAATTCGGGGCGCGAACATACCACCCCATTCGATCTGCTTTGTTATCAATCTCAAGATGCCAAGTCCATTCTGGTAGTGTGGGTGAGAGACTATTCCTAATTTGGTCAAGTAACTCGCGATGTTGGACCACAGATTCCCCAGATTGTTTCTTGGGTTCACCGATTTTTCCAATCACCCAATTGGAAAGTTCGGCAGATAGGCAGGATGGAGAAATCGACCACCGGTGTACACCCAGTCTCCCAGGGCCTTGGTTCATCTGTACACTGTGCGTGGTCCAACGGTGGATTGAATCGGCACCATCCCCTTCTCCGATGAGAAATGAAAAACGTGTATCTTGTACACTGATACTGTCACTAGTGCAAGTCATGGTAAGTTCGCCTTCAGGCTCAGGCCCATGCCCACCACTGTGAGGGTGATCATCGAAGTCAACCTCTTCCCAAAGTCGCGCGAACAAGAGATGCTCCATGGCACTCCGAAGAGGCCGTATGCCTTAATCCATCACGGACAATGGTGCCAAGGGATTGTTATCGAGACGGCGGAGAAGAAGTGCTTTCGATTCGGCCCGACTTAACGGGGCCGCGTCTAGTAATTGGTCCCAAGTTTCTTCAGTCCATTCAGCAAATTTCAGAGCCCACCGGTAGGAGGATAATATGAATTCTGAGTGCCGGCAATTTGGTAATTTTTCAGCCTCCATCAACTGATTTCGAGCCATTGCGGTTGCCAACACACGCTCTGATAGTAATAATTCAGCCATGTTTTCTTCAACAACCGTGTTGGCAATTTTTGCACATGCACCCGGCACAAATTTATCATCCCGAAACCAATTTTCCGAAGGCATCCACCGTTGGTTGGTAATGATACGCCAAACATCGAGATAACGAAGTCGAAGAATCAGTTCGGAACTCTTCTCAAACAGTTGCTTGGATTCTTGCGGTAAACCATTTTGAGATATCCATTCAGATAGAATTTCACCCACATCCCTATCAGGATTGGTCGTCAATGAAAGAATTGTATGTAGATTCATATCCGCCCAAAGTTCACTGGAAGCGTGGCGAGTGGACCAACCACCCCCTAGTGGAATAATCCAACTCCCCGCCCAATCCTTGGGCCGTACATTGGCGATACCAGTCCACCCCCGCTCCCCGCATTCGATGGGGCCCTGGCTCCATTCAGGGCCCATCCAGTTGGGTACCATACCGATGAATTCGTATTCGCGTTCGCATTGAAATTCAATCAACCGAGCAGGGCCATCTTCTGCAATCGATGGGTTCCACGGTTGGTGACGCCAATAATCGGTGAGGGTGTGCTTTACAGAAACAAAGAATCGTGGATCCCCTGCCCATTTTTTCAGAACTTTAGCCTGTAACATTCGGTTTGCATGTATACCTTCTTCTGAAAGGTCCCAAAGTCTCAAAATACATCGCTTACCCATCTCACGGCAAACCACTGATTCGAGAAGTTCGACCACCTTACGCCGTCGGGTAATGCCATCCATCGACGAACAATCGATACACTGACATCGAAGAATATCAACTCGCTTCAAGGTTGAATTAGTGCTCTCAAATGTCTCTCCATACCGGAATACGAGGCCACGAATCTGTGGAACCGTTTCAATAACATCCCGGATGGATGCGGCTGTGAGTTCCCAACTATCTTCACGCCCAGGACAACCAGCATCTGAACCATAGGGCAAAGTGAAGAGGTCATCCATGAGCCAAACATTCAACCCAGCATCAATTGCTGAATCGATCCTCTGGACCAATTCAGGTGTGATTCCATACAGACAACCACTCATCTGATCTGAGATTACCACGTCGGTAAAACCGAGCCGCACCAAACGACTTGGGTCACGATAATCTGTGGTGATACTCTTGTGTAACGGCGAATCATGGACATAGGCAATTCGCATTCGATTGTCGGGCATTCCTACATCTCCAGAGACACGAGTTTCCAGCCGTGCTCAGCAAAGGCCGGAGCTGCGCGCTCCATGAAGTCGTCGTCAGGAATCAGGCCGATGATGGCTCCTCCTGAACCAGGTTGTTTGGCACAGGAACCAAGACTGCGGGCCAAATTAACCATTGCAAGATTTTCACCGAGGGCCTCTTCACCGAAAAGTTCGGTTCGCAAATCGAAATTGCGATTGATTTCGACTGAAAGTGAACCCATATCTCCTCCAACAAGTGCTTCCTTCCCACGATGCGCACACCATGCGAGTTCGCTGATGATTCGGACCATGACCGGTTCTTGTTCCGCCCAACGTCGAGGCATATCGGCATGGATTTTACCCGATTCTCGGCCTACACCTCCATGCGCTAACCACATTTTAGGCAGAAGTGATTCTTCCATGTGCGAATAAGCGCCCCAACCTCGACCAACCATCAGTTCCTCACGGAAATCCATGTGAAGCATACGATTGTAGGCTTGGGGAAGTCGATCTTGTAGACCACCATGAATATTCAGTCGATCGGTTTCAACTTTGAGAACCATGTCCGCCACCGCATGCGGAGGTAAGGCTGTTCCTAAGCCATGGTGGGTCAGTAAACATCGAATCACTGCGGTAATCACTGCCGACGAACCAGCGAGTCCAACCTGTCGTGGAATATCAGTATCAAGTTCAAGTTGGAAACCACTCGCCTCGATGGCAAGACCACTAGCGACACAGTCCTCTTGGAAGTGGATTAATGCGCCTAAAACAAGACGAGAAATACCATCTTCACCGAGTTCAGGTGGATTTGCAGCCAAATCAGAAAGCGACTTACATTCCAATGTTTCATCGCCACAAGAAATGTTGAGGGAAAAATCCCAACGATTCTCATGCGGCGTCAGAATACAGCGAGCCCGCCAATTGCGGGCGAGTGCAGAAATGCACTGACCATTGTATCCATCCGAGGGGTTGCCAAGAAGTCCAATCCTTGCTGGGATGGAACAGAAGATGGCCTCAGCGCCTCGTCGCATGATGCTCGACTCTGGTTCATGGGTATCTTAATTCCGTAGACGTCAAGCGGGATTCATGGCGGAGGAGAATGATACAATCTGGGCTATCATCCCAGCCGCCGGTCTTGGCACTAGGATGAATGAAAACGCAGTACTGGGCTGCAAGGAACTTATCGAAGTAGGTGGGATTTCAATGCTTGAAAGAACCATCCAAGAGGTTGAAGCCGCAGGAATTGAACAAATTGTTGTTGTTTCTTCGCCGAACAAGCCAGCCATCGATGCTGCATTGAAGAATCGGGGCGTTCAAATCGTCCATCAAAAGGAACCAAACGGCTTGGTTGACGCCGTTCGATGTGCTAGAATTCTTTCTGGTGATTCACCTTGTTTGGTCGCACTTCCAGATGTACTGTTCCCAGAAGCGAATCCATCTACAATATTATGTGACGAATTTCGCGGCGACTGCATACTTGCGGTTGTCCAAACAGAATCACCATGGGCCAACCATCTCTGCGATACCGGACGGATCACAAAACTGGAGGATTGTTGCATACTCGAAATCTCAGATAAAAATCCAAATGAGCCATTTCCTCAGGGTGAATACAGAATTACAGGTAGAGCGATTTGGACCCAAGCGTTCTGGAATGTAGCTGAAATGGGTGAAGTTGCCGCCTTACGCAAATTGGCTTCAACGCGAAATCTCCATGCATCCATTGTAAAAACGACTTATGTTGATGTGGGCCTACCTGTAGGGTACGAATATGCTCAAACAATTTTCAATCAATGAGAATGCGCCCCCCTACCTCTGGGATAACATAGGATTGCTTCGGTGCACGTACACGGATTTCATCCGCGAATATTTGTGGGTCTACCGTATTCCCTGGATCCATCCCATAATGCATCGGCACAATCAACTTGGGTTCTAGAGCGAGTGCTAAATCTACAGCTTCATCGTGCCGTAAGTTGTCATTACCATTGATGCAAGCAAAAACCAAGTCGTATTGATTCGCAACTTCTTGGAAGGCTGTATGCCAACCAGGGTACGGGCGACTATCCCCCATATGTAGGACTGTAGAGTCATTGAAACCCAGTACGTATCCAAGGTACCATGCGCCATTTTCATTAATATCTAATTCTTCATGGGCTGCTGGGATTGCGTGGATTTGTATGCCCTCAATGGTAGTCGAATCTGAGCCCATCATTGGAATAATACGATTCGCTGAAATCCCCCATCCAGTAAACAGGTCCACCGAACGGTTTGGGACAACAAATTTTACAGCGGGGAAGTGGGCAGCCAATCGAGGTATAGATTCAGGACAAATGTGGTCATCGTGCCAGTGGGTGCATAAGATCAAATCAGGCTCAGGATGTTCTTCAGGTTCAAGTGGAAATTCACCGAGAAGTTTACCCCAACGATCACCGGCAAACAAATCGCGCCACCAAGGGTCAATGAGTACGAGGGGGCCATTATGAAATCGCACCATCCAAGATGCTTGAGTGAGCCACCAAGCCGCGATTTGGGAATCGATTTTGGATTCCATCTCCACCCTGAGTGTTTCACCACGGTTGACTGGTTGAGTTCGTGATTCGGGTACAACCCAGTCGCCCATGCACTGCCGAAGCGTACCTCGACCTTCAGGTTCACCCTCGTACGAGCGCACGCGCTTGAGGCGAAGCCTCAAGATGAACACCATGTGTCGCTGGAGCGATGTCTCGTCGATTACAGCGCAATGCGTTGTTCGTCTTAACCATGTTTTTGACCATGAGTTTACCGGGAGATATCGAGACAACTGAAGTTCAAATCGAAGAACCACCCGCTTGGCCTGAAGGTAGTGCTGCATACGATAACATGGTCTCAATGACACAATTCGGTTATCGAAGAATCGACACAGCAGCGAATGAGAATGCCCGAAATTGGATCGCCAGTGAACTCGAATCGATGGGTTACGAGGTCGAACGGCAGCCGTTCACGACTCAGATGTGTGAAAACTGCGAGAACATAGTCATCACGATTAATGGCACGTTGGAGGATGATTGGATGGTGATTGGAGCTCATCACGATGCCATCTGCTACGCCCCGCCACCAGTCATCGGTCAGAATTACATTGGCTGTAGCAGCAGTGGCGCCTACGATGACGGGACGGGGTCCGGTGCTCTGCTCGAACTGGCTCGAACATTCTCACAATGGAATGGCAAGCCGATGCACACCTGGAAGTTGGCATGGTGGGACTACGAAGAATGGCAGGGTACGAGCAGTCCAGAAAGTGGGGGCATGGGTAGCCTGCACTTTGTCGAGGAGCAAATCCCCGTCCACGTCAATGTCACTTACGTGAATCTCGACATGTTCGCACTCAACTGGCCTGTGCCGACACCTTTGGCCAGCCAATTGACCGGATGTGATGAGGACTACTGGACGCTGTACATGTTCACATCTCCAGTAGATGATTGGTCCTATTACGAAGACCGTGGTTTGGAAGTAACCGATGAAATGCAATCTGATGCAGAATGGTTTCAGGCACACCTCAAAAGTATCAACACCGACCTTGAGCACCCTGAAGAATGGGTTCGTGTCATTGACGACACGAAGGGGAATTCAGATCACTACAATTTCATCATGCACAACCACACCGCAACATGGATTCGGGGGCAGCATCAGTATATCCACGAAGAGGGAGATACCTGTGAACAAACACCAAAGCACGCACAAACCGATTCTGTAACCACCATCAACACCATGGCGGGTGGGAGAAACAATGTCGAAGCCGGGCTCCAAACAGGGTTGGATATTGTTGCGACGATGGTTTGGTTGGATTGGGAACCTGAGGAGGGAGGGGAGGGGTATAGTGAAAATATTGGCGCCGTTGGTCTTTTCTCAATTATATTTGGCATGGCAGGAGTAATTGGTTGCCTCATCCTAATCATTGGATTTGCGTTGATATCTATTATTCGAAATCCAAGGCGATTCAGGCGTCGCGTCGTAGGGTTTTTCCTCGATGAGCTGATCCCTTAGAAATATATCTCCAAGTCGTCTGAACCACCGACAAAGATGGGTTCAGCCCCACGAATATCGAAAATCACCGGGACTGTGCGGTGACCAGTCATTGCGACTACTTCCATCCTCAACTCTCTGTCATTCTGAACATTGACATCTTTCCAGGATAATTTCTGGCCATCGAGCATTCGCTTGGCTTTGGTGCAATACGGACATATATTGGTGCTGAATAGCAAAAAATCAGTATTCGCACGATTTAGATGTGACATTACGCGGCCGCTCATGACCATTGGACAGAGGGGACCTTCATGAACCGTTGTCTGCAATTTCAGCGGTCATCTCGATCCAGTCGACCAAATCCTGCTGCTGGGCGAGGTTCACCATGTGGCCCTTCTGATGGCGCAGTAAGGTCACATCCCAATCAGCCTCACGGAAGATTTCGGCAGTCTGGTCTGCTTGCCACAATGGCACGATATGGTCACTCTCACCGTGCATTGAAATCATTCGACGGGGAGAATGATTTGATAGGGTGGAACGGAGCTCTTCAGGTCTCGCACTTTTTCCGCCTATGACAATGACTCCAAGAATTCTTTCAGCACAATCTGTAGTCAACAATTCTTGTGCTAAAGCACTGCCTTGGCTGAATCCACCGACAATAAGCGGGCCTTGGGGGATTTGCGGTTCTAGTGATGAAAGACTCTCGGTGATTTGTTCGAAAGTCGATTCGCCGAGTGGAGATTCTGGGGGCGCTGCGCGAATCCACCAGCCACGGCCACGCTTTGGGTGGACAAAGGGGCCTTCGGGTAAGAGCAAATCCCAACCCTTTGGACATAATGTTTCGCCGAGCGGGCGTATCATCTCAGCCGTACCCGTGAGGCCATGAAGCATGACCAGTGTGCCCATACAACCCCTCAGAGTTCCCAAGTGCTGGTCAAACCACCTGCGACAATCAGTCGGATGTAAGAATCACCAGTTTGAGTGATGGTGAGTGTGTATTCTCCACTTGGGTATGGAATGGTTCCAAGGTTGCCTGACTCTTTGGCACCGGCTCCCCATTGACGGGTGAGAACAGAGGCGGAGTTGTGATCTCGTAAGGTGAGTGAACCACTACTGCGGCCACCACCCATCTCGGCATCAAGCCAGTAAATCATCTCATCATAGGGGCCTTGGCTGGGATGATCTCCAACAAAAAACGAGTCGGTGATTTCAACATCAGGTGCACCAGGACCGTGATCCCATTCTTCTGCGAAGATATCTCCCGCGCGAATAAACCACACATTGCCAGTATGGTCAAATCCATTACTTGTAAGTGTCATTCGAAGTTGGAGGATCTGATCGGAATCATACCATACGAGGGTCCCGATGAAACCGGCCCAGCCATCATAGGTGTAGGTGAGAATCTGCCCATCCGATGATGTTGCAGTCATCGTTGCTATTCCATTTGAAGACCCAATGACTTCAGTGTTCCAATCGATTCCAAACAGGGTAAAGTCCCAACTCTTCCCTGTATCAAGGGGGAAATTCAGAACTGATTGTGGATCACCATTCTCGAACGCCGAGAGATTGTCGTGTGTGATGCGGCCTAGGAATGGATTGTGATTGAGTACTGCATGGCGTTTTGCCTCACGTTCACTAGAGATTGCCAACATGTATGATGTATCATCTTCTGCATCATCTTCTGCAACGACAAGTCGAGCTGAATCGTCTTCCCAGTCCTGTGTAGAGAATGTATAGAGCCACCATTGGCCGGTTTGCCATTCTGCGGGTGCTGAGAGGTCAGCATGGCCTGGACTTTGGTCGGTAGTTTCGCCACCCTCAAGGCAACCTGCAAGGCTGACGCTGAGCATCAGTAGGGCCATCAAAGGGGCGCGCATGTGCAACCCCTGCCCACATGTTTCTCTTGAACGCTTGGCTCAGAGAAGTCCGCCGTGCTTGACGACGAGAGTCGCGATGACTAGGCTGACGATGCTCATCAGCTTGATCAGGATGTTGAGCGAAGGTCCACTGGTATCCTTGAAGGGGTCACCAATTGTGTCGCCGACCACAGCAGCGGTGTGGGCATCGTCGCCCTTCTCCGCGCCTTCGATGTGACCTTGCTCAATCGCCTTCTTCGCGTTGTCCCATGCGCCGCCGGCGTTGGCCATGAACAGCGCCATGAGCACGCCGGTGACTGTCGCACCGGCGAGCATGCCAGCGAGGGATTCACTGCCGAGCAGTAAGCCGATGAGGATTGGGCTTGCAATCGCGACCAAACCTGGAGAGACCATCTCACGCAAGGCGGCCTTTGTCGAGATGTCCACACACTTAGCGCTGTCAGCCTCGACACCTTCACGGCCTTCGAGCAGACCATCAATCTCGCGGAATTGGCGGCGGATCTCGTCGATCATCTCCTCAGCCGCACGACCGACGGATTTCATCGTCATGGCTGCGACCACGAAGGGTAGCGAGCCACCGATGAGTAAACCGATGACGACCATGGGGTTGGTCAGAGATAGATTGAGCAGAATCTGGTTGCCGTCGATATCCAGGCCCAACGCAGTTTCAGTGCTGGAGTTGAAGGCGGCGAAGAGCGCTAGAGCAGTCAATGCAGCAGAACCAATTGCGAATCCTTTGCCAATTGCTGCTGTTGTGTTTCCAATCGAATCCAACTCATCAGTGATTGCTCGGACATCTTCGCCAAGTCCACTCATTTCTGCAATTCCACCTGCATTATCAACAACGGGACCATATGCATCTACGGTCATCGTAACTCCAACAGTTGCAAGCATACCCATAGCAGCCATTGCAATTCCATATAGTCCGCTAACGTCATTGGCGACATAAATTCCAACACACATCAAAAGCACAGGTATGAATACCGACTGCATACCAACTGCAAGTCCAGCAATTGCATTGGTAGCACTACCTGTCTTGCTGGCTTCACCGATATATGGAATTGCTTTGACAGGTACACCAAATACGGGCTCAATTCCAGTGTAATATTCTGTCGCAAGACCGATTAGAATTCCGACTATACTACCTATTGCAACGGCCTTTAAAGGCCCTAGACCATAATGTCCATCTGATAAAGTTACACCATCAAAAGTTAGTTCAGTCATAGCAAAATATACACCAATTAAGAATAGGACTGCACCCACAAAAGTTGTGTTTCGCAGAGCTGATGCTGCATCTCCGCCTTTGAATACACTCATTGAGAATACGCCGATAATACTCGCAATGTAACCAATCGCACCGAATAAAATTGGCATAAGGACATAATTTCCACCAAGATCTGTGGATGCTGCTGCAATGACCATTGCGGCAATAATTGAACCCACAAATGATTCAAATATATCTGCGCCCATTCCTGCTACGTCACCGACATTGTCACCGACATTGTCAGCAATTACACCGGGGTTTCGGGGGTCATCTTCTGGGATTCCGGCTTCAACCTTACCTACAAGATCAGCACCTACGTCAGCCGCCTTTGTGTAAATGCCGCCACCTACACGCGCGAAGAGTGCAATTGAAGATGCTCCCATTCCGAACCCTGCGATTGTACCAACTGTATCGATATCTTGTCCATACATGAGGAACATGAGTGAAATTCCGGCTAGTCCCAATCCACCAACTGCTAGACCCATCACTGCACCACCATTGAAAGCAGTTGCAAGTGCTGCTGCTTGACCCTGCTTTTGTTGATAGCCCTTAGGTTGCGAAGATTCAGTTAATTCCATCAAACCATTTGCTGCAGCCTGTGCTGTTCGGCCATTGGCACTGGTTGCTGATTTCATTCCACTGAATCCAGCTACTACTGAGCACGCGGCTCCAATTACGAAAGCAATTGCCGTTTCAGTGCCTAATCCAATGCTGCCTCCGGCAGCAAGTAAAGCGGCTACAACTACAATGAATATCGCAATAATTCTATACTCTGCAAAAAGGAATGCCATGGCACCCTCTTGAATTTGCTTGGTTATTTTCGCGACTGTGCTGTTCTCAATTTCAATTGAATCTACCTTTCGAAATAGCATGAAGGCAATCAATAAACCAACTATACCTGCACCTACGCCTATTTGTCCGACCATCTCACTGTTCATATCCACGGTTACACCTCTGGTGGCCGGCCGACCGGCGACTCCCATATAATCTCAAGGGAATATAATATGGCCCTACAGGGCCATTTCAGGGCATACAAAGTTGCGCGAAAGCAGACAATAGGTTATCCCCATCATGTTCGGCCTCAAATGCTGCAAATTCGGTATCATTCATGTCTCCATCGGCGTGTGCTTGCTCAATGACAGAGCGGCTGGCTTCAGGGTGAAATTGAACACCCCAAACCGGTTTTCCGGCCACGCGTATACCCGCATTTACACAATGTTTTGTCGATATGATACGGCGGGTTCCGGGAGGCAACTGTGTCACCTCATCCTGATGCGTGAACAAACCCATTTGGATCGGGGACAACAACGTGTCCATACCGACGGAAAAGAGAGCGGATACGTTATCCGTCCGGCTCTTTAATCTCTTGACTTCACCACCCAGTGCTTTGCACAACAATTGATGGCCGAAGCAAATGCCAAGAACGGGTATGTTTGCAGATACTGCTTGTTGTAGAACTTGTGCGGCATCATCCATCCAAGGCTCCCACATGCTGATATTGGCCCGTGAGCCGGAGCAAATGACTGCGTCCGGACTGAGTTCCTCAATAGAATCTGGAGTGTCGATACGGCGGTAAGTTATCCCATCCGATTCCCACTCGGATCGGTAAGCATCACGACTCGCCAATTGTGGAGTCAGTAAGAGGCATTCTGCCGGAGCAAAGGGTGCCATAATTTCTGCATTTCCGCCTTGCCCGAAAGCAGGTCTTTCTACCAAAAGGTCGAGGATAACTACCCGCGTCATGGTACCCTGATGGGGGAACGGGTTGAAAGCCCTCCCCCTACACCATCTCGATATGGCAGAGGTTGACATACAGTTGATTCTGGAAAATGTTGGGCCTGTTCAGGCTGTTCTTGATGCACACGATGGTGTGGTCAATGTCATCGATACAACGGATGGTATCATCATGATCGGATTGGAGGGGGGATGTACTGGATGTAGTAGTACACCAATGACTGCCATGCAGATTTATTATGCATTGATGAAATTGGATGAGGTCAATGATGTCGTGTTTGTCAATGGAGAATTACCGGAATATATGCGTGTCTTCATCGATGACAAACTCAAGTCCGAGGAGTGAATTCCTTGCGGCGAATGGTTTTCGCCGTCTTTGTTGTATTACTTCTCACACCTTTAGCCTCTGCAGCGGATAGTGATGGGGATGGGTATGATGACCCCACTGAGAATTACACCGTATGGGATGGTGCTGATGCCTATCCAAACAATCCAGATATTCACGAACCCGTATTCTCAACTGGATGCGACCCCCCTGTTGCAACGCTCGATTTGCTTGAACCCGTAACATTCACCTGTACGGTTGGTAACGAAGGACCGGTAGCACTGAATATTCTCATCGATGTCGAAGTGGATGCACATCTGAGAAATCAATTTGAATCTACACATTATGATATCAGTCCAGGTGAGATTTTGGAATTACAAGTTACATTGTCGGGTCTTTCAGAGGGCATTGCAATGGCCAAGTTACGAATTTTCGCTCGTGCAAACAATTCGGCGAGCCACACCGTAGATTTACCCATTGAAGTCACTGGAGATGAATGGACTGGAATAAACAGTCACAGCGAAGGGAGTACTCCACCTGATATTTCGTTCATCAATCGCCTGATAGATGACTTTTCAAAATGGCTTACGAACCACACACCTTGGCAATTCAGCAGCATGCAAGCTGGAATCATCATCCTCATAGGCAGTACCGGACTAATCGGTACATTTCGCCTATACAGATCCCGCAGTGTTTGGCGTAAAAATATGGAACATAAACCCACAGAAGATCAACGAACAGAAGCACGATTTGATGCAATACGTCGAGGTGGAAAATACGACCACCATATTGAGCAGACAATCCCAAGCAGCCCTGAAGTTATTATTCGTCGTAAGCAGTAGGGTCACTCCTCTTCGGCATCTTGATTTTGTTTCATGATTTGATGAGGATTCATCCCTTGAGATAAATTGCGCCCTTTGATGTTGAGACGAGCAAGGAAGGCGAAAGCAAGGCACAGTACAGCCAATGGTTTGGGTAAGTAGGCTGAACCCCATAGGCTGCCGCCTAAAATATCCAGATAAACCAGAGAGACCATGGCAGATAGAGAGAGAATTACCATCGCCCATTGAGCTCGATTCTCAGACTCATCACTGCGTGAAAGTGTCGCGATGAGAACCCAGAGCAACAGGGTGATTGCACACAACACCTGACTGAGTGTTTCAATCGAGTCCATGTTACTTCCATGAGAAGGAGGCTCTTCAGCCTGTGCCAAGAGTCAAGAACGTTGGTGTATCCTTGGACATCATGGTGAACGTTACGAGTTGGAGTCTCCCTCGGCCACGCCGTAATGGGCCACCATATTACTCTAAGTCAAACATTGTCATGGTCCTAGAACAGGTCGGCGTACTGTTGGAACTAAAGGGGGCAAATCCGTTCCGTGTCCGTTCCTATCAGAACGCATCCCGATCCTTAGGGAGCCTCGAGGATGACCTGTGGACTGTGACCTCCGAAGGGCGCCTAACCGACGTCAAAGGCATCGGTAAAGGCATTGCAGGATTGATTACTGAAGCACTGACAAAAGGTTCATGGGGAGATATCGGACAATTGTATACCAGTGTCCCCCCTGGACTGATTCAGATGTTGGCCATCCCTGGTCTCGGCCCAAAACGCATCAAGCAATTTCACGAGGAGTTGGGCATTGAATCCATCAAACAACTGAAAGTTGCTGGTGAAGATGGCCAACTTCGAGAACTCGATCGAATGGGTGAAAAGTCAGAAAAGAAGGTTCTCGATGGTATCGAACTTCTCAAGCGGTTTTCTGGCCGCAGACGCTTGGATGTTGGTTTGCTCTACGGGGAAGCTTTGGAGGCAAGAATCTCATCTATGGATGGAGTGACTCGCGCACAACTTGCAGGTTCAACACGTCGTCGGAAAGAAACAATAGGTGACTTAGACATTGTTGCTGCCGTATTGCCTGAAGATGTCGAATCGGTGACCGAGCAGATTGTGACCCTCCCCGGGGTCGCTAATGTAAAAGGCGCTGGTTCGTCAAAGGTCAGTGTCATCCTAGGAACCGAATTTTTCTCTGATGAAGTCATGGAATCCGGGCTTGACGGGGGTGTTCTCGACGCTTTAGGTGGTGATGCCTACGAAGAAATGGCATCAAACACCACAATAGATGCTCAGGTTCGCCTCGTCCCACCCCATGTGTTTGCTTACACTCTCGCCTACTTCACCGGTTCAAAGGAACACAATGTAAGAATGCGGCAGCGAGCACTCGATCGGGGATTACGCCTCAATGAATTTGGATTATTCCCCATCGATGCAGTGGGTGACCTAAAGGGTATTGAAGCCGCTGAATTCTCTTTACCAGCGGAAAAAGAATCCGAAATTTACACCCACTTGGATCTGCAATGGGTTCCGCCAGAATTACGTGAAGATTCGGGAGAAATTGAAGCCGCAGAACGTGGTGATTTACCTGACTTGATGGTACCTTCTATGCTAAAGGGCGCTTTTCACAATCATACCACTGCCTCTGATGGTACCGCCTCTCTCAACCAAATGGCTGAAGCTGCCCAAGCCCTAGGCTGGGAATTTCTGGGTATTGCAGACCACAGCCAAATTCTACAGGTCGCCAGTGGACTCAGTCCAGATGAACTCATTACACAATCCCTCGAGGTTCGCACATTGAATGAGAATTGGTCAGATAAAGGCGTTGACTTCCGTTTGTTCCACGGCAATGAGTGTGACATTCTACCCGATGGAAGTCTTGACTATTCCGATGCAGAACGTAGTGTATTAGACCATGTTGTAGGCAGTGTACACCAGTTACCTACGTGGATGAAGCGCGACGAAGATGTGAATACTGAAGCGCTAATCAATGCTATCGAAAATCCATCGCTTACAATTCTCGGACACCCCACCGGGCGAATTTTAGGTGGACGTGATGGGTTTGCTGTCGATCTTCATGCTGTATTGCGGCGCATGGGTGAACTCAATGCTGAAGGTGAACTCAAAGTTGTCGAAATCAATGCCAGCCCCTATCGATTGGACCTTGATTGGCGATACTGCCGTTATGCCAAAGAACAGGGTGTCCCGATTTCAATCAACCCTGATGCTCACAGTCCACAGGGCCTGAAAGATGTCTGGTTTGGATCTCAAATAGCAAGAAAGGGGTGGCTAGAACAGACCGACATCCTCAACTGCCGTAGCGGCTCGGACTTGGAACAGTTGCTCTGGTGATTGTATGCGTCCTCAAATTGTAGCACTCATCTTACGCCTTGGATTGCTGACCATTACCGGCCTGCTCTTCCTCTTCCTCTGGTTTGGAACCGGCGTTGAAAGATCACCAGTTGGTTTGATGATCGGAATCACCGTTGCTGGGCTGGCAGGCTTGTGGTGGGTGGAATTACAAATTCAAAAAGGGCTAGAAATTGCAAAGAGGGATGAATGATGGGTGTTGGAAAAGCAACCGCATTCGGTTTATTCGCAATGTTCCCTGGAGCCATTCTATCACTCATAGGATACATCTTAATTGGAAGCCCTGAGACTTGGGAAAACACGCAATACATTGCATGTTATGGCCCATTCTTTGGCAGTATTGCCCTCGGTGTTTGGTTGGGGATACGAACCGAGGGCGATGTGGAGCTGGAAACATGAATCGTGCTGAAAAAGCACTGAAAATAGAGGAAATATTGGATGAATTGTATCCAGAAACACCGGTTCCACTGAATCACTCAAGTGCCTACACACTGTTGGTTGCTGTAATGCTCTCTGCACAAACCACGGATAAAAAAGTCAACCAGGTCACGCCAGCACTCTTCGCGAAAGCGAGTACACCCGAGCAAATGTCTGCACTTGATATCGATGTGATTCAAGCGTTAATTCGTGAAATCGGTTTGGCACCAACTAAAGCCAAGAATTTGCGACGAATGGCTGAGCAACTTGTCCAAGGGTATGGGATGCGAGCAGATTGGGAATATCTCGAAAGCCTCGCAGGGGTCGGTCACAAAACTGCGAGTGTTGTCATGGCACAATGGTACGGTATCCCTGCCTTCCCAGTCGATACGCACATCCATCGTTTGGCAGCACGTTGGGGTTTGTCACGTGCGAAAAATGTCGAACAAACCGAACGTGATCTGAAAGTACTGTGGGCCAAAGAAACTTGGAACACACGACATTTGCAAATCATATTCTTTGGTAGAGAACACTGCCCTGCTAGAAATCATGATCTAACACAATGTCCTATTTGTTCATGGGCTGCTACACGAAAGCGGATACGTGAAGAGATGCGAAGATGACCAATGAACGTCTTCAAGGCGAGATGGTTCTTCGATGCACCATGGGCGAAGCAATCACATTGGCAGAAGGGAACAATGCACCCCTGTTTTCTGCCGAGGATGAAAACGGGAATGTTTGGAATCTAAATGATTTACTCGCAGAAGGCAAGCGTGTGATTCTGTACTTTTACCCCAAGGACTCCACCCCCGGTTGCACGACACAAGCATGTGATTTCAGAGACAATATGGCCACTCTAAGTTCGGCTGATGTAGCCGTATTCGGTGTTTCAAAGGATAGCGCGAAATCACACCAAAATTTCTCTCAGAAAAAGGACTTGAACTTTCCATTGTTACTGGATATCGATGGAGTACTGCTGGAACAATATGGAGTATGGAGAGAAAAGAAAAATTATGGTCGCACATACATGGGGATTTCACGCTCAACCTTTGTAATCGAGACCGATGGAACTTTGTCTCTCGCAAAATATGGTGTCAAAGCAAAAGGCCATGTCGCTCGAATCCTAGCGCACCTTGAATTGGAGTGAAGAAGATGACCTCTGGAGAAAAAATCGAACTGAGCCATGGTTCGATTGCTTGGGGCCCCTGTCATATTGGAAATGGGGTACAAATTGGTTCAGATGTTAGCATCGGATGTTTGGCACATATAGGCCGTAATGTGGTACTTGGAGAAGGTACCAGAATCCAAGGTGGCGCCTATGTCGCTGATGAGACTCAGATTGGAGAGGGTGTCTTTATTGGCCCCAATGCAACGATTCTCAATGATCGATATCCACCTTCACGTGATTCTGAAAAATGGGAATATGTTTCAATCAAGGAAGGGGCTGTAGTTGGTGGTGGGGCAACTATCCTACCTGGATTATGTGTGGGTTCACACGCAGTGGTAGCCGCTGGTGCTGTACTCACAAAAGACATCCCTGCTGGAGAAGTATGGGTGGGGAACCCTGCTAAATTCCACATGCTGCGAAGTGAATATGAGGAGGCGCGAGGATGAGTAAAGAAGCGGTCTGCGATTTCTTGAGACGTTGTGTTCTATACGCTGATTCAAGTATCAATCGAAAGAAAGATCGCGAGGAAGCGACCCCGGAAATTGAGCGGTGGGCTGCGTATCGAGATTTCACGGCATACGCCCTATCTGAAGTGGAAAGAGGGGAACTTGACGATTGGTTTGAGAGCGATGGAGAAGAGGATAGGAAACGGCCGTCATTTCTTGGAGAACCAATGGGTGATGATGTTCGAAATGTAGATTTCGACTCGCTTGAACACCCTGAAAGAGCCGCGTGGTTGTCTGCTTTGGTTGCCCCGCGCCCTGTTTTACTTCTCTCGACAACAAGCGAAGATGGTGTTGCGAATCTCTGTCCAGTCACCAGTGTCTCTGTATTGGCAAACTCCCCTCCATTGCTTGGTATCTCGTTAAGTCAAGATCGTTCCGGACGACCACGTGATACTCTAGTCAATCTTCAAAATGGTTCAAAAATCAGTGCAATGGTGCTCCCTGGCACGTGGGATGCATCACTATTGGTGAACCAAACTGCTGAACCCATCCCACCAGAACGGAGTGAATGGGATGGTCTTGCTGAATCGATTGAATCGCCCAATGGATTCCCACCACATCACCCCATTTCTGCTGCTGTACTCGAATGTGAACTCGCAGAACTTCACCCTCTACCCGATGCAATCGCCACATTGGCCATTTTACGAGTGCGAAATATTCTGCGCCCTGATATCGGCACAAAGCGACAGATGCCCCCGGATACTGAAACTTGGAGACCCCTATTGGCACAATTCGGCTGGGATCGCCTTACGAGTGGCCCAGATGGGTCCTCATGGTCATTTGAAGTGCGCAGCCATCGAGGTTAATCGAGAAGAGAATTACCACCCAATTCGTGAGTCTCGGTATCAATTCGTGAACCACGCCCTGGGATTAGTAAAAGCCGGTTGGAGTCATCTAGAGCAAACACTGGAAGGCCCCCGTAATTGGCCATGTCCTGCACTTGTCGCGCTAGAGCACTACGTTGACTATCCATGTGAGCCAAACTACTCATATCAACGATGCAGATATCGCCTTGATGAAGGCGGGTAGACATCGGCTCTAATGGCAATCGATGCATGTCATCGGGTCGAATATACCGAAGTCCTCGTCTTGGAAGCCCGCGCTGAGCTATGGCCCATTCCAACCATCGTTTCGACCCCAAATCGTGAAATTTGAGGTCTTTTACGGGTTTCCGAGTCACCTTTCGAACCGGTTTTGGAATATGAATGGGTACACCTTCCTCAATCACCTCTTCAGGTACGATTTCACCCTCAACTGGTTCGTCTTCAGGCAATTCCGGCAGGCCGAACAAGTTGTACAGGCGGCGCCGCATGGCCCGGCTCAGAAGTCTAGGTCCAAGTCATCTTCGGCTGAAATAGGGGCCGAAAATGGATTCTCTACCACTGGGGCTGGAGCCGGTTCGGGTTGCGTAGGGGCTTGCTGTGCTAGCCATTGTGCCCCATAGTGGTCCCACTGCTCCATGGTCCATCCGGATGGTAAACCTTCAGCCGGAATCGGTGGTGTACCCGGGCTGGCAACCGGTTCGGGTGTAGGGGCTGGTTGAACCGCAACAACAGGTTGTGCAGCCGGTGCAGCAAACATATCTGATGGAGGAGCTGCCACAGGGGCTTCTTGTTCAACTTCCATGCCCATCGGTGCAACCTGATCCCAAGGGTCACCTGCATTACGACCTCGAAGCGAAGTCCAAGCGAGAACGCCCATTAGACCTGCCAAGATAAGACCTAGAATAATGACGATGGTCGTGATAAAACTACCACCTCCAAAGCTGAAGATACCTTCATCGCCAGCCATCACCGTAATTGTGTGGCCCTGGGTTGAAATGGCTTGATCGTTGTCAATCACCGTCAAACGAATGGAGCGTTCACCAGGTTCATCGAACTTAATCCAAATTTCCATAACATCCTCATCAATGTCATTGGCTGCATTTCCATCACCATCTGAATCAACAGAAGTGTCAAGGTCCCATTCATATCTCAAATCAGGTTGATCCGTGAGTGTATCCGTTGATACGTTGCCTGAAAGTCCGAACATCTCCCCGGCTTTGGGAGTGGCTGTACTTACCCAAATACCTGCATCTGGCGCGCGGTTACGAACGGTGAAATTGAGACTCTGTGAAGTATATTCACCATCATCATCAGTGACATGGAATATAACATACTTCGTTCCAGATGTCGTCCAAGTGTGGCTCAATGTAGGTCCGGTGATATCACAATCATTCTCAGTAATACCATCATCATCTGAATCCGATATGACGTCAATGTCCCAGCAAGCCACTAAACTTTCAGCGTCACTGGAAGTATCGTTAAATTCAGCAGTAAAGGTGGCGGTTTGGTCTTCCCAAAGGGGGAGGGGGACCTCAAAGGGTTCGATGGTTGGGACCACATTGTTCACCGCAATATAAGCGGTGATTGTTCCAGTGGTCTCATCATCGTCGTCAAAAATTTGCAGGGTGATTGTACGCAGACGCGGCTCTGATTCAGACCAAGAGACTGGGACCACCGAAGTTGGGCCCACGGTTGACTCGAACCAGCTTGGGGTTTCACCAGAATCAGGTTGCCATTCCCAGCGCATGGTCGGCAAATCATTGGGTGAATCTTCGACTGAACCAACCAACTCGACAATTTGATCTTCTTCGACAATCCACATGAATCCTTGACTATCCTTTGGAATCGGTGTCCCTGTTTCAGCATCTTGTAACAAAATTGAGCCATTGTATGGTGCAATATTGGTGACTGTAATACTGGTGCTGACCGTGGTGACTGCAAAGTCGTCATCCACCGCTCGGAAACTCATTGTAAATTGACCTTCAACTTCCGGGACCACTGTGCATGCTTGCGTAATCAACCCCTGTGAACATGTGTATGGTTGACCATTTGGCGCATCTGGTGGCAACCAGAGCATGTCGATGGGTGATTCAGGTGTGACCGTGTCGATATCACTGTTGTCATAAGCGTTGAAAGTCACAGATTGACCAACTCTTACACTTGGATTACTGAAAGCGAGATTGACGATGGCTGGCCGGTTGTTAACGACGACTAGAACGGATGTTCGAGTGGCATCATTCTCATCATCCACAACCGTCAGATTGACAACATATTCGCCATCATCTTCCCATATTTCTTCGATCATACAATCCGGTTCAACATGTGAATCGATTGTCCCATTCTCAAGTTCCACATCGAACAGGCAGAGAACAGTTCCACCATCTGGGTCGACGGACATTGAGGCATCAATGACAATTGTTTCAAAGGTCAACTTGGGAATCATGTTGTCAATAACCGCCGTTGGTAAGCGACCGACAAAGAGAGAAAAGGTACCTTGGTTGTTCGATCGGTTCGCATCTTGAGTAACTGCCTGTGCAGGGTCGACGGTGAAGAGAACTTGCACGTTTCCAACAGCCTGTGATTGTGGGACAGTCCAAGCAATATCTGCCGTGAAGACACCTAACGCAGAAAGCGATGGGACGTTGACTTCACTAGACGAGCCATCTGGTGCTTGAATCTCTAGAATGGTTGCTGGTGAGGTCATGATACCCCGATTCTGTACAGGTACACTGAATGTCAGTTCATCTCCAGGGATGGCATAGTAACCAGTAAGCGAGTTGAGTTGTTGGGATACACCATCTCGTAAACGAGTGACAGAAACACCAGAACTGACTGCTGCGAGATCAACCTCGACGAGGTTTTCATCCAATGTCAGTGTAGCGACACCGATTTCCTCTGTTGAAGAAATCCATGCAATGACACCGTGACTAGCATAGTCTGTACTAGTTGGAGACGTATCCAACTCATGGCCTGTGTCGAACTCAAGATAGGCGCTACCATTGGATGCAGTGGTCACGATTCGTATGTCTTCCTCGATCTCGTATGCGAATTCAACATCTTGGTTCGCCACGGGTTGCCCATTGCTATTAGTCACATTGACCCAAACTCCAAGATCAAGGTCTAAAGGCCAAGCTGGGAACGATAGATCCACTTCGATTTCGTGATTGCGGGAGACGGGGTTGTACTGATTCAATCTGAAATCAATATCTGCACCTACATCGATGCTCTGATGCCACCATGCATCGTTTTGAGCATTTTCACACCACCAGCGGTATCCATTGATAACGCCAGAACTGTCATTATATGCTGTGATATTGTAAGCATTTGAGCAGCCAGAATAGGCAACTCCTGGGTCGCCTGAACCAACGACTTCATATCGTTCAGTAGTCGATTCGGAACTGTCATCGGGCAACACAAACAAATTGTCATAAACCTCACCAGACCAAGTGGTTGACGTTGTGGTTGGCGTGTCCCAAATTTCACCTACATTGATTGGGAAATCGTAAATTTCCTTGGGTGGTTCATAGTCTGTGTAAATACTAAGAGTTGCAAGATCAAGGCTACTGCCTACAACAAGACTAGCAGGGAATCCGATATTGTTGAAATCAACATCGAGATCCATGTTGTAGGTAATCTGGCCAAGGTCGGAGGCTCGAATGACCTCCTCCATTTCGAGTTCAACCTCAAGATCGCCACCAACGTTGAAACCGGATGCAACAATGGTTGCACCGTTGTAATTGAAGGTTCCAGATGACTCAAGGTCATAGACGAGTGTTGAGACGTTGTCGATTGTATCTATTCGAATATCGACCACTTCACGAGTTAATTGTCCTGTCAAAACACCAACCTGTGAGCCCGGCGCACCACCAACAACCAAATCTTCAACATCAAATTCGGCATCGTAAATCCATTCATCACCGATTCGCCAATCGACAACATCAATCAATGTCCCACTCTTAGTGGAAACAAGTTCCAATGTGGATTCGGACTCCAATTCAAATTCGATTTGTGGCTGAAAAAGTGGAAGCATAATCGAGAAAATTAGTAGTAAAACGAGGCTGGTTGGCAGCAAGCGTGGATGGTCACCCATAGGGTGACCAGAGAGGTGACCCCTATTCAATTGAGCGCAATACGGATTATGGAGATAATTGTGGCCGCCCACATCCAAACTAGCATGGCGTTGCGTGTCAACTCAGTTGGAGGCCGCCAACCAGTGATCGACTCCGTAATTTCCTTTACAAACCAGCCTTCTTCATGATCATCGATGTGTTCATTCTGCAACAAAAAATGTTCCCATTTTGTGAAAATACAGGTGCGATCATTGAACCGCCAATGCAATCTTGTGAGAGGTGTCAAGATGGCATGGACCCACCATGCAGTGACCCATGGAAATGCCCAACCTAACATCAAAAAAAGCATCACGACTAGATGGCTGAAGCGTACGCATTTTGCAGCCACCCAGCGCCACATAATTTCACCATGGAATATGCCCATCTAGATACAAACGCAGTGCACACAATACTAGACCCATGTATGACAAACCCCATCCTAGATTGGCTGCGGTTTCATCACTCATGTGCCAACCAACAAGAGCACCCATTCGTTGAATAAATCCACCTTGTTCGCGAGTTCCAGCATTAGGGTGCCCCCGTAACTTCATCTCGATAGTTGAAAGGATGCAAACATCTGCGGTTTTCCAATGAATCAGCATGATTGGAATGAAGAACATGCCGAACCACCATGCTTCAGACCATGGTAAAAGCCAGCCCCATGGTACGAAAAATGTCACGCCAACATGCAATATGTAGACTGCCTTGGCTAACGCTAAGCGAATCGAACCGACATCGTCGGTCATGCCGGATACCTCACAGGAGGTCGGCGAGTTCGTCTTGGATGATTTCAACTGCCTCAAGAATCTCGTCCTTGTGGCGTGCGCCGGTAATCACCATCTTGCCACTTCCGAAAATCAGGCAGACAACCTTGGGGTAATCGAGCCGGTAAATCAGTCCAGGGAACTGCTCAGGTTCGTATTCGACCTTGTCAAATGGAAGGTGGAAGGTCAGGTGATTGAGGTTTAACCTTCGTGGTAATCCAGCTAGTGGATCTCCACCGCGAAGCTTCTGAGTTGGAATTGAATCATCAGCCTTTTCCTCATCAGTTGCCAGACGGAGTTGTAGTGGGTCCTGTCCAACTTCAATAACGTGTATATTTTGGTCATCGAATTTAGCGACCCCATTTGGATTTTTGGGGCCCCCTGTGTAGTCATCAGGATAGTGAAGAGCGAAGGTCGCAACCATGTTCTGCACCTCGATAGTGACATCTTTGAGATCCCATGTAGTGATACCAGCAGCGCGTAAATCAGCAATCATACGCTCGATACCGGTGTGGATGTTATCCTCATTCTTGCCACCAGTGCAAACAGCACGACCGGAGCGGAACATGAGGATGGCCAACTTGGGGTCTACAACACGATAAACTACACCAGGAAATTGTTCTGGTTCATACTCGCAATTCAACTGAATTGCAATGTCGGGGAGATTCAATTCCTCGGCCACACGGGTCGAGGCAACCACATTCACTACAGTTAGACGGTCTTCATCATTTGTTGCCATGGCCCGCCGTATCAAAGCCCCTATTTAAAGGAACACGTCGACTCGTTTATAAGAAAAATGCCATCTTTAGGGTCACAGTCAATCGTTCTCAATGCGTACACCGGGAGCACCAAGTTGTGAGACCATGGTTCGACCCCCAACTAGTTCAATCTCCTCGGCGGTTCTACGTGGTTCCGTGGTCAGCGCAATCATGCAACCCCCACCTCCTGCACCGGTAAGTTTGGCCCCTAGGCTAGAGGGCAATGCTGCCTCGACCATTCGATCCAAATCAGAATCTGAAACACCGAGTCCTTGTAGTAGCCGGTGACATTCATTCATAGCGATTCCAACCGCCTGGAGGTTGCCAAGAGAAAGCGCTGTTGTACCGGCTCGAGTCACATTTCCAATTCGTTCGATATCTTCCATTCTTTCCGGTTCGTTAGCAAGTAGCGTAGCCACTTTGGCAACCATTTGTGCCGTGGGACCAGGTCGGCCTGAATAACCAATCACTAAACTGGCTTCCGAAATTGATTGAGGGAGTTCAACACTGTGCACCTCCCAAGTTCTCCGCTGTCCATCAATGCGCAAATCGCGTGAGTATTGCCAATGAGCGAAGGGTTCTTTCTTGTCAGAAACCAAAACGGCTCCACCCAACGTAGCAGTGCTGGTATCAATTGGACTTGCACGACCACCTTGAGCTTCGGCTTCAGCAAGATGGGCAGTAGTTGCAATTCCTGAAAGTGGCATCTCATCTGCTGGAGTGCCACGCATGTGCAACAGGCCGGCAGCAACTGCAGAACAAATTGCGGCACTAGAACCCAGACCCGCTGCACCAAACAAATCACTTTCGATATTGAGGGAGAGCGGGGGACCACCGTCACTAATCCACATACGCTTGAGAATCGCATCTAGGTGAGGGTGACGTTGTTTATCAAATTGCATTCCATCGATGAGCCAACCAGATTCAGACACCTCGAGAGAAACCCGTATCCGAGCATCGATGGCGACTGCGACTGCAGGTTGCCCATACACAACCGCGTGCTCTCCAAAGAGAATGCACTTCCCGGGCGCGCTGGTGGTGACCATGACAGGGCGTGAAGGGGACACCTCATATCGGTATCTCTCGCGTGCGCGTGCGAGAACAAGTTCAAGGATAGGTTGCAAGTAGGACAGGTTACCCGAGGTGTGCCCATGGATGATGAGACCGACTTTGACGTCATTATCATCGGTGCTGGTTTCGCTGGAGCTGCGACCGCCTTTCAACTTCTCAAAGAAGGCATAGAGGGTGATCGTATTCTCGTCGTCGATCGTGGTGAACCCATCGGCAGCAAAAATCTCACAGGTGGTATTCTGTGGGGCCGTGAACTCGATGATTTCGAAGAATTTCTGGGCAACTGGGAAATGGACTGCCCCGGAATCGAGCGCTGTATTAATCACAAAAAGGTTGGATTCCTGAGTAATGAAGATGCTCTCTTCGTCGAAGGCAGATTTGCATCATGGGATGGAACTGGTGGAACTGATGAGCCTAGTCAACGCTCATCTTGGTCTGTTCTACGAGCAAAGGCAGATGCTTGGATGGCTGAAAAAATGGAAGAGGCTGGCATCTTTGTGATGGGGGGCATGAAAATTGACCAACTGCATATCGATGGACTCGACCATTCATCCTATGATGCCCGGGATTTGACCGACCCTGCCGAAGACAGTGGTACCGGCTCAGCACAGAAATGGAAGGTTGACAACTTGCCCAAGGAGTTGGTCGATAAAATTCGCAACGGCACGATTGCTGGAATTGTCCAAGATGGTGATGTCATGACCAGTAAAGCAGTGGTCATTGCTGAAGGTAGCAATTCTGTCATCACACGCGCCTATCACTTCGATTCAATGCTTCATGCCCAATCCAAAGATGATATGCTACTCGGCGTAAAGGAAGTCATTCACCTCGGCAAAGAAAGAATCGATGAGCGATTCAATTGCTTTGCAGGCGATGATGAACGCCCACCCAGTGGGATGGCCATGGAATTGGCACTCTCACTCTACCGAGATATGAGTCATGAGGCATGGGAAAAGTACCCCAATACCAAGGGCCTCTATCCGCGATGTGGTGGATTCTTTTACACCAATCGAGATACCGTATCTTGTGGTATCATCGTCCAACTCAAATCATTACCTGAGGGATTGCATACTTACGATCTGTATCAGGCATTCAAGTCACAGCCGGCGATTGCTGCACTCATCGAGGGTGGAGAAGCCATCGAATACGGAGGGCACCTCTGCCCTGAATACGGATTGCATCGTATGCCCCACCGATTCACCCGCGATGGTGCAGTTGTAGTCGGAGATGCTGCAGGTCTGGTCTTTGCCAATGGTATGCAGATTCAAGGTATGAACAACGCACTGCACTCTGGCAAGTTGGCTGGAAAGGCGATTGCAGCATGCATCGCCAATGGGGACCTCAGTGCCAACGCACTGGATGCGACCTACACAAAATCACTCAAAGCCAGTTACATCTTCCGTGATCTCAAAAGATTCGAACCTGCAACCAAATTCCTCAACAATCCTGCGAACTTCACATGGGTACCGGAATTGGTCGGCAAGACCGCAAACCGTGTCTTCCGTGAAATAGGGGAAGAAAAAGTCCCGGCGGAGAAGGTTCTTCGCCAAGTTCGCAAGGAAATGCGTGCAGAGAACAAAGCAAACAAGAAGGGGATGGGCCTCTTCGGTATGCTGAAGTTGGCGCTCATGGGGAGAAAACTCTGAGGTATTGTGATGTCTGAATCAATAAAACTAGGTCTCTTTACCTACGATATCAAGAACGGCCTTGGCCTGATTGGATACAATGTCGATGAGCACGAACATGCCCACATTATCGTTGAGACCAGCAAGTGTAATGACTGCTCTCACATGATGTGTGTATGGGGCTGTCCCGCACAATGCTACAACTTCCGTGACCAGGGCCTTAAGGAGATGAAATTCCAATACGAGGACTGCGTCGAATGTGGTACTTGTTACATCATGTGCGACCAAGGTGCGGTGAGTTGGAATCACCCCCGTGGTGGCTTTGGAATTACATACAGTCAGGGTTGAGAGTGAGTCATGACACTACATGTGTATGATACGCGAACACGGGAAAAGCGGCCGTTTGAGACCGCTCGGACCGGCGAGGTCGATATGTATGTCTGTGGTATCACGCCATACTCACCTTCCCACCTAGGACACGCCCGATGTTACATCGCCTTCGATTTAATTCACCGTTGGTTGGAAGCAAGTGGATGGACGGTCAATTATGTTCAGAATTTTACAGACATCGATGACAAAATCATCAATGCGGCCAGTGAGGAAGGTGTTGATTTCCTTGAGGTGGCCAATCGCAATATCGAGGATTACTACCGAGCCATGGATTTGCTCAATGTATTGCGAGCAGATCATTATCCGCGAGTCACTGAAGTTGTACCCGAGATTATCACGATGGTGGAAACACTCATCGAAAAGGGTCATGCATACGTGTCCGAAGATGGAGTTTGGTTCAGCATCGCTTCGGCTCCTGAAAAGTATGGGATGTTGACTGGGCAATCCATTGATGCGGTAAAGGCCGGAGCGGGGGGTCGTGTCGAAGATTCAGGCAAACGAGACCACAAGGATTTCGCATTGTGGAAAGTAGCCAAACCCGGTGAACCTTCGTGGCCTTCGCCTTGGGGTGATGGTCGCCCTGGCTGGCACATCGAATGTAGTGCGATGTCACTCAAACACTTTGGAGAGCAGTTCGACATTCACGGAGGTGGACACGATTTGCGGTTCCCCCATCACGAAGCAGAGATTTTCCAATCTGAATGTTGTACTGGCAAAACACCGTTGGTGCAATATTGGATGCACAATGGGTTCGTCAATATCGATGGCGAAAAGATGAGCAAGTCCCTTGGAAACTTTTGGACCATCAGTGATGCATTGGAAAATTATGACCCATTGGTAATCCGGCATGCGCTACTGAATGCACATTACCGCTCACCCATTGACCTCACAGAACAATTGCTAGAGGATGCCAAGGGACATCATGCCAAACTGGTTGAAACCTACGGGTATGCATTGACCGTTACTGCACAAGCGAAGAAGGCTGGAATGCAAGAAACACCACGATTGCCACAGGCAGATGTGGCTTCAGCGGATTTCCTTTCGAGTAAACTCGGCCTACTTGAGAAACTCCTACAGGAAGCTGCGATTGCCATGGATGACGATTTCAACAGCCGTCAGGCGCTCGCCAAAATTAGCAATGGAGCGCGCCTGATTCCACAGATTCTCAGCAGTGAAGATATCGATGAGCGGGATACGGCAGCTTTTGCCATATATGCAACCGATTGGTTGGAAGAATTCGCAGGCTTAGTTCTCGGTCTACTTCCTGCAAAGGATGTGGCCATGGCCGCTCATGACCCAAGTCTTGACCCTGCACGACAGGCGATCAAAGACGAAGTCGAGCAATTACTCGCTCGTCGTGCAATTGCCAGAACGGCCAAGGATTGGGACAGTGCAGATGAGATTCGCGATACACTGGCTGCGATGGGAGTCTCGGTTCAGGATACACCCGATGGTGTGGTTTGGACGCTTGATTAAATTCCATTTTCAAATTGTGGGTCTTTTCCTTATTAGAGCATGGGAAGTGACTTCATTTCATCTTGTATTCCCGCCACCTGAGTCTCCGCCACCTGAACCCTTGTCATCTGAATCATCGTCATCTGAATCATCGTCATCCCAATCATCACCATCGTCCTTCAAACCTTCTTTATTGGAACGGCTCGAGTTGTGGTCGACCGCTCCAGATTTCTCCAAACTACCCAGACCATCCTCAGGTTTTCGCATCATCGAGATGATGGCCGCACCACTCAGCAGAATGATAATGATTGCAGCAATGATACCGACGTTGATCAATTGGAATTCTGATTCAGCATTCTGTTCAGAACCGCCACCTTGTGAATCGGTCTGTTCTGTCGATGTCAGTGTGATGGCAGCGCCACCCCAGTCCACACCAGTGTAAGTTTTGTTCATCTCATCATAAGAATGGAGTTCCAAAGTTCGGGTCACTCCTGATGCATCATACGAGTATTGCTTGGTTGTCATGTCGATCGTGAGGCGCTTGTTTTCCACACCATCAACGTAGATGATGATTTGATTCGGGGTTGCTTCAACTGTCCAATCACCTTCGACATCTGCTAATTCACCAGTAATGGTGTAATCGCCTGGCGTGACTTTGAGATTCGCAGAGGTCTCTGGCTCGGGTTCAGGTTCCTCTGGGCAAGAGCAGTCCACAGGGTCTCTGCTTGAACCATCCCAGCACAGGTCTTCAGTACAGACTACAGGCTCAGGTGTGAAATTTGAATCCTCGACAAAGGGCCGATTGGATTCAGCATCGTACACAATATCATAGTAATCGTAAAGTTGGGACAAGTCCACATGGAAATTTGCATGTGTGGAACGATTGATGACATCGAAATAACGGTCATCATTCATCGTGAAAATGGGGTCCAACGGGATGTTCTTCAGGTGCGATACACCATCATTGTAGTCGCCATCGAAGGATGCATCTAGGTGGTCTTGAACTTCTTCATCAGTATTCAGGTCTGATACCTCACCCCAGTGCTCACGGATGTCACTGACTTCGTTGCGCATGGCCATGGCCAATCCCGATTCAATGCTCTCCCAAGTGTGGGTGCCATCCTCGACTGAAATTGAGGTCACATCGACAGCCTTTGAAAATCCGCTTCCATTGATGTATTCCCAATCATCACCTTGCAGGGCATTCATCAAATCAACATCGCCGAATACAGCCTTACCTTGAACAATGGTCAACCGAACATCACGATCGATGGCTTCGATGAGATTGCGGTATGGATTCTCGTGGAATGTGTCAAGCACGACCAAATCAGCATACATACCCACTTGGATTTGACCTACGAAGTCTTGCCAATTACTGATTTCAGCCGCGTTGCTGGTCACCATCTGCGCCAACTCGTAGTCACTGAAATGACCACTCAGTACGTCGCGGTTCCACAGGTCAGCAGTCTTCAATTCGTGTAAGTTGGATTTAGATCCACTGGGCCCCCAATCGGGAGCCAATGAAATCTTGACGCCTGCATTGTCAGCTGCCACAACATCGGTGGTGTCGCCATACAACAAGAGGTTGGAAATCGGAGACCAAACCAAACCTGCTCCTTTCTCTGCCATCTTTTCGAATTGGCTAGCATCGAGTGCAGTACCATGAATCACAACGGTTTCATCCATGATGAGTCCCTTTTCGTAAAGAGAATCGAATTCTGCTTTGCTGGAGGAGTCTACACCTTCAGCGAGATGAACGAACCAAGCATTCAGTGAACCCGACTGGTTTTGTGATATGAGATGACTACCTGAATAATCGTCATCAGCCGCTCCACAAACAGCACAGGTACTCATGCCATCTTGACCGAAGTTGTACAACTCGACATTTCGTGAGAGCATGCTGTCCCATGCATCGGTTCCACTGCTCGGTGAACCCTGAACTGCAGTCACGCCACCAGCCACCGATTGGACTTCTGCAAACTTCATTTGTTGAGATGTCATATCCCAACGACTGCTCGATTGTACATTGCCCTTCATCCATGTGATACTTGGTCCGTAATCGTAGTTGTTTCCCCATTGGTATCGATTAGTATATCCACCTTCCTCGGATTGTTGTGAGTCTGAAAGATGAACGTTGAAATCCCACAATGGAATGTGGTTGTAGTGCATGTGATTGTGTAGATCAATCAATCCAGGATAGATAGAGCCATCTGTTTCAATGACATCGATACCACTGTGTGCGGATGGGATGGTTGAACCTGCCCAAACTGATGTGATTTTACCATCCTTCAACAGAACACCGCCATCAAAGAAAGCACCTTCACTGGTCATGGTCACAATGCGTCCTGTGAGGATATATTCGTCTGATACTGGTTCATCAGTAACAGTGTAGCAGTTTCCTCCCACACTGGGGCCTGTCCAATTGGCAGGTTCATCAGCACCCGGCGAGGGACCATCGTAATCCTTCCAATAAGAGCCATCTTCCAGTAGTGCGTACGGGACATCCCAGTAAGAATCCTCACCAGGATAGGACATTGAATGGATGAGATTGCCTTGATCATCCTGTATATTCACAGAGTCACCATCCCAATAATCCAACTCAATATCAGTATAATCCCGGAAGAATGCCAGTCGCCCATTTGGTGCCAATTCAGTATCCCATCCAATCGAACAGGCTGGGCTTCCACCGCCTAGTAAATCATCCAATACCCAGTTAGAAATGTTGACTGTTTGGTCTGTAGGATTCCATAGCTCGATGTACTGGTCTGAGTAGGAACCTATGTCACCGTCACCATTCCAATCAGTTCCATTGTAATCTTTACCACTGGCACTGACTAACACTTCACTGATTACTACATGGTCATGCCACGAATCTGTTTCATCGGCCGTGGCTGGTACCAACGGAAGCATGCTCAATAGGAATAGCGAACAGAGTAGAACGGGAAGACGACGAGAGCCCATAGATTCAGCGAGTCAAACCAGCCACATAAGCCAAACCCCTCAGCGCGAAGGGGAGAAATACACGCGCGCGTACGCAAGAGCATGAAGCGTCCGGGGCGCACAGCCATCATCGCTCTCATCGTCGTCAGCCAATTGCTGGCGGGGTGTATGGGTGGCGATGAGAAAACTGTCGAACCTGTGCGCGATTCGATTTTCGATTCATTTACCCTAATCGATTCGGTACAACATGAAGATGCACGAAACTTCACCACCATCGACATCGGTATCAATCAAACCACTGAATTGGATTGGGCTGTCTTTGGCAACGAGGAAGGTGGCAACTGCTGTGAGCATTATCTTGCAACTACCAAGGAGGGGTGGATTCTCAACTTCGGGGGAGAATACCCCACTTGGAGTACCGACCGAGGGCACACTTGGGAAGAGTATGTACCGAGTGTCTTCTCACAGATTGGTTGCCTCGAACCAAAACCCAACGCACCTGGCCAAGAAGGACTGGGTGAGGGTAGTATCGTCCAAGCCACTAATGGTGATTTGATTTCCATGGGTTGGTTCCCGTACCCCAGTGCAAGCGGTGGAGACCAATTCTATGCCTTCCTCTATGACGCTGAAGCCGAAGAATGGCAATGGTGTTTCAATCGTACGCCTGAGCCATTTTATGATCGCTCATGGCAAGTTGAAGTAATCGGCCCCATCAACGGCGGAATCTATGGAAGTGGAGAATATGCAAGCCTAGTGATTTCCAACTTCTGGCATCAAGTCCAGAACGTTGGAGGTCAAATCTCAACGGACGGTCTGAACTACGATTACTTTGGATTCCCAGACAGGGATAGCAACCCAGACATGATGGAAGTCGACCTCAACTTTGTCGACGCTGATTTGGGTGTAGAATGGGATTTCACCAAGCCACACAAGGAGATGCGCTCCTTCCCAGTACCCTCGGGTGGCTTGTATTTCCCCAACTACTTCGTCAATGGTGATGATGCTTATGTCGATACGAGTTTGAACTGGTGGAAGGCGACAACGTTGGGTGGAAATAGTCTGCCAAGTGAATACTGCGCCATGGATTCCAGTGGTGCTCTACACTGTTTGCAGGTCGCAGGAACCACGGTTCAGCACATGGTCAGCTGGGATGGTGGAGAGAATTTCACCACTCAAAACTACACCCATGAATCCGCTTCAGCAATTGAAGAATGGGAATGGCACAGTCAAGGTGAGAACGATTTGTTCGTCTTGGCAGTTCGCTACCAAGAGACCGATGGACCAGACAAGGATGTTGCTTACCACGCGCGTGCGTATAGTGAATCGCTGGAACCTGATCAAATGACTTGGATTGGCTTGGGTGATATCGACAGCACCAGTGGAGCGGGTCAAGATATTCGATTCGACTTTGCCAGCATGGGGATTTTACCAGATGGTGGCGCTGTCATCGCTTACCATGACAACTCAGATCCAGATCCACTCTTTGGTGTAGAATTGACCCTACCTGTGTACGGCCCACAGACCCAGTAAACGTAACAAATCCCGTGGCTTTAAGAAGGTCGGAAGCCGATATGGGCGTTCTGGAAAACCAGTTCACCAAACAACATCACCCCCGATAATCCCCGCGAATTGGAGTACATTGATAGGCCGTCCCGACACCGCACTAAGTCCCTGCGCGAGCGGGATTGGAGGTCATGGCATGGAAGAAGATGAATTCAAAGGCAAGCAAGAAAACGGGAACAGCACACTGAGAGATATCTTCGAAGAATTCATCGGCAACGTTGAGATAGAAGTTATGCAAACCAAAGAGGTTTCAGAGGAATTGAAGGGCCTCGCTGATGATGTACTGCGCAAAGTGGACCGAATGCTTAGCATGCGGAAAGCCATCTTCTTCGACAATGGCTACCCATACAACCGCCGATTCCAGCGAGAGGAATTCTGGCAGTTTGCCAAGGACGAATTCAGTGACGACGAACTCGAGCTGGGTGAAAACTACAACGAGGTGTTGGATTACCTCGTTGAGGAAGGATACCTGCTATTCAACGAACGTGCGTCAGACCCCATGTACGATGTGTTCCAGGTTGT
>CAWVWT010000015.1:0-45628 GCA_963934015.1 uncultured Candidatus Poseidoniales archaeon
TTTCCTCGAGTTCCTCAAGGCTCCAGGACTTCTCATCCCCGGACATGGCTGCGATTTCTTCAGGGGTCATGCAATCTTTATGATACAAGCAGCCGATAATCCCATCGCAGGATTTCATTTAGAATATTTCCGTTCTTTCAAATCGTTGTGATATTTCTGTCCGACTTCAGGACCTTTGTCATCCATCCATTTTCGGAAGGAAATAACACCGAGCGGTTTCTCATCTGATGCCATCAAGCCCTGCATGAGTCCACGAATCTCAGCGCGAGTAATCACGAGATCTTTCAGGAATACACCCATGACTCTGCCCGCAATCCAACCCATGAGTGGCGGGATGGGCATGATGAGCCGTCGTCGGTTCATACTCCTCGCAATCAATTTGACAAAATCCTTGTATCGATATGTCTCTGGTCCGGTGACATCTTGTGTCACATCCTCATTTCCAGCGCCTAATTCAATCGCTACGCGCGCGACATCGCGTACGTGGACAGGTTGAATGAGATAGTTCCCAAATCCGAATACACCGAACACGGGCATGGTTCGTAGCATCCAGGCGATGTTGTTGACCAGAATATTGCGTCCACCACCAAACAGAACAGTCGGGCGGATGATGGCGTAGGATATACCACACTCTCGCAGTGATTTCTCACTCTCCACTTTGCCGACAAAGTAAGTCCACCCTGGTGCTTTTTCGGGATTGGCTACACTGAAATGAACAACCCGCCGCACACCCGCTTCCTTGGCAGCCTCAAACAGAATCTTACAATTCTTTGTCGCAAGGTCGTGCTCGAAATTTTTACTCTGGTGGTTGTAGCGAACCCAGTAGGTGTTGTACAACACATCTGCGCCGCGAAGAGATTCAACCAATGCAAGACGGTCTTCAAAATTGAGTGGGTGAACCTCAACTTGACCATCGAAGGGGTCGTCTCGACCAACCGCATTGGTCAAAGTACGAACTTTCACACCTTGATCCAGAAGTTGATGGGCAATCCACCGTCCAGAGTATCCGAAGGCTCCAGTGACGACGTGCATAGGCTCCCCGTGCCTCCCTTAGAGCCACTGCTCAATAATGTTGATTGGAGCCAACAGAGAGATTCGAACTCTCGGCCTGCTGATTACAAATCAGCTGCTCTACCAGCTAAGCTATGTTGGCGCTGTACCGGCGAGCCATCTTCCCTTCTTGAAGTCGCCGAAGGCTCAAGTGCGGGATACGCCCCCCCGCGGCCATGGGCGCTATACGAATTGATGGCAATGCGTGTGGCGCTGCTGTTGAAGCCTCATTGGCTGAGCGGATTGCGTCTTTACCTTCACCACCACACTTGGCGGTCGTCATCGTTGGAAATGATCCTGCCTCACATGTCTATGTCGGTGCCAAAGAACGCGCGTGTGCGAGACTGGGTATTCACAGTACGCGAATCGACATTGATGCGAATGCTGATTATTCCGAAGTCACTTCCACAGTTGAACGTCTCAACGCCGACCCCGATGTGAATGGTATTCTCGTTCAATCCCCACTTCCACATGGAATGGATGAAATTGCCATCACCGATCTCATCGATCCCGTGAAAGATGTTGATGGATTCCACGCCCAAAACCTTGGACGCTTGGTTCAAGGCGATTCCAGTGGCCTTCTCCCGTGCACACCCGCGGGCGTGATGCGCATGTTGGAATGGGCCGGTGTCGATTTGAGCGGCAAGCGTGCTGTGGTTATTGGACGCAGTCGAATCGTCGGCATGCCACAATCGCTGTTACTGGCTCAGAAGGGCGCTGATGCTACGGTTACAATCGCCCACTCGCGTACTGCAGACATGGCCTCACTGTGTCGTGAAGCAGATGTGATTATCGCCGCAGTGGGTCGTTCCGAAATGGTCACCGCAGATTGGATCAAACCTGGTGCGACCGTGATTGACGTCGGTGTCAACCGTGTAAATGATGATTCAGAAAAGGGTTACCGATTGACCGGTGATGTTCACCCAGATGTTGGAAATGTTGCGGGTGCGCTTTCTCCCGTGCCTGGTGGCGTTGGCCCGATGACCATTGCCATGCTAATGTCAAATACAGTGCGAGCCACTGAGATGCAACAGTGAGTCTAGAACAGACCCATGTCCATGAGTGCATCTTCGCTGGCGTGTTTTCGAGGATCCCACCGTGGTGACCATACTAGATTGATATGGACACTTTCCACGCCTTCTGCGGTGAGTGCCGCGCGATGTGCAGCGGCCATGATTTCAGGCGCAACAGGGCAACCAGGGCTTGTAAGCGTCATATCAACTTCAATATGGGTGTCCTCAAATCTGACATCATAAATCAAGCCCAATTCAACGATACTAATCTCTAGTTCAGGGTCATCTACAATTTGCAGCGCATCCAAAACCGTCTGTTTGTCACTCATCATACATTCCCCGCTAACGAACGTGCCTCGCCTTGGACCCGTTTGAACATATTGAGGAACCCGTTTGAACGACTGGGGGTCAGGGAGGCCTTGAGTCCCATCTCATCAACAAAGGTCGGCTCTATTTCTGCAACTTCTTGTGGTGGACGGCCATTGACCGCCAAGCAAGTGATTGCCATCAGCCCCTGAACGATTTGAGCATCTGCCCCACCTCGCATGTAGAATAGTCCGTCTTCGAGGTGACATAATACGTGAGCTTGCGATTGGCAGCCATGAATTCTGTTGTCATCATTCCATTCATCGATGGGCAACTGATTGACCTCTGAAGCCCATTCAAACAGCATTTCATACCGCTCCATCGGATCAAAGACATCCGAAAATTCGTCAATTGCCACTTGCAAGGCTTGCGGCCATGTCATATTCTCACCCACCAAATTTTTCGACAATATACCGAAGATGTTCGATAAATGCAACCGCTTCCGCCTTTGTGTTGTAAAGATAGAATGAGACGCGATTGGTGCTGGTGACGCCATAGGCATTCAGCAAAGGTTGTGCACAGTGGTGCCCGGTTCGCATGGCAAAGCCACCAGCATCCATGAATCTAGCCAAATCCTCAGCATGGATGGAATCGTGCAAAAATGAGACGACACCGCTGCCACTTGGAATCGAATGGTCACCATAGACCGTGATACCTTGGACTGATTTCAATTCAGATGCGGTGTACATTGCCAACCCTCGAATATGGGAATGTACCTCTTCCATATCGAAGTTTGAAAGATATTCAACCGCAGCAGCGAATCCAATGGTTTCAGCGATCTTTGGCGTCCCGGCTTCGAATTTTTGCGGTCCACTGGCGAAGGTTGATTTTTCCATCGTGACGGTTTCAATCATGTCACCTCCTGACATGAATGGTTCCATCTCTTCGATACATTCCGTGGTGGCCAACAGGCATCCAATTCCAGTAGGGCCACACATTTTGTGGCCACTGATGGCGACAAAATCTGCACCCATTGTGGTGAAATCAAGTCGTTCATGTGGGGCAGCCTGAGCTGCATCAATCAGAACCTTGGCACCACAGTGATGCGATTGGGTGATGATGTCTGCAACAGGATTGGCCACACCCAGTACATTTGAGGTGTGGACTACACAAACCAATCGTGAACCCGGAAGAGATGCTGCGAAAATATCCATGTCAAGTGTATCGTTTTCCGTGTCGATGGGCACGACGCGAATCTCGATTCCCTTCTCTTCAGCCAACAATTGCCAAGGTACGATGTCCGCATGATGTTCCATCTCAGTGATGACGACAGCATCCCCGGCATTGAGATTTGAACGCGCCCAACCCCAAGCAACCAAATTGATCGCTTCGGTGGTACCACTGGTGAAAATCAGATTATCCCTAGTGGTGCCAAACCAAGCAGCCAATGTGTCACGGGCAGCCTCATATTGTTCGGTTGCTTCTGCTGCTAAAGTGTGGACTGCGCGGTGAACATTAGCATTTGAGTGCTCGTAATAATGAGTCATCGCATTGATGACCGATTGCGGTTTTTGGGTAGTGGCCGCATTGTCGAGATAGACCAGGTCCTTACCGCCTGACACCTTTCGAGACAGGATTGGGAAGTCAGCACGAATCGCATCAAGGTCCAGTGACATGTATCTTCCTCACCCTCAGGGACATACCCCCCTCATATCAATGAATGTGAAAATCGAAATCTACCAATACTGTGTATTGGTCCTATATCCATCTGCATGCTAGGTGTGATATTCATCTGGTCACGACAAAATCGGCCTATTGAACAATAATTAGAGGTCCTTAGCCAGATCTCTGGTCAAGATATTCAGCAGATGCTCATGAACGGCGTCACTACCCATGTCGGTCAAGGTTGCATTTAGGAAAGCAGCGACCAGCACGTCTCTCGCTTCACCTTCACTGAATCCTCGTGTTTTGAGATAGAACATTTGGTCATCATCAACTGGACCATTGGCGGTTCCGTGCCCACATCCTACGACATCATTCTCACTGACCTCAAGTTCTGGGATACTGTCCGCTTCGGCATCTTTGCTCAAGAGTAGATTATGGAACAATTGACCAGCATCCGCACCCTTGGCTCCAGCTTCAATCCGTAGCATCCCGGTTCCGATGGTACGCGATTTACCTGAACAGGCACTGTGCCAATCCAATCGGCTGTATGTTCGAGGGGCGAGGTGAAGGATTTCCACATGGTGGTCATTGTGCATTCCATCTAGGGACAGAATACTGCCGTTGACCTTGAGGGAGGCACCAATTTGGTTCATGGTGTAACGTAAATCAGCCTTGCATCGACTGGACCCTGACCCAATCGATCCACTGCGAATTTGCGAATCGCGACCCAGATGTATTCCATCGGTTCGTAAGAGCCGTCCATCGCCCATGTGATTGATGACGATGTCATTCACGTGGGATCCATTGCCAAATATGCCCTGACGAAGGATGCCAGCCCATGCGGCATCTCCAGAGATTCGGGTGATGAGTTCCAGTTCCGCCATATCCCCAATATCCAATAGGAGATGAAGGGCCGAAATGTCTCCTTGACACTCGATATTCAGCAATACAGGTTGACTGGGCCTCGCGTTTCTAGCCACGCGAAGAACGACAGTATTTCCAGCAGACAATGCTTGGATGAACTGTGTACTTACATCCTCCTTCCCATTGATGCAGAGTCGTTCCAAATCTTCGGGGGTGGCCACTTCCAGAGATACCCCACCTGGTTCTGTTGAACCGTCCAAAGAGGTCAGATCGATGATGGTACCCCGCGCTTCAGGAACTTCAGAAACTTTTCCGCTTGGATGAATCCGATGCCATGGCGTGTATCGCCACAAATGGTCAGCCCTATCGGGTATTTCAAGTTCAGAGTAAGTCATGTAAGCAACCTCTGACTAACCGATACTTCCTTCCATCTCTAGGGCCATCAAATTGTTCAGTTCGACGGCATACTCCATCGGTAATTCGCGGGTGAATGGCTCAAAGAATCCGTTGACAATCAAGGCCAATGCTTCTAGTTCAGAATGTCCACGTGACATCAGATAGAACACCTGATCATCGCTCACCTTGGAGACGCTTGCTTCGTGTTCAGAGCGGCAGGTAGGATTGGCAATTTCCATCGTTGGATAAGTGTCGCTTCGAGATTCTTCGTCGAGGATTAATGCATCACAGACAACGTTGACTTTGCAGTTCTCCGCCTTCTTTGCGACTTGGACCATCCCTCGATATGATCCACGACCACCATTCTTTGTGATGGATTTGGAGAGAATCTTACTGGTTGTGTTGCTGGCGAGGTGGTGCACCTTCGCCCCGGCGTCCTGATGCATTCCTTCACCGGCGTAGGCTACTGAGATGACTTCGCCGTGGGCACCTTCGCCCTTCAGAATGATGGCCGGATACTTCATCGTGAGTTTCGATCCGACATTGGCATCAACCCATTCGATGGTTGAATTCTCATGTGCGACACCCCGCTTGGTGACCAAGTTGTAGACATTGTCCGACCAGTTCTGAATGGTGGTGTAGCGGATGTATGCGCCGGGCATTGCAATCAATTCCACAACGGCGCTGTGCAACGAATCTGTTGAGTAGGTAGGCGCCGAGCAGCCCTCGATGTATGACACGGACGAGCCCTCTTCCGCAACTATCAGGGTGCGCTCAAACTGCCCCATATTCTCCGAGTTGATTCGGAAGTAGGCTTGGACTGGCAACTCGACGTGAACTCCCTTTGGAACGTAGAGGAAGGAGCCGCCGGACCAGACCGCGGTGTTGAGGGCGCTGAACTTGTTGTCTTGGTAGGGGATGATGCTGCAGAAGTACTTCTTGACGATTTCCGGATACTCTCTCAGGCCTGCGTCCATGTCGAGGAAAATGACTCCCTGAGACTCCAGGTCTTCCCGGATGCTGTGGTATATTGTTTCACTTTCGTACTGAGCGGTTACGCCACCGAGCCACTTTTGCTCTGCATCGGGGATTCCGAGCCGTTCAAAGGTGTTCTTGATGTCTTCTGGGACTTCTCCCCAATCTTCTTTTGTCCCATCACCCGACCGCAGGAAGTAGCAGATTTTGTCGAATTCGATTGAGTTGAGTAACTCTGTAGAGCCCCAAGTCGGCATCGGTCGCTCCATGAAGTGGTGGTACGCCTTCACTCGGATGTCGGTCATCCACTCCGGCTCGCCTTTGAGTTCCGAGATGTCGCGGACGACTTGTTCTGACAAGCCGGCGTCGAATCGGACGGTCGCCTGTTCCGGATCGTGCCAGCCGGCCTTGTAGTCGCCAACCGCCTCTCGTGCATCGCTGCTCACGCTGAAGCCCCCTGTTCTAGCCATTCGTAGCCACGGTTCTCCAATGTTTCGGCAAGTTCGTAGCCGCCGCTGGCTACTATTCGACCATCGATGAGCACATGGACATGGTCCGGCTTGACATGCTCCAGAATGCGTTGGTAGTGGGTGATGATGAGGCAGGCGGCGTTCTCGACCGAGGCGTTGATCCCGTCGGAGACGGTGCGCATGGCGTCGATGTCGAGGCCGGAGTCGGTTTCGTCGAGGATTGCGATTCTCGGCTTCATCAGCATCAGTTGAAGGATCTCGAAGCGCTTCTTCTCGCCTCCGCTGAAGCCGTCGTTGACATAGCGTCCGAGGAACTTCTTGTCGATGTTGAGCGCCTCCATGGCAGCGTTCAGTTCAGCGCGGAACTCACGCGCCGAGGGTGCGTCATCTCCTTGAACAGCTTGAACCGACTTGCGAAGGAAGTTGCCCACTTTCAGTCCGGGTACAGACTGTGGATACTGGAATGAGAGGAAGACGCCTGCACGGGCTCTCTCCCAAGGTTCCATCTCCGTCAGATCTTCTCCAAAGTATTCGATAGTCCCCTTTGTAATTTCATAGTCGGGGTGCCCCATGAGGACATTTGCTAGAGTCGATTTCCCACTTCCGTTTCGACCCATCAAGGCGTGAATTTCACCCGCGTGAATTTCTAGATCCACGCCACGAAGAATTTCCGTATCGCCAATGGAAACATGAAGATTTGAGACTCGTATAATATTTTCACCAGACATGTCGTAAACCTCTTGTTTAGAGCGGCCCGTTGATGCTTTATCAACCCGTCTCTTAGACTTCCACGCACAATGAATGCGGTCAGACTTAGAAGTCAGCAAAGACTGCGCGTATCATGGGCGAGGATGACCTCACGAATCTGTACCGCAATGAAGCAGCAGAATCCCTTGAATCCGAGGCTGTAAAACGCATCGCAGAGGCCGCCGACCCGGTTCGTGATGCACGACTTCGTGCCACCGCTCTCAAAGACTTTCTTGAATCCGAAGAATTGGTGCCTGCAATCATCGCACGATTGGGCATAGTTCGAGCCGCACTCGAAGGCCACGGTGGAGGTGTGAAGGTGGAGCGAGCCACCGCCGATGAGAAAGGGGTGGATTTGGTCCTCAATTTGGATGGTGCTTGTATTGCCTGCGGTGCGGCACCTGGAACGTTGCAAGGCATACAGAACGATTTGCTTGCAACGGGGGAGGTATGGCGCGTTCGATTCAGCGAGAGTCTTCTCGACACATTCGACGAACTTGGTCGTGAGTTTGTCCTCAAGCACGGCAATGTCACATTCGTTTGAAGGCCGATCCCGGCCGGCGTGAGTCACCACCATCATTGGCTTGAACAATTTCCCCCGTGTTCAAATCGATAGCCGTCAGCCAACCAGAAGTAGAATCACAAGCTCCAGTATCAATGCCGAGCCAGAATGGACGTTTATCCTCAAGAGAGAATTCACAGCGTCCTATGTCGCCGATGGATTGCCCTAAGACTCGATGCGTAATGCTGTGTCCGAAGACAACCGTTCTACGAGGGTCCAAGGGTTTCTTCGCCGAATGGAATTTTTCCCGAATCCAAAGTAATGTTTCAGATGTTTGATTTTCAAGCGCTTCAGCCGGATCGATTCCAGCGTGAACAAGAATCCAATCATCGAGTAAAATCATGTGTGGCCGAGTAGCCATCCAAACCAAATCACGAATCCATTCATCTTGGTTCAGCTCCCCGTCTCCATTTCGGTAACTATCAAGGCACTGTTTTCCACCATTGAATAACCAATCTAGAGGTGGTGCCCAAGAGAGATGATTGTCTCCGCTAAAGCCTTTCAATGCCATTTCCTCATGGTTGCCCATCAAAGCGAATGTATCACCTCGCTCTCTAGCAATTCTGAGGACCATTCGGGCATCGGGTCCCCGATCGATTAAATCACCGAGTAAGACGATTCTATCCCCCGGATTTGGGTCGATTTCAGTGATGAGGTTTTCCAATGCATCCGCGTGCCCATGCACATCCCCAATCACCCAAACTTTTCCATTTCTATCGAGTGTGTTTTGAAGTTCAATTTCAGTATTTATTTCACGATTTATTTCATTCATTGAAGCACCAATAGTGAGTTGTTTCTGAGGGTATTTGAACCCTATGAAAATAGATGGGTTGACAAGTTGGACCATCCTCACAAGTCCATGGCCGACTCCAACCTTTCCGATATTGTCGAGGAGGTGTCCTCTGCGGATGGCGTACGTACGGTGAAGGTGGAAATTACTCACAAACATGAAGGGCACACTTCTGCGAACACCTGGGCCATCGCGATTGGAATCGTCCTCATATTAGGCATTGGATTATTTTACATTGTAGACAATTCAGAAGGTCTCCTCTCAGGTGATGACGAGGTTGTCGGCAATTGCGCGGATGGCATGGACAATGACAATGACAACCTTGTTGATCAGAACGATCCAGGTTGCCGACCCAACGGTGTCTATGACAAAGAGAGCTTTGAACACACCTCGTAGTTCCTCCGAATGGCTGAAAGCCATGGGCGGGGCGCCTTGTCCATATGACACGCGAGCCGACACCGTGCCGCGAAGGCGACCACGGTAAGTTCGAAATCACTGAACGAGATGGATGGGCTCGCCTCGGCAAACTCCACACATCCACTCACGTGCTCAAAACACCCTGTCTTCTCCCGGTCATCAATCCGAATATCCGTACCGTCGAGCCACGTGAGATGTGGGAGCAGTACGGCTTCGAGGCTCTCATCACTAATTCGTATGTCATTTGGAAACACGAGAAATTGAAGGAACAGGCTGTTGAAGATGGAGTTCACAAACTCCTAGATTATCCAGGTGTCATCATGACTGATTCTGGAACCTTCCAGAACTATGTCTACGGTGATGTTGAAGTTGGTGTAGAGGAAATCGTCACCTTCCAACGTGATATTGGAGTCGATATCGCCACCATGCTCGATGTATTTGGGACCCCAGACATGACCAAAGAAGAGGTTGAAAAAGCGGTTCAAGAGACAATTTCTCGCTCTGCTGTATCACTCGAGGCAGCTGGCGAAACCATGCTCAATGGACCGATTCAAGGGGGTGTCCATTCCGATTTACGAAAACAAAGTGCTATTGGAATGGGTAGACACGGGTTCGCAATCCATCCGATTGGGGGGATTGTTCCATTGATGGAACGCCAGCGCTACCGGGAACTGGTCGAAATCATTCTTGCCAGTCGTGAGCATATTCCATGGGATCGCCCTATCCATATGTTCGGTTGTGGCCATCCCCACTTGTTTCCAATTTGCGTTGCTCTTGGTGCAGACCTGTTTGATTCTGCTGCCTATGCACTATTTGCCAGAGATGATCGTATGCTCATGCCTTGGGGCACAGTCAAGTTGGGAGATTTGGAGGAGTTCCCCATTTCAACAGCGGCCCTTTCAGGACAGACCCCTGCGGGCGTACGCTCGCTACCCGATGATGCACGCTGTAAATTGCTTGCCCGCCACAACCTCGAAGTCACTGCCTCCGAACTTTCTCGGTGCCGTCAAGCTGTACGAGATGGGACGATTTGGAAGTTAGTTGAGGAGCGAAGTCACACGAATGCGGCTTTGCGGGAAGCGACAGAATATCTGTATGAAAATATGCCTGAAACTCTCATCGCCGCCACAAACCCGCTAAGAAATGGCGGTGTGCCAATGAGTCAGGATTTACCAACTTCACCGCCTGCCATCGCTGCTCTAGGGCGTTTGTTGAGTTCATTTGAAACAGATTCCGGGCGAGCCATTTTGATTTCAGGGGCCTCTGGGCCTTGGCGCAATCGCATCAGTGGTTTGGTACACAGCATCGCCCATCGTTGGCCTGATGCTGCGGTATTCATTGAAACGCCCCTCGGTTTGCTGCCCTACACGATGGAGGATGTCAATCCATGGGCACATTTGATGGGTCCCTCTTCAATTTGGGATGGGATGCCACCGGAAGATCGAGATTTTGATTTACAGGCCCTGATGGGCGATATTGAACAAGTGGTTGAAATTTCATTTGAGAACAACAAAGAATCCAATTTATCGCTCATTGAATCCGCATTTGGTGAAGGTTTGGGTGAAGAAATCAATAGGGCTGAATTGGACCGTGAAATGATTGAGGACAAGGTCTGCTATTTCCTTGACATTAACAGGGACCTCGCTGAACAATTACTAGCAGGAAGTAGTTTTGTCTATAGCAAAACAAAACGGGTTAAAAATGTTCATGCATCAGATGGTCAACACATCATTTCACCACGCTTGAGAGATGGTGGAATCAGTCTGACTTTGGAAGGTGCCAGACGCCTCCATGGCAGTGAGATGCCAACCGTCGTAGTCAATGAGGATTCAATCCCATTTACTCGCAAAGGTCGCAATGTGATGCATGGATTCATCAGCGATGTCAAAGGGGAATTAAATCCGGGTCTCCCCTGCCTTCTCGAATCAGAGGATGGCACATTCTTGGGTCATGGTGTTGCTATGTGCACGGCCTCAGAAGCTCGATGCTTCACCAAGGGCATCGCGGTCAAGGTCAGAGATGGCGTCGGCGAGTGATGATTGGAACGACCCATGGGATGTTTGATAGAGCATCGTCAGGTGGTCCCCCCCGACGATTCATAGAATCGACGGGGTGTGTTTAGTGTCGGGGGAGTGGATTGTTGAAACCCACGACCTCACCAAGAAGTATGGCGAACATGTCGCATTGGACAGCGTCAATCTGAATATTCGCCCCGGAGCGACTGGATTACTTGGGCCCAATGGTGCGGGTAAATCGACGTTACTCAAAACCATCCTCGGTCTTATCGCTTTGACCAGTGGAAGTGGCAAAGTTCTCGATCACGATATTGCTACTGAAGGGCCAAAAATACGGCAGAGAATTGGATATATGCCGGAATATGATTGTTTGATCCCAGATATGGAGGCCATTCATCAGGTTCGATATGCTGGTGAATTGCTTGGAATGAATTCCAATTCTGCGACCCAAAGGGCTCACGAGGTACTCGAATATGTGGGATTGCGGGACCAACGATATCGCGCAGTTTCAACATTTAGTACAGGAATGGAACAGGCCACTAAATTGGCTTGTTCCCTGATTCACGATCCGGATTTACTGATTTGTGATGAACCGACCAATGGTTTGGATGCAACTGCACGCGGATTCATGCTCGACACCTTATTTCAGGTAGTCAAGCAAGGTGGCCGATCCATCATCATGAGCAGTCACCTGATGGATGACGTCGAGCGCATTTGCGACCGAATGTTGATGATTCACAAGGGGCAGGTAATCGCCCAAGGGCGAATTCAAGATTTGAAAGCCATCGATCGAGAAATCGAAATTTCCGTGTGGGGTGGTGCCAACCGCATTGAAGAGAAACTGAAGGACATGGGTCAATCTGTGCGTCGAACTGGGCGTGTGATGCGGATTACTCGTATCGATGAAACCACGTATCGAACCATCATCAAGGCGGCTGCTGAAACGAATGTCCAAATTCGTAAAATGGAGGATTATGAACCGAGCCTTGAGGACCTATTCATTGTCATCATGGACCGATTAGGTTACTCTGTGAAGTCGAGCAAAGACTTGCTCGCAGGACCTACACCTACGATGGACCAAGCCGCACTTCAAGGGAGGAAAGTCGCATGACCGAAGAGGAAGATTTCGGTCTCGATGACCTCCTTGAAGGTTTTACTCCAACACCTCCTACTCAAGATCCAGCACCACCGACAAACCTTCCAGTTCCAGCACCTCCATCTGAAGCTGAATTCATGGGTGAATCCGGTGCTGTAACCGGGAAGGCCCGAATGGAAGCAGCCTATGGTACCGGAGATGGTGAAGGTCAGGGGGTGGCGATGGTCGCCCAGTCTGCGAAGGTAGAGGCTGGTACAATTTTCCATCAGGTTTACCGGCCCTGGCGGGGTAACCTAAATCCCCGTTGGGTTCGCAATTGGTCGATATTCCGCCATCACGTGTATGGTTTGTTCAGCAAGGGGCACCGGCCTTGGCCAATGACCACTAAATTGTTTATCGCCATCGTTCTTTTCGGTTCACTGATACCGATTTTAACTATGGCAATGAGTGTACTCACGGGCCTGTCAGGGTTGATGGAATTTTATGGGGTATCGAGGGCCAATCTTTGGGGCCATGTACTGGGTGTATTCCACAATACGTGTTGCTGGCCGTTGCTAACAGCATTGGTTGTGGGGGGCCTGATTTCTGAAGACCGACAACATGGAACATCTGCAATTTATTTCTCAAGGCCGGTGACTCGAACCGATTACACACTGATGAAATATCTTTCAGCATCTGCAATTCTCTCGATGATTATTGTATTCTCATATTGTGCCTACTACGTCGCTGCCATTATTTTCAACAACGAAGGTTGGGCCTACTTACTCGACACCCTTCCCTTCTTCCTCGGTGGATTGGTTGCCGCCGTCATGCTGGTCGTGACCTTCACCAGCATTGGCCTAGCTCTTTCCAGCCTCAGTTCTGGCCGCTTCTTCCCGGCTGTCGCTTTCTTAGGCATTATATTTGGTTCACGAATCCTCGCATTCCTCATCAAACTCTTGTTTGAACGAGATACCCTATACCTGATTAGCCCTTACGATAATTTAGCTCACGTTGGACAATGGATGATGGGCCTCAATACGACCTATGATTTCCCGCCAGCATGGTCCTTAGTTGCCCTTTTGCTGATGAACGGAGTATCGTTATACATTCTCATCAGTCGGGTGAACTCATTGGAGGTGACTAGAGAATGATGCCTGATTTCGACCAAGTCGGTGAGGGCCAAACTCAACAAGAATGGCAGAAGCCACCAGCAGCTCCTGCCATAATGGTCGATCATGTTTCCAAGTGGTACGGGCAAGTCATCGGCCTCAACGATGTGAGCCTCGCCATCAGTGGTGGAGTCACTGGTGTCCTTGGGATGAATGGGGCCGGAAAGTCGACCCTTTTGAAAATCATCGTTGGTCGCTTGAGACCCAGCCAGGGTCAAATTAGATTGTTTGGAACTGATCCATTCAAGAATCCTGCCCCATATCATCGATTGGGTTATGTTAGTGAATCTGAGAAGTTGTATGATTGGATGACTGGACTTGATTTTGTCACCACATTAGCGCGTTTACATGGTATGACTCGAGATGAAGCGAGGGCACGAGCTGAGCACGTCCTTGACTTCGTAGGATTGTCTGATGTAGGTAACAAAGAGATTGGCAAGTATAGCAAGGGCATGCGCCAGCGGGTCAAAATCGCCCACGCGTTGGTCAACGACCCTGATTTGATTGTGCTGGATGAACCCTTGCAGGGTTGCGATCCATTGGCGCGAACGACGATTATGAATGTCATTAGAGAGTTGGGTGCGATGGGCAAGACCATCCTTGTCACCAGCCATATTCTTTCTGAAATCGAACGTATCACCGAGCAAATTGTTATTCTGCACAACGGTCGTCTGTTGGCCCTTGGAAACCTGCATTCGATTCGTGAATTACTCGATCATATCCCTCATAGAATCCTGTTGCGAACACCAGATCCACGCAATCTCGGTCGAACCGTGCTTCCACACCCTTCCGTCTATGGGGTCCGGTTCCCCACTCCAGAGGAATTGATTATTGAAACCAACAGTCTATCTGAAGTCCACCAAGATTTACCGCGCCTCATCATTGAATCTGGTGTTGAGGTTACAGCCATCGAAAACCCGGATGACAATTTACAATCTTTGCTCGGTTACTTGATTGGGGGCCGTTCCTGATGCAACCCATTACCCCCCCACCCGGCCCACCTAAACGAAACCTTTCGGAAACCGTATGGACAAAGTTAGATCGAAAAGCGACTGCAATTGCTGAGTTTACCATGCGGCAATATCGCAAAAAGCGCTCAACTTGGACGGTCGGGGCCGTTGGCGTTCTTCTCGTGGTCATCGTCTTGCTCTTCTATATTGATGCGATGAGTGAAGGATTCGAATCGGAGGATAACGATGGAGATGGCCTCATCGATGAAGACCCCTCATCTTGGACGGATTGGGAGAATTCACAATATGCAAATCGTTCAATTAGTGGTCCGATGTCTGATGACGATGGTGATTGTTTAGATCTAGAACCATGGATGCGTGATACAGGTAATAGCGATGGTATTGATTGCAACGTCGTCTACAGTTATGATCGGAATGGGATGGTGACATCTGTCAGTTCAGATATGAATGTAGACGAAGATCCGAACGAGAGCGAATTTCTTGAAGAAGCGTCCCACCGTGCTTTCCTTCTTGGGTTTGGGAAATTCGGCTTTCTCTTCATTCTAGGGATTTTTGTCCCCCTCTTCCTCGCAACGGGACTGATTCGAGATGAGATGGAGTCCGGTACCCTGCATTATTTGGTCGGCAAACCGATTGCAAGGGCGGAGATTCTGATGTATCGCCTGCTTGGATTCGTTGGTTTGGCATGGCCTTACTTCGCAGGTCTCTTTGTTCTGTCAGCACTTGTGACTGGTTTCTTTGGACCAGGGGAATCGATATACAGATTCTCTGATTTAGGCATCTGGTTTGGGATTCTCATTGCCACTTTCCTCACCGTTCTTGCCTATGCTGCAGTGTTCATCACCTTCGGTATCGTCGCAGGTCGTTTTGGTGTTCTTGTGGCACTCTTATTTGCTGTGTGGGAATTCTTCATGATGTTCTTAGCGATGATTGGAGTCACACGGGAAATGGGCCTCGCCTCGATGTCGGTTTCGTTTTGGGGCTCTGAAATCATCAATTCCACCGCTTGGCTGGTCTGGGGGGATTACGCGATGATGTCAGGTCAAACCATTGCGATTGACATTGCTCTATGGACGGTTTGGTATAGCCCATTCCCAACAACCTCACCTCTCCTGAATATGGTGATTTCAATTGTCGTCTTACTCATCATCACCGCGTTGTTTGTATTGATTGGTCAATCATCATTCAAGAAACGTGAACTTAACTGAGGTCGTCCAATGGAAAAAACACCACCCTCTACATTTGGAGGGGATCTTTCATCACTTTGGCGATTAGATACCTTGCCTCCTTTGCGCCGACTGTCTTGGTGGTGGTGGTGGTGGCTGATCGTTCTGCCCGACGCTGAGAATCCAAAACGAAGTCGCCAATTGATGGTTTTGTGGTCGACAAAAGATGCACCGCATGTCCGAGTCAACGATCACGATTGGAACCCGGAAGGTAGGTTCCACATCGATAGTGATGGTAGGCACACGCTGCCCGGAATGGTCTGTGCGTGGTGGTATGATGGCAAAGATATGCACGAACCCTATCTGATGCGCGAGGCCCGAATTGCCGCAATAGACGGCCAACACCCCGATTGGCCAGGGTCTGGTGAATTCTCCGGTTCGGGTGCAATTGTACCCATCACAGATGATGATTTGTCAATGGGTATGGCCGATGATGGTAGCCACTTTTGGCTTCGGTGCAAAGGTGATGATTCAGCGGTCGAAAACGGTGCCCCTCAAGCATTTGATCTGAAGATTACACCTTGGACCAAAGCAGCATCTTCTGCCGCTTATTCAAACAACGTATTCGGCAACAACATGGGGTATGATATCATCCGTCTTCACGCTTGTAAATGTGAAGGGATGGTCGACGAAGATAGTGTACAAGGAAGTGCTTACTTCCAAAAGGTCACTGTACAAGCCCCCTCTATACCTTGGTTTTGGGGTTTCCTGCATTTTAGTGATGGAACCTATCTAGATTGGTTCATCCCGCACGCATCATTTTCGATGACAGCCCGTGATTCACGTGCGTGGAAACTACGTGATGTGACCCAAGTCCCTCTCAAGACTGCGGGTTTACTACACGATGAGAAACGCGGCCGTAGTGAGCGATTCGAAAGATGCGAGGTTGAATTATTGCCAGCAGAATCGGATGATGAGTGTGATGCTCGTGGTGAGAGGCTTCCTCGTTTTTCGATTAGAATTTGGAATGGCCGAACGCAAGTAGGTCTCAAAATTCGTGCCGCCAATCGTGCACATTGGACTTTTGATCAACCAACACGTGCAGGCCTTGTCAGCCACCTCACCTACAATGAATATCCACTGGAAGTCGAATCACTAACCATTCTTGATGAGAAGGGTGTTCGAACACTGGATGATTTTGAATGGGTGCATGGAAATGCGGAACATGCATGGGGGCTTTTGCATTAGGGTACGTTCTGACAGGGCAGCATAAGATTCATCATCGTTCGGAGCCCACCAGCATGTGAGGGGAAGCCATGAGCGATGAAGAAATGAAGAGGAGTATGGGTTCAGCAATTGAACCACCATCGGTTGGCAGTACTGAGTTTACACCGACACCAGAACCGACGCCTATCGGTGAAAATGAGAAACTGCGGGCGACCTTGAGACTGTATGATGGCGAAGAGCTTCTGATGATACGCCGCCCCTCATTATTCGCCTTCATGCCGGCCTATTTTGTCGGTTTATGTGTCCTTGGAATACACCTGTTCTTTGGCTGGGCTGAAGCTCCTGAAGATGCCTCCGCTATCGAGGAAATATTCTACTTCTTGGTCAATATGAGTGGCTGGTTTGGAGGCGCGGGATTTGCCATCGTGATGCTTTTCTTCACATGGCTCAACCGCTTAATCAACCACCCTGCCAGCGGGAAATGGATGACGACAGTTCTTCTTTTGTCTTCGTTGACACCATTTCTGATTAACTCCGATTGGTTAATTGATAAGTTAAACGGGGATTCCGATTTTTCTTATCCTGGATTCCTTGATTGGAGTTTTACCATGTATGGAATCATTTGGACGGCTGTAATATGGGGTGTGACATTCTGGTACCAGAAGAGTTTCCTCTATGCGGTTACCACCGATCGAATCATCCACCACCAGTCGTTTGTCTACGAGCGTGACGGTTTGACTTTCCTTCATGAAAATATTCGGGCCGTGATGAAGCGAAGGTCGCCAATAGGTGCCTTGTTCGGGTATGCAACAGTTTACTGCAACATCGGGGACCAATCCCATGTCGCAACTGAGACTATTGGTGGGGCGGTTGCAGTCACGCCGCCTACCGATACAACTTCATCTAAAGGTGGAATTATGAAGTTATTTGGACGTATCATCTTCATCTTCACATATCAGCGAACAGTGAAGATCGATCGATTCACACCCGATATCTCGTTCTATGGAATCCGACATTGGCAAGAAACCTATGATTTGATGTTGAAAATGATGGATGCCAACTCCGCTGTCACAAAGGCAGAGGAACAGCTCGTGGTTCAGAAGCAGATGGTTGAATTACTCTCAAAGGGCCAAGGGGATGACTCAGTAGATGACCTACCTGAAATGGACGATTTAGAGGATTTCTGAGCGACCTTTTCACGCCGCTTTGTTCATAGGGGGTTTCGACCCCGCAGGGGTCGATGTCAGACGAGATTATGCTACAAGCCGCGCAAGCCATGTCCGCCGGGGACTTCCTAGCGGCGATGGATGTTTTTGAGACCCTTATCGAATCCGAGCCTGAAAATTTTGCAGGTCACTATGGTTGGGCCGAGGCCGCCTTCATGGAACTGACTGAGAATATGAACGATGATGTAAATGCCGGTTTGATTCGAAAGCGATACAAAGACGCAATGAAATTCGATTCAGATAATCTGGAAATCGTTGCATCATTCGCCTCATTTTGCCTCGATTGCAATCGAGTCCCAGCAGCGGTCAAGGAATACACACGTCTCCAAGAAATGGCTGACGCCCAAGAGGTCGATGTCAACGATATGCTATATGAGGCGGCCCGACAACTGGTCGAAGTCGTTGAGATGCAAACCGATGGTGATAGAAATCACCCCATGGCACAACAATATCTCAAAACAGCGCTAGAGTGGGCTGTGACTGGTCTTGGCTTCGTCTCGACTGGAACTGTTGTAGATTTGCTCTCTGAGTGAGGTTACACCATGGCGGTCCGTATCGCCTTTGCCGTTGGTTATCTGGGCAGAGGCTACAGTGGATCTCAAGTTCAACCGAATGTACCTACAGTTCAAGGTGAACTTGAAGATGCCCTCATTCGCTTGCAATGGTGCAAGCATGGTACACACCCAGTCACTTTGTCCAGCCGTACAGATGGAGGGGTCGATGCTCGAATGAACATTGGTAGTTTTAACCTTCCATCACAAATTTGGGATGATGTTGGTGAACGAGGAATCATCACAGCCCTCAATGATCAGATTCCAACAAATATTCGCGTTTGGGCTGCACAGTCGGTAGATTTAGATTTACGAACACGGGATGCTAGTTCTCGTGCCTATCTGTATCGTCTTCAGGCCTTGGACGGTTGGCCATCTACTGTTTCGGTGAGTGATCTGAATTCTTGGTGCTCAATTTTTGTAGGGGAACATAATTTTCGAAATTTCTGTCGATTCCAAGAGGGGCGCTCCACAGTGAAGCGCGTACTCTCCTGTGAACCCTGGCTTGATGCAAATGGTGACATTCTCGGTTTCTCAATTGAAGCCGAGGGATTTGTTTGGAATCAAGTCCGCCGTATTGCTTCCGCGATGCTTGGAATGGCCAAAGGTCAATTCACTCCAAATGATATTCATCAGGCCCTCATATCCCCTGAAGTCCCAGTGGATTTCGGACGGGCAGAACCCGAATGGCTGACGCTCTGGTCGGTTGAACATACAGGAACTCCGTACCTGTGTAGTCAATCGAAAATTGATTTTAATTTGCCATTGGTTGCGGAAACTCCACCAACTGGACGTGCCTATCAATTGTGGGTGGACAAAGCCAGGGGGGAACAAGATCAGTTGCATCAAGCAGCTTGGCTCGCCCACCTCAATTCAAATTGAGAGTGACTATATCTCCGTCTGAAATATTGAGCGTATCTCGCAAGAATTCGGTTGCAATGACTTCGACTACATCGATGTGTCTTGTCAAATCAGGAATGAGAATCGCACAAGTCAATTCTTGTTCACCTGAAAGAATGATTGCATGAAATGCTGTGGCACCCCCAAACGAACGCCCTTCTCGCAAGAATCCACGAACTCGGAAAGGGTTGATCTCAGTGACGTCAATACTTGCTGCATCGGCTCTAATTTCATCATCGATATCCAGTGTATCAACACCTGATAAATTTCTAAGTGCGACATATGCAGCCAAATCTTCACCAGCGACTTTAACATTCAAAGTTCCAGGCCACGCTTCATTCTCAAGAATCGATTTGAATTGAGTCTGATAGTGTTCTTGGGCCATGAAGATATGGGCGCGCCCAAGCCCGCTACTGACCTTTCCCGTGAGACGCATGGGCGAGCGCGTGCGCCCCACCCTCATAACCGTTCAAGCGTAAACGAATCCCCTTCGCTGACCAGGCCCCATCCCATCGCAGTCAATTCTCCGACTTCCTGTGAAGATGGGTTACAGAGTGGATTTGTATGATTCAGATGTAAGAATTGAATATCTGGATCACCCGCCTTTCGTTTCCCAAGTCGTTGAAGGCTCTCACTTACAGTGGGGTGAGGAATCTCAGTCATATCGCGATGCTGCAACTCATTCCCACTCCAGAATGTCCCGTCGATAAGTGCGATATCGATATTCAAATCGGACAACCATTGTCGGATTGTAAGCCCACACAGCGTTTCACTCCATGAATCATGGTCGGGCATGAACAGAAGGTTGAGCCCATTCCCTTCGATGATAAGTGCATGATTGTCACTCAATTCATCGCGGTGTGGAATTGGGACTGGCCGGATACTGAATCCACATCCAGGGGACGGTTCAAACGCATTTTCTGAAACCCATACGTTCGGTATGATGGCACTATCGTCACGCAGTGCCCGCCAAAGAGGATTGTTTTCGATAAGGGATGAAACGGATTCACTACAGTGAACTGTGAGATTTTTTACCCCCATAACTTCCTTTCCGAACAACCCTAATCCATCGATGTGGCCAAGGTGGGCATGAGTGATACTGAGTGAACTCAGTGCCCCCTCTACAGAATCGATTGAATGCCAAATTTCGAACTGTTCACCCATCGAACGACTGGCTTCTATCAGATGTTTCGAGCCATCAATACCGACGATTCCAAGGCTCACTGGAAAGCGACGCAATGCATCATTCGCACGCACGCGCTGACAGCACTCACGTACACAACCAGGTTGAGGGACACCCCCATCTTGTGCCGTACCAAGGACAGTCACCTGCACGTCTCGCATGGTTGGCCCTAGCCCCCTTTCGCCATGAATGTCTTGGCGTAAGCATCAACAGCCAATCGGCGTGTGCGTGGTGCATGGCGCGTGAGCACCGATGGATGGCCGAGCGCTACGAAGAGTTGGTTGCAGGTGGTCTCAATTGGGAACCTCCGACCCTAGAAAGTGCCAGTGAACCAGAATGTACCGTCGATGGCCAAAGGATGATCATGCTGTCAGCGAACAATTATCTAAATTTGACAACCCATCCAAAGGTCATTTCTGCAATGATTGAAGCGACACAAAAGTACGGCGCTGGAAGTGGTTCAGTACGAGCCATTTCTGGGACAATGGACATCCACCTTGCTGCTGAAGAAGCGGTAGCGAAATTCAAAGGTGTTGAGGCCAGCCTCATCTATAGTGCAGGGTACACGGCTAATGTAGGTTTAATCCCAACACTTGTTCAGGGTAAACAAGATGTAATTATTTCAGATGAATTAAACCATGGTTCAATCATCGATGGTGTACGCCTGACAAAGGCTCAGCGGGCCGTATATCCACACAATGACATGGGTGGGTTAGAGCGTGCGCTCAAGGATCATGCTGACGCCGAACGAAAACTCATCATTACCGATGGTGTATTTTCAATGGATGGCGATATCTGTCCATTAAATGAAATCACGGAATTGGCCGAAGCACACGATGCGATGGTATTCGTCGATGATTGCCACGGCGAAGGTGTCCTCGGTGAACGTGGCGCTGGTATTGTCGATCATTTTGGATTGCAAGGGCGCGTGGATTTTGAAATCGGCTCTTTCTCGAAGGCGCTCGGTGTTCAGGGTGGCATTGTTGCAGGAAGCGCGCAAATGCGTAGGCATGCACTGAATCATTCGCGCTCATGGTTGCTCTCCGGAAGTCAACCCCCTGGGGTGGCTGCGGCCCAGAAAGCTGCGGTTGAAGTGTTGATGGATGAACCACAACACCATGCACGCCTTTGGGATAACACACATCGTTTCCGTGCAGAAATGACTAGTCTTGGGTTTGATTTGGGCGTTTCAACGACACCAATTATCCCAGTAATGTGCGGTGAAAGCCGCATCGCAAAAGATCTCGTATCAGCTCTCAGAGACGAAGGAATTGTTGCCGGAGCCATCGTGTTCCCCATGGTTGCTCGAGATGCGGCACGGGTCAGAAATCAGTTGTCTGCGGGACTATCTGGTGACCAATTAGACAGTATTCTATCTGGATATGAATCAGCGGGCCGAAAGGTCGGCCTCATCTGATTATTCTTCGTCATCCGCAATGTGGAGTAGAGGTGGGTCATCTTCGATGTCTTCAATGGCCATTTCCATGTCTGAATCTTCGATATCCCCTGGGATGTCAGTTACCGATTCCGATGGTATATCGCCTTCAAAGGGATCTAATCCCGCTTCCAAACGGCACAGTAATCTCCAACGGGGTGCCCACGATAGGTGGACATAAAATGGCCCTGGTGTAAGTAGCAGAACCCACCCGGTGTATCGAACCCAAGTTGAGATCCCCTCCGACATTTCCGATTCTAATCCAGTGACAAACATCACGCTGAGTATGCTGAGCCCAAGGAATGGCATGGGGTAGACCAACTCTCTTCGCAAAGAGATAGGAGGGCGTTTCAAGATTTGAGAAATGATGAGGGAAAAGTGTCCTGTAATTGCGAGAATTAGCATCAACAAGACACCGAGGAATGCTAAATCCCGCAGGGTATCTTGTGTCCAACCGTTTTCGTAACCATAGGGTAGCAATAGCGCCATTGCGACAAGAAATCCATAGAATCCGCCAATTAGCGCAGGGTGTGTTAGCGTCAGTGGTCGCTTGGAAAAACGTTGAGACAAACTCCCCCCTTCAACTAAAATACGTTGCTCAGGTGGAAGAACTCCCAGCTGTTTCCGCCAACTCATCATGAGTTTTGCGTATAGGCCCGCATATTGTCTTAGGGGTCACCTTGAATCGTATTTAGGGGTTGCATTCACTCTTTTGTCTCTTCAGAATCGTTTGAACGTTTGAAGGCCCTAAGAATCGCCCCGGGTTGATAATCGATTGCCCCCTCCTCTGTATTCTGCCATTCCCGCTCAAGAACTCCTTCACTTGATTCTTCACGTTCGCGGGCGGCCTCGAAAGAATCCACATCGTCTTCACCACGATCTTGGGCATTGGCTAAAGCCTGTGCCATGTTGATGATTGCAATTACGTTTGAGAAACAATATGGGAAAAAATTGCAGCGTGCCAACACTTCACCCTCGTCATCTCCATTCCGTAGAAGAATTTGTTCCAACAATGGGTCGCTAGTTGTTACAATCCGAACATTTCCCTCTAGTGCAACCCACAGTTCACCTTGGTCGAGGACATAAACAGTGGTGTTCCCTACATCTTCGGAATCATGCCAAGGGTGCCCCGGGGATATTGCAACCACGTTGAGTTCATTCATCTCTCTCTTAATCCTCTGGTATCTTAGTTGCCATATGGGTAACGCAACCATGCCAAGGAAGACAAATAATTCCAGCCTATTCATTTCTACTCCAACGAAATGCAACAAAACTATTCCAATGACTCCAAACAATGCAAACTGAACTCCCGCTCGAATCCAGACTCGGGTCGTATCTACCCAAGTATCTCCGACCGCGGTTTCGGATAGCAAAATCGCATCCTTAGGTGCCTCGACCATACACCTCGCACAGCGTTATCCCTCTCAAGATTGTTGCTTGATTTGTACGGCACTCGCATCCAATAAAAAGTCATCAACATCTCGGTGAAATGGTTCTGAATCGGTATATAGACTGGCTATGTCGATGCCAAATAGGCCATCTATTACCGGCTCCAACTTGGCACTTGATTTGACCCATAGGTTGGTGACACCCCGTACTTTCTCTCGTTCATGATTCAATAGCATCGCTGCGATCTGAATGATGCCTTGGACCCCATCGATGAGTTTTTGCTCAGCATTTCCTTTGAGTGATTTCCAAAGATGTTCCCAATCTTCATGTGCGTGCCAAAATCGGCCTGCGTTGAAATGTTCAATGCCAGCATCACGCCAACTGGATTGTTGTTCCGATAGTTTCACGGAAATACCCCATCACTCTCGACTCGCATCTCCTGTTTGAATCTCACGGCGTTTTGGAGAGCCACTTGTAAACACGGTTCCGCCCCCTTGGGGGGGCGGTTGATTCAAGAGGCGTTAGAGACGACGCATAGCGTCGGTGAGCAGATGGTCGAACTACCAACTGGGAAAGTTAACGAAACACGGCGCGGTGGCGCAGGTGTTCTCGAACTTCTCCTAGTCGACATGCAGAAGCGTTCCGAATCAGGATATATTCGCTGCGAGGCAGGTGCTCTTGGCGGTGCAGTTGGGCAAATTACTGTCCGAAAAGGGACTCCTTCAATGGTTTTGTATGAGGATTCCGAGGGTTCGATACTTTCCGGACATGCGGCCCTAGGGGCTCTACAGGAGGCTGCAACTCTAGAGGGTAGTCAACTGTCTAGGCATGATAAAATTGATATCGATTTAATTGAGAGTTTGCACCCACTTGCGATATTACATTTGGAAGAAGGCGAAGTTCTGCCTTGGGGTGAAGATTTCGAAGCCGAAGCTTGGTGGCAGCGGCGTCAAAGAAAGCGCCGACAATGGAAACGACTCGATGCATGGATGCCAGATGGCGAGGTTGAGGTCGATACTCCCTCCACTGAACTCCCTCCACTGCCATTCCACCCTGGTTCGGAGTTGTTGCCGGGCATGGTCGCACTCGTTGACACACAAACACCTGGTGCAGTGATGTTGATGGCAGCTCACCTCGGCCGTATTGGGCACCCTCTGCTGGTCATCTCACGAACCCCTGGTAATCGGTTGGAAGATGAAGTTGGGTTGCCAGCATCCGTGACCACATGGTTGACTGAAAAGGGGGATGGTGAAAATATATGTAGTGCCACATTGGAAGAAGTACGACGAAAAATCGATGGTTTCTTGTTCGGTGCCAATCGAGCATGCATCCTTCTTGATGGCCTTGAATACCTCTCTGGATTGCATGGATTTGATCGTTCGCTGGAATTGATTCGTTTCCTTGTAGATTCTATTACATCTGACGAACATCTTCTACTTCTGCCAGTTGATCTTGATGTATTCACCCCTCGACAACGTGCCATTCTTGTGCGAGAAGTCGACATCCTTGATGGTGTACGAGTGAGCCATTGGGCAGAGAGGCCTGCCAGACTAGAAGGCCATCCATTTTGTTCGGATGATTGGTCTGCAATTGAGATTCCTGAACCAATCGTCCACACCCCTCAACCAGTTACCAGCCCTGAAGTCACAGATTCCGACAATCGGTGGTCGATTAGCGGTGTAGTCGATGCTTGGCGAGAAGAACGCCAGTCAGAGATTCAAGAGGTCACTGATGCTGTGGATTCAATCGAGGCAATAGATGAACAGTTGCCTGAATGGGCCACAGTTCCTTCAGCAAATCGCGGTGATGGTGAGGTGCCAACCGTACAACCTGAAATTGTAGTCGAAGTTGAAGCAACACCAGAAAACGAAGAGAAAATTGCACCTGAAATAATTCCTGATTCACCGAAGGATCCGAAACCCCCCACCATCAATCACCGCGGAAATACCGCCCGGAAGATTCGACGCACCCAGTTTGCCAAAGATGGCCTCATCCATTTGAATCCGACAGACGTAGGCGAAATAATCACGGAAGACCCGAATCGATTTGAAAAAGACGGAATGGATTTGGCAGCCACCCGTGCCCGAGATGTCGAAGCCAAGGTAGTCATTCCAGGGAATGTGGTTACCGAGAGAAACAAACTTGATTTCGCGGCAAGTAGATCTCGAATCATTGAACCTGGCGTTAATTATGAGACCGGTCCAGATATGCGCGTTATTGGCATGGGTGCTGCGAGTCGGGCTGCTGCCGGTGGTGACTTTTCCGAAGTCACCCCTCCATTGAGTTCGAACACAGCGGTACGAGAGGCCAGCAGCCGCTCTCAACGAACGCAGCACCTAACTGGGCGGTTAGCGGAAACGGAAAAATCCTCAGTCAGAGCGATGGAAAATACATTTTCTGGTCGGGGGAATACTCAAGTGACAATTTGGGAACGACTACGCAAGTTAGAAGCACGGGGTGTGGAAATCCAATCGATTGTCGACATGTTCGAGATTGATCCAGATGGCGCCCTAGACGCTCTCAAGGAGGCTGAAAAATGACGGTTATCCGTACGCCACTTCGAGACGCCATGGAACGCAGTCGCCGTTTTCTCGGTGAATCCAATCGAGAACCCAACAACCCTGAGGGCAAGAGTACCCTGCTCGACCATATATCCATCCGAGAACGTGCTCGTGCCGAGGCGAGATTTGCGGCTCGGCATGATTTACCTGCCAATGCCCCATCTCCTTTGGAAAGATTGTCAATTCTCAGTGGTGATGAAACCGATTATGCAGATACAGTTCACGCCCGACTTGAAGCGATGAGGGGTCGTATTCTAGAGGATAGCCCTCTGAATTTAGATCCGCAGCAATCGAAGTTACCTGCCGGCACACCTCGTTGGGTCGTAGGAGAGGATGGACCCTCATCACGAGACCCAATCATTCCCATTTGGCGAGAAGTATTGGATCAGCACAGGGGCTTGAACCCTGCTGAACCATTGAGTAGCGCTGAATTGGGTAGCCCTCAAATATCCAATCTCGGGCCAGCCCCATCTTCAATGGAATATGCAGGCCATTGGCCACCATATCTTACCGAGCGTTCTGGTCTAGATTTTGCTCGTTGGCAAGAAGGCCCATCGAATAGAATTGCTACACAGGCAGCCAACGAGGTGATCGATTACCCAGGTCGTCGATTGAATCCACTCCTGATCCATGGTACTTCGGGGACAGGGAAGAGTCACTTGTTGTGGGCCACCGGTGAATCGCTACATTCGAGTATCCCCGACCGCGATGTGCGGCTTATTACAGCTGAAACATTCCCTGAACATCTTCCCGATGGGTGGGATGACCTACTCCTGTATGCCAGCACACTCCTCATCGACGATGCCGACCGCATTCTGATGCGTCCGAGTGGTGCAGCAATTCTGGCAAACATTGTCGGTTGGGCAATCGACATTGGTGCACAAGTCATTCTAACCTCTTCACGACGATTGGCTGCGGATTCTCTCCCTATCGGTCGACTGCGTCAAGCGATTTCATCCGGGGTTCATGTTGAACTTGGCACCCCATCTGAAGCGACGATGCTACTGATGCTTAGACGCAACACACTGTCGCGCGGCGTATCCCTTACCGATCCACAACTCCAGGTCATGGTAAGTCGTAGTAGAGGGCAATGGAGTCGGGTGAAAGCAGATTTCGAAACCGTCTGCCTCGCCTTGGATTCAGGTGTCTTAATCATGGGCGCAGCAGATATCCGAACATTGCTTTCTGGTGAGCCACCAACCATGACCGAACATATTGTAGAAGAGGTGATGGATACTGATGCTCGTGGCGCACAAATCGTTTCAGAAATACTCGATGCTGTACTGCCTGAACCGGCCGAACATCGTGCTGAAATCATCAGTGAGAGAATGGAAGTGACCGATGATTACGTACCTCCTGAAATCACCCTCCCCTCATCACTAGAGGCAGCAGAATCTCTCACGGCAGATACCTTGCGTGGACATCTCGAAGAAATCGCAGAACGTGGTTCAAAGTCTACCAGTGCCCCTGAAATTCCAGTCGGACAGAACATAGATGCCTTGACTGACTCAGCACTAGAACACTTGGAAAGCATCATCCATGAGCATCGGTTTGAGTTGAGAGAATTAAATCGAGAAATCCACCATATCTCGAAACGTGTTGATTCAGCATCTTCTGATGAATTGGTATCGTTTACAGATCGGATGTTGGCCATCGAGGGACACCTCGATAAGTTGCAGGAATTGAGTGCTGGAGAATACGCTCCACCCATGGATGATTTCGACCCAAGTGAATTGATACAAGCAACCGATAAGCCGGTCCTCATTCCAGATTATAGTGAGCCGCAGATGGCCATTCTATGGCCACTTAAACGTCGTGTTCTCCTTCCTGTTGAGTAATGACAAAAAATCCAGTTTTTAATCCAATTTCCTGAAGCCTTTCTCAGCGATTCGATCCTTGTCCAAGTGTCCTTGGATAACCGGTAATGAAATCACTTTTGAACCCGGTTGACGTAGCCCTGGACACAGTTGAACGGTCTTGTGCCAAGATCGATTTGAAGCCATATTTTCATTCCACCATGGAAAAGCAGAGCATTGGTCTGGCTTAGCCTCATACACACTGCAGGTTTTGTCCCTATTGAGGTAGATACAGACATCATCTTCAGGGCGTGAGCGCAGAACATATCGGCCATTGTTACTTCTTCGACAATCTCGATCCAACCAATCTTGTATAGGCATTTCAAGATGCCCAGCAAGTCTTTCAGCATCATGTGGTGCTAGAAATACGACACCTCCGGGTTGGTCACAGCACTTGCCGCAATCCGGTTGGCATTCGAATCGGACACCATGAGAATACCACGGTTCTCGCTTGCCCATGGGTAGGGCGACTTGGGCCTCCGTTTTCGATATTCTGTATGTAATACACCCAACCCTTGCCCTTATACCGAACCCTCCGCTCGCGAAGACCGAGGAGTGAACATGAGCGAAGAGAACGGTAAGGAAGTCCTCTTTGAGGTCACTGAGGACCATCTTGACACCGGTCTACGTGGTGTTCCTGTTGGAACTTGCCGAACTTCATTTGTCGACCCCAAGAAAGGAGTTCACTACTGTGGTTACCCTGTCGGTGATTTGGCAGATATGGACCCCGAGGATGTCATATTCTTGCTATTTGAAAAGAGATTGCCAAATCGGCAGGAGTCGCAGGACTTTCGCCATGAATTGGCACAACGTGCTAGCCGTCTTCCAACAGGTGCGCTTCGTGTGTTAGAATCTCTAACCCCCAGTTCAGGACACCCAATGGATTGGTTGAGTATCGGAATCCAGGCGCTTGGTGTTGCTGAAACAACCGGTGATATCCGAGCAGATGGCCTGAATCTCATCTCGCGGATGCCTGAACTGATGGCCACTATCTTTCGTTTGCGAGGTGGCCGTGGATTACCTGAAGTGGCTAGCGAGCCGGAAAAAGGAATGGTCGAAAATTTTGTTCATCTACTCGGAATGGATGGTGCAGATGCAGAACGCATGACACGTACTCTTCGAGTGTTCCTCGTCCTCCACATGGACCATGGTGGTGGCAACCTTTCCACATTTACAGGAAAAGCCGTTGCCAGTGGATGGGCTAGCCTTTACGCTTCAATCTCAAGTGCCATGAATGCACTATCTGGCCCACTGCATGGCCGTGCGAACCAATCTTGTCTTGAATTTGTGCAGCGTATTGGTACATCCGATGAAGCCGAAGTAGAATCCTTCGTGCGCAAGGAATTAGCTGCTCGTCGCCCCATTTACGGATTTGGTCATGCTGTACTACGTGCAGAAGATCCGAGGGCAGCCGCACAGTTCAAGCTCGGTGAAGAAATCTGTCCTGATGATGAAAATTTCCAGACGGTCAAGACCTTGCGCGTTGTTGCGCCAAAAGTGCTCAGTGAAAACCCCAAGATTAGCAATCCAAATGCAAATGTCGATATTGCATCGGGTACTCTTCTCAATGCGGTTGGGTTCCACAAGCCGGATTACTACACGACATTCTTTGGATGGGCACGTGTTGCTGGCATCTCTGCGCAAATTCTCGATGAGAGGAATGCACGCGGTGGCCGAGGAACACCCATCTATCGACCCAAGTACTACGCGGCGGATCCAACCATTCGCCGGCTTGAATGATTAGCGGAAGTCTTTGCCGCTACCACGGTGCCCCAATAAACGACTCATTTCCCAAGGCATCGTCTGCGGACTTGAATCGCTTGCCAGCTCATCGATATCATGTCCCCAATTCCAACGTTTTCTCCAAATCGAGAGGAATCCTCTACGCTCAATATCGGTCAATTCGTGCCAAGGTGTAACTTCTCTTGCAGCCTCTTCAATCAAAGCGGTGTGATCAGTGGGATCAGCATTGCGAAGCAATGCTTCACGTTCTAAATCTAGAGGCTGGCTGGCCCACCGGGTCCATCTTGCACCCCCGTTTGGGTGCGTCGTAGTTTCAGGGGATGTATCGTCAGTCATTCCAGTAAGCCCGAGTTGATGTAGAGAATCTTCTACGGCGAGGGGTGTTGGCCAAACATAGGCTTGGTATCCACTTCGCAACCGGTTTAATCGACGACCGGTGTACCCAGTCAATCCGAATGTTCGGCCGAGCGTGATATGGCGGGTTGCCCCGTACAAATATTCCAATGCGCATGGGAGAATGGGTGCGCCCACCATTTTCTGATGTTTTAGGTGGAAGGCCAATGAAAGCCACATGAATGATGGTAAGGTTAGAATTCGCTTCATCCTCTTCCCGCCGATTTCAGGAATTGCGGGTTGGAGTTGAGCCACAGGCCACCTTACGTTCGCGCGCGCGCACGTGCGGCGGAATCTTCGTTTGAACGAAATGAGGACGACATTGGGTTGTTGCAATCCTACTTCGTTGAGCATTGAGTCCGTCAATTTGGCCATGATTTTGGCATGTTTCTCACGTTTTTTCGGTTTCACTGAGCCCGCAATTTTTGAATTGGGGTGTGGCATTTTCAGTTCAACACAGGCAACCTTCCCATGTTCTCTCCAAGAATGAGTGAACACATCATCTGCCAAGAGTTGTTCAAAGGTTTGAACCCCCAATTCAGCCAATTCTTCTGATGTATGATCTTCTGTCCATTTTGAGCCACCAATCTTCTCGGTTTGCTCTTTGGAGAGATGGTTATCATGAAACAGAACCAATTCGCCATCCATGGTCAATCGCATGTCGAATTCGACACCATCAAATTGTGTCATCCCATGCCGAAGTCCGTCGATTGAATTCTCGATGGGCTTGGTCCAATCCCCTGACATCGACCGTTGATGTTTGCTGCCCATATTCAAGCGTCACCCTGCATCAAGCCTAAACACCGTCCATCCTAGTTTACTTCAATGTCAGATACGAAGCGGAAGTCCATCCTCGGTTACTGCATGTACGATTGGGGTAAATCCGCCTTTGAAACAAGCGTGACCACCGCTATTCTACCAGCCTGGTTCGCCTATCTCTTCCTTGAGGCCAATGGGCTGACTACGAATTTGGTCGGGGCCGAGATGACCGCAGACGCCGTTTGGGCCTATTCGGTCGCAATCGCGACATTGCTTGTCGCCATATTGAGCCCGTCCTTCGGCGTCATCGCCGATCGGCGCCGCATCAAGATGAAGGCGCTAAAGTGGTTGACATGGATCGGTTCGGTGAGCGTGCTTCTGCTCGCAATCACACCTCTCTTCTCCCTCTCCTTCCAGTGGATGTGGATCATGATCATGTTCATGCTCGCCAACGTCGGATTGAACGGCGCGGGCGTGTTCTACAACTCCCTGCTGCCTCACATTGGCGAAGAGCACGAGATGGATTCGATCTCAAACAAGGCCTATGCCTACGGCTACCTCGGTGGCGGCCTGCTGCTGGTCTTCCACCTCGGATTGGTGATGGGGGTCAGCGGTGACTGGGTCATCCCATTCTGCATGGCCTCCTCGGGGCTGTGGTGGTTCGGATTCGCTTGGTACACCTTCGCCTATGTCGCCGAGCCACCAATCGAGAACGAACTCGAGGAATTGACCTTGAAGGAAGCGAGCAAAATCGGCGTCACAGAGGTCGCCAATACCCTGATGGAGATGAAGAGATTCAGGACCCTTTTCATCTACATGCTCGCATATTTCTTCTTCATCGACGGCATCAACAGCGTCACCTCGTTGGCGGGCGCCTTCGGCGTCACGGTCCTTGGACTCACGGTGCAGGAGCTCATCATTACCATCGTCGTCATCCAGTTCGTCGCCTTCCCTGCCGCCTTCTTCTTCACTTGGTTGGCCGAGCGCTACTCGACCAAGAAGGCACTCTCCTTCTCTCTCGTGATGTGGTGCGTGATGATTGTCGGTGCCATGGGCTTCGCTCCGTTGGAACTGTCGGAACCCGCGGAATATGATTTTCAATTCGAACCGATGGAGGGGTCGGACAATTACACGTTGACCACCCTGCACGAGGAGCCTTTCGGCAGCAGCGATGATGATCAGGCAATTCAGGAGGATTGGCAGCATCTACTCGATGGTGGGAACGTTTCGTGGTCAGATGCGATCGTGCTGCTCGGCGGATTGGAGGAGACGAGATTCAGTGCCCACCTCGGAATCGACCCCAGTGGAGAAAGTACCGAGGTCAACATGGTCGGCATCGACCATCCAACAAATCTCGGGGATGGTGAATTCGATGCCATTCCAATCGCGGCGCGGTCCATTGTGTGGGCTCCGCTCGGCATCACCATCCTCTTCCAATGGTTGATTCTGGGTTGCATGGCCGGTGTGCTGATGGGTGGCAGCCAGGGATTGGCTCGGAGCCTCTTCGGTCAAATGGTTCCAGAAACCAGGAGTACCGAATTCTTCGGCTTCTTCGGCTTCTTCGGCAAGGTAGCCGCCTTCATGGGTCCGCTTCTCTACGGGACCCTATCCGTGATGTTTGACAGTCGGGTCGCAATAGCAAGTTTGGCCGTCTTAATCATCGTCGGTACCGTGATGATGTGGTGGGTCGATGTAGAGGACGGCATCGCAGTGGCGAATGCCGAGGATGAACGCATCCGCGCCCTCAATTCGGTAGGGGAATAATCGCATCGGCAATCAACGCCAATTCGAACAGGATGATCATCGGTGCTGCAATGAGTGCCAGAGATAGCGGGTCGGGCGGTGAGAGCATGGCGGCGACGACGATGCTGGTGAACCACAAATGCCGGCGGTAATGCGTCAGCATTTCCCGCTCAACCAATCCACCTCTCAGCACGACAAGCACAGCCAATGGAACTTGAAAGGCCAGGGCACTACCCAGTGCCAGTGACAATAGAAAACCAATCCACGCTTGCAGGTGCCACGTTGTTTCCAAGCCAGCAGAAGCAGCATCCTCTTGCAAATATTCCAGCAAGAATGGAATCAATATTTCCCATGCGTAAATCAATCCGGTTATGGCCAATCCCAAGGAGATGGACAATGCAAAGAGGCCACGGAATAATGCTCCTTTTGGGAGTGGAGGCAATTCCATGTCGTCAGGAATTTGTGATTGCCCCGCCAATCTCGCTGCATCCCAAATCAGCGCCATGACAACCAATGTGATGCCAAGATAACCTGCGATTTGCAAACGAAGCAAGACCAATTCCAATGGTTGTAGTACGATGATTGTGGTGTCGTCTGGAATCAAACTCGATTGGTCAATCATCCATTCAAGAGCTTTTCCAGCCAAAGGGTAGCCAGCGACGAATCCAAGGGTAAACAGGATGGAAAGTCCGCGAACTCGTGTTCTCAGGTGAGCACCCAAACGACGAAACAAGCGTATTCTAGGGGCATCCATGAGATGTTCAATATCCAATCGCTCGGACATATATTCGGCCTCGATTAGGGTAACTTAGGGATAAACGGGGTTCTGCGTGCTTTGACCCCAGCGTCTTGTTGGACGCTGACCTCGATCATTTGTGTGGTAGGTTCTACATCATCGCGTGACCAATCTGGTGCCGATGGTTCCAGTTCGGGTAATGCCACCGCATGCACCGGTCGGCCCAAGATGGTCCAAGCCCCTTGGTAAGAGTCCCATTCAGCCATTGGTGGTAGCTCAGTTGGTCTTACTGGCATGACCCCCTTGGTCGATTTATGTCGCACCTTCTCAACCATTTTTTCCGTAATTCCTGCAGCTATTGATACTATTTCCTTGGCACCGGTGACAGTAGCACTTACGACATCTTTTGTCACATTGACAGTTGTATCGGCTGCCTGAGTTGCAATTGAGGTGATCCGTTCGCCAAGGTTTGCGCTCGGTGCCTCCATGGTTGGTATCTCTGGAATGGTTGGAACATCTAATGGATCAGGGGTGTCGAGAATCGGCTCACGGAAGATTTGAGGAATTTCAGGTAATTCACGTCCAACCATCAATTCAATTTCAGGTTCTAAATCCGCAACTGGTTCAGGTTCAGAATCCATATCAGGTTCCCAAACACTCCATCCTGTATCTTCTTCTTCCTCAACAGGTACGGTATCCTCTTCCAAATATGTCGTCACCATATCGTTTGTATTTTCATCCTGAACCGTGGTCGTGTATCGACTGTCCAGAATAGTTTCAGCCTCTAGTTCAGTATCTTGTTGCAGTTCATCCTCAGCAGCATTGGCTGCGGCGATGACACCCATTTCACCCAATGCAGCAGAGACAATATTTTTGTCGAGGACTTTTTCCTGTCCAAGTACGGATTCAACAATTGATTGTGTGTGGGCATCCCCCCCGCTTGAAAACCCGATATTGATGGCACCCATTTCAAGAGATTCTCTTTCACTCACATCATCATTTCGTGTAATGGATCCAAACTCGGGGCGCCGTCGTAAGCAGTAGAGTGCGCCAAGGGTTGCTGGCAATGCGAGGCAGATTAGTAACCATTCTTGGGATGTCATGGCTCCAGATTCAGACCACACTGGGTCGGTGGAACCTCCAAACAAACGGTCCTTCAAAAATAGCCAGAAATGGAACTTCTGCCCGACACCACCATCTGCGAAAATCAATGCGGGGAAGAATCCCAACATACCGTTGAGGAGAAAGATGGCCCATGTGGGAAATGCCACAACGATGCACCAAAGACCAACTCTTGGATGATAGCGTTCCATGTTGTCACCGGGGAACCTGCGATAGTGCTCGCCCCTATCAACATCTCCTACGGAGATGAAGGATGTAATCAGCGTCTGATGATGATTGAGAGTAGATCTCCGTCTTTCAGTAGATGTGCTAAACCAACCCGCTGCCAATCAAATTTGGCTGATGGCCCCTTGACCCGGGCATAGCGAAATTTACGAACAAAGTCTCTGTGCAATGAGGTGCACACATCCTCAACCGTTGAGGTATCTTTGACAATGAGAGGCTCCTCTAAATCAGCTTCTTGGCCTTGAGGCTTGAGATAAATTGACATGAAACCGAGATTTTCGTAAAGGAAGTCTTTCATCTTCTCAACACCCATGCCTGTATACGCTGAAATTGGCATGACTGGCCAATCTTCAGGGAGCATATCTGTTGTCCGAGTAAGGTCTTTCTTACTTGCAATATCCATCTTATTCACAACGACCACTGCCTTGGAGTAAACTCGGTTTGCAGCCATCGTGTCTACCAGGTGGTCAGCGGTGGCATCGATTCGCATTGTCACGTGTGCACTGACTATACCAAAGGAACGAACAATATCGCGGACTTCAGCTGCATCCAAATGTGTCTGTTCACAAGTTGAACGTACAATGATGCCACCTCGATCGGTGCGCTTGACGAAAACAGGGGGCCTAGCCTCGTTTAATCGCATACCGCTGATTTCCAATTCTCGGTTGAGAACGCTGAAGTGTGATTCTTGGAATGGGTCAACCACATACAGGACCATGTCACAAGAGCGAATCACACCGAGAATTTCCTTTCCACGCCCCTTTCCTTCCGCAGCTCCTGGAATCAATCCAGGCAAATCAAGAATCTGAATTTTAGCACCACGATGCTCCATCAACCCAGGGATGCAGGTTAGTGTGGTGAATTCATAGGCCCCTACTTCGGAATCCATTCCAGTCAATCTGGCGATGAGGGTAGATTTACCAACAGATGGAAAACCGACCAATGCAACACTTGCGTCACCCGATTTCTTGACTTCGAAACCAGATGCTGGGCCACTGCTTTTCGAATGGGCTTCTTGGGACTCAATCTTGCGTTTGAGTGCTGCAATTTTGGCTTTCAGTTTCCCGATGTGGTGCATTGTCGCCTTGTTTTTTTGTGTCTTATCAATCTCGGCTTGGATTTCCGAAATCTGCTCTTTGATGGTCGCCAATACATCACCTCCCGAGCAGCCCGCCCGACCCTATGGGTCGGGGCCGGGTTCTTCAACCCGATGTGCAAGAATTGACTTGGGCGAGCATTGATGGGTGGCCGGCACCGACGTGATATCATGGCCGCCGTCGACCTGGTCGCCCGCTTGGTCGATGCTGCTGTTTTCCGTGGGCTATGTGGGGTACCTGGTGACCAATTAGCAGCCGCAATTTCCAGAGGTGAATTCCGCGAACGCCGACCGGATAAAATCATCTCACTTGAACGGGCATTTGACATCGATGCTGAAGCGGAATTCCTTGATTGGTATGATGCACAACCAGTGAATTGGACAGAAGGGGGTTTTATCGCAGATTTGCCACAATTGGGCCGAAAGGATGCAGCTGAAGGCCTGCGCCACCTATCCGAATTAGCCAGCCCGGGGTCATTTCGCTGTTGGGAAGGCCGCGCCATGTTGTATCTTGACGTACTGCTTAACCGCACCATTGGGGACATTGAAGATTTGTATCGTGATTCAACTTGGGTCGAGGCATCAAATTCGGTTTCGAGCTCAGAACCTAGCGAATACGCTGAATCAGTTGTGATGTCATGGATGGCACAAAGGGAAGACATGGGTGAAACTCTAGATCCCAAGCAAGATGCCCGAATCCTGTCTACAATGGAAGCACACCAATCCACAGCAGATATTTTGCACCGCACGCTACAGACTGCACAATTACCGGAGTTGTTCTTGATGGTCGGTCGAGATTGGACCGATGCGACTCGTTGGGGCCAGGGTGAATGGAATTTGGGACATTTGCTCGAAAATGGATTGCCGGAGGCCTAAGCATGGAACCGGCTCTCATTGTTCTTGGGAGATTCCAACCCTTTCACAATGGCCATGCCTCGATGATTGAGGCTGCCCTTTCACATGAAATCCCATTGAGAATCTGCATCGGTTCTTCTGAGGGGGAACAATCGTTAGACAATCCTTGGAGTGCTGATGAACGTGAACAAATGATTCGTGTTTGGTTGGCAGGAAGAGATGCTGAAATCGTTCATGTTCCAGATCTTGGTGACCCTCCAAATTTTGTCCGTCATGCAGAGAAATTTCATGGTCCAGCAGGGACACTTTACACTACTGATGAGGGTACTAAAAACCTCTATAGAGCCGCTGGTTGGAGTGTAATTATGGGTGATTTGATCCAACGTGAAGACTGGCAAGGTTGGCGTATTCGCGCCACCATACAAATGCTCTCAACTGTGATGGAGGAAGAAGCCGCCATCGCAGCTCTCTGTGTCAATATGCCAGAGCCAGTGGTGCGCCTCATGTTCGACAATGGTTGGCAGCGCAGATTGTTCCACATGGGGACTGGTGGAGAACCCGTAGGTTAGCAATCACTGACATCAAATTCAATCTTGGCCAAGTAATCCAACAAAGTATCAACTCGATTCTGGTTGACACCCATGTCACCAGTGCCAAGTCGGGATTCTGAATGAACTTGGATCCAAGTCGCATTTTCAGTACACCCAGTTTCTAGGAAGAAATCATCCTGAAACATCATCCATTGGGTCCGAAATATAGTGTGCGACGTGCTTTCTGTTTGCTGTTCAATCGTGGTGTGAGCTTGTGAATCAATCCAATCCATTGCGGCTGAATATACTGCTTCAGGAGAACCCTCAAACTCCATTATCACACGGGCACAGTTCTGACTATTTTCGGGACACTGGTCGGGTATTTCAGATGAATTGGGGGCTGTAAAGCCACTCAATATTTGAATTAAGAAAAGACTGAATATCCAGATTGCAGGCGGCAACAGAAGCCACCTTCTTCGGTCCATCCTCTCACTCCTTGGCGACGACAACTCGCGCAGGGCGAAGCACTCGATCTTTGTACATCCATCCTGATTCAAGTGTATCGATAATCGATCCATCAGGGTGCTCTTCGGATGCCGGTAAAGTAGTCAGTGCTTCCATTGTATTTGGGTCGAATTCCGAACCGACTTCAATCCGGGTCAGGCCTTCAGCCTGAAATGCATCGAGAAGGTTCTCTCGAGTCAAACGCACACCATCAGCAAGAGGACCATCTTCAGCAGCTACAAGTGCCTTGTCTAGATTGTCGAGAACGGGTAGAATCCGCCCCGATAGATTGAATCCGGAAAATTTGAGTAATTCAGCCCTGTCAGTTGCATTTCGTCTTCGGAGGTTGACAATATCGGCATCTCTGTAGGTAATTTCTGCTTCGGCTTTTTCTGCACGTGCAATGGCTTCAGCAAGTAGTTCCTCTATCGTAGGTTCAACCACTTCTTCCTCTGTGGCGGCTTCTTCAGCCACTTCATCGGCCACTTCGTCCTCAGACATTGGGTTGTGCGGGATGGCCACCGTTCTTGAATACGACGACCGCTTCATTGTGGACGCACATCGTTCAACCAGATTACTCCAACTTCCAAACGTACGTGGGTGGGGTGGACTTCAATCATCGCTACGGGCGCATCCACTTCATCAGCAATCCCTTCTGCTAGCATCAGTGGAATCTCAAGTCGACCCATCTTGGAATTGTGAAAGATAAATTGCGAGGGGATGCCCGTTTGCTCTTGGATTTCTTCGATCCAACCATCTGCATCTTCATCGGAGCACCAAATGGAACCGAAGATGATGGTTCCGTCTTCAGTCAACTGTTCATGGGGTGAAATGGTATGTTCACCGCGGCGTAGAAATCGACGACGAAGTTGGCCTGAATCCTTGTATGATGCGGTGCAATACTTGAGCATGAATCCATAATCTGGTGTGACTTTTGCATGCAAGGCTCTGGCAAGTTCACCAGATCCTTCAGCCCCTGCGGTGATTTCGGTTGAAAGGTTGAATCCTCGAACTTCCATATTGTCGAAGTTACCGACAGTGATTTCCAATTCATTCAGGTTGAGAAAAAGGGCGGGCCCATTTCGCATCTCTTCGATGAGTTGATGCAAGCGCTCTTCTTGATCGGGTTCGCACGGCAATTCAATACCGACGAATAGTCCGGCATCTCGACAAGCTTGCATGGTTGGCACATAGCGATCGTACTCTAAATTGAGAAGGTGGAATCGAATTTCATCTAACCCAGCATCAGCCAATTGTTGAGCAACTTCTGGTTTGAAAGGAATACTGGTGTACAAGTGGATGTGGTGAGTGGGTCCGAATTCTTTCTTCAATTCACGACAGGCTTCCATACTCCTCTCTGCAGCCATCATTGGATCACCCCCTGTAATGCCGGTCCCGGTGGCATTCATTGCGCGCCCCTCTTCAAGAACAGGCGCCCAATCACCGATGTCAACTCGACGTTCATTGGCATACATGAAATCGATTTCACGACGATTTTCCGACAGTGGACAGTAATCGCACATCCAGTGACAATGCCCAGTGACGAACAATACGAGTTTACTTCCCATTTGACATTGAATGCACCCTTCGGCTTCATCCATTGATGGTAATTCAATCATGTACAGGCCTCCAGTAGCATGCGATGGTAGCGGGTATCTCCACTGAGTTCAGGGTGGAATGTGAGTGCGATTCGATTTCCTTTTCGCACCCCAACTACTTCACCTGAAAGTGTGCATACGACTAAGTCACGAACTTCGCCAAAGCGAGGGGCTCGAATGAAGATGCCTGGAAATCCACAATCGAGGGCTGATTCAAACGAATCTGCTTGACCGCCGAAGGCATTGCGATCAATTTCGGCATCGACCAAGGGTTCGCCACCATCTTGGGGGTCGGCCAGAAGAATAGCACCTGCACAAGTGGCCAGAACCGGGCGAGATTCGTTTTCGCGCATCCAGTCAAACAAGGCTGGAAGGAGACAACTAGCCGCATCATTACCGCGCAAACGCATCACTGTGCTCTCACCACCGGGGAGCATCAGGGCATCAATCACTTGTTGTTGCAAATCTTTAACCGTTCGCAATTCGACAGTTTCAATCACCATTGACAACTCGTTGGCCGCCCGTTGAATTGCATCGATATGGGCATGGCGGGCACCCTGCAACATCGCGATGCCAACGACCACCATGATTGGGGGCCAAACTTCACTCACTTCATGCCTTCGTAATCAAAAAGCATGATTCAGGCATGTCGAGCCTCAAAATCTTGCATGAACGCGATTAATGCCACCACACTATCCAATGGGCATCCATTGTACAAACTGGCCCGGATTCCACCCACGCTTCGGTGTCCTTTCAGACCACCCATTCCGGCCGCTGTAGATTCTTCTAAGAACACTGATTCAAGGTCTTGATTGGCTAGCCGCCATGTGACATTCATCACAGAGCGTGAATTCATTTCAGCATGTGGTGCCCAGAAATCAGAACGATCCAGTTCCTGGTAGAGAAGATTCGCTTTGGCTTGATTGCGCGCGATGGATCCTTCCAAGCCACCATTATCTTCCAACCACTTGAACACCTGATCCAACACGAAAATACCGAATGTATTCGGGGTGTTGAATAGAGAACCCTTGGAAGCATGAACATTGTAATCCAGCATCGAGGGTAGATTATCACCACATCTTGCCATTGCCCAAGGTGAGAGGATGACCAGTGTGACTCCACTTGGCCCCAAATTCTTCTGTGCGCCTGCGTAGATGATTTCGTGTGCGCTAACATCGAGAGGGACGCCAGCGATGTCTGAACTTGCATCTAGAATCCGAGGTTTTCCACCACTGGCTGGAAGGTGGTGATATTGGATGCCATAGAGTGTGTTATTCGATGTATAGTGGACGTATTCCGAATCTTCACGCACTGTGTAATCAACATCGGAAGGTACTGATTTGAAGCCATTTTCGGAACCATCCCAAATGGCCGTAACATCACCGACTCGACTGGCTTCTTTGAGTGCCTTTTGAGCCCATCCTCCCGTCACCAAATAGTCGGCTTTCTGTTCTTCACCTAAGATATTCAGAGCGGTCATGTAGAATTGTAGTGATGCTCCACCTTGTAGGAACAGAACCGTGTAATCAGTGGGTACTGAAAGCACCCTGCGAACGCGCTCCATCGCACTGTCGACCACACTTTGGAAGGTTGCGCTACGGTGGCTAATCTCGCACAGACCAAATCCTGAATTCATCAGGTTGGGCAGAGCATCGCTGACCGCCTCGACAACCGAGAGTGGCAAAACGGCGGGGCCCGCACCGAAATTGTGAATCCGTCCTGACACATTCGGCTGCTACTGTCGTCGGTCTTTGAGGGCTGTGGCGAATCAATATCCAAATCTAGTCAGTGCAAAGATTATTGCGCACAGGCGTGAGGCCATTTTGTGTCAGATGGGTTGTTGAAATTGTGCGACTACACGCTGCTCGATTTAGAGGGCGATCTTGATGCATTTCTCAATGAAGCAAATGAACATGATTTAGCTGCCATTTGTGTGTTACCTGAACATGTGACTGAGGCGCGTTCCAGGTATGCGGGGAACATCGCTTGTGCTGCTGGTGGATTCCCGAATGGAAACGGTCCTTTACCGGAGCGAATTTCTGAGGTCAAGAAAGCGATTGCTGATGGTGCAGATGAGATTGATATTGTGCTGGATTTTGAAGCTCTAATGGACGGAGAACGTGACAAGGTGGCTACTGATTTAGCACAGATGCGCCAAGCCTGTGGAGATAAAATCCTCAAGGTCATTCTTGAAACACCAGAAATGGATTTATCTTACGTGGAATTCGGTGCCAAATTGTCACTTGAATTTGGAGCGGATTTCATCAAAACTTGTACGGGTAGGCGCGGGGTTTGCACCCCATTGGTTGCTAGGGTATTGGCTGAATTACTCGCCATATGGAGCCATGAAAACAATGGCAAGGCACGCGGCCTCAAACTCTCAGGGGGGATTCGAGAACCCGGGCAAGCTGAAGGGTACCTGGATATTGTGAGAACAGCCCTCGGTGATGGCTTTGTTCACCCTGCAACATTCCGTTTTGGCACCTCCCGAATCCTATCCTGACCGCCGATCTGATAGTGACCAATGATGGGGAATGATTAGAAGAGAATTGCACCAATGAGCCCCAGAGGGGCTCTTTAGGTGGGGGGATTTGACTCATGACTGCTGATGACACATCCTCTGCCCGTTCAGCATTGCTGCTTTCATTTCTCTTTCTCGCATCGGTTTTTTCAGTACCGGGTATGTTCCCTTCGGCGAATGCGGAATATGTGACTCATTTTGGGAATAATGGATTTCCACAATCAGTCAATATCACCTTTCCAGGCGAAGGTCACGATACTAGCACCACTCTGATTCTCGGGGCGAACTCGGTTGTCAGTGCGGCCTCACTTGAAGTTCGAGGATGGCAAGGGGCTGCCGGCCTGAGTCCGACCACCATCGGTATCGATGTGGGTGATGACGGAGATTTGGAATGGGCTTTCGGGGGCACTGGAAATGGATCATTTGGATATGTCGATGAATTCTCAAATGGTTGGCATTCCGCCGGTGTCAATCTCTCTACCGGTTCGAATTCAACATATTCAATCCGCTTACCACTGAATGCCACGGTTAGTTCAGCATCTTTGGAGGTATCTACCCTCAGTCAACTCACACTCAATGGAAATGATGTGGAGGATGCGGCAATTCGCAAACCCAGTTCTTGGGGGAACGCAACTCATTTGGATTGTAATTATGGTAATTCCTCTCTAATTTGGGTCGGTAAGACGGAGTGGGCGAATTGGAACATTTACCGCTCAGTGTATTGGTTTAATCTCACGCAACTTCCAGCCGTGACCGTATTGGATGCCAATCTTTCATTCTGGATTGAAGATGTTGTGAACAATGCCAATACCGGTCAGGCCAATACCGCACAGCACACCTACCGGGTGCATCCGTTACTGAAGGACTGGGTCGAAGGCATGGAATCTGGCTCCCCTGTACAACAGGGTCCGGGTGTGACATGGAACAATGCGATTGACAATGTAACGGGTACCGACTACGCATGGTCCTCTTCAGGTGCATCCGGTACCACTGATCGTGGTGGTGCGATTGCCAATGTGACGAACAGCCCCGCCAATTTGGAACATAATTGGCTTGAGTTCAATTCATCCGGGCTGACAACTCTGATTCAGGGGTGGGTCAATGGAACTATTCCGAATCAAGGACTGTTGCTGATCGGAGATGAAAACACGAACAAACCGGATGGGTCCAGACTTTCGATACCCTCCAGTGAGAATTCAACCCACGGTCCCAGGCTGACCATCGTTTTCGAAGGCACCGATGATGTCACGGGCGGCCTTGATGTTGGCAATGATGGAAGTTCCGAGTGGAGCCATGCAGGCAATCTCAGCAATGGGACGACCACTCCAGACTTCTCTGCAGCCCTCAATGCGCTGTTGGCCACTGCCGCACCGACATTCACCGATTCGTGGGGAAATGAATTCGTTGACATCCCGCTTGGAGTCACAGGGAATGCTACACTTGTGCTTGGTAATATCGATGTCGAGTATGATTGGCAGCCCACGATCAGTGATGGAGCTCTGGCGTCTGAGATCAATCAGCATCTCAGTGGGACTACTCCTGATCCAACTGGCAATGTCACAATTCCAATCAACGTCAGCAGCAGCAGTGCCGGCATCGTTGAACTCAGCAACCTGAATATCAATCTAGGAGATCGGCCTCCATCTGTGGGTTCGATGATTCTGCCTACAGATACCCTAGTCCCCAATGGTGATACAGAAGTGATTGGAATCCAGGTTACGTCTTATCAGGGTATTTCCAATATATCTTGGCTGGCGATGACGCCCCAACTCAGTGGTGTCTCCAATCCACCGGTTTTGGTCTACTCATTCGACAATGCAAGCAGTTGGATGAACGATGACAATGGATTTGTTGCCAATGTTTCAGGAAACTGGCAACCCTTGAATTCGGACACCGGATTGATGGAATGGAATCTCGAGGTGGGTTGGGACTGGCCCGAAGAGCAGGATGTCAAATGGTTGGGGCAAGTCACAACCACAGACAATCTGCATACTAATCGACTCTCCAGCCAGGCCACAAATCATGAGAGGCGTCTTGAGATTGTGGACTTCCATCTGTGGGATGAGACCGCCCCCAGCGATGGTGGGCCAGAAGTGTTTGAAGGTGAATGGGTTGCAGGAGGTGATTTACTTCGAGCAACTGGTGTGGTTCATTTCCTCGACGAGTCCAGCAGTCCACAGCCCGGGGATGTACTCGTCGAACTTGTGAATGTCAGTGGAAATTCAACCACGGATTTGAGTGGAACCTTTGCCATCAACTCGGTTGCGCCGAACAGCAATTATTACGACGGATTCACCGTCAGTGCAAAAATTGCAGGTCCATTCGATTCCACACCTGAAGGCGATATTGAGCGCCTGTTCAATATCGATGCAACCGACCCTGGGATGCTACTGAATTCCCCGTCTGGCGACCGTATCATCCCCGATTCACAGCAACTGTTCAATGTCTCAATTGCAGATTCCATTGGCATTGATGATGGGTCTCTACGCCTTCGCTGGTGGATTGAATCAGCACACGATGATGGTGATGGCATTCCTTCAATCACTGAATATGCGAGTGGACCGTTACAGCGGCAGGGCGATTCCGAGTTCTACCATGCGACATACGACGATACAACCAATGCACAGGGCCAGCGAGTATCTCTCTTCATCGAAGGCTATGATATCGCAGGTAACGATCTCGGTAGTGGTCCAGGATTCGAACAAGACTTGGCGAATTACATTTCATTGGTACCAAGCCCGACATCTTTCACTGGGGCCACCTTACAATATCACGGGGCAGGCACCCTCGTACCCTCTCATTCGACTTGGTTGAATATCACGCTGAACGACCCCAATGAACTGGGCGACATTGAGGAGATTGTCGTCGATCTCGGCTCAAACTCCGAACTGACATGGACAGAGGCCAATGGCTTCTCCTCGAACGACCCTGAGGTGCAGATTGTAGAATATATGCTTACAAGCGAGGGCGAGGAAATCCATCTGAATCTCTCATTCTCATTCACACCAGTGTTCAATCCATCTTCCGCTACCAACGAGATTTCAATGGAACTGACAGATTCTTCTGGGTCTCAAGCACTCTATACAGGCATATTTTGGACACTGGACTCCAACATACAATTGTCTGATTTCTCCATATCGTTGGCTGATGACCCGCTGAACACTCCGCTTTCAGATGATGATTATGTTGCTCTCAATGCGAGGTTGAAGATTAGCGGACATATACGATATGTTTCCGCTGACCTCGCACCCCCGGCGAATTCCTATACTGTCGAACTTGAAGTTCCGTCCGATCTCCCACTGGTCGTGACTGCAGATGGTGAGGGTTACTTCTCCGGTGAAGTATCTGCTTACAGTAACGGCTTCTATAGAGTAAACCTCCTATTGAATCAAGCCCCAGGTATAGTTGAATCAACTCTTTCGTCCTTGCGATTACAGGTGGATGGGGATGCGCCCACCCTCATCAGTTTCGAACCTACCTTCATTCCTGCCAATACGACTGAAATCATTCTGCAGTTCAGTTTGCAGGACATCGGTGCTGGATTGTCCAACGAATCTTGGTCGATGACATGCCAGATTATGCGCGGCTTCGAATCAATTGGTGAACCCATACAGTCGACAGCTTTGCAGACGGTCGAGGGTCAAGTCTCTAGATATCAGGCCAATCTATCTTTCCAACCGATGGTTGCAGGTGACAAACTCGATTGTTGGGTCGATGCCACAGACATCACAGGAAATGCCATCACGGGCCCCGGTTCGACTTCGACTTGGCCCCTGAGAGTTCCAATCCTCGAAATCCGCCCAGACATTATTGCAACCCAT
>CAWVWT010000016.1:0-45346 GCA_963934015.1 uncultured Candidatus Poseidoniales archaeon
TTTTCCAATAAAGCATCAATTTCAGGATTGATTAATCCAGCCATATATACCCCTCCAGTTGACTCTGCAGGCTTTGTGTTCTTGACCCTGTGGGCATTCAGGTTCTAGGCAACCTTTTCTAACGGGAGTTCCGCCCTTCCACCCGTAGGGGTGGAACCGTGGACTGTCAAGTTTGTTCCGATGAGATACCAAGTGACTCGCTTTTCTGTCCAGAATGTGGTGCACGCCAGGACCCTTCAAAGGGTGGTAGGAACTTCGGAGTAGTAAGTTCTCAAGCGATTCATGCAACCCACGATATGCAAGCCGCAGATGCGGCTGGTGGAACTGGTGTAATCGCCGACCCATCCAATTTCCTCAATCAAATTGCAGATCAAATGACGGATGTTCCGGCCCAAAATACAGCACAACCTGAATCATCATCAATCACTGACCAAGTTGTCGATAATATTGTCGAATCTGAAAGAGCTGAGAAAAAAGGCGCCCGTAATGAATGGTTGGCAATGAATCAGAAAACTGCAAGTGGGGTGCTGGCTGGGCTCGCTGGTGGCGAAGTGCCTGAGCATTTGGCCTCAGCAACAGGTAATGCAAGATTTCTTGATGATGGCCAAGATATCGGTTTGGAAAAGAAACGTGTAAGATCCAATCAACCATCCCCCTCTCTACTCCGCAGAATGGCAGAGGTCGCCGCTCGTCGTGTTGCCAGAAAGCGGGGCGTCGCAGTTGAATCTCCTCAAGTGGCAATGACTGAAGATGACACTGTTCAAGTGAACGTGACCTATATCGATGATGGGCGTGTACTCGACACCCCCCCCGATCTCTCAAATGCATTTGAGCACGCCATTACAACCGAGTTAGCCCTCAAAGGCTTTGACATCGGCATCGAAATCGCTCTATTCCGTTCGTTGGATGGAAATATCGAACTTGTTTGGGGTGAGGCCGTTGGTACTGATGAAGCTACCATCGACGATGATGACGTTTTTGCTTGCGATGATTGTGGTCATTCCCCAATACGAGATTCTGATTCTAGCTGTCCTGGCTGTGGTGCACAATTTGTTGATGATGATTGGGATGATACACCAACCCCACCATCTCGCGGCCCAGGTGGTCCACCAAGTCGAGGTCCCAGTGGTGACCCAGGTGGCCCCCCCAGTCGAGGTCCCAGTGGTGGCCCAGGTGGTCCTCCAAGAGGCCCCTCCCGTGGCCCAAGTGGTGGCTCAGGTGGCCCCCCAAGTCGTGGTCCCGGTGGCGGTCCTCCGAGCCGAGGGCCAAGTGGTGGCCCCCCAAGTCGTGGTCCCGGTGGCGGTCCTCCGAGCCGAGGGTCAAGTGGTGGCCCCCCAAGTCGTGGTCCCGGTGGCGGTCCTCCGAGCCGAGGGCCAAGTGGTGGCCCTCCCAAGCGAAAGGGTCCACCACGCTGATTATAGCAGAATCCAGATACTGATTCCAGCAAGCAGGCACCCCATCGTTAGTTCGACCTTACGGGCATTCTGCTCGATTTTTGTTAGCAAAGGTGTCCCTGAGATGGCGAGCGCGACCAGTACATACCATCCACCATCGATACACATCGCGATACCTGCAACGATTACTCGTTCACCCCATGTAAAGTCGGGTTGAACAAACTGACTGAATATGGCGAGAAGAAATGCAAGGATCTTCGGATTGAGAAAGGCGATTAGGAAACCTTCTGCGAATCCTCTACGACCAGAAGACGGATGCGCATTCTCACTACTTGAACCTCGTAACATCAGTCCAGCTAGAAGCAATAAGAAGAGGCCTCCAGCAATCTCCAGTATACCAGCAGCACCACTCGCATTCGCTTTTAGTTGAGCAATTCCAGCAACCGCGATGAATGCATAGATGCCAAAACCAATGCCATGCCCGATACCACAAGCCACACCTCGTTTCTTGCCGCCTTCCACGGTATTCCTGATGAGGACGGCCAACGAAGGGCCAGGTGAAATCGCACCGAGGACCAATATGATGGCGATAGGCGCGAGTGCGGCCAAGTCCATGGCTGATTAGCGAAGCCCGGCGGTCTTCAGACTTTCCAGCAGAACAGCACCGATTTCTGAAGGGTCATTGGCACATCGGATCCCAGCAGCCTCCATTGCGGCGACTTTCTCAGAAGCCGTTCCCTTACCACCACTGATGATAGCGCCAGCATGCCCCATCCTCTTTCCAGGTGGTGCGGTCATTCCAGCGACGAAGCCAACAACAGGTTTGCTCATGTTCTCAGCAACCCATGCTGCAGCATCTTCCTCAGCGGTACCACCAATCTCTCCAATCATGACAACAGCCACTGTTTGCTCATCATTTTCGAATGCAGATAAACAATCGATGAATCCTGTGCCATTTACAGGGTCCCCACCGATTCCAATACACGTGCTCTGCCCTTCATCGATACTCATCGTCTGCGCGACGGCTTCGTAAGTCAGTGTACCTGATTTAGAGACAATACCAATTCTACCCTTGGCATGAATGTGCCCTGGCATGATACCAATTTTCGAGCCACCGGTTTCACCCGGTGTGATGATTCCCGGGCAATTGGGGCCAATGAGTCGAACGCCATCTGTGTTGTGCACGTGATCTACGGCTTTGACCATGTCAAGGGTCGGAATCCCTTCAGTGATACATACGATGACACCGTTACCGCGAACCTGGGAAAAAGCATTGGCAGCTTCGATAATTGCTGCACCAGCGAACCGTGGTGGGACATAGATGACACTGGCATCCGCATCTGTGGCTTCAATGGCTTCCACCATGGTATTCCATACGGGGGCCTGCACACTTCCGAGGTCGACGATTTGCCCGCCTTTACGCGGGGTCACGCCACCGACAATATTGGTTCCATATTCAGCCATCTTGGTGGCATGAAATGTACCTTGATTACCTGTGATTCCCTGAACGAGAACCTTGGCATCCTCACCAATCCAGATGCTCATCAGGATTCACCTCCGACCAGTTCGACAATCATCTTCGCGCCTTCTGCAAGAGTTTCAGCAGTGTGGATATTCAGTCCACTTTCAGCAAGAATCCTCCGCCCTTCTTCGAAATTAGTACCAACCAAGCGAACGACCAATGGGTCTTCCAATGCGAGGGCTTGTGTCGCGGCAATCACACCGCGTGCAATGATATCGCAACGCATGATGCCGCCAAAGATATTGACAAGAATCCCCTTGACATTCGGATCCTCCATGATGATTCCAAACGCTGTAGTCACCTGTTCTTCATTGGCGCCACCTCCAACATCGAGAAAGTTTGCCGGTTCACCACCATACAGTTTGATGACATCCATAGTCGCCATGGCAAGACCGGCACCATTGACCAAACAACCGATGTCTCCATCCAGTTTGACATAAGACAATCCTGCAGCCTTGGCGCGCACTTCGGTCGGCTCTTCTTCAGAGAGGTCACGCAATTCGATGATGTCAGGGTGTCTGAATAGAGCATTGTCGTCAAATCCAACCTTGGCATCGAGGAGGACGATTCGGTCATCTTCAGTGCGAACCAACGGATTGATTTCAACCATTGAGCAGTCCTTGGATACAAACAAATCGAATAACCCGCTGATGTTTTCAACGAATGAATCGACAGCAGCACCTGCGAGTCCGAGTGAGGCAGCGAGTCCTTCCACTTGCTCAGGCAGTAGACCATCACTCGGATCGACATGAACCTTGAAAATCGCCTCAGGTGTCTTCTCAGCCACCTCTTCGATATCCATGCCACCTTCACATGAAGCCATGATGAGTGGCATCTTCTCCTCACGATCAATCAGGATTGCAAGATAGTATTCATGGGCGATTTTGCACCCACCTTCAACATACAGATTGTTGACTCTCTTGCCATCTGAACCTGTTTGCTTGGTGACAAGGATATTTCCAAGGATATTTTGCGCATAGGTTTCAACCTCTTCACGATTGAAGGCGATCTTGACACCGCCTTGCATGACCAGTTCCCCACTCTGTGGGCTGTGGAGGCTACCCTTGCCTCGGCCCCCGGCGTGAATCTGGCTTTTGACCGCGACAACATTGCCCCCGAGGGCATCGTAAGCGGCCAACGCCTGTTCGACACTCGTGCAGTGGACACCATCTTGCACAGCAAGTCCTGCATCTCTGAACAACTGCTTACCCTGATACTCATGGATGTTCATTGGTGCCCCTCAACACATTCGACCTGAAGCCGCTCTTTGAACGCTCCGCCACGCGCGCGTGATGGGCTGTCCGCGGTGAGCAAGGCACTTGAGGGGGACCCGACTCGCGAGAGTGATGGACGTCATCGTACTGGCCGGTGGATTCGGTACACGTCTACGCCCTTGGACGCTTCATGCACCCAAGCCATTGATTCCAATCTTGGACCGCACGATGATCGAACACGTCGTCAGCATTTTGCCTGAAGGCATGGTCGACAAGGTCCTGATTGCAGCGGGCTATGGAATCGAACAAATGCGTGAACATTTCTCAAGCCTCGATCTACCATACAATGTCGTAATTGTTGAAGAGAGCGAACCGTTGGGCACAGGAGGTGCCATCGCCAACTGCCGCGAATATCTCGGCGAAGGGACTTGTTGTGTCATCAATGGTGACCTTCTCACCAGTTTGCGTGTGGATGAGATGCTTGCAGCTCACAAGGAAGCTGGGACCCTTGCATCCATTTCACTTTGGGAAGTTGAAGACCCCAGTCGCTTTGGTGTCGCCGACTACGATTCGGAGAGTACACGAATCCGTCGATTCCAGGAGAAGCCACCTCGGGGGGAAGCCTACTCGAATCTCATCAATGCGGGCACCTATCTGTTGGAACCCGAAGTGTTTGATCGAATGCCAGAAGGGGCATTCAGTATGGAACGCATAGTCTTCCCAGTATTGGCAGAAGATGGTGAATTGTCTGGGTTCCCATTTGAGGGCCATTTTGTCGATGCGGGCACCCCTGAATCATATATCGAGTCAGTCCAAACTTCGATTTCAAACAAAGCTTGGGTCCGTGGGAAATCTGCAGATGCAAACAACTGGTTTGGAAATGGGGTGGCTGTGGATGTCGATGCCAAAGTATCGGGCAGCGCAATCGATTCCGATGGCATAGTTGGTTCGCAATGCTCGATTGTAAGTAGTGCCTTACTCCAAAATGTCACGATTGGTTCTGGATGCGATATTACCGGGTGCATGATTGGGCACAATGCGCAGATTGGCGAGGGTTGCAATCTACAGAACGTCGTTGTCGATCATGGCGCAATCGTACCCAGCGGCCATGCACAAAATGGCGGAGTCTTTCCGACGGCAGATTGAACACCCTCCGTCTTTTCGCAAGGTTCGATGAGCGCCCTCATCGTTGTCAATTTCAAGACCTACGCTTCCGCCCAAGGCAAGGCTGCAGTCTCACTGGCGAAGGCCATGGCTGAAGTTGATGCAACGACCGATGCAACGATGGTCGCAGTCGTCTCCGCGTTTGATTTGAGTGCGGTCAAGACAGCTGCCCCTAACCTCGAAGTCTGGGCTCAGCATCTAGATCCAATCGGTTGGGGCTCAAACACCGGCTGGCTTCATCCTGAAACTGCGATGGCGCATGGCGCGACAGGTTCAATCATCAACCATGCTGAGCACAAAGTGGATTTAGGCCATGTCGAAACCTTGTTGGCACAATTGCCAGACGATTTCTCTGTGTGCGCGTGTGCAGCTGATGTCGATGAGGCCAAAGCACTCGCAGCCCTTTCTCCAACTTTCATCGCAGTCGAGCCACCAGAACTCATTGGTGGCGACAGCAGTGTGACAACCGCAAACCCCGACATTGTCTCTGGAACAGCCGCTGCCGTCAAGGCAGCCAACCCTAATGTCCGTGTGCTATGCGGTGCGGGCGTGAAGAACGGCGCCGATGTGGCCATGGCGATTGAATTGGGCACTGAAGGTGTACTACTTGCAAGTGGTGTGACCAAAGCCAACGACCCAGTAACGGTTCTACGAGACCTTGTATCACAGCTATAGTCAACCAAGTAATGGTCCAAACACGTACCATAGAATCAGCCAGGTGACGATTCCTGCATTGAGTGCACCCCAACTGCGCACAGCGACTGGTCGATTCAGTGTCCCTGCCAACCGAGAGATAGGTCCACCCCATGCTGCGATTAATCGAATCAGGAGTGCTAACAGCCCAGCGATGAGAATGAAGGCAATGAGCATTACAGGCCCCGTCAAGAATCCAATCCCACCCGAAGCAATCCTTGAGCCCACTCCTTGACCAATAAGGGTCGGCATGGCCAGCCACGACATCCATGCGAGCCAGTGACCCATACGTGAATCCCATGTCCACATTTCCTCTGAGCGCCACGCTCTATAGTCATCTGGAAGTAGCTTGTAAACTTGATTTGAAACCCAATCAACCTCTGGAAGCCGTTGCCATATGATCATGGCAATGGTTTGCCATGCCAACCATCCGATGAGAATTGCTTGCACCCAAGACCACAGCATGGCCCCAAAGATACTGAGGGTGGCGACTGGAAGGGCCCACAGTCCAAACCCAATGGCGGCTGAACCTACAGTACCCAGCCAACCAGCGGCTGGAATCATCACTGCCTCTGGTGCATCGATTCTTTCGCGGGGCAATCCAAGAATGAGTAAGGGTAAGAATACGACTATGCTCGACAATTGAAGCATCTCGAGCGGTGTGCGCCCGCCACCCGATTTTGCGGTTTCAATCGCTTTCTTCATATCGATTGGATTCATTGTTGAAGCGTGCCAGTCAACAATAAATCCGGCAGAATCGATGATAATGACACCATCTCCGATTCCTGTTGGCAATTGCTGAGCAACCGCACTATCGCTCTCATCGATCATCAAAGGCCATGAACCATTGAGATTAGCAGCATGTGAATCTCCATCGTAAATTTCTACACCTTCACCGGTAATCAATTGAGCGAATGCCACAGAACCTCCGAAATCGTCCTGAACATTTCTGAAATCATACATTTGCAAATCTGCAGAAGGAGAACCAGTCGTGAATACACCGAGAACCAATGCGTCTTTTCCTTCAAGTAAACCATCGAGATTTGCACTACCATTACCATGCTTGAGTAACATGAAATCAGGGATCGCCGTTTCAGATTGCTGTTCACCTGGTCCAATGTCTGGTAGCACCGTCATCGCCGCCATCGTGGTCGCAGCCATCAGAGCAATTACAATCAAAACAGGCCAAGGTGGCAACCGAGTTTGAACTAGGAATCCGAAGAGTCCAAGCACGGAAAGGATGGGCATTACTGCAAACCATCCCGATTCAATCCAAGCGCTCGGTGAATCCTCAACTTCGAACCTCAACACTCCAATCAAGTGACAATCTACCGTGTAGACTCCGTCTGACATCGTGGCGCAGAGATCGACGACATACATCCCTTCATCCAATGGTTCCCTGGTCACCCAAGTCCATGCGGTCCGACCAGTATCGGTTTGACGTGTACCGTGTGGGGGGTTCTCAGCATCCATTTTCAATCGATCTTGGAATTGTTCTTCTTCAGGTGGAATCGGGTAATGGACTCCCTGTTCCCAAGTATCAAGGGGTCCGATGACGTCGATGAGAATCTCTTGGTAATCATCGGTTCCAAACGGAGAGTGGGGTGTAAATTCGATTTGCGGCAAGCCGTTTGAACTGACGGAGATGTTCAATGCGGGTGTGAGCATTTCAGCATCGATTTGAATGCCGCTCGGCAAATCATAGGTATCCCAGAAAAGATGGCCGCGAGAATCTGGAAACAGAGCCTGGCAATTGTGAATGACAGAGATGTCCATCGTGATTGTATCGTCGATATCCAACATTACATCAATCGACCCCTCAATGATGAATTCATGAGCGTTGTTCCAATCGTTTTCCATGACGATCGAATTGCTTTCAGCATCCTCCATGACGGGGGTGTCTCCGACATAGACAGTCGCTAAGAACTGAGTATTCCATGGTTCTCCCACGGCTTTACACTGTGTTCCTTGGGCATACAATCCGGCATAGAGTGTGACAGTAAGGTTACCCTCCAGCAAGGTGGCTTCAGTAGCCGGAGGGCTGCTCAATGACAACAGGTTCTGACCAAATGGTGCCCAACCAAATTCCGTGTCACCATCTGGTTGACCGGTTTCACTTGGCAGAGTCCGCACAAGACTTTCAGAGCCATCGGCCCCACTGATGTACAACCCATGCGAATTGGGCAAAGTCCAATCTAGCCCCGGTCCGGTTGGGAAATCATCTGCTGTGGATGAAGGTGGTAAGGTCGAAACAGCCAGTATGGCTGTGATTAGGAACAGCATTCTGCGAGCAGGTCGAGCCTCACCTGTCGGATGCATAGTTTGGGCAAACGCATCGCATAGATGAATCCGGCGGCCCATAGGGCCGCCGCTCAAAGTGCAATAATTGGGTGAAGATAACAGGCGATTAAAGCACCCGAACCTATCGCCAATGTGTTGACCATACCCTTGCCAATGTATCCTCTATTTTCCAGCACAGCACCGAACAGCGAATCGATTTGACAACCAATGAATCCTATGAGTGTAACACTTAGAATGAATTCAAATGGGCTGGCCAAAGCATCGGCACCGATCAAGAGTCCAAGCCCGGTTGCGATGAGTGCAATTAGCAAGGCACCCGCTAAAGCTGCGAATTGGCCGGTAGGGCTGAAACCACCATTGACCCCCCGCTCGCATTTTTTCATAGTCGTGATCATGTAGACTCTGTTATCGAGGGCACCAAATTCACTGGCGAATGTATCTGATGCTGCGACGGCCACAGAGGCAGCAAATACGGGGAACAATGTTTCCCAATCTTTCGAGGTGAAGGCCAAGATGGAAACAATTAGCGGAATACCACCATTGGCCACAACATTAGTCCAATCTCGTTCACCTTCATCTCCCTCATGGAAACCATGCTGGCGTTTTTCTTCGTATCGCCATCGAGTCGCTGCAAATCCAGCACACAGGAATGAAAGTAGAATGACGAGCCAGGACCAATGCCCACCAATGGCCACACCCAATCCGAGTGCTGCGGCAGCCCAGGTTCCAGCCTCGTTGAGGATATGGCGAACGCGACTGACAATCATCAAAACCAAGATGAGAGCAAATGAAATCACCAGATTTGTCTGATCGATTCCACCGACCATCTCGAACTCCATGGTGCTACCTCGGGCTCCGTGAACTAAAGAATACGATTGAATGTTTGGACACCGAGATGCGGGAAGTAAATGCGCACTTGAATTCGGATTTAAGTGTTTAATACAGTAAATAAGTATGAACTTACATTTTTTGATTGTTTTGCTGGGTCATGGTTGCTAGAGTGGCCTGATACTCGTCCACTTCACTACCATCGGGTGCTGCTCTAACACTGTGGAGTAAGCCTGAACCAATAACCAAAACCGCTGTAACTAAGACAACCGTAAGCAATAATTCTAGAAGTACATACACTATATCTGACATCCCAACATCGACAGCAATCAGATACAGAAGAATGCTAGTCCCATTCCACGTTGCATGGCCTAACATTGCGAGTAAAATTCCGAATACGATTTTTTCAGGAAGAGGTACAGTTATCCATGGTTTCTTGGTGATAATTTCCTGTGTTGGGGTCCAAATTTGGATCCCTGCTGGGTTTACTGCGACACCACCTACGGTAGATTGTGGGGTCTCAAGAACCACACCTGAATCTTTGTCAACCAATTTCCAATCACTACCCTGCTTTTCTGGTGCTTTGATTTGATGTCCAGCCTCCGCAGCCAATTGTAGCGCTGTGGCTCTCGCTCTCATGATAGTCCAACCCATCGCAGCTCCAGTGAGTCCGGTCCAGAAAGCATGTCCTGGAATAGACCCAATACCTCGAATGAGAATTGTCACACTGAAGAAAACACCAGCAGATGATTCTGAAATATACATTAGATTTTCAATAATTGCAAAACCAAGCCCGACTGTGAAACCAATTTGGAAGCCATGTTTTGGTGATCGTATTTTTGAAGCAAAGAACCAGATGGCAGCTGCCTTGCAAAGTTCTTCCCCAATAGGTGCCGACATCATCGCACCAAGATAAAGCAAATTGTCTTCAGAAATATTTGGCAGTATTGCAGTGATGATTCCAGGGAATAGCCAACTGTTGATCATGACTGCTGGAAGAGCACTAAGAATTCCAGCCATCAACCAAGCCTCTGCATCCCGCCTCCTTGTGGGCAATCCAATTCTCTTGGTTGAATGTGACCACCATCCCATAACTGGTATGCTGAATCCGATGAGTACAGTTGGGATAATCAGAATTGCAGCCAACCAGAATGCAATATCAAGTGCCAACATGATGCTAAGTCCAATCGCAACTACAACAGTAATTGCAAAAATGAGCCATGATGTCGAACTGGCTGGGACATCTAGGATAGAATCATCTCGCAGCAAGTGACGATCTAATCGTGTCGGTATTTGTGTTTGCAATGATCCGTGTTGAGACGTAATCACATGCAACAGTTGACCATTCGAATCAGGAACAGCTCGTTCCAGAAGAACCACTCGCGGTCGTCGCATGGCAACAATAGCAAGCATGAATGGAATTGCGAAAACCATACACAAAGCACCCCAGAGTGGATCGCCATCCAGTGCAATAATCCACCCACCTGCTACTGATTGCTCAAAGAAGAATAGAAGGACGACTAGCCCCACAACACGTCCATACATTCGCCAAGGACGACTTGGTCTTGCCATCTGCAAATTGGTTGGGGCTGGTGACAATGGGACAGGTTCTGGCATGACCAAGGTCATGCCTTGGGGAATCGCCATCATTGTCGGAACTTGTGTGGTTACAACGGGTGCCTGGTAAGAATGAGGGGTTTGTGGGCCCCCTGGTTGCATAATCAACGCTACACACGGTAGCATTTGAGGGTCCCGCTCAGTTCGCCCATCAATCAGGCGGCAGAGCCGCTAGCATTAGGTTATCATCACAGCAGGGAATTACACGAAGGGTTTCTCACTCAAGAATTCTCTGTTTATTTGCCCAGTAATCCACCGCATTCAGTGCAATAGATCTCGCTCCTAGAATCATCTCGTTTCATTGCAAAGCGTCCACAATGAGGGCAAGGGGGTAGACCATGACCAGAGTTTGGTTCACGATTCCTCCGCCTAAATCGCCGAATGATTGGGATTCGGGGCCAACCTCGCTTCGGTTTGCGAACCTTAGGCATACGCGTCCCGTTCTGCACGCCATCTTTACGGTTTACGATTCATCAATCGTGTTTGGCTGCCCAGCTATCTTCGACCGAGAGTGCCTTGTTCTTCAGTGGGATAATCTTTCGATACACATCTTCTGGTGCTCGAACTTCTCCGCCTACAGTCAAGAGTGCTGCCAAGGAGATGCCAAAGTGTGCCTCGTTTTCAACGAGGAGCGGTTCAAGGATATCCCAGTCAGCCGCGGTGAGATCGGTGAAGCCTCCGCCGTTGAGTTGGCTCGCACTGACTCGTTCATATGGGTCTCGGACATAGATGGCCCCACCACTGGACAAACTGAACAGGTTGCCTCCAGGATACGGTGTTTCCATCGCTCGAATCTCTCCTTTGTCATCATGTTCGATACCGTTGATAATGACAAAACCACCACCTTCTAGAGGGTCTCCAGCCATGAATGACTCAGCGAGATAATCTAACGCTGTGCCGTTGATGACCAATTTTGGGCTGCCGACACTGTTGATCATTGGGCGACCGGCGGCATTCCCGCGGATGAACAGATTACCACCTTTGGCACCATAGCCATAGCATTGGCCAACATCACCATGAACAACCGTGGTACCTTTGTTGTGAATCTGACCGATTTGGTCCTGTCCATTGCCATGCATGTGAATGATCATACCATCATTGCCACTTCCGAGGTAATCACCGACACTTCCGTAGACATCGATTCTGACATCATCTGTATCCATACCAAATCCATTGCCGATGAAGCGATGTCCGTGGCACAAAATCACGTGGAAGTTGCGCCAACCATGTTTGTGCAGAGCAATGAGTTCGCGTGCAAGGCTCTCTTGCCCTTCAATTGGATAAGGGCGCGCATCGACAACAATAGCCTGCTCAAGGCTTCCGGGGTCGGGTTTGTGCCCAGGGGTCTTTTGACCAACAAAATGTGAACAGGGTGCAGAACTGCTACCCATTAAAATCTCGACCAGGGCATCCTCAACATGATCCAGCCATCGACTTCTTCGCAAGTTTCCTGTTGCGTAGCATCGATCTAACAGATATTGTAGGCATTTGACTGCCTCGGTACGACTAACCTGTTGGGAATAGGTATGGAGTTCAGAGAGCATGGTTTTTGCTGCGGCCCAGTCCATCGTTTGAAGAGCCTCGACACAAGCTTCGTATCGACCCATAGCATCGCCTTCTGCAGGCCAATTGACCTCACAAGTCATCGCAGAATCCATGATTGTGAAATCACCACCAGGGTGGGTGTCGACCAAGCCACCGAACTTGTCGGTCATAACCAAATCAAAACTTCCATCGGTTTGCTTATGGACATCGAATAGGAAGGCGCCACCGTCGGTGTAAGAACCACCACGAGCATTCCAATATCGATCACATCGTCGCCAGAATCGACTGTCTTCAGCTGACAAACTTTCCATGACTGCATCGATTACTTGTTTTTCACTTGCACAGAACGCGATTCCAACCTCGCCACGTTGGTAAGAGAACACTTGGGGTCGAAGCATGCTGGTATCAGTGATACCAATTAAGCGGTGATGGCCCTTGCCTGCACCCTGAGCGATAATGAAGAACCAAGGCCCATCAGGTGACCCGTGAATGTGGGTTTTCTGAATAGCTTCGTACACTTTCTGCTTTTCTTCAGGTAGCATGATGAAATCCAGTTCGCTGGTCGGAGCCAATGATTCGATGAGATATTCCATCGGGTAGCCATAGACACGGTGGTGCAAATCAAAACCAAGTGCGGCTACTTCTGTGTCGGTAAAGAACAATGGTTCCATGCCTCTCTGTGCGAGGTAATCTTTGACCGATACATAGTTGCTAAAGTCACCATTGTGAACCAGTGCTACATCGATGCCTTGTCCGAATGGATGTGCGCCACCAGGGTGTGTAACTCGGCCGCGGGTAGGGTAACGATGGTGGCCAATCCAAACATGGGCTGTGAATTCATCCAGGCAGTAGTACTTGATCACATCTTCTGCGTAGCCAACAATCTTCAGAATTAGCATATCGCGCCCATGGCTGAGAACGAAGGCATCCGCGCGCCCATCTTGAGCATAGAATTCGACATTGAGTTTGTGCGTATTTCTGTATACATATTCTGAATTGATGGCCTCTTCATCAGAAAAGTCCCCTGGGTTCATTCCACTCTCTGTGAACATCTCTGCAATTCCATCTTCAGTAGGCTGTACCCAATAACAGGTCACTGCGGGAGGGCATACTTCGAGTGCTGAGAGTTCAGTCCAATCCTCAAGTTGTGGCATATCAAATGTATGGATGACCTCAAAGGCAGAATGGATGTATTTTGCTTCCACCTCTTCACGGAACCCGTCATTGACCCAAGCAATGGCGACCAGATATGCATCCTCAAGTACATCTTGGGTGGTGTCAAATTGTGCTGGATTAAGGCCCACCATCGCGATACCGCCGCCCTTTCCATTGCCTCTGTTCCTCATTTGTTCTAGAGATTTGAATAAATGTCGACCCGCAATTGGAATTTCACAAGCCAGTCCGACAACTCCACAGCCACCTTCTGCAGCATCTGCATCATTCCTCTCAATCTTTGGTAACGAATTGGTCAACATCCGACGTGCTTGTATAATCGCATCAGGATTCGCAGGTACATCACCCCGTGGTCGTCCGACAACTTCGAGATATTCGGTTGGTGTACCGGGTAGATTGGCATGCATCAGGCCTCACCTCCGGCCATATAACGCAGTAAATCGGTCCGGCCGCGCAATTCACCAACGGTAGATAGACCAAGTTGGCGTAATATTTGCTTCAGTCGATTGGCCAATGCTGTGTAGTACTTGTCGAGGCGATCTGCACCCCAGGCCTGCTGAACCCATTCTTGCAATTCTACATCAGTAGTAGTCAGGCCCCATGGACATCCGCGTCCACTCGGTCCACCTTCACAGTTTGAACATCGAGTACAACCCATGGCGACCAAGTCACTGGTGCCGAGAACACAACCATCCGCTCCCAATGCAATCGCTTTGGCGATATCATCAGCAGTTCGAACACCACCACTTGCGATGAGGGTCACATTATCTCGAATCCCTTCCATTTGCATGAATTTGTGGACCTTTGGAATCGCCAATTCAATTGGCATGGCAATGTTCTTTTTGGCGATTTCAGGTGCAGCACCAGTCCCTCCAAATCCTCCGTCAAGATGGATGATATGAGCGCCGGCATAGTAGGAACCCACCGCTACCATGTCCACGTCGTGAGGCGTGCTTACCTTGACCGACATCATCGCAGTCGGATTGACAGTTTTGATCCAATCGAGATGCTTCATATGATCCTCGACAGAATAGGTTGAATGGAAGGGGAATGGGCTGAACAGACTAACGAACGGTACACTGCCTCGCATTTTTGCAACCTCATCACCAGCTTTTGAGGCCAACAGGTGGCCACCCAGTCCAGGCTTAGCGCCCTGTGCATACTTGAATTCAACAATCGGTGCAGCCTGAATTGATTTCTCTTCCACACCAAAATAACCGGTTGCAACTTGCGTGATGACATGCTCTGCGCATTCGTAGAGTTGTGGTGGGTAACCGCCTTCCCCTGTCGACATCAAGGTATTCCATTTCTTGGCATTGAGAGCACGAGACATCATGACATTGACCGATACGGAGCCGTATGACATGCCGCCTCCATACCATGGAATGTCAATGGTGCGCTTGTGGCGTTCATCACCGCGCCGATTCAATTCGAGTGAAATATCGATTTCAGCATCTTCTGGCAAGTGTTGATCTTCGGGTAATTCTTTGAATTCTAGTTTATCAAAACCGCCACCGCTGCGACCAGTTTTGTAGTTTAGATGATCCGGGCATTCCCCCGTTTCAGCCATGTACCATGCGCTAGTAATCAATTCGTCAGTCCAACGCGCATCACCGAGGGCTTCAGGGAGGTCATAGGCCGTATCTGGAAATGCTCGCTGATGGAAACCATCGTGCATGAGGTGAAGCGTTTTTTCCAATAATTTCGGGCTTGGTTTTGTCCATTCTTTTTTGGCCATTAGTGCTCACCTCCAGGGAATCCTTCGATGTCACCGAAGGCTTCAGCCTCCAAGTGTCCGCACCACATGGCACGCCCAATTTCACCGCGGAGGCGGCGAACTTCACGCACCCCCATCGCCCCAAGAATCTCCAGCAGTTGGTCTCGCCATGAGCAAGAGAGGTTGAGGATTCGTTGCACCGCCCATTCCTTGTCGAATTTCGCTGGTAATTTGACACCGGCAACACCACGCGTCTTTGTATCCCCTAACAGACGTGCTTGCATGGCAATCATGAGCGGATGGTCAAGTCCTACAGCATCCATTCCAGTGATGATAGACTTGGGTAGATGGTCTGCACCAGCAATGCCTCCAGTTCCGATTAGGGTGACTTCATCGCGACATCCTTTCTCAATCAAAGCGAAATGCGCTTCTTGGTAGAGGTCCATGACAAATCCCCCCGCATCTGATTCCCCATGGTGGTCGGAGATTAAATGAATAATTGACACACCGTTGTCCACCATCTCCATCATGGTGCTCATCCAATCTCCTGCAAATGGCAATTGAATTGACACTAATAGTGGGTGCTCCTTGATTTGATTCCAAGCCGCAAGGTTCCATGATGTCATTTCGATCATTCGAGTTCCGTTACCGTGACTTTCGATGTTTCCAATTTGACCTGGTGCAATCATTGGCACCACATTTGGACTGGCCAATCCTTGATTGGTCACCGTGGCCTCAGGGAGGAAGGCTAGCGTATCCACAATCCCTGCGGTTTCTGCAAGAATTTCAGGGATAATCCCCGTCGAGACTGAATCGGGCGGGGGGGCATAGATGAATGGTACCTGAATTGTCACCATTTTGGGTGCGTCCAGAAGACCTCCAGTAGGTGTGAACTTCAAGCGCATGGGCTTGGAACCCAAATCAACACTTGTGCCGATGAGTTCTCGGCCGTGAATACCATCTCGGCTGGGCCGTACAATTTCAGACATATCTGTGAACATCTGATCAAAGCCAGGGCCACCAAATCGCCCGCGATATCCTTGGCCGCGAACGGGAACAGTTCCCTTTTTTGCTTCTTCATCAATAGTCGAAATGTGTTTGCTTGTGAGGTAGGAATCACCCAATGCAGCCAAATCAGGGTTGTGTGTAACCGTGACAAATTCAGGATGTTGAACTTCACATCGCAAGCACCCAACGCAGAGATCAGGGCGTGGTGAGAATCCACCAACTGGCCCGCTGAACACCCCGTAGGTACAAGGTCGACTGAAAACAACATCCCAGTGTCCGAAATACTTGAAGAACTCCTTGACGAGTAATCTCGCCAATCCAAATTTTCCAACCTTTACATTGAATCGCCGGGGGAATTTCTGTCGGTGGTCAGTTTCGGTTGTGTCGATATGATATCGATGATAGTCATCTGCACGTTCGCGATTCAATCGAGCTTGCTCTGCCACTGGCAATTGTATTGCCATGGACCCATCCTCCATGTTCTCACTTGTCTTATCCAAACCAGTCGCTAGCATCAGCCACGTCCCCCTACGGGGGCACGGGTTTGGTTGACCCCTCTTAATCATTCAGAAACCAAAGGGAGCATTTTGACAATAAAAAACGAACATTCTGTACGTTTGACTACAAAATAACTTAATTGTTATACATATGATTAAAAATATGGGCTACATGAGTACATTCGGACCTCACTCAGATTCGCCTGTAACCACCCATGCATGGCTCGGAGTCGAATCAATCCAACTACGGCCTTCCCATTTCAACCGTCCAAGTCGATGCAGAACCCAACCGGTCATCCACAGTGAAGGCATACTCATGATGAGGGATCGAGTAACCTTGTCCTCAATGCCATAATCAACGGAGATGTGGACTTCAACTACCCCTTCTGCACTATCGTTGAGGTGGACGACGGCCAAGTGCCAGTATTTGTGCTGATTAATCAAAAAGGAATGGGTTTCACCCGGAGCGATTGAAACGGCTCGCGGCTCTAAATCCTCCCAGATAATACCACCTTCGTCCATATTGTTCGCAGCTTCATCTAATTCGACGATGATGACTTCAAGCGAGTAATCCGCATCTAAATTTGTTAGGATGAAGGTTGCTTCATCTCCATAATTCATCTCTTGAATAATATCGATATTTGTATCGCCAGGGCCGAGTCTCATCGACACACGGTCGTCCAAAGTCTCGGCTTGATAGGTCATGCTACCCATCATGGCCCCAATCATGAGCAGAACGATGACACCTTCAACGACTGCATGGCGGCCGGCTTTGGCACGGGTGAAACCTTTGAATGTCGCCCCGAATCCATTGCGCAATCGCGGTTGTATATGGTGGATGAAAAGGGCGCCAATACCACCGATGAGCATACCCAATGGGATGTCGATTATCCAGTGAATTCCAAGGTATAGAATCGTGAAGGCAAATAGGATGGTGTTCCAGAAGATAAACTGGTGATAGCGTCTGTGTTTCCACTCTTTGAGATTGATGCCATTTTCACGCATGTGTAACCAATTTAGCGCCAACATTCCAAATGGAATTGCAATATGCAGACTTGGAACACAATTGTCGAGTGGATCATGACTGGCATAGAAGACTGTATACCATGAATCCTGATACAATAATGCCTCCATTCCAGGGATGTATGCACTGGTTACTTCAACATTGAAGAATAGATAATAGGGAACTGCAAGCATGTAGATAAGCAGATAGTTCAGCGTCACCTTGTCCGCCAAATCCCGTTCGCCCGTGTATATGTAGTAAATTGTCGTGACATAAATCAAGAAGAGATAGATGAACAGATAGTGAAAATTGAGAAAATCAGTCAACACCGCATGTTGAAATGTATTTTGAATGGTTAGGACCAATTCTCCTTCAAATCCGTGGACCCAGTCAGTATAGTGGCCAGTGGTTGTTTTGATGGGTTCATTGAGTCCATCAGTTACCTTTTTCCAAATAAATATGGCCAGATATCCAAAAATATGGAAGTAATATCGTTTGTCACCAATTTCAGTAAAAATCTTATTCATTGGAACACAGGTGCTGCGTTGGTTGAAAGAGAATAACCAACATATGATTGGAGTGAGTACCAGAATCATTCCCATCATGATCCAATAGGGACTCATGTCCACGGGCCGGTTCACCTCCTTCATCATCTATGCGGCCATATGGCATCCTAATCGTATCCTGAAGTGGACGCTGGGGGATTTGAACCCCCGGCCTCTTGAGTGCCACTCAAGCGATCTTCCAGCTGATCTAAGCGCCCATTTACATCCAAGTTAGCCTTGGTTGTAACCCGGCGACCGGCCCCGTTCATTTAAGCCTCTCCAACCTGTCACGGTAGGCATGGCGGGCAACGATTTCGGCGGTCGTCTCACCCGATACGTATCGGCAATCGCCAAGGCGAGAATAGCGCCCAGTGGGCCCCCTGAAATCCCGGATGGAATTCTTGAATCAATCGTCGAAAAGGTCACACCTCAAGAGGCCCCGTTCGTATCCCACCTCACGCGCGTGCGCGTGGAATGGCTCAACGGTGATGCAGATCGTCTTGGAAATACCTGTTTTGAAATGCCACCACACGAGGTTGAAGTTCGAAAGCGACAACGGATGTCACCTGGTCAGGTAACTGTGAGTTTACACCCGATTCTAGCTGAAGATCGGAAACTGCTTGCGCATACATTGGTGCATGAATTACTCCATGCGGCTGGAATGACCGAACACGATGAACGGCACGCTGAATTGGTTAATGAAATTGCACCGAGCCCGAAATTATCTGAAAGTTCGTTACTGCAAGACATTCGAAACCAAGCCCTGGCCCAGCAAGAGGTCAAAGATTGGAACTGCAGGCATTGTGGATTCGTTTGGGGTCGAACCACTGTAAAAGCACCTTCACGATGCCCAAAGTGCGTCCGTCCATTCAAGTGAACTTCATGAAGGGCCGGCGACCACGCCATGTTACGGGCGATTAGTGTAGCTTGGATATCACCTTGGATTTCTAATCCGAGAACACGGGTTCGAATCCTGTATCGCCCACATATCATCTCCTGAGTGACCCGATTTGCTCATATACGGGGAGTAGTTCGGCCGAACCGATGAAGCGGGGAAGTCGTGCCTGGAAGAAGGCCGGCAATCAGCGATGGAAGTGGCGTCGCAAGAAGCTACGTCGCCGTCGAGCTGCTCGTAAGTTGAACAAGCAGTGAGAGGCGCATCGCCTCACCGCGCGGTTGAAATATCGTTGCCGTCGGCCGTTGTTTACTCTTGGGGGTATAGTATAGCCTGGTAGTACTACCGGCTCCAGACCGGTGGAGGGGGGTTCGAATCCCTCTGCCCCCACCTTTCTTTCAGGATAACCGTGCGTTGGATTGATGATGTGTGCCCGCGCACGCGCGCGCATGGGACTGCAGCGTGAACCACTCGCAATACTGCTTGCGCTCTTACTCACTCTACCGATGATTGGCACTATCGCTCCACCCGTCGATGGTGGATTTGAAACTCTTGACGGTGCTCAATTGATTCACTCTGATTGGACAATCGATATACCAGCACACCAACCTCTGGTTTGGAATACTGAACCTTGGTGGACTTGGACAAGCATGGACCAGGATCGAAATGGGATTCATGATAGTCTACAATCTGCCATTGGTACAGTTTGGTTGGGTCTATCTTACGACCATACGCCAACCATTGAAGATGAAAATCGACTGGTTGAATTGGGCTATACTCCCAAGATGGTGATTCCTGCAGTTGACGCCATTCTCATCGGGGCAGTTGACGCCGTAAATGTGACTCAACTATCTCAAATCGATGGAGTCGTTATGGTCGAAAGGTACGGCAGCGTCGTTTTCTATGGAGATATCCAAACATTGGCCGTCAAGGCACGAAACTCCACAGAATATCCAGAGAGTGCATGGCAATTGGGTGTTTCTGGAAAAGGTGTCAACATCGCTTTGACAGATACGGGTGTAGACAGCGAACATCCCGGTTTGGAAGGCAAACATGTCGCCGGTTATGATGCGGTTTGCTTTGTTCATAGTGACCCTGCTTGCTATCTTTCAGGAAGAGAAACCGATGGTTCCTACGACCCTGATGATGGAAATCAACACGGGACGGCTTGCATGGGAATGGCAGCTGCAACCGGTCTAGAAGCAGATGGGACGCAGTCAGAATTCTACGGAAGTGCCCCTAACGCCTCCTTGGTCGATGTTCGTATTGGGACGGATGTGGGTGCCGGTCCATTTGAAAATTATCTTATTGAACAGGAATTCTATGAATCTGCAATGAATGGCCTTCAATGGATTATCGACAACAAAGACACTGCTTGGCCAGGTGTCGATGATTCATTACATGGGATTGACATCATCTCCCTCTCTTGGGGTATTACCAGCCATGAAAGTGGAGGCAGTGATGGTGAAGACATGCACAGTCGAATTCTTAACGAGGCCACAGAAGCTGGCGTTACAGTCTCAAATGCTGCAGGCAATGATGGTGAAGGCAACGATGGCCTATCTGGAATGAGCTCTTCTTCACTTTCGATTACGGTTGGAGCTACTGATGATAAAAATACGGTCGATCGAGAAGATGACACCGTTGCAGGCTACTCTTCGCGCGGCCCTCGGCGGGACAATGGGGATGGCAATCCAATCAATGAGTTGATTCCAGAGGTCTCAGCCCCTGGTACAAACATCATTCAAGCCGAAGGATGCGTGACCAGCGGTGGTTGCAGTAACATCTTCAGTGACGCGAGTGACAATACCTACACAGGACGTGGTTCGGGAACATCCTACGCTACACCTTCAGTGACCGGTGTCATCGCTTTGGTGATTGAAGCGAATCCAGACCTTGACCCCATGGCCATCAAAGAAGTTCTCAAACAAACTGCAGAACGCCGTGGCCCGGCTTCAGCACCCACCGTCGATCCATACTGGAATCGAGATTTTGGATACGGCATGGTCGATGCACGCGCTGCGGTCGAACTCGCTTTCCATCTCGCCGAGACAAATCAGAGTTCATCCATTGATTGGACAATCCAGAATCATTTGTTGAACGTCAGCGAAGAGGGGAGCGCCGTGATTATCACTGGCCATGCATGGACCCAATCCAACGTTATTGAGACGGTCGAGTATCGCATTGGAGATGGTCCATGGAAACCGGTTACCTACGAAGTAAATCCTGAGGAATTGGGACCGCTGACTCCATTCAATTGGACGATTGGTCTCTCCCGCAATGAAATCGAAATTGGGGAACAAATGGTTGAGGTTCGGGCTGTACGCGCAGATGGCCAATCTCTACCAGTGCTGGTCGAAATCACCGGATTGGGGTCACAAACTGGTTCTGCAGGGTTTACAACCGTCATTGTAATCAGTGCATTCGCTGTATTGCTTCTAGCAGGTGTCCTTGTCTTCTTCATGCTACCCCGGAAAGGTGCGAGTATTGAAGGCGTAGAAGAGGAGATTGTAGAGGCGGAATTGTTTGAAGAGGAAAACCTGTTTTCCCTCACCGTTGCTGAACTCAAACAAAAGTTATCCGAGCAAGGGTTACCTGTTTCTGGTAACAAAGGGGAACTGATTGCTCGGTTGACCACTCAAACCGCTTAAGGGCGAGAGGCTGTTCCGGCCGACCATGGCCGGCTTTTCCGACCGCGTACTTGCGATTCAGCCGACTGGTGTGCGCAAGATGTTCGATATGGCTGGTGATGATGTCATATCTTTTGGATTGGGTGAACCGGATTTTCAACCACCAGTGGTCGCCATCGATGCAATGTGCAAGGCCATGCGTGATGGTCACAACAAATACACGACCACCGCAGGCCTACCAGCTCTTCGCAATCGAGTTGCGGAAGATTGGTCCTCAGTCCAACCCGGGCTAGATGAGCGCAATGTTTGCATGACGATGAGCGGCACCAATGCGTTGCTCTGTTGCTCACTGGCTACCCTCAATCCTGGTGATAACATTTTGTTACCTGAACCTTATTTCCCACTCTACGCACCGGATGCGACACTCTGCGGCGCAGAATCTCGATTCTACCCCTGTTTGTTCGAGCATGAATTCGTCCCACAGATTTCAGATTTGGAAAAACTGGTTGATGAAAATACCAAGGTCATCCTCTACAATTTCCCCAGCAATCCGACTGGAGCGACAATCGATATTGAACAACGCGATAAATTGTTGGATTTCGCACGCCGACATGACCTGTGGATTATCACCGATGAGGTATACGATCGAATCATCTATGGTGCCGAACATGTCTCATTCTTAGGGACGGGGTACGATAAGATCCTCTTGGTCAATTCATTCTCTAAGACATTCGCTATGACCGGCTGGAGGATCGGCTATATTCTTTCGACCAATTTAGAGGCCATGCAGCAGTTGATCAAATTGCAGTATTATGTCACTGCCTGCAGCAATGATGCGATGCAGTATGCTGTGTTGGCTGCGTTTAACGAAGCCAACGACTACCCTGCTGAAATGACTCAAGAGTTCCAAACACGCCGCGACCTGATTTGCGCGCGTCTGAATGCAATGCCGGGCGTATCTTGCCATGTGCCCGAAGGAGCGTTTTACGTATTTCCAAAGGTTGAGATTCCCGGGATGAATTCTGAGGAAATCGCCATTGAGTTACTCAAGGGTGGGGTACTCTGTTCACCCGGTACTGCATTTGGTGAATCTGGTGAGGGTCACCTTCGCTTTGCCTACACGATTGGTCGAGAGGATATTTCCCGCGGAATGGACAAGGTCGAGGCCGTTTTCAGTAAACTCCGAGATGAAAATTGAGGTGCGGAAATGTCGGTCAGTGCGGACTTGACCAGACTCACTTTAGGCTTATTATTAGGAATCATTTTACCACGAATCCCCCTCCTTTTCTTCACTCGTGTTCTGAATATGGAACGTGAATTGGTACCCCATCCTGATCCAATTCCCATTGGGGTGCCCTTGGTTCAGAGACTCTTGCTCATGCGCCGTGTTCATACGATGTGTTGGCTACTCGCCATCTTGCCATTAGGCATGGGCCTCTTGATTCTGAACTCAGCGCCAGAACCCTTTGCAGTTGGTTTGGTTGCAGGTGTTGCATGGTTCGCCCTATCTCGAATGGTCCCGATTCACATGGGGCGTGGTTTTGGAACAATACCCCTTTCACTCATTCAAGAAATCAATAATCTGCGCAAACCACAAACGGGCTGTTGTAATCAACAATCATTGCAATGGGAAGTTCGAGCCATCCGCTGCAAAAATTGCCGTGATGTAGGCTTGAATTTACCGCGGCCAGATTTGGGTCGAATTCGTTCCGATGGGCGATTAATGGGTACGCTTCGGGTCTTGCTAATGGATGGTCACTCAGCCTTTCCGCCAATCGATGATTCAGTCGTCGGGCAAGGTGTCGAGTTGCTCGGCAAGGTCGCTGAAGAGGAATGATTCTTCTTCCTCAGAGTCAGCTTGAGCAACTTCATCCTCTTGATGCACATCAATTCCTGTACCTTCGGTGGTTTGGCCCGGGGCTGGTAATCCTACCACATCCTCACCTTTGTCCAATGTTTCCCATTCTGCTTCGAGTCCAATGAACCACCGAGGAGGGTCTTGTTCCCCACCTCCGAGTACAGCCATCGTGGTGAAAATCGCCATCGGTAACAGGGAGAGGGCAACCAATAGATCGAGGAAACTAGATTCAGGAATCTCAACATGACCCGGGAGTACCGCTTCAAGGATCCCCCGCTCGATTTCGATATCTTCCCACCGGCCGTAATCCAATCCCAACCCTTGGAAGGCTAAATCGACGATGAATCGTTCAATGAGCCACAGTAGCAGGACTGGGAACAACCAACCCAATTTGGTTCGGTCCACTAATATACGTCTCGCAATGGCGGCTACACCAACCACTTTGGATGCAATTTTTGGAAACAATCTGAGCCCGACCACGAGTCCTGCAAGATATGCCAACAGGGCCAGTTCCAGTACTCTTCGTTCCTGTAACCATTCCCCTGGCACAAATCTTAGGACCAGAAGTGGTAACATGATGAGTACAATTTGAAGTGGTGCTGCAAGCAATTGCAAACCGCCATGTACTTCGAGTAGTGGTCGGCCATTCACCCGTACTTCTTGATGGACGATCCGTGTTACTTTACCGTAGGGTGAATCAATCAGATTGATGCGGGCCCGATCAACCAAATCTGCATCTCTAAGCCTCCCAGTTAATCCAAAAACAGCCCTCCACCCACCTGCATCAGCTACTCGATTTGGCATATATCCTCCAACAGCTAAACCGAGGATGAGGGAAATGACTCCGTACAAGGTTGCGGCACTGATAATCCATGGAAGTAGGTTAATCTGCAACGAAAACGTATAAGTTTCCCAATCCACTTTGACAATATACGTTACGGTAAATGCGATAATCGGTGCAACGAACACCTGTACGCCGACCACCATGGTCAGCCACATTCTCTCTATCAGCGTACTTTTTCCCAGTGACAACAGTTGCAGTTGGCACCGGTACGCATCAAGAGGGTGTCGGCTGAAAAGGTGGTGGTTGATATGATTGCCAGCGTAGGCGAATCAAGCCGAGTCGAATCACCCTGTCGTAGACAGGGTTCAACCAACCTTAAGACCGACTCGCGATTGGCGAAGATGTTGATTGCGATGAAGAATGGCCAAACCACCCTCATGTTCCTCATCCTGTGTCTAGCATCCCTCGCTCCTTTGGTTGCTCCTCAGGCAGAACTTTCATCTCTTGAGATTGAACAAGGAACATCCGGCCGCGCATCAGTTGATTTCATCGTCGAAGCCGTAGCCGTTGGCAATTCTACTGAACCCGCAGAAACTTGGGAACAGCCGGATGGCACAACGCTGGACTACCTTCTGCGAGGGATCCGCTACGAGGTCAAAGTAACCTTCATGAACGCTGGAAACGGTGCTCAAGGCCAAGGTTCACTTGGGATGTTGGAGGCAGTCCACCCGATTGGATTTGTGATGGAAAGTTGGTCATTCAATATGACTGATCAACAAGGCCAAATGCAATCCGGTCAAAGACAGGATAGGATTGTTGAATGGACACCAGATGCTGCTCATAGCATCGTTGATGATGATGGCCATCTACACGGCGGCATCATTTTCCGTGGTAGTATTCAGGCGGAAATTTCTGCCTTGGAGGATGGGTCCTTGGAAAACAATGTCTACGAAGAGCAAGTTCCAATCGCTTTGTGGCATGATCCCATGGAAGGTACCTTTGCGGCCAATCAACCCATTTGGGTCCCTATTTCTTACACGGATCGAACGGCAGGGCAAAGTGGAATTTATGGTGGTGGTTCAGATTGGCAAACTGATAATTCATCTTCAGCGGTTGGGACCAAACACTGGCGTATTTCTGACCCTGGTGGTGGGAATTACGCATCGAACACCATTGACATGTTGAAATGGGGTTGGGTACCTGCTGGTGGGAGTTGTGATGATCCTGGCCATGGTCTTGGCTATGGCACCATCGATTCTGATGTTGAAGCCGTCTATGGCCAACCGTTCTGTTGGCTCAATATCATCGATTCTGATTATCGTTCTGTTCACTGGGCCACAATGGCATGGGGGACCATGGGTTCCGGCGATGAAATGGCCATGGAATCTCTTCGCGGTATGACGACCATTGAAGAACTCAACATGACACAAGCCGGTGTCTCGGCATCAGAGAATGACTGGACACAAGTCATCTGGAACATGACAGATGTGCACAACGACCAGGCTTACACTATGTCTTACTCAAAGATTGCAGATACAATGGGTGCTAACAGTGGGATGCGAATTGATGATTTCATTCTGTTCGCAGTTGAAGTGGTGGATGAATACACCATCACTTTGGATTGTGATGATCCATTGCCCAACGCATACGTTGTGATTCCAGCCGACCCTAATCCACCATCGCTCTTCTGTACACTAACCAACAATGGCTATCGAGAGGTCAACCTCAATATTTTCACCGAAGTATCCAATGCATCTTGGATGAATACTTACCCACTAAGAATTGACAGTGACAATATGCTTGACCACGACAATTATGTCACACTGAATCCTCTTGATGGGGAAACCAGCACAACATTCTGGATTAACCTCACCGTCCCCGAGGGAGCCAATGTCGAGACACTCAACTGGACGGTTGTATTCGATGACACCATCAATAGTCAAATCATGGGTGAGATGACACTACCAGTCTCAATTTCAACTTCGTTCTCAGTGCGATTAGATCAAGTTAGCCCAGCTTATCCAGCCTTGACACTTGCACCCGGCGAAACGGGTGACTTACAGATGAAGGTCAAGAATACGGGTAATCAATTGGCTGATTGGACTCCCGGAGCATACTTCGACAGCACACTTTGGGGCTCGCCAAACCTCGAATGGTATGAGGATTGGGATGGAGACGGCAATGAGACACAACTGATGCAGATGAGTCTCAACAAGGGTGAGGAGAAATTCATCACCGCACGGTTCCATGCCCCTGCTGCGAATCCACCAGGGATGGTTGAAATTTCCCTATACGTACAGGGTGTTGCTCCAGCAAATGCCCAATCAGTTGAACGAATTTATATCGATATACCTGCCATCCAAGATGTCAAAGTAACCGCGTATGAATCGTCGATGACCGCATTGGCAGATGGTAACATGAGAACCATGTCAATCACCATTCGGAACGACGGGAATGCGCCTGAAATTTTTGACTTATCTCTCGATGCAGACTGGCATATTGGTGCATCTCTAGCAACTTCGATTACAGAACCAATCGAACCCTTTGGGCAAGAGGTCGACATCACAGTCATCATGACCATGCCACAAGGCCTGATGCCGAATTTCTATTCGATTACGGTGACAGCTACATCACAGACCGATTCAACCTACAGTTCGAGTGGTCTATTCATCCTTGAAGTACCGACGACATACATTGTTGAAGTCGAAAACAAGGACTTGACTGGCCAGTCATTCTCTGCAGGAGCCCAGTCTCGAACCATGAATTTTGAAATTTTCAATCATGGTAATGCAATCGACGCATTCAACGTCGCATTATCTATGGAGGATGGTATTATCGCAGAAATTTCCGCCGGTTTGTCAGAAAATGGGCGAACGGTTTTCATCGACCCACAAACATCGACCAATGTCACAGTGATTTATTCGTTCGCTAGTGGTGTCGTGGGGATGAAGGAATTGGTTGTATCTGCAACCAGTGTCAATGGGTTAGAAACAGGACAAAGTATCACAGCAACAGGTGTTGCAGACTTCCAAGTTGGTTCACTTGGTTGGATTCGCCTTGAATCAGGTGTACCTGTCCATATTACCGAACCAGGACCCCACATGTTGTCGGTAACGGTTCACAATCAACATCCAACCGCTAACCAAGAGATTCGTTTGAGTGTGAGTACTGATTCAGAGGCGGATTTCAATTTGCGTTGGGTCCGTGTTGTTAATACAGATCAGCAATTCGAACTTGAACCCGATGCAATTAGAATCATCAATATCGAAGTCTATGTGACAGATGAAAACCTCTTGAATTTAGCCGGTGATACGATGATTTTTACAGCGACGTTGACGGTTGAAGCCACTGATGACAACGCTGATCATGATATCTTATTCTCCGTCGACAAATACGTGGCAGCCGAATCTTCAGAGGGTAGCAATGATTTCGGATCTCTAGCAAAGAGCATCGTGACGTGGGCCTTGGGGATTATCTTGATTCTTGCTCTTGGCGTGGTGTTGGTCAAGATTCTTGTGTCGACAGAGCACGAAGATGAGATTTCCTCTCTCGGTGGCTATGAATCAAGCCTTGATTTACCCGATGCCCCAACAATACCTGATGCCCCAACATTACCGAGTGCCGATACAACAGCGAATTCGATGTACGGTGGCACCCAGGAATTGTTTGCACAACCAGTCATGGCTACGCCGCCACCTCCTAGTGCAAGTTCACCAGTGACACAGAACATCGCTGTGAATATTCAGGATAGTGTTGTGCATGGTGACGTCGGGTCAGCAGCAGCAGATGCCGCGGCTAATTCAGGCCCTCAATTGCCTGAATCTGGACTACCTGAAGGGTGGACCATGGAGCAGTGGCAACACTACGGGGAGGAGTATCTTCGCCGACAAGGTAATGCGTAATTCTTCACGGCGCCTTTATCAATGATTCCTGAGTCGGCAAGTCGCCCCGTAGGGGCGTAACGATAGGTGGAACTCGATATGTATGGCGGACAACAACCAATTTTTATTCTCAAAGAAGGCACGAATCGAACACGAGGGAAGAGTGCTCAAAGCAACAACATTGCCGCTGCAAAAGCAGTTGCAGACGCCGTCCGTTCCACATTGGGCCCCAAAGGTATGGACAAAATGCTCGTCGACAGTATGGGTGATGTTGTCATCACCAACGATGGTGCAACCATCCTCAAGGAGATGGATATCGAACACCCGGCAGCCAAGATGATTATCGAGGTAGCTAAAACTCAGGAACAGCATTGCTACGATGGAACAACCAGTGCGGTGGTCATCGCAGGTGAACTTCTCAAACGCAGTGAAGATCTCATCGATCAAAATGTTCATCCGACGGTAATCTGTGAAGGATTCCGTTTGGCAGCCGACAAAGCGGTGAATCTTCTTGACAGTCATGCAATCGATGCTGACGAATCTACTCTACATGATGTGGCCAAGACAGCACTTACGGGTAAATCTGCTGGAGCAGTCAAGGACTTCCTCGCAGATATTTGTGTCGCCGCAGTCCAAGCGGTCGCACGCGAAGAAGATGGTGAAGTCCACGTCGACCTCGACGATATTAAGGTCGAGAAAAAGCAGGGTGGTTCCATCAAGGACAGCACACTAGTCGATGGTATTATTCTCGATAAAGAACGTGTCCACAGTGGAATGCCTCGAAGTGTCTCAGGGGCTAAGATTGCTTTGATTAATTCAGCGATTGAAGTCAAGAAAACAGAAGTTGATGCAAAGATTCAGATTACAGATCCAAGTATGCTGGCACAATTCCTCGATGAAGAGGAAAATTACTTGCGCAGTTTGGTCGAGAAGATACAAGCGGCTGGTGCCAATGTCGTCGTTTGTCAGAAAGGAATCGATGACCTCGCGCAACACTACATGTCCAAGGCTGGACTGTTCGCAGTCCGCCGAGCCAAGAAATCCGATATGGAGGCTTTGTCCAAGGCGACAAGCGCTCGAATCGTCACCAACATCGACGATCTCAGTAGTGATGACTTGGGCGAAGCAGCCAAAGTCGAAGAGCGAAAAATAGGTGAATCTGACATGGTTTTCCTGACTGGATGTACTGAAGCGAAGAGTGTCAGCGTATTACTACGCGGTGGTACTGAGCACGTGGTCGATGAAATCCGACGCGCATTCGATGATGCAATCGGTGTTGTCAGTGTCGCTTGCGAAGACGGTTCAGTACTCACTGGTGGTGGCTCAGTTATCGCCTCACTTTCAAGAGATTTGAGAGCTTATGCAGAAGGTATTGGCGGCCGTGAACAAATGGCAATTGAGGCCTTTGCAGGTGCGCTTGAAGTAATTCCAAGGACACTTGCTGAAAATGCCGGACTCGATCCAGTCAACACGATTATCGAGGTTCGAAAGGCCCATGCGGAAGGTAATTCCACCTATGGTGTCAACGTCTTCGAGGGTGGTGTGATGGACATGAGAAAAGCCAATGTTCTCGAACCAGTACGTGTGGTTGAACAAGCAATCCAATCCGCAACCGAGACCGCTGTTATGATTTTGAGAATTGACGATGTCATCTCCAGCCGAGCTGGTGGTGGCGGCGGAATGCCCGACATGGGTGGCATGGACATGGGCGGCATGGGCTTCTAGTCCGAGCGGCTCGCAGGCTCCTTTCACCCCCATAGGTTGAAGAATCGAATTTAGGTGGACACTCTGTTCAGCCCGTAGGGCTGGTGTGGTGGTACCTCGTGAGCGCAGTCGTAAAGGTCTGGATTGATGAGGGCTGTATCACGTGTGATGCATGTGAAAACATCGTTCCAGAGGTATTCCATGTGGAAGATGATACTTGTGTCATCGTCGAGGGTGTGAACCCTAGTGAATGGAGTGATGACATTGTCGAAGCCGCCGATGCTTGCCCAGTCGATGTGATTTTGTTTGAGGTTGCAGGTGGCGATGAAGCACCTGCCGAAGCAGCCCCTGCAGAAGTTGCTGAGGCTGCACCAGTTGTAGAGTTGGCAACCGCAGCTGAACCAGTCGGTGATGGTGCATTGGATGGTATCATGGCAGGAGATCGTGATTTACACATTCTGTTCGGCAGTCAATCTGGAAATGCAGAGAGCCTTTGCGCGCTGATTGCAAAGAAGGCTGCAGGCTACGGCTTGGTTGGCCATGTGCATGACATGGATGGATTTGATTTGGCGAGTATGGCTGGAATGAAACGCGTCCTTATCGCTTGTTCAACATGGGGTGAAGGGGAACAGCCAGACAATGCTGAAGTCCTATTTAACACAGCCAAAGAGGCTGGGATAGCTTTACCTGGGACGCATTTTTCAGTTTGTGCTTTGGGTGATACATCTTACGAATTCTTCTGCCAATCTGGTATAGAATGGGATCAAATTCTCGAAAAGATGGGTGGTACCCGTATTCATGACCGCGTTGATTGTGATGTCGACTATGATATCCCTGCTGGAGTTTGGATGTTGGAAGCACTTTCACGAATTGCTTGCGTTGATGCTAGTGGTACATTCCATGAAGATGCCATCCCTGAAATGGTGTCGTTTGCAGCGGGTGATTCAGCAACAGCTGGTAGCGGCGATGTCGCTTCCGTGGCCATGCCTGAAATTCAATTGGTTGCTAGTATTTTCCGCTACGACGCTGATACAGGTGAAACTGGATTGGATGCGTGGGCATGTGCAACTCCAGGACACCACAGTGTTCTAGATTTGCTCAGAACTCTAAAAGCAACCCAGGATGGAACTTTGACGTTCCGTGACGGGGCTGCCGACGATCCTACAACTGGCGTCTGTGTTAACGGGCGCCTTGTTTTACCAGGATTAACGCGGCTATGTGATGTTGCCCGTGACAAAGGTGCAGGTGCGCAAGTACGTATTGAACCAGTGGCTGCATACGATGTCATCCGAGACTTGGTTGTCGATTACAGTTCGTATGACAACCTCCGAACTGCATCCAAACCATGGTTTGTCAATAGGCAACGCGAAGGTACCCATGCTGGAAAGGTCGTTATCGGTACAATGGATGCAGTTGTTGCCACAGAATTACACACATCCAACGATATTACGAGTCCGCAATTATTGCATGCGGCCAGCGATACTGTACCCTACAATCGATCTTACATGGGTCCTGCCGTGGTTTGCCATCTTTGGAATCGCTCCTGTGACCCGCGAATTTCTGATAAATCACGCACTGCTATCATTGAGAGTTTAGCTCATACAAATGGAGTCAAATCTGAGACGGATATGGCTAGTATTCACAGGCAGGGGAGTATGGGTAAAACTGCTGCGGAATCTGTTCTTGAGGCCAAGACAGCAGTCCTTGCACACGATGGCTACAACGGTCGGCATGGGAAACATGTGTGGTGGTATACATGGTCGATTAAGAGTAGTGGAAAGGTCAATGAGACAACACTCTATAGAACTGTTTTGGGTCCAATGGGATTGGCCAGCAATGCACTTTCGGGTGTATCTGCTCGAATGATTTTCGGATTCACACGAACCGGTCGCCCCATGTTCAACGAATTGCTTGGAATGGTGGCTCCACCAGCAGGGATCGGTAAGATGCCAAAGCAGTTCAATTCCTCTGTTGAAAATCACCACGAAGTAATTTCAATCTTCAATGAAATGGATGGTCGATTCTGATGGCAAATCGTTATGCATATCATCCCGGAAATGTTGCCCACAGCAATGCTGTTGAAGTGGCCGACACGATGCCGCTAGCTGCGCAATCACTTGGTATTGAACTGGTCCCTCTCGAGGGTGCAACAAGTTGTGGCGCAGGTATTATTCGGCAGGCCAATGCAGATCTACAGGTGGCTCTAAACGCCCGTACATTGGCTCAGGCTGAAGCGATGGGCCTCGATATCATCACATCTTGTGCTACTACTGCTGCAACTCTACATGAGGATTTGACCACTTTGCGAACTGATAGTAAACTGATGGCTAAAACCAATGATATTCTTCAGCGAAATTGTGGATTGACATTGACTGGTGAAGTCAACGTTCACCATCTACTTCACGTGATTGTAGACGAACTCGGTATTGACAAAGTCAAGGATGCAGTCAAGAACACGCTTGAATTCAGCATCGCTGGTTACTATGGCCCGAATATGCAGCAAGAGGGTGCCTGCGGCGATGATGACGTTTTTGATCCAGATTATCTTGAACAGGTCATCGCGGCGGTGGGGGGCAAACCAATCGAATGGTCGAGTCGAACACAAAGTGTAGGGGTACCTGGTATTTTCTCTGAAGAAAAGACGGTGATGAAGCAAACGGCTGCAGTATTGGCAGATGCCAAATCCGAAGGTGCACAATTGGTTGTCAGTGCATGCAATTTGTCACATATGCTGTTGGATGTGTACCAAGGAAAGGCTGGAAAAACAACTGGGCAGGCGACCAAGGTCCCTACCATCCATCTAACCGAACTGTTGGCATTTGCCTTTGGACACCACATCGATCGTATGGCCCAACTGCGAACAAGAGTCCTTGTCATCGGCGATTAATCGCCACTTCCGTGTAGAATCCGCACAATTTCTTGTGCAAGACTCACTGAAAGGCCCGGTATCTGAACAATTTCATCATCCGTTGCACCAGCCAAAGCTGCCATTGACGGCCACCGTTCTAGAATTCGTGAGGCCAGTGCTGGTCCAATTCCCGGTACCTGTTCAAGCATGGAACGTGTAATGCCATGTGCCTCTCTTTGCCGGGATTCTGACAATGGTGCTTTTGTGGCATCAAGTATTGGCATGGTTGAATCAAAGACACCATCTGTCGCCACATTGGAGGCAGTAATCGTGGAGATTTCTACTGTGGTAGCGACTTGATCCGGATGTTCGCTGGAACGTAATCGTTCTTGAGCCACAGCTGAAAGATGCTCTAACATCTTCGTTTCCCTGCGGGCGGAAACTGCTATGAATCGTGCAGTTTCAGCAGTATCAGCTGAGGTTACAACAGGTAGACCATAGTCGAGTGTCAATGTCGCCAACGCACCCATAATGGCTTGGCTATTTACAGCACGATGTTGAAACAAGTCATTCCCTTCAAGGACGAGTAACGCTCTGGGTGCGGCTCCGACCAACCGGGTTGCTTGATCAAGCAATCGTCCATCGAGCAAACTGTCGATGAAATCGCGGGTACTTTTGCGCTCGATGAGGATCCGGTCACCGATTTTAACATCACCGACTGGTAAATTTACGATTTCAACAGTCAACCCTTCTTGTCGCAAGCGAGCGGCGAGCGCACCTTTCCCATCCCTGTGATCAATGGAAACAATTACACCATCCCCTTCTGGAATCGGCGCATCACCATGGATGGTTTGGACTAATGTTTCAGCAGTCAGTACAGGGGCTTCAACAATCAAGCGTGTGGATTCAGATTCAGTTGGATAAGAATCGAGTCCAATCTGACCCGTTGGCCGCATTCTTCGAGCCAAATCTTTCGGCTCAGGTTTTGACTCAAACTCGGTTTGTTTGACGACGAGGGTTGGGGCTACCGAGTCATCGATTTCTGGTGCTAATCGTTCAGATTCAGTTTTCAGAAAATCAGATGCAGATCCCCCATTATCTAGAGTGAAAGCGCTGAGATTCGCTCCTTCTGAACCGATGGAGGCGCCTCCTCGCTTGCGGCGAACTTGCTGGATTGAGCGAAACATTCGTTCTTCACGATATTTTGCTGAGGCGCGAGCCCCTTCATCTCGGGTACCTTTTGCGATTAGAACGTGAACTGTACCTGCACGTTGCCGACCAGTCCGCCCTCGCCGTTGGATGGTTCTAATCTCACTTCCTACGGGTTCGTAAAATATGACCAAATCAGCATTTGGAACATCCAATCCTTCTTCTCCGACACTGGTGGCGACCAATACATTGGCTTCTCCCGAACGGAAAGCATCGAGACTCTCAAGTTGGACTTTTTGTGTCATGCCTGCTGACCCCTCGCGGCTAGCTTGTCCTACAAATCGCTGTGGAATCACATCGTCAATATCATTGAGGATACGCGATATTTCCTCGACAGTATCTCGGAAATTTGCGAAGACAATGATGCGACTTTCAGGACTTTCTTTGATTTGGCGGCGAACCATTCGACGGACCATTGTGACTTTGTTGTGGCACTCATCCATCGTAGTAAGCGTATCTTTAAGTTGTGCAATTCTCGGATCAGCAGCAAATTCTTTCGTCGACTTTTTCTCATCCTTACCACCTTGCCCGATTCTAGAAAGTGCCTCTCTGGTCGCTGCAACACCTTGGCAAAGTAGTGAGGAAATAAGGTTGGTCAAACGCATGGCGATTCCATTCTCCTTTGCCGCTCTATAGCCAAATGACTCACCGTTCCCGATAGAAATTGAAATACGCTGTTGTGCCTCTTGTAATCCACCCGAAGTAATGTGGCCTTGCCGTGTGTAAAACCCAAGCCTCCTCAACCGCTCAACAATTCTACCGAGCCAGATTTCCAACGGCTGAGCCAACAGGCGTAATTCATCGGGCACTTCGACGAAAACATCGTTGACCTCAAGGCCTGTTGCGTAGGGTGCGAGTAAAGCATCCCCTGGTGGACGTGCATGGATATTGACAATCCGCAATCGATTACAGACTTCGTTGATATCTGCCTCGACATGACCGGGGCTTGCGGTCGCAGCGATGATCAACCCATTCGGTTGTTGTTCAGCAAATAAATCACCAACCTGTGCCATGGCATGTTTCCCTGTCGCACGGTGTGCTTCATCGACGATGAGTAAGGCGACATCATCGAGCCTCGTAATTCCATTTTGTACATCATTACGGACAACTTGAGGTGTTGCTACGACAATTTTGGCGGATTCCCAAATCTCCCGCCGTTTTTTTGGGGCAATTGAACCCGTCAACCCGACAATTTCATCCTCATCTGGAAGTTTCAATAAATTTTTCAAATCGGATAGATGTTGGTTGACTAGTGCATTGGTCGGTGCGAGCATGATTCCTCTTCCACCTGGATTTCGAAGGCGTTCAGCGAGCACCATGACTTCGATTGGTGTTTTGCCCATACCGGTGGGCAATACCAGCAAAGTCGATGCACTGAGGCAATGATCTAATGCTGACAGCTGATACGCTCGAGCCTCAATCGCCCCAGGGGCGAGTAAGTCGTGACGAATTGTAGCGGACATGGCCAACCTGCGTTTACGCCGAGGTTCTTAGGCAAATCGCCTTGACAAACCGCATGACGCCGCCATGGATGGGCCCCTGTAGGGGGTCCTCACAAACCGAGCCGTTCATATACAGGATGTAGGTCGGAGGGCCGCTCAACACTGGGCGTCCAGACACCACCGGGCAATGCAGTAGTATCCCAAACGGCCGTCGATTCCATTTGTGAATCTCGGTCAGGTGTCACGGTCGCCCCTGAAGTGAAGGGCCGGCGTACTGCCGCTCCGGCGGCCTCTACACCGTCAAAAAAACTGGAGGAACCCAAATGGGAGACACGCACCGCCCAAAGAAGGGTAGCATGGGCTTTGGCCCGCGAAAGAGGGCCAACAGGCCCTACGGACGTGTCAAGAGTTGGCCAACCAGTGACTCAGAAGAAGTTAGGGTACAGGGCTTTGCTGGGTGGAAAGCTGGAATGACTCATGTTTTGATGCGTGATCTCAATCCGGGCAGCCCAAGTGCTGGTGCTGAAGTTCGCAAGGCAGTCACCGTGGTCGAAGTTCCTCCAATGCGTGTACTAGCAGTTCGTGGTTACAAGATGACTCCCTATGGTAAGCAAGCCGCAGGCGAGGCTTGGGCCGATGCCGACAAACTTGGCGATGTCCTGCCGAGCCTCCCCCGTCGCATGCCGGAACGTAAGGAGCATGATGCAGAGGCGCACCTTGACAAACTTCGTGAATCCAATTTATCAGAAATCCGTCTTATTGTTGCTACAAACCCTGAGAAGATATCTGCAGTGGGTAGCAAGACTCCAGAAATCATGGAGATGGGGATGACTGGTGGCGATTATGCTGCACAATTAGAGTGGGCCACTGAGAAACTTGGTGAAGAGTTAACCATCGAGGATGTATTTGCCTCTGGTTCAGACATTGATGTTGTCGGGGTCACCAAAGGGTATGGTAACCAAGGTGTTGTTCGACGGTTCGGTGTTAAATTACTTTCACATAAGAACTCCAAGCGTCGACGTCAAATCGGTAACATGGGTGATTTCGGAACAGGGTATGTCCGCAAGACCATTCGACAAGCCGGTCAGACCGGATACCACCAGCGAACCGAGTACAACAAGCGCATTCTGCGAATCGCTGGTGAAGAAGAAACTCAAATCACCCCAGCCGGTGGATTCCTCCACTATGGCGAAATCCACAATCACTACATGATTATCCAGGGCAGTTTACCTGGTCCAGCAAAGCGACTGATTCGCTTCCGCGATGCCGCTCGCCCACGAAGTGAGCAACATCCTGTCGATATTACCTACGTCAGCACGGCGTCTAAGCAGGGGGTGTGATGAATGAAGGTCAAAACCTACGAACTCACAAACACCATCGAGGTAGAAGAGCTCGAAGCCGGTATCATCATCGATTACAGCATTGAAGCTACTGACGGGAAGAACGTCAACCTTCCAGGTGCGTTTGAGAGTGATTTCCGCCCTGATCTAATTCGCCGCGCCGTCCATTCATCCCGCGCAAACCGCCGCCAGCCCTATGGGCACCGTGAACACGTCGGCAAGCGCGCCCCACAACCTGGAATGAAGCATTCTGTAGAATGGTGGGGCAAGGGACGTGGTGTCAGCCGCATTATGCGAAAGACAGGCGCACGCACCGGTGCGCAGAACCCGCACACACGCGGAGGCAGGCGCGCGCACGGGCCCATGGTTCAGAAGGAGTGGGGTCAGAAACTCAATACCAAGGAATCCAACGCTGCGCGCGATTCAGCAATCGCAGCAACAGCAGATTCCGATAAGGTCGCTGCCCGCGGACACCGCTTCAGTGACAATGTTCGATTCCCGATTATTATAGGAAGTTATTCTGAGGATGGCGAAGATTACGATGTCGAGAGTATTCCTTTAGAGAAGGCGACCAAGAAATTCATCGCCATGATGGAAAGTATTGGCCTTGGTGATGATCTATCTCGCGCCAACGATGGCCGTAACATTCGTGCCGGCAAGGGTAAGATGCGCGGCCGCCGCCGTCGAACCCCTAGAAGTATTCTCTTGGTCGTCGCACAGCGTGACGCTCTTGCTAAGGCAGCACGTAACGTACCCGGAGTGGATGTTGCTGTCGCCAAGGATCTTTGCGCCGAGGATTTGGCGCCTGGTGGTGACGCTGGTCGTCTCACCGTTTGGACAAAGTCAGCTATCGGTGCACTGGAGTGATTGAAATGGATCCGTACAAGATTATTCTCATGCCTTGGATTACAGAGAAATCTCTTGAAGCGCGCCGTGTCGCTGCTGTAGAGATTGGATATTTCGAAAACAACAACCGTCTAGAGTTCATCGTCCGTCGTGAGGCTACTAAAGCAGACATCAAGGCAGCCATTGAGGAACTTCTTGAGGTCCGTGTGGCCAAGGTTAACACGCGTATCTGTAAGGAAGGCAAGCATGCTAGTGTAAAACTAGCAGATGGCTATGATGCGGAAGAGACAGCACTCAAGCTGGGAGCATTCTGATTGGAGGTGTGATGTATGGGCAAGCGAATTCGTGCACAGCGCCGAGGTTCTTCACCGAAGAATCGCGTTCGAAGCCACCGGTTCCCGGGTGCAAACCGTCTTCCTCGCAAGAATGACGAAATGGGTGAAGTTATGGAGATGATTCACAGCCCAGTTCATACAGGTCCTCTTGCCAAATTGAAGTTTGATGATGGGACCATTGGCCACGTCGCAGCAACTGAAGGCATGTTTGTAGGTCAAATGATCGCCTTTGGCGAAAATGTCAGCCTCCGTCCTGGTAACGTGACCACATTGGCTCAAATTCCCGAAGGAACCGCAATCAGTAATGTTGAGTGTCGACCGGGTGATGGTGGAAAATTCGCCCGCTCAGGTGGTAACAATGCAATGCTGGAAACTCGAATGGGTGACAGGGTCCGCGTTCGATTGCCAAGTGGTAATCTCAAGGATCTTCCTGCAAAGTGCCGAGCAACCATCGGTGTTCTTGCAGGTCACGGCCGCACAGAGAAACCTCTGATGAAGGCCGGTGCAGCATACTACCGCGCCAAGGCGCGAGGAAAACTCTACCCAAGCGTCAGTGGTGTCGCCATGAATCCGGTCGATCACCCGCATGGCGGTGGAAACCATCAGGCTGTACATGGCCCGAACAGCGTTCCTCGAACAGCACCACCTGGCCAGAAGGTCGGACATATTGCCCCAAGCCGCACTGGACGCGGCCGCGGCAAGAGAAAGGAGTGATTCTGAATGGCACGTCGTAAGAAGGTCATGCGCACACCCAAGGCAGCTCGTCGAGCAGCGCGCAAGCGTCGCTCGGGTGTATCTGAACGCCGTAAGAAGGAATTCACTTATCGTGGTTTGACAGTTGAAGAACTCACTGCCCTTCCCACATTTTCCCCCGAAGAAGACCCAGATGCGTTGTCTGTTGCTGGTGTCATGCCCTCTCGCGTCCGACGCAGTATGAACCGTGGATTTGCTGCAGGCATTTCCAATGGTGGTTCAAACCTTGATGAAGAACACTTCATCGAACGTCTTCGCGAGAACCCCGGCAAGAAGGTCAAGACCCATTGCCGTTCACTTTACATTCTACCCGAGATGATTGGCCGAACGATTGGTGTCCACGATGGACGCGCTTTCAAGATGGTCGAAGTATTGCCCGAAATGCTCGGTCATGCTCTTGGTGAATACGCCCCAACCCGTCGCAGTGTAACACACACTGGCCCGGGTGTCGGAGCAACCCGGTCCAGCAAGCACGTTGCCCTGAAGTGAGGTGAAAAGAATGAGTCGAGATCGTTCCAAACCCCAATCGGGATATACACAATTACTGCAAGGTGGCCGTCTCGCAGTGGCCCGTGCAGTAAACCGCGATGTACACCACAAGCACTGTTATCAGATTGCACGCGCCGTCAAAGGAATGTATGCTGGCGACGCTGTTGCATATCTCGAAAAGGTCGTCAAGCAAGAGGTCGCAATCCCCTACACCCGTCGAAGTCGAGCCGGAAAGGGTGGTAACACAATGGCTGGACACCGCAAGGGCAAGATGGGACCAGGTCGGTACCCTCGGAACGCCTCAATCGCTTTCATCAAACTCATCGAGAGTGCCATGGACAATGCACGTCAGCATCACGAAGATATCGATGCAGAAGACATGGTCATCACACACTTGGCTGCCCACCGTGGCCAAGTCAAGAAGGGTATGCGCCCCCGCGCGCGTGGACGCGCTACACCCAAAAATCACTATCAAGTCAATCTTGAGATTTTCATCGAGGATTTGAACGCTGAAGACGATGAGGAAGATGGAGATGATTACTGATGTCACAACATAGTACCATTCGAAAATTCATCGACCGAAACGTCGAGCGGCAATTGGTTCGTGAATTCCTTCTCTCAAAGACTGAGCGTGCAGGATTCGGCGGTCTTGACTTCCAGCGCACCCCCGAAGGCACCAAGGTAACTCTTTCTGCAGAACGCGTAGGCATGGTTATTGGCCGAAAAGGTAAGATCATCAATGAGCTGCAACGCCATCTACAGAATAATTTCAAACTTGATAATCCCAGACTTGAAGTTGCTGAGATTGAAAATCCTGAACTCAATGCTCAGGTGATGGCCAGTAAACTTGCCAGTGCACTTGAGCGCGGCTGGTACTTCCGTCGTGCAGGACACTCCACTCTGCTCAATATCATGGACAAAGGTGCCAAGGGATGCTTGGTCGTCCTCAGTGGGAAACTCACTGGAAGTCGAAACCGAACGCAGAAGTTCCAAAAAGGCAATATCAAGTATTGTGGTGACACAGCTCTACAATTCATGGACATTGGGAAGTCGGTTTGCGTGAAGAAACTCGGCACTATTGGTTGCACAGTTGCAATCATGCACGCTGATAGTAAACTACCTCACGAAATTCGAATCAAGGAACGCCACGAAGTTGGTCTTTCTCCATTGCAAGAGGTTAGCCCCATCACAGAGATTAGCTCAGATCAAACTGAGCCCACAGCTGAAGAAGTCCCAACGGATGAGATTCTTGAGGAAGTCAGTGAGGGAGAGGTCCCTGAAGTCCAGGCGCAACCAGAAGTTGAGCCAGAGGGCGTTGTTGAAACTACCATCGAAGCAGTAAAGGATGTTGCAGAAGAGGTTGTTGAAGCCGTATCTGAAACTGGTGAAGCCGCAATTGAGGCTGCCAAGGATGTGGTTGAAGAACTCGCAGATGGCGACATCATTGGTGCTGCAAAGGAAGCAGTAGAAGGCGTTGTCGAAGTGGCCAGTGAGGTCGTTGAAGGCGTTGTCGAAGTGGCCAGTGAGGTCGTTGAAGGCGTTGTCGAAGTGACCAGTGAGGTCGTTGAAGGTGTCAAAGACATCGTTGAAGACCTCATCGGCGATAATTCTGAAGAGGAGGCGACTGAATGACACACCTCAAGTCTCGCGAAATCGACAACATGTCGGATGAGCTTCGTCAATCACGTTTGATTGAACTCCGTGAAGAATTACTCCAGTTGCGTGCACAACAAGCGCTTGGTGGCTCCGCTTCCAACTTGGGTGCATACAAATCGACCCGCCGGTCGATTGCACGCCTATTGACAAAAATGAATGATAATAAGGAGTGATCACTGAATGGCCGCAATTTGCAATCTGTGTGGACTCCCCGATGAACTATGTATTTGTCAAGAAATCGCAAAGGAACAACAGAAAGCAATCATCAGTACAGTACGAAGGAGGTATGGAAAAATGGTCACGATTGTAGAAGGTATCGATGATACAGCGATTGATATCAACCAACTCGCCAAGATTCTGAAAGGTGCCTGCGCAAGCGGTGGGACTGTCAAGGGTCGAACGATTGAACTCCAGGGTGAGCACAAGAAGCGTGCAGCCCAAATTCTGAAGAAGAACGGATACCAAGTGGAGGTGCGCTAAATGAGTGACAGCATCCACATGCCATTCCTGGCCCGAAACCTGACGGTTAAGGCCTCTACCGATTCCAACTTGGTTGGATTGTCGGGTACCGTGGTCGGCGAAACACGTCGGACCATTGCTCTAGACGTGGGCGGCGTGACCAAGACTCTCGCAAAGAACGTCATCGATTTCAATCTAGACAATGAGGATGACCTCATTCAGGGTGCAATGGTGTGTCAGCGCCCCGAAGATCGAATTCACCGCAACTACCGGAGGAACTGAAGATGAGAGATATCGGAGTAGACATCAACGAGCCGACAGGCGAATGGGATGGCGATGACAATTGCCCATTCCATGGATCCCTACGACTACGCGGCCAAATAATCGAAGGGACAATTTCCAAGGTTGGAATGACAAAATCCATTATCGTCGAGCGAGAACACATACGCTATATGCCGAAGTTCGAGCGTTACGAGAAGCGTACACGTCGCTATGCGGCCCACCTTCCATCCTGTATCGGGGAAGTCAATGTAGGCGACAGTGTTCGGATTATGGAATGCAGACCATTGTCCAAGACAATCACATTTTGTGTCATTGAAACGGAGGCGAGTCAATGAGAGGAATTTCATCTAAGGTCACACGTGGTCTACCAACTGCGGCACGTCTTCAGTGTGTAGACAACACTGGCGCAAAGGTTGTTCAACTGATTTCAGTTCTCAACATGGGTGGAACCGCCCGCCGATATCCGGCTGGTGGTGTAGGTGACTTGGTCGTCGTGACAGTCAAGAAAGGTACCCCTGAAACACGCCGACAAATTTTCCACGCAGTCATTGTCCGACAAAGGCGCCCATTCCGTCGCTCAGATGGAACTTGGGTTCAATTTGAAGACAATGCTTGTGTCATTGTAAACGAGCGCGGAGAAGTTCGCGGCTCGGACATCAAGGGACCTGTGAGCCGCGAAGCTGCAGAGCGCTGGCCCCGAATCGCCGCAACGGCGAAGCAAATCGTGTGAGGTGAAATGAAATGGTCAGTAAGTCCCCAAACAAGCAGCGAAAAACTGCCGCAAACGCATCTCTGCACACACAGCGAAAGCGTCTACGCGCACGATGCCTTGATCCAAATTACAACAATATTCGAAATGTTACAATTCGTGTCGGTGATGAAGTTGAAATTCACCGCGGTGACTTCGGACACCCCAATTCACAGAAGGGTGAGAAGGGTAAACGCCACGGTGAAGCCCGAGGGAAATCAGGACTTCGGGCAAAGGTTGCCGGAATCGATACAGGTGCAGGCAACATTTTCGTCGAAGGATTGACTCACTCAAAGGCTGATGGCAAGGAAGAGGGTGTTCCAGTACACTCTTCCAATGTCGTTGTCACCAAGGTTGATGACAGTGATCCAATACGCTTGAAGAAACTACAATCTCTAAATGGAGGCGATGACGAATGAGTTCAAGTCATATGAAGCGCTTGGCAATGCCACGAAGTTGGCCATTGACGCGCAAGACCGATGTCTGGATTTCTCGCCCTCGCCCGAGTGGTCACCCCATCGAACGATGTATGGCTCTAGGCGTAGTCCTACGAGACATTCTCGGTGTTGCTCAGTCAATGCGCGAAGCCAAGCGAGCCCTTGCAACCCGCAGAATCCTGGTTGATGGTCGTGTGACAACAGACATGCGCCGAGGTGTAGGTATCATGGATGTCTTGACGGTTGGTGATGAACACTATCGCTGTATATTGGACAAGAATGGTAAACTCCGCTACGCATCAATTCCAGCAAAGGACGCTAAGCACAAGTTGTGTCGTGTTGATGGGAAAACCACAATCAAGGGTGGTGCCACACAGCTCAATCTACATGATGGTCGCAATATTTTGATCGATGATGCAAACAAATACAATACGATGGATTCTTTGGTTCTTGATGTCGATACACAGAAGGTCAAGAAACACCACAAATTTGAATCAGGTGCAAACTGTTACCTGATTGGTGGGAGTCACATCGGTAGCACAGCAGCAATGAGTGAATATGCTGTCAAGCGTTCAAGCAAGAATAATGAAGTTATCTTCGATGATTTTGGAACCATTGTTGACCACGTTTTCGTGGTCGGTGATGTCAGCCTACCTTTGGATGAGGTGAACGCATGAGTGAGATGAACAGCCCTATGCAAACTCCTCGAATCACCAAGGTGACTGTGAACATCGGTGTTGGTGAAGGTGGAAACCGCCTACTTCTCGCAGAGCGTGTTCTTGGTTTGCTTTCAGGTCTGAAACCGGTCCGTACTCTATCCAAGAAAACCAACCGAGATTTGGGTACCCGTGAAGGTTCCCCAATCGGTTGCAAGGTTACATTGCGTGATTCTGAGCACGTTGACAAGTTCCTCAAGGATGCTTTCTGGTGTCGTGAGAACACATTGCCCGCTTACAACTGGGATGCTTCAGGGAATCTTTCCTTTGGCATTCGAGATTACACAGACTTCCCTGAGATGAAGTATGACCCTGAAATTGGCATCTTCGGAATGGATGTGAACGTCGTGCTCGAACGCCCAGGTCACCGTGTCAGTCGCCGACGTCGTCGAAAGGCGCGTGTTGGTCTATCACATCGTGTATCTAGAGAGGAGAGTCTCGAATGGTTCCAAGGCCGATTTGGCCTTACAGTAGTGGAGGAGTGAAGCATGGCAAGAGATCATGGAGAGAGTATTGGACGAACCGTTGGTTGCCGCCGTTGCGGTCGCAAACGCGGAATGATTCGCCGACACGGACTCCGATTGTGTCGCCAGTGTTTCCGGGACGTAGCCCCCCAGATTGGCTTCAAGAAATTTAGTTGAGGTGGTGAAGAGATGCAATTTGATCCCTTAAGTGACGCCTTTGTGCGAATGTATAATGCAGAACAAGCTGGACATTACGAGGTATCTCTCGCTCCAGCGAGCAAACTCCTTGACAATATGCTGAAGATCATGCAAATGTCAGGCTATGTTGGCGAATTTGAACGTATTTCCAATGGTCGAGGTGACGCTTTCCGCGTCGAACTCATCGGTGCGATTAACCGCTGTGGCGTGATTAAGCCGCGACACAGTGTCAAGCGTGCTGAATACGATAAGTGGGAATCTCGTTATCTTCCAGCACGTGACTTCGGTCTGTTGATCATGACCACCAATGATGGTGTCATGCATCACTATGATGCGAAAGACAAGAAAATCGGTGGCCGTTTACTGGCCTACGTCTATTGAGGTGAGATGAATGGTTAAGCTAGATCACATCAAACATATCATCGAACTCGCCGAAGGTATCGGTTGTGCTATTTCGGATGGCATGGTCACCCTATCCAAGGATGGAAAATCAATCGCACGTGAATTCATTAATCCACGTGTCAGTGTGACGATGAACGATGGAAATCCAGAGGTTTTCTGTGATCTCCCGCGTCGAAAGGATAAGGCACTTGCAGGCACTTGGGCAGCACATCTTCGCAATATGAACAAGGGGCTTTCAGTGGGCTTTGAGTATCGGTTGAAGGCAGTGTATTCTCACTTCCCAATGACGCTCAAGGTCGAAGGTTCCGTACTCAAAATCAACAACCTCTTTGGAGAGCGTGTTCCAAGAAAGGCAGAATTGCCTTGGTCACCTGCTGATGTCACAGTCAAGGTCGAGAACAAGACCGAAGTTGTGGTCACCGGTGTTGACAAAGAGAAGGTTGGGCAGACCAGTGCGAACATCGAGCGTGCGTGCCGCATCCGTGGCCGAGATCGTCGAGTGTTCCAAGATGGCGTGTATATCGTCGAGAAGGCATAGGAGGAATGGGGATGAGCGAATATAGTGACATGACCGTTGCCGAACTCAAGGTTCTCTTGAAGGAAGCAAGCTTGCCTGTGTCTGGAAAGAAGGCCGACCTCATCTCTCGTCTCGAAGAGGCAGAGATCCACGATGATGCCATCGATGATGCCATCGAAGAAGATGTCAAAGAAGATGTCAAAGAAGATGTCAAAGAAGACGACGATGATTT
>CAWVWT010000017.1:0-40968 GCA_963934015.1 uncultured Candidatus Poseidoniales archaeon
ATCTATTACTCATTCATGCCTTATCTAGGTGAAAGAGAAGACCAAGACAAAGTGTCAACCTGGGGATACATGTATGGATTCATGGGTGGTTCAATATTACTCATTTTCCATCTAATCATACTGTTGGGTGGATTTTGGGATACAAACTTCACAATCGCTGTCGTCTTTGCGACCTCGGCATTATGGTGGTGGGGATTCGGGGCATTGATGTTCAAGTGGACACCTGAACCTGAGATCGCCTCTGATTTAGAATGGGAAAGTTTGGGTAAAAACAACTTTTCTAGAGTTGTTGGTGCGGCGAAACTCGCATATGGCCAAGTCATCACAACAGCGATTGAGATTCGAAAATTCAAGGTACTCGCATTCTTCCTACTTGCATATCTGCTGTTCTATGACGGCGTGAATACAATCGCCAGTATGGCAAGTGCATTTGGAGAATCCGTATTGAGGCTGAATCCAAGTATGAATGTCATGCTGTTGCTGACCGTCAACGTCGTCGCGATTCCAATGACATTCGTTTTCGGTAAACTGGCTGAAAGGAAAGGAACGAAATTTGCATTGATGTTGGCACTGCTCATCTATTGTGCTGTCGCAGTCGCTGCAGCCGGTTTTGCACCCCTGGAATTAGAGGGTGAAGAAGACGCTGAACGCTATGATTTCCAATTTGAATGGAATGAAGATACGGGTCTGTATGAAATGACGACACTCTATGATCGAGGATATGAAGGTTGGATTGCCGAAGATTCCGAAGGTGATGCGGTCTTCCGTGATGGTTTCCAAGAACACTTCCCTGAAACCGATTATTCAGTAGAAGATTCGGGAGAAAGTACGCTAGGTACCGGATTGATGGTCTGTTTGTTCATTTTGGTCATGGTCGTCCTACTCGGTGGCGGCCTCATGTGGATACAGAAGAAAAACATGGGTTTGATGGGGATCTTTGCAGCATTCCTTCTGGTTGGCGTTGGCATCTTTGGAGCCTCGTTCCTTGCGGGTCAAGCCACAGAAGATGTGGAAGATGTCAAGACGATTTCAGAAGCGGATGCGATAGCACTTGTTGCTGCTTTTGATGAAACCAATGATCATCGATTCTCCATCATCATTGTTGGAGGAGATGAAGCCATTGCAGGTGCTTCAGAAGTTGGAGCCACACACCCTACAATGGTCAATCAAGGTGGGCCTGTTGATTGGTGGGCTTCGACCATGCGTAGTATGGTATGGGCACCTCTCGGTATTGGTGTCTCGCTGCAATGGATTATCCTCGGACTGTTCGTTGGTTGTGCCATGGGCTCTGCTGGGGCACAAGCTCGTTCGATGTTCTCACAATTGACTCCGAAGAGCCGTACATCCGAATTCTTCGGATTCTTCGGATTCCTCGGGAAATCAGCAGCTATGATTGGTACTGCCCTCTACGCAATTGCCAGCACAACTTTCGACAGCCGTGTCGCATTGTTGTCAATCACAGTTGTCATTCTAGCTGGAACTTATCTTACCAGCAAGGTTGACATTGAGGAAGGCATACGTGTGGCGCAAGAAGAAGATGCGCGAAACGAAGCACAAGGTATGGAGTCGTGATTTGATGGCAAAGCCGATGAAACACTTCGGCATCATCCAGATGACGTTATCAATTCTCGTCATGCCTTGTGGTTTCCTCGTGTGGGGAATGGCAGCCATCCCTGGAATTTGGATGTTCCAAGAAGCTGGAACATTGGATGAGGGTGGGCTTCGCTTGGTTACACAAGGTGCAGCGGTTGGAATGGGATTGCTGTTCTGGTGCCTACTCGATCTACTCATCATCGGAATTTTCGGGATGATTTTGCGCCCAAGAGCTGATTCCGCACAGGCCCCTACACAAAGTTGGCTAACCATTCGCTGGGGTTTCATGTCACTATTTCACCGACTGGCACTTCCATCATTGAAATGGATGGTTCCTTCATTCATTGGGGATATCTACTTCCGTATGATGGGGGCAAAAATTGGGAAAGGGGCACACCTAAACTCACCAGCCATCAATGATGCTTACATGGTTGAAATCGGAGAAAAAACTGTGATTGGTGGAGATGCGGTCATCAATGGGCACCTCTTTGAGAACAATGGAATTCACATGGCTAAGGTGAAAATTGGTTCGCGATGCCTGATCGGTACACACGCTCAAATCAATCCCGGGTGCATCATTGGAGATGGTGCTGTCATCGCCTCAAAAGCAGTATTACCCAAGCATACCGAAGTGCCTGCTGGAGAAGTGTGGGGTGGGATTCCGGCAAAGTGTATTCGTCGTGCAGATGAATCTAAACCGGAGTGAACAGGATACTTGACCCCGCTTGAACAAACTCTCCCTTGGGATACTCTGCTTGTTCAGCATTGACACCAATGACATTTGGAGAAAATAAGTCCGAAGGTACACGTACATCGACACGACTTCCAAGGCGTATCATTCCATAACGCTGGCCACGACGCATATCGTCTCCTTCACCCGCCCATGGGGCGATAGTTCGAGCGAGCATTCCACTGATTTGTGTTGATTCAACATGAAGCCCATCGGCTCGTACGAATACTGTCCGAACCCGTTCATTCCATGCTGATTCTTTACGATATGCGGGTACAAACGGACCTCGGCGCAGACCCTTTCCTGTTCGATGCTCCATGCGAATGATGGTCCCCGCAACCGGAGCACGGTTCACATGAACATCCAATGGTGACATGAAGATTGCAACTCTCCATGCATCTGTTTCAGATTCTTCACCCAAAGGTACTGCTTCCCACCTCTGTTCATTTGGAAAATTCAGTGGACCTTCACAAGGGGTTTCATGCCAATCACCAGTGAGAACATCGTGAATTGAAGATTCGCCTTTAGCAGGACGTCGCCCTGTTGCTCTTTCTCGCATTACAAACATGATGTGGCCGTCTGCTGGAGATACAATGATGCCCTCGTCTTTGGGAATTGGACGATCGGGGTCACGATAGAAATTGGCAATGATGGCTGTGAGCATGAAACAGAGCATTCCGAAAACATGAGCCAGTCCATTCAAATCATCGACGAGGAGGGCGATTGCCTCGATTGCCAAACCCATCAATAACCAAGTTACAGTTGGTGTGGTTCCACCACGGGCGAAAATGCCCATTCGGTTCACTCCTCTTCATTAGAGCGATTGAGTACACCATCATCTTCAAGATCTTCTGCTATACTCTTGACCATATCGGCTGCATTCTCGTCATCGGCATTGAGAATCTCATCGAGACGATCTTTGAGAGCGCGCTGCATATGCGATGATTTGCGTTCAGCTTCAACTGCGTTCTCAATCATATCATAACGTACCTTGATTGCCCGGTTCAAGTCCTCGAAGATTTGCATGTGGTTGACATACCAATCGTCACGGGCCTTCATTTCAGCCACAGCGAGACGGAGGTCACCATCCAGCTCTTCTGCAATTTCAAAGACACGGGAAAGTCTATCCTTCTCACGGGTATACTTCTCTTCCATCTTCTCAAGTTCAGGTTCCAAGTGCTCGACGCGCTTGGTTGCCTTTGCATGGTCAAGTTCGAGATCACGGACGCGATTGTCCTTCTCTGAGAGGAGTTGTTCAAGTCCTTCTCGATCAATTTCCTTGTCGATTACTTCCTTCTCAAGAACATCAATCTCAGCCTTCAAGCCAACGATTTCTTTCTCTTGCTGCTCATAGGCATCATAGAGTTTGACGAGACGTTCTGTTTCGTTCTCAAGCTTGTCTTCCAGTTGTCGCAAACGCACCTCAGGGGTGAGCGTTCCGGAATCGCTACCATCGTCGGACATCGTATCCCTCGGCACATCGCACCGCTCACCCTGTCTTATAACCCGCTCCCCAAAGAGCATAGAAAGCGCGGGAACACTACGTGTTCCCAAAATGCTTCAATCAAGCATTCAGCGAAGCGATTGCTGCAGCAAGGCAAGTTGTCACTGCTTTTGTCGCCGGAATATGCAATTTCTCGTCGGGTCCATGGGCATTTCCACCAGGGCCAAGACTTCCCGTTACGAGGAAATCAGCATTGGGATATTTCTCTTGCATCATGGCCAAGAATGGAATCGTACCGCCCTCAAAGAACACCTGCATGGGATTGCCAAAGGTTGCGAGACTTGCTGAATTGAGGGCGTTGCGAAAGGTTGGATCCATGGGTGGTGCTGAGAAACCATTTGCAGCCGCATCTGCAGTGAATGAGACGTGAGCGCCATGTGGTGGATTGGCCTCAAGAACGGAACACATTGTGGCTTCTGCAGCATCTGCATCCACACCTGGTGGGATTCTCATACTGAGTTTGAACGAGGTGTGGGTGCGTAATACATTGCCTGCATCCTTTAGCGTAGGCATTCCATCTGCACCAGTTACCGATAGTGATGGTCGCCAATTGCCAGATAATACAATTTCTGCCAATCCTGGAGTTTGGGGTTCAACACCTTCCAATGCTGGAAGGTCGGTCCAAACTTTTTCGCCGAGAACGTCAGCAATTCCCTGAGCTTCGGCGCGTAGTTCGCCCGAGATATTTACACTAAGGTCAGGCAATAATATCTGTCCTGTTGATTCATCTTCGATTCTACTGATAATCGACCGAGCAATTCGGAAAGATGATGGAATAATACCTCCCGCCATTCCAGAGTGTACACCTTCTTGGCTGACACCTACTTTGAGAGTCCCTCCAACCAGTCCACGCAGGCTCGTTGTGACCCAAAGTCGTTCATAATCGCCAGCACCAGAATCCATTACAACCACAAGATCGGGTGTGCCGAGAGTGTCGGATAATTCGTCTAAATATGCCGGGAGGTCAAACGAACCTGATTCTTCACAGGTTTCAATGAGGAATGTTGCCTTGGGATGAGCGATTTCATGCTGTTGTAAGGCCAATATTGAGAGGACGCTGAGGTATCCGCCATAACCATCATCAACACTTCCACGGCCGTATAGCCAAGGATCTTCTCGAACTGGAATCCAAGGTCCTTTACCCTCTGACCAACCAGTAAATGGTGGTTGTTTGTCAAGGTGGCTGTAGAATAGAACTTCACCATCTCCTGTGCCTTCGATTGTGATTGTAAGAACCGGTGTTCTCCCTTCAAGGCGATGAACATTGCATGACATTCCCTTCATTGGCAATGAATTCAACCAAGCAAGAAACAAATCAATTGTATCATCGAGGTATCCATTTGCAGCCCAATCATCGTCAAAGGCGGGAGAAAGTGCTGGAATTTCAATGAAATCAGAGAGACTTGGTAATGCGTGAGATTCCCATTGTTCATCAACCCAAGCATGAATCGCTTCGAGGTCTAAGTTCGCCATGACTCCGCGAAGCCTGTTTGATGCAAAAGGACTGCTCTTACTCCAACTCGTTTGCTGAATTGGAAAATAAGCGTATGTTACTGAGATTTAATGAGCATTCACATTCATGTCCAATCTCATCTTCCAATGCCAATTCTGCGATTTCTTGGAGAAGCGCTTCTAAATCTACAAGGGAATCATTCATTTCTTCTTCAGTCATCATAATCATACGACCTGTAGTTGCAGAGAGGATAGCAGGAGGGAGCACCTTTCGGTGCGGGATACCTGCACGCTCTCGTGCCTGTTCTTGTCGAATCAATGTCAATGTGTATAACGCCAACTGCATCCTGTAATCATCAAGCATTTCTTGTTCAGATTCATGACGTGTATCCCCATCTGCTTCAAGCAGTGGGTGGGCCCAACCAGAGTGTAAATGGGCAGCCCCTGTTGTCTTGAAATCGACTGCACGAATGGCTCCACTTCCATCCTTCAAACGTGTACAAAGTACCAAATCAGTGATTCCAGTACTCGAGAATATGAAACTCTCTATGTTGGCCAATCGATGAGGTCCGTGTGGAGTCCATGTCTGATCACCTGCATCTATTTCCAGAGATTGTTGCAGATTAAATGGCCATTCTGTTCGAAGACCTTCGACGGTTTCCCCATTCCAATTTAGGCCTGATGTAAGTGTACCCAACGGTCCACCAATGACAGCCTTGGACATCTTCTTGAGCAACGATTTCATGGCATCTGCATCTGCATTCGGTGGAAGCAATTCGTCAAGAACTGACTGGATGACATCATCATCTTCAAGCAAATTGGGGGTTTTTTGGGTCCATTGGGTTGGCAATGGCACACTAATCTCAGTTTGCAAACCTGGATTTTCCAAACCGATTTCAATCACACGATGGAAAATGGAACCAATGACGTTTGCTGGAGGTAAACCAATTCTTTCAGCGAGTGATTGTGCCGATTCTGTGGATGTATACTGTGAAACAGCATCAGGAGATAGGCCTAAATTCATCAATTGCAAATAACATCGTGGGCAAATGGCTGCTTTGTCTAATTGGTGGGGTGATATTCGAATGCCCCGTGTACGAGTTGGTGTATCCACCGGTACTGGTGGAGACACGTTTTCGTAGGCAATTTGCACGGATTCGTCCAATCTAGCCATATGGACCAATGAGCTGGTTGTTGTGGTTACCCCCCCCAATTCAGATTCATGACAATGCACCGCAAAAGGAAGTGATTGTGGCTCGATGAGATACCGGCCATCTTCTTCAGGTTCCCAACCCAATGCATCGAACCACATGTGGCCGAATGTCGGCATAGGTAGTGACCTCAATTTCATTGAAATTGTTTCATCTAAGCGCGTAGAATCATTTGGCCCTCCAGCAAGGATGAGGAGATCTTTGACTCGAGTACAAGCCACATAGAACAAACGTCTAGCCTCGGCTTGGATTTGCGCTTCTTGTAACGTTCTTGCCAATGTCCATATTCCACTATCCAAACTTGATTGTGTAATCCATGGCCGCGGATTTGATGCAAATAGACTAGGTGTAGCAATCACGCGTTGGCGTAAATCGTGACTAATATTACCCTGACCTTCACTGAATAAACCACCAACAATGACACATTTTCGTTGCAATCCTTTGGAACCATGGATGGTCATCACCTGTACAGCATCTGCAGTTGATACACCGGCTGAGATGAGATCGTTCCCTGCAACATCGGCAAGACGCGAAATACGATCTGCAAGCAGAATTGGATCACCTCCAACCTCGCTTGATTGGTTCTCGACCAAACGCAGAAATTGTTCGGCATCATTTCGTTCCGATGTGCGTGGATGGGCAAGTAGAAGGTCACTGTGGTTTAACGCCTCATGCAATGATTCAGCGACTGTTCCCCGGTGTGAATGTTTAAGCCAATGCTCAACAAAAACTCGATGTGGGCCCTGGGGTAATATCTCGGATAATCTCTGAATGAGATTCTCACCAATGGTGGCTCCACCAAGGAATTTTTGGAGTTCCTCATCATTGAGTCCAACAAGACACGAGCGGGCAACTGTAGCTGCTGCATGGCGACTAGATGGTCGAGCAATCCATTGGAGCAAACCGAGTAGGGGGCGTATTACTGGGCGAAGTAACAAGCCTCCTTCTTTGTCAGCCACCGCTGGAATTCCAGCAGCTTCCAACCTTGTCATCAAATCTTTCAACTTTGATCTGCTTGGCAATAGAACAAGTATTTCCCCAGGCGTATATGGGTCACATTTCGGTTGCTCATTTTCACCTACTCTAGTTGGGGCCCCATCGAGAAGAGCGCGAATACGCGCAGTAATAAGGGCATTTTCCATTTCACTTGAAGAGCCCGAACTGAACGGATCTAATGGGGTTGACAAATCAGGATTTGGATGGCCTGTGGCCAATATACTGGCAGGGGCCAACCATTCAAATCGCCCCTCGACATTGGAACGAGCTGGGATGAGGGCTTGCGGGCGGGCATACCAATCCCCAGGGAACCGATCATGGACTGGCGAAAATATGTCTTCCCACCACTCATTCATTCGATTCAATAATCCGGCTGCTGTTCGATAATTGACTACCAACTCTACATGACCTTGAGAACGGGCCAATGCATCAACAGATTTGCTGCTTCCTTTTTCCTGTTCATCAAAGCGAACCCAAGCACCTTCCGCTTTACTCCTTGATTCGGGTAAATCTGATGCGGTGGCGAAACCCCCGTCAGCACTGTACCTTGGGTCCCGTGCAGCATTCTGGCGACGGAGTTCAGGGCGACGTGTCAATGCAGACAAAGTATGAAATTCATGTTCATTCATGTTCCGCAGAGCTTTGCCGAAATCAACGAAACCTGAAACTTGAGCCTGTCTAAATGCGTAAATGCTCTGCTTTCTATCACCCACACAACAAATCGTGGGTTCCCATGGGGTGTCGGGTGGTGACGTACCCTCAGGCAGACTGCGTGAGCCCCATAATCGGCCAAGAAGTCGCCACTGTTGCGCCGAATTGTCTTGTGCTTCATCAATGATAAACGCACGATACCTCGAACGGATATCACCCAACCTCGCATACCTTGATTGCAAATCTTCGAGTAAGCGTGTGGCTTCCTTCAAATTCAATCCTGCTGATTTCGGATCTTCAACGAATCCTTGCATGATTGACAAGGCCGTTAGTATGTGCTCATCACTCCAAGATTCATCCGGTAATGCATCTAGAGCGTGCACTACTTCGATTGGATAATCCGCTCGCATGATTCGGGGGCAACGAGCGAGAAGGAGATCAGCTGCCAATGAGGATACATCATCAAACTCGTGAACACCTTCACGAACTTTGAGTTCATGTAGGATATCGAGAAGAGCTCGATGGCAAAGGAGCATATCTTCAAGGTGAGATGCTTCCTCATCGATACCAAAAGCAAGATTTTTGCCAGGTGAAGAATGTGGTAATGGAGATTCAATTCTTTGAGGATTTAAACCGGTAACTACAGGCATATTTGGGACGGAAAAAGATGTGTCATCCAGTAGATAAATTGCTCGCGCCAAAGGCCTGAAGGAACGCCCATTGGAGCCATTCCATAATTCTGCAATCGCTGCCCCTAAATCCTTGGCAAGTTGCTTGGCATGGTCTTCTGATACAGCACCCCATGTTGCGACACCCCGGGGCCAATCGGCTGAATTGGTGAGGTTACCACTACTAAATGCACTCACCTTCGTACTTTGATGCGATGAGGTTGTGCAGGTCACCATGCAAAGTCCATGTAACCACAACCATCGTTCCCAACGTGTTGCAGGGGGCCCAACATCAACCATCTCGGCTAGAGAATGGAATCTCGTCCTACCAATGAGTGCATTGGCAACATCCAGATTGTTACCATAAGTTCGTGCATGATTGACCCAAGCTAGACATGCTTGATGGATTTCATTTACAAAAGCATCAAAATGGACATCTGCAGGGGCTAAAATTGCTTCAATCAATCTGTGAACATCATCAGAATCCACGCCACCATTCGATTCTAAACGGCGGGCGACCGTGTCCACAAAAATCCGGTTCGATAATAGTGAGGAGAGGACGGTGCGAACAGCCTTACGATTTCCAAACCTTCGGGCCAAGCGATCGCGAGATTGTATCAGTAAGGATGCACGTTCACCAGAGACACCCGCAGCGACTGCATCACCAGCTGAGCGTAATCTCCAGAGCCCTTCAAGAGCCTGCTCGAGCAACACATGTCTCTCTGCATTCCCAATGACTTCATCGGTAGGTCTCTGTGACAAATCGGCTCGCCATGGGGCGATTAGGCGAGATAAGAAGGAATCAATGGTCCCAATTGGTGCATCTTCTAGCATTGCTGTGAGTTGATCTATGAGCCCTTCGTGAGTGACTCTTGAATCTCGACGTTGACCCCCATCATCTAGTGTGGGACCCGGGCGTAATCGATTCAATTCTTTCCAAAGACGATGGCGCATTTCTTCTGCTGCTCTTGTTGTAAAAGTGAGGACGACCACTTCGCTGGGTAGCAGGCCCTGCCACTGTGTCAAATCTTCACGTTCAGCCAAACCGATTCGTAGAGAGCCTGCAGCGAGGGGGAGGGGGCGAGGCCCTGGTGGCAATAAGCGGGTGGCCCGTTGGTCGACTGAGAGGTAATGCTCAATCGTACGACCTACGATACTCTGTGTCTTCCCAGTACCCGCTCCTGCATCCAAAATCAAATGCATATCGATGGCAAGAGCCAAGCGCTGTCCAACATTCAATTCCAAGAAGTGTCGCCCCCTACAATAGATGCAAGTCCACATGCTTCTTTCACGCGGCACCATGTGCAAACACCCTCAGCTGGTGTCGCATGTACCCGGCCTGAATTAGCCGCATCTGCAACGTCGAATGCTGTGGTCAATCTCTCCATCATCCAAGCACGGAATGGATCACTCGCTGCTGTAGAGTCCTCACTTTGGAATCTATGTGTATCATGCGTAAGAGTTGTAATCCCACCTACACCGTTGTCTTCCAGTAACTCTGCAAATGCAGGACTGACCTCGATACTGTGAATGGTTGATGTACCCACTTCAGAAATACCTGCGCCTATAACAAGATCTCCAGGGTGGGATATTTCCCAACATCTTGCATACAAACCAAGTTGTAATTCATCGAATAATGCTTTTCGGTGCCGTTCTCCAGCCCTACTCTTCGATGGGCCATCCACCGATTTTATGTCGCGAATCAAAACCAAACGCTTGGGTTTCCACTTAGATAATTCCGTCCAATCAAGCGGCGCGATGGAATCATCACCGCCCTCTAGAGTTGGATCATTGAATATGTCGACTCGATCGATATAACCAGTTAATTCAATTACGCGACCATCAGGGTGGGGCAATGTCATTCCATTCAATGACCATTCAATCGAAATGGGGATAGAATTGAACAATTTCATCTCAGCAAGCAGCATGTTTCCAAGACGGCCAGATGGTGATATTGACTGCGGCGATGCTAACCAATCCAACCATGTTTGACGCGGCATCCCAATGAGGTCGTGTCGCCGCTGTGCTGCAGTGGCATCTTCTCTTTCCAACCATGGGGCATGAACGCCTATGTGGTCTAAAATATGGACAAACATATCATCCTCAGAATGACCTGAAAGGGCAATTGAGGTTGAACCTGATGCGGAGCGTTCATCACCTTCAGCAAGGGAAAACACTTGCTCAAACAATGCACCTAGAGATTGATGGACAAGGTCGCCACGAATTCTCGCATCGAGATCTTCCTCTTGCTGTTCCATTCTGGCTGCATTCAAACGGCGCTCTAGCCAGCCCTGACGTGGACAAGCTTGCCATCGCTGTAATCGGCTTGCTGACCATCGATTTCGGAGTAAATCTGCGCCACCTGTCAAGCCATGACGCTCGTCAAAAACGGGGAGTGATGTTTGACTTGGACGCAATGGCCTCGGATCTATTGCAAGCAATTGGCTTCGACCAGATTTACCCCCTAGAACTGGCCACTGTTCGGATAGTCTAGGGGGGGTTTCCCCTGGGGCACCTCTGTTGCCAGGAATAATTTTCAGGTCCCCCATACCACTAAACCGATTATGCAAATCCATACCGAGGTATTGTTCGTCGTCTTGAACATCTGTGGGTTGCCTTCGCAACCGATCTTGCATCAATCCAGAATCGAGTGGAATCGAAATGGCCGCGGGGTGAAGTGGTGGCGAGAGTGGTTGATGGAACGCATGTAAAGAGAGTCCGGCGCGTTGCCTTGTATCTCGAATTCCCCGCCCTGATATACGTACTTCAGCCCTAGTGGTTCCAGATTTCTGAACCATCTCAATCGTAGCAGGTTTCCAAACAAGATGATGCCCACGAGTACGCTCACCCGATGCGGTTGACCAATTTTCCAAGAATTTGGGCTTGGATACTGTTTCTGAGGTATCTGCACCATAATGTTGGACAAGCCATTCTGCTATTGGAGTCGCAGGTTGGCAATCATCATCAAGACCTGTTGCATCGATTAGAATCACCGTAGAAGATGCATGCATTAGATGGTGAAGTGTATGTCGTGCAGAACGCAGTGGTGAATCTGCGCGGCACAAATCTAATTCTCTACAATCCGCTTCGGTTAACCAAGGTAACTTGTCGGTACGGAGGGACCAATTGGATGCAGTGAGATGCGTAAGAATGATGATGTCTGCAGAAACTCCCAATGCCTCACTTGGAGTCAATATGCGTATCTGATCGCTTGCTTCCAACATCTTGGGCGCTTGTAAATCATCCATCAATCCGAGGAAGCCTTCGACCCACTTGGGTCCTGATGCGGTTACGGGGTGTCCCAAGATTGATTGTGAAAAACGGAATTTTTCATGTTCATCAACCAATAATCGAATCGAACCTGTATCACTGAGCATTGCAGTAGGTTCCAAGTGTTCTACAAGATGTGAAATCCATTCATCTCCACTCGCTGGAGATTCAGGTAAAGGCAGAGGTTGTTTTGTGTAACAACCAACTGTAAATTCAGCATCAGCCAATAAGGCTCGTTCACCCGAACTCAACAATGGTGACAACCGTTTCAAAAAACAAAGAAACCACCATTGTGTGCATTCTGCTTTTTTCCCCGCCTCATCAATATCTTCCCATGGAGCTGGGTGTGGGTCTGATGCGAGGGCACGTAACCAGCGAGACAGTGCCCCATATCCGCCTAGAATGTGCCATGAGCGGGCTAGTGATTCAAGCCGATTTGAGTCCATTTCTGGAATCCACTCTTCATTTACGGAGTGGTTTTCTGTATGCAACCATTCATCGGTAAACCGCAAACTCTGCTGCGTCCCCACACCACGAATGCGCGACATTGACCATGCTTCTGTGCCACTTCCAATGGATGCGATTTCACCGAGCCAGTGTATGGATGGTGATGATTTAAGCAAAGATGTGCTTGGTGGTGGACGCAATCCAATTTCAATGAGGGCTTTCCTCCAATCCTCAATACGATCGTCTTTTCCAGGATCGATAATGACTGCATTGGAATTGCTTGATACTGTGCGACTCCAATCTCTTAGCACCTCAATTGTTGCTAGTATGTCTAAGCCATTTGTGGGTACCAATAATCGTGAAACTGAATGTGCACATTGTTCCGGTTCCCAAATTTCATGGTCATTCAGCCATTTTGGGATGGTCTCAACGGTACAAGGATGGACATCTTCAAGAATAGCTCCATGCAAACCCAATCGATAGTTTCCTATCGGTGCCTCACCATGCTGGCATAATTGATGCAGGTCTGTGAATCGATTCAGATTCAATAGTAAACGACGGTCACTTTTCGCCAATGTTGGCATTTGATCCATCAGAATAATTCCTGAAATTCCAGTCAGGGTGAATGGTTTAGTATCTTGAGATTCAAGTGCAGCAGTGAGGGATCTCCTGTGTTGTAATGGGTGCATTCCATTCATCTGGCGACCCATTCTGTTCACGGTATCCTCAAATGCATCAATACCAGGACCATCCCAATTTCGAACATCCTCGATATCAAATGCTTGAGCCAGTTTAGACAAAGCCCGGGTTCGACCTTCTCCCCAGCGATGTTCGGGGGTTGGGTGAAGCAATGGGAATTCGCCATTCTTGGCGGCCAATTCACATTCAGCGTGCAGCAAACGATGTCCGGTTGCATTGAATGGAAGAAGGCGGGGCAAACGTAAATCTGCGTGTAAAGACTTCCATAAAGATGCCAAGGTGTGGTGTAGAGAACGGTCAACTGGGCCTATATTTGAAGACTCTAACCGCGTCAATAATTCATCTCGAGAAGCATCGGAAGAGTGGATGGTAAGAATGGGTTCCACTCGGGGGTCGAGGACTTGAGTCCGCAATTGTTGGAACAACCAATCGGGAAACCGACCGGGGGGGGTATGTTCCAAAGTCAATGTGTAATCCATGTTGAGGCCCCCGGGAGCGTTCTAGGTTCTCACGGGGGTTCTTGAAGCATTGGACTCGTTCAATCTCTGCGAGACAATGCTGCAGCACCTAGGGCGATGAGGCCGAGTGGCGCCAAGAAGCCGGGTACAGAGGATGATTCGAGTTCTTGATCTGGTGGAAGTTCGCTGATATCTTCCAATACCCATTCGTGAACCACGACCAATGATAGATCATCCCCATCATATGCAGCAGGGAGGGTGATTTCTTGCTCGCCACCCCATTCATTACCATCCGTTGACAATGCAGCATTGAGGTCGATCACGGCTCGCACGATATTGTCATAATCTTCCAATCCATTTCCGCCTTCAGGGAAATATGCTGAATGCTCGACAACCATCAAGCGATGCCTCCATGTAATCCATTCTGGCTCATCGGGGTGGATATCAAATGTCCAAGAAAGTGTACCTGAACTATTGTCACCCATCCATGTAAAATCTGATTCTACTCCATTCCATGACCGGAAGTCATGCTTGTCTGCGAACAGTTCAGTATAATCGGATTCCAATGAATCTCCGTTTGGAGTGCTTCCCGCAACAAATCGGAAACCATCGAATACAACCGTTGGTGCAGCTCTTTCCAATCCATTTGCGACTTCCTTACTGGTACCACCATACAGGTCTATCCAACGGTCGTCCCCAGCCTGTGATCCAAAAGGATCCTGTGATTCACCAATAAATCTGTGATGAACAAGAACTGTTGCCGATTCGTTTTCAAGCACGTCCATGAGAGCATGTTCCGAATCTACGCAATTTCCACACCATGTGGCTGTGTATACTTCGACAACTTGCGTCTCTGACATATCACCTACGACTGTGAGGGTAGTTGAATTGTTGGACAAATCTGCCAAATCAAGCATATGCCCACCGAGTATTCCCTGATTAGGAATCATAGTCGCGGCACCTGCTTGAACTGGAGCCGGTAATAGTAAAACAACAAACAGTAGCATGGTCAAAATCTTGCGCATGGACGGGCGAAACCCAATCCCTCTCTAAATCATGCGGCTCAAAGTGCAGCGAAAGCGGCGATGGTTCGCTCAATGTCCTCATCAGTGATGTGTAAGTGTACAACGGCACGAACCGCTGTAGGGCCGACGTCGAGTACGTCGACACCATGTTCTGCCAACCTTGCCATGATTTGTTGGGCGCCTAATTCGCCATCGATATAGACCATGTTGGTCTGTACACTGGTAAGGTCTACTGTGAATCCATCCATTGCGTTCACTGCTTCCGCCAATCGACGAGCACGCGTGTGATCTTCGGCTAAGCGGTCAATATGGTTCTCTACTGCAAACAAGCCACCTGCTGCTATGATGCCAGCCTGTCGCATTCCACCCCCAAACATTTTGCGCCAGCGATGTGCTCTTCCGATGACATCTGATGAACCAACTAGTACACTACCAACGGGTGCCCCAAGGCCTTTGGATAAACAAATGGAAATTGAATCATAATCGCGCACCATACGCGCAGGATCGGTGCCAGTGGCAACCACTGCATTGAACAAACGGGCGCCGTCAATGTGTGCAGCACATCCATTTTCATGGGCGATTTTGGCAATCTCGTCTAGAGTTTCTTGAGGATAGCAAGTTCCACCACCACGATTCGCTGTATTTTCAACACAAACTAAACTACCATTCGGAAAATGACCAAGGCTACCTTCTGCTTTTCGAATTGCTTTTGCAACATCATCTGGATTCATGATACCCCTAACTGCAGGAACCAATGCGATAGAACAACCAGAAAGTGCTGCATATCCACCACCTTCATACTGGTATACATGAGATGTGGTTTCAGTGATGATTTCATCCCCTGGTGAAGTATGTGCTCGAATGGCCACTGCGTTGGACATTGTTCCACTGGGTACGAAAAGTGCCGCCTCCTTGCCCAACATTGTAGCGAGTTTGTCTTGTAATGCTTGCACCGTTGGATCGTCTCCAAGTACATCGTCACCAACATCAGCGGATTCCATCATAGCACGCATGGCTGCAGTGGGTTGGGTAACCGTGTCACTGCGAAGGTCGACACGGGCGGATGGGTGTTCGCGCATGATTTCCCGTAGACGCCTGACATAAAGCAGTTTCAGGTGACCTATAATGGTAAGAATGGCAAGGCGAGAACCTCAAAAATAGTTTGATTGTGCGAACATCATGGCAGAGCAAAGGGCCACCCAAGTGGAATCCTTCCTATCTGACAACTGCCCTCCGATGGGCATCTACGAAACGCTGTATGCGTTCAGGGATTCATTTGGTAGTTTCATGGGTACTGCAGGCACACATCCGTGGTCGCAGGGGTTCCCTCTGACAACGCCGCTAGAGAAATTCGGTGGCCCCCCTCTACCCTCGAGTATCGATGTCACTTGGGAGGATCGTTTCTACCCCAAGGCTTGGGGACATCCTGCGTTGCGCGAGGCGATTGTCGAGTACTACAACTCCCAGTACGGGTCCAACATCACACCCGAGAATGTCATGATTTTTCCCGGAGGCCGGCCTGGCATCTACACCGTGCTGGCATTCCTCAAAGCGCATGTTGAAGCGCGGCTTGGAAACATCGAATGGCCCGCTTATCTAGACATTATGGAACAAACCAATACGCACTACGAGGTCGTGCCCTACACCAAGGAAAACAACTTCCATCCAAGTAACGAGGCTTACTTTGACCGTACGGGCATCGATACGAACACATGCCTCATGCCCGTCATATCCAATCCACAGAACCCATCTGGCCAGACGCGTTCTGGAGAGGAGCTCAGGGAACTGATCCAGATGGCAGAGCAACCTGGGAACGGCATCCTGCTGGATGAAGCGTACGAAATGTTTCATTCTCCTTCAGTAAGTGGAATCGAGTTTGTTCAAGACCTCGACAACAGCAACGTGTTCATCGCGGGCGCCTGCACGAAGGGACTGCAATCACCGGGTATTCGGATTGGATGGATTGTCGCCAGTAAGACGAACATTGAGACGATGGCGAACTACTCCAGCTTCGGCATGGGTGGTGTGAGCCATCCTTCGCAGCACTATGCCGTCAAACTCCTAGAGCCGAAGCGTGTCAAGCAAGCACGCAAAGCCGTTGAAGAACACTACAACTGGCAACGCGAGCGATATGGCAAGGCATTCGAAGAAATGGGACTCGGTGTGTATACAGGCAATGGTGGATTTTACCACTGGCTGGAACTGCCTGAAGGAATGACCAGTGGCGAACTCAACGAGCGTCTCTTCAAGCGGGGGGCTGCAATCCTCTGCGCTTCTGAATGCGACATGGCTCGTCCTCATTCAAAAGACCCTGACTATGTGACTCCATATTCTCGATTCTTCCGCTTCTCTTTCGGACCGCTATTGCCGGAAACATTCGAATCCGACATCCAACTTTTCAGAGAAGTATTCGATGATTATAGACTTGATATACTGGGGGCTGAATCATGAAGTTCCATATTTCTGGAAAAATTGGAGTCCCTATTGGAATTGTACTGCTGCTCCTTGGAGTCGGAATCATCGTTTCTGCATTCGGGAACTTCGAAGATGCAGAAGACATTGAGGCATTCAAGAGTGAACCCGGCACAGAATTTGTCCAAGAATTCATCGATGAGGATAAGAGCGGGTCTGCGGGTTGGTACTTGATGATTCAAGGAGAATACTTCGTTGACAACAACGACGACAACATCATCGATGCTTGTGATGGGTTGAATATCACCATCACAGATTCTCAAGGAAACGACATGAATTCAACCTCGGGGAAGATCTACTGTGAATTCAATGATAACAGAAAAATGGCAGGTCTGGACGAAGAAAACGTCGATATGAATGATGGATGGATGATTGTTGGAATCATTTGCGATACCTATGACGATGCCGAAATGAATGGGTATTGGGAAACTACGAATGCTGAAGATGGCTCAGAAAGCGAAAAATGGGTTGAAACTGATGAAAGCGATCGATGCGAGATTGGTGAAAAGTACACCATCTCAAGCAATCAAGATATGATTTTGTTCGACCGCCATACACAAGAAGAATTGGAAGAAGAAGGGTTCTGGGAACTCATCTGTGGACTTTGCTGTGCATGTCTTGCACTAATCTTGGTCGTGGTGAGTGCCATATCTGGGTTCGCGATGAATCCTGGAACCTCAGCATTCACGACGATGGAATTGGGAGGTGCAAGTCCTGTACCCGTCTCTGGAGAGGGTGCAACAATACCTGGCACAACCTCGGAGGTAATCTTTGGATCTGGACCTCCAGCACAACCGGTCGCTGTTCCTCTTACAGAAGAAGGTGGTGAAAGTTCCATTGAATCTTCAGCGGATGCCTTGAAGAAAAAATTCCTATCAGGAGCCGCTGACAAGGTCACTGACTCAGACGAGCCTGAGAAGGAATGAGTCAAGCTGCATCGTAGATACCGAAGCCGGAAAGCGGCGGTGTGTATACATGCAAATTGATGAGGTCACCATCGGTATCGTTGGAGATGCGGTGGATGTCAGGTTCATCTGCTGCGCAAACTTCCCCCGGAGCATAATTTCGAACTCCTGAAGGAACTGCCAAATCATCGTCATTCAATTCATAGGTTGTTTCAGTTGATGTTCCTTCGACGATCAAGAATACACAATCTGAACCGGCGTGGTCATGAATGGGTGTATTTTGCCCGGCACGCCAAGTGATTGCAACCATCTCGTAATGTTCTGTTTTCTTGATGATGTTACGCTGATACCCATCGTTTTCAGTGTAGCCAATGTGTTCCTTAAGAGCTTCTAAATTTACAGGCATCGATTCCAAACGCGTGCCCAATTCAGAGAGCCCGGGTCTAGCCCCTAGAGAATCCAACCACGCAAGCGTATCTGCAACGCCCTTGCAGCAAGCAATCAGTTCGTCACGATTCTCATCGCTTAGAGTGACGACCGCGACCATGTGTTCCGGACGGCGCGGGGGAACATAGAGTTGACCGCAGCGAATTACTGAGTCAGTATACGGTGGAAATGGTGTACTCCGACCTCTTTGGTGGGCGAATATCGCCCACGTTCATAAGCGATTGAAGAGACTCCTTTCTGACATCCCTCAACGATGAATTGATCCTCTGCCTCAACCTTGTCAAGGTCACCACCTGCTCCTTGGCCAAGCATCGAAGCATCACCCACAAATCCATGGTAGATGATACGGGTTTTACCAGTATCCTCGGGAATGACAAGATTAACTGAAAGGCCCCATGGATAGAAGTTGAGCATCAAGCCGGGATACAACCAGAAATAGTAGGCTGCAATGTTCTGCCCTGCGTCGGGATGGTATTCTGGGAGGTCAAAGGATGGTTCACCTTCATTGGCGATTCCAATTTGCAATACACCTCCTGCAAACAATTCAGTGCTGTAAGCATCGTAATCGAGTACTTCGTGTAAATCGCCATGAACGAATGGGATGTGAAAACCTTCGAGATAATTATCGACATACAAAGCCCAGTTTGAATCGATTGAGTATTCTCGGTGGCGACTCGGATCAGGGGTGAAGTTGGCGATGGGGAGCCAACCTACCCGCGCCTCAATCGCCGCAATAAACGACTCGAAATCGGTGGCTGAAATGGTGTTGAATAGCAAACCTTTCCATTCAGCGAAGGGGAACGAACGGAGGTTGTCACCAGAGGCAGGGAAATTCTCAACCTCATCAAATTCTGGCATACTTCGGAATTGCCCATTCAGACCGAAAATCCGGCCGTGATATGGACACTGAAGCCGCTTTGCATTGGAGGTCTCGGTGCAAACCAGCATCCCACGATGGGTGCACACATTTGAGATGCAATGGATTTCTCCATCAACCTCTGTGATCAACATCGGTTCCCGGAGTGAGTTTTCGATGGGTTGTGCGGCTGACAGTTGGTTGCGGTGAGCGGCAAAGTGCCAGTTCTGACCAAATGAAGAAATAATCGATTCAAAGGTCGCAGAGTCAGTGTAATATCGTGAGGGTAATGTCTCAGCTTTTCGGATATCTGGATTGATGATTGTCATCCGCCCACCTCAAACATCGAGGTCCCCGCGTACGAACTTGATGTAACGCTGCTCTTCATTGTCCTCAAACGGGTGGATACCAATGTTTTGTTGGTACGCAATGCCAACCCAGCTTCCGTCAGGGCTGAATACACTCTCGAAGAAGTCGTGGAGGGCGTGAACATCGCCATTTTCTTCCTCGTATTGTGTGACGGTGTGAAGCACTTCAGGTGAGCCATCGGCATTCATCGCTGCAATTTCAAATTCGAAGGTGTCATTTTCATGCGGCTCACGGACGGCACCCGAGTAGAGATACCATTCTTGACCTGCAACATACTGACCCTCAGCCGTATTGTTGAATGGGATTCCATAGAAACTCACGAGCGTTACATTGTCCTCGTTGATACTGACGAATGGATACATGGTGATACCTTCCCATTCAGGGGGTGTGATTTCCCATGACTCCCATGTTTCACCGCGGTCATATGACATGGCGAGGCGAATATCCCATGGCCCTGTGGGTCCTTCTGGGCAATCGGCCCAGACAACGGCAACAGTGCCTACACCATTGGTTTCGACGAGTGGATAACCCTCAGGTGGATTCCCATTGCGGGGTCCAACCTCGATTGGTTCGCCCCAATTCAGGCCTGTGTCGCTAGAGATTCGAACATGGACATGCCCTGTGCTGCTATCCTCATTTTCTTGAGCAATGAAAACATATTCACCACTGCGCTCTGGAGCGATGGTAGACCAGCCGCCCGGCATTGAATAGCACTGCGACCATGTTTGGGCACCGTCATCACTGCGATAGTACCAGTATCGCGCCGGATCATCATTGCAAGCAGGTACGGACACACCGCTGTTTCCAAGATAGTGCACAATCCCATTGTTCTGTGCTTGAATCCACGGCCTGTCATCAGCAGCCATCGAATATTGTCGGTCACACAAGTTGCTCTCAAGGGTCTGCCCGCCATCGCTGAAGATGTGGATCCAATTGTCCTCTAGATAGGTGTCGAGGTAGTAGATCCTATCCATGGCATCAACCGCGATGTCACCTTCATCTCCGTGGCAGGCTGAACCTGAACCTCCACCTGTAAATCCACCTTCAATGAAAGTCCCTTCAACCGGTTCGAATCCATCACCAGGGCCCCATGTTGTGCCATTGTCGTTGGTAATCCAAAACCAAGATGCGAGATAGTCCCAGCTCGTCATGTAACCATCCATACAAGACCCATCAGGCCAGATGTGTGGTTCCGCATCAAGCCAATTTGTGAGTCCACCATCAGGTGACGACCAACGGAGATCTTTGTGAGCTGTGATGAACATATTTCCATGGCCATCAATCGCTAGACTGGGTTCGTATCCAATACCATATTCGGGTAAATCTTGACCGTTATTAGGATCGATACATCCTGGGTCACGCGGCATGAAAATGGAATCACCCCACGTGATATCGAAAGGTGAGCCTGAGCTGGTGTCAGAAGTGGCCATCATGTGGTCGCCAACCGAACCCCACATCGCTGCAAAAATAGTGAAGGCGACGACGATGGCGCCAGTGCTGGCAAGAGCGATGTCAAGTTGTCTCTTTTCTCTGCGCTCGATGGATTCAAGGGGCTCTTCAATCCACTCTTCGTAGACCTCGGCCTCGAGGATTTCTGCCTCCCAAATCTCATCGGACACAAACTGTCGTAGGCCGGACCCATCATGAAACCGACGCTCTAACGAGTTGGCGCCCTACGGGCGAATTTCTCTAAACAAGACCGAATGACCCCGTGAGTGAGTCGATTGAATCTCGCGACCCGGGACCGAGACCGACAACTGTTACCGTCCCTGAAGGAATCTCTGTGTGGCCGGCATCTCGGACCATGTAGCAAACAATCCCTGCAGCCTGGGCTTCGCCGAACAAACGCTTGAGGGCATCCAGATTTGGGGCGCTTACAACAATTTTCCGAGCCCCATTTTCACGCCAGGAATCAAGCACTTTCGGGCATTCTCGATTTGCTTTGAGAGCGCACTCAACCGCTGCATGGCTACACTGTGCTGCGAGTTTTCCTTTAGACAATTTCAGATCCTTGCGGGTCACGAGAATCATCGTCAAAGAGTCGTCTTGTTGTACCATCTAATTCTCTCCATCAAGTCGTGTGATTCCCGCCAAGGGGTCCTCAAGTTGTTTGGCTGCTGCTTCTGTCTCAGCGATGAACGCTTCCCTCTTCAATGTCTCATCAGGTAAATTTGGGTTCCAACGCCCAGCTTCGTGTCGGCGATGTAACCACAATAGATGATGCAAACTTGGAGCCAACCAAATGGTGAATAAGACATTTCCAACCGCATGCATGGCATCGAATACAAGACCTGCGATTATGAAGGCCAAGAAGGCCTCAAACGATTGATACAATGCGAGCGCAGACAATGATACTGTCCAATCGAATAAGAATCCCCAACAAAATGCCAATAATGCAAGCGGACCGATTCGAACTTTGGTTCCATCCCAATTGACCAATAATGGCCGTAAGAGAGCGGCACTTGTGCCTACCGCAGCCCATGCAATCGCTTGGTAGAATGTCCACGGACCATGCCCTAAAGCCATGTTGGAAATGAGGGCTGTCAGCATGGCCACTGCAGCAGCTCGGCGTGCACCGAGATGGAGGCCGATCATCAGGAGTAACAGGGTCACAGGTTGAACATTTGGGATGGCGGCAAAAAGCACGCGGCTGGCACTTGCAACTGCCGCCAATAAGGCGATGAGAGCGGCATCTCTACCCAAGTGAATTCTTCGGTCAATGCTCAGTAGTAATGAACCAAAGATTAGGCCGAACAATGCAGTGAGCCAGACGGCAATACCACCTGGTGTACCCGCCCATGCCTGAATGTCAGAAAATGTCACGATGTCACCTCCGTCAATCGTCCCTGCGCAATATTCCAAACCCGCCCACCGCTAACCTTGGCCCAAGCAACAAGGTCGGGTGAATGAGATGTGATTACGATGGCACATCCAGCCTTACGACGGGTGTTGAGTTGCTCGATGAGGTCTGCTAATGTCAAGTCGTCCAATCCATGATCTATTTCGTCTAACAGCATAATCGATGGTTGGCGCATCAAGAGTGGGAGTAAGGACAAGCGACGTCGCTCACCGGTCGATAGATCATGTACAGGAGTTACCATCGACAAATGGGAAAGACCGAGGTCAAGACGGAGTGCGGATTGTTGCAATTGAATGGTTTCTGCATCGGGAATATTAACATCTTCACCAGCAAGGAATTGTGCAAAGAGTGTGGGGTGCTGTAAATTCAATTCTTCTTCAATGGTCATCCCCAACAATCGTCGGTCGGGAGAGGTGGGCAGCCATGGCAATCCAGATATTTGCGACCATTCGCGTAGAAGTGTTGTTTTCCCACTTCCATTTTCGCCTTGAACTAGAATTAAATCACCGGCACAAACCGGTTTTAGTTCATGCGAAAATAGGTCCCCTTCTGGAGGTATACCAACCTCTTCACCCTGTTCAATCCATACCGAAGGGTAGTCTTGAGCCGGCATCGGTTCACCAATGTCTATCACTTGATCAGCAATACGTTTCCACCGAGCTTGGCGATGAGCGACTACGATAATCAAACCACCTCGTGCTCGATGCTTGACCACAGCTTTTCCAAGTTGGATAAAACCGGCTTCGTCCAAATGAACATCGGCTTCATCGAGTAACCAGATGGGTTGTGCTGAATCAAGGTGAGCGGCCAACAACAAGCGCTGTTGCTCGCCCTCGGATAGATGCTCAGGCTGCGATTGAAGTTTGCCGAGAAGATTCCACCCTCGAAGGCATTCGAGCATTTCTTGCTGTTTCCATGGCCCAGAAAGACGTCGGGCGATTTTGAATTCTCTTTGGACAGATTCCGCCAATCCATGCCGATCTGGATCTTGTGGGATCCAACATGATATCGCCTCGGTAAATGGCCCCTCTGCCAGATTGATTTCCCCAAGAGTAGGATGCCCTGAAATGTGGACTCGCCCATTCACCGTTACAGGATGTTGCCATGGAGAAACACCTGCAATAACACGCAATAAACTCGATTTACCACAACCGGAATGGCCACGAAGTAATACGATATTACCTCCCCGTAACAGTTCCTTATGCCGACCGATACAACGACCATCTGGCAAATTGATTTCAAGGTCCAATCCTAATTGTACCGAATCTGAAAAATGATGCGGTTTGACACCATCTTCACGGACATCTTCTCCAAGAGCCAATTGGACAATTCGACGTTTAATTCCATGACGCCATCGACGAGGTGCTAAGATGCCTCGGGATTGCACCGCATCACCCAAATCATGCGCATGGTCTAACGAATCAGCCAACCAACCAGGCCAGATTGAGGCGCGAGTTCGAAGCGCTTTCATCCCGGATTCATTGTCGATGAAACCACGCTCTTCAAGCGTTTCAAGGCGCCATTTGGCGCTGCGCTCTAACCGAGGAACCAAACGCAGTGCAATGGCGAGAGATACACCGAGTCGGGGGAGGGCCCACTCGAAGGCTCGAACAACATCTGAAGGTGGTACTGACCACGTCAAAATTTGCATGCCGAGAAGGGCAATGAGCAAGCGAGCCATGAGTAACAAAATTTGGTGCCAATTGTCAGTGCCGCTGAACAACAACAAGATGAGTCCGTAAAGGATTGACAATGGTAACCAAACCCGCAACCAACGTAGAAGTGAGGATGGACCCACCATCACGGCAGACCATAGGAACAGGAATCCACCCCAAGCCGAAAGATGTCGCCATTCGAGCATTAATGGCAAGACGACGACAAGGATGAGGAAGGGCAAACGGAAGTGGCGAGGAGGCCCCATTCTGGCCGCTTTCTCACCCTGCCAACCCCAAACTGAAATGAAAATCGCCTCCTATGGAGGCGACACTGTGCAAAGCGGTGTTTGAGTGTTGACCTGATTAGAACTGACCTGCATCGAAATGCCAATCGATATGATCTCCGGGCTCCACCATTTGGTCACCGATACCGGTCATGCCATATCCACCGTTCAAATCGTAACTCCACCAACGCCCATCAGTACCACCTTCGACATCATCCACATCTTTGAGGAACGTGCCGAGAGTTTGCAGTTCAATTTCATGGCCAAACTGATATTCATCAAGGGTAGCCACAGTCACCATCTCAACCGTATTTTCGGTTTCAATTTCGATGGTTGAAACAACAATGCAGTAACTCCCTTCAGGGGCTGAATCAATCTGCCAAGATTGGCCCGTTTCCATGTAATAAAGTCCACTTTCTGTGCAAACTTCTGGTGCAAAGGCTGCTGGGAAATGGAAAGCGACGAGAACTTCGCTTTCAGACAACCCTTGGTCCAATGCTGGAATCAATATTGCAGCTCGGGTCCGCTGACTGGTATCTGTTTCTGGCTCAGTCACAATTTGTGCATTGTAAATCGCACCTACCATCACAAGCCCAAGCATGACCATGAGAATTGCTCCGATTCGAATTTGCCTACGCGTGTCAGAACTAACCGCAACCTGCGCCATCATTGCAAATATACCCGCTCCAATAAATGGAAGCCAAATGATTCCAGAGATACCTTGCTGTGTTGTATTCCCTGTGTTGTCTTCTTCGGGTTCAGTAGACTCTAATTCTTCGGCTGTTCCGAGGGTGCTATCTGCCAGCGCGTGAATCAAATTCCAATCGAGTGGATCGTATCGAACTTCCAACCATGAAGCGTCATTTGCAGCCGCATGAACTTGACCATCTGATCCACAACCCGCGGTTAGATAGCCTGTTTGATCAGGGACCCATTCAACGCTATGATTTGCATCGATTGCGATGTGCCACGAACCTTCTGCTGTATTTTGTGGTAGGCAAATAGCGTTTACTTCGCCCCACTGAATCCATCGGATTTCACCCACAACATGGCTCGCATTCCAACGAATGGCTTCGAACATGGTGCCATTGAGAATACCATAGTGAACCGCACCATCAACGCCTGCAACAGCTGATAGATATCCCAGACCGGCGGCTGTTGTTGCCGTGCCTGAACTCATAGGAATTGAATCTAGCAATTCAGGTGTTCCTGTTTCATTCCAATCAATTCTAATCAACCTAGATTCGCCATCTGCGTGAAGATGCACAATTACTCCCTGACCCACCATAGAAATTGGTGTTGAACGGATACGCCATGTTCCGGATAGATTAGCCAACGCAACGAGATCGATATCTTCGAGAAGTGTGGAATTATTGTCATAACGCAGTAGGTGTGCGGATTCTGTACCCTGTAACCATCCCAGCGATGTTGTAATGGTACCATTGGTATCTGATTCCCAGTCAAACCAAATCCCAAGGTTGGCTCTGTAAGTACGCAAATCCGAATCATGATGCTGGTGCAATATTGTCCCATTGGCTGCACACAGGTCAACCGCACCGGTTTCAGTGGGCCATGCAATCTTACCATCTGCAAGCGCAAAACCACCACCAGTGATACCCCAATTCGGTGCATCTGTTGATTGATTCCACAGTTCAATTCCTGTTGTTAACTCATATGCTGTGATATATCCAGATGTCCACCCCGTCACAACCAAATCAACAGATGGGGGACAAGATGATGTTGTGCCAGTACTACTGGAAACATGTACTAAAGGTGAGGTTTCAAACCCCCGATCACTCGCTGAATGAATGGTTCGCCAAATCTCAACGCCGGTATCAGCACGGTAGGCAACAAGTCCAGCACCTTCACCGGTTATGGGGTCACCACCACCCTTGACGATGACCAGACCATCCTTCACCAATGGTGCAGTGGAAATGTAACCTATGTCGACACTAGCGTTCCACTGGACATCAGGCAATATGGGGTCTGTGATCCATTCAGAGTGCCTGCCTTCACTCGCCTCTGTGGGAATTGCTGCAAGAAGAAACAAGGCAAGTATGAGTAGGGCACGCCGCATCAGAGCAGCCTCTGAATTTGTTCTTTCAATGCGGCTGATACGGCCTTTCCATCGGCAGCCCCACCAAGTTTACCCATGACGACACCCATCAGTGGGCCCAATGCCCCCATACCACGTTCTGCGACGAAATCTGCACGTTCTGCGAGTACTTCGGCAACTGCAACATCAACTGCCCCGGTATCTGCGGGCTCGAACCCACGGGTGCTAGCCTCTGTCGTCATCCAAGTGAGTAATGTGGGGATGTTTTCAGTATCTGCATCGTTCACCAAAGACTCGACTCCTTCGCGGGTAATTTTACCAGATTCACGGAGGTGAATAGCAACAGTGAGAGCATTGAGCTTGTTGATTCCATGATCAAGCAAGGCACTTGCCCAAGCCTTCTCAGGCAAAGCAAGTTCACCTGAAATACCATCCATGAAGTAGTCATCCAATTCACCTGTGATGAGGGCTGAAACTTGATTTTCAGATAGACCCGTAGTTACAAATCGGGAAAATCTTTCATCACGACTCGGAGGGAGATTTGCCTTGATGGTGGCCCAAACTGTAGATGCGATGGGTGTTGTAGGAATATCAGTTTCAGGATACATCCTGGCCCCACCAGGCAAAGGACGCATTGCTGTGGTTGTGCCGTCCTCTGGAGCACCCTTGCGGATTACAACATTGCGGACCTCCTGTGGAATCCGGTGGTAAGCCATACAAGCGCGAGTATGGACTCCTTCAAGGGCCAGTTCCGCTTGCCATTGTGGTGCAACACAGAGAACAAAGCAATCACCCAATATTTTGGAGCAGGCTACCGTTTCTGCTTTCGTAATTCCATAGGCTGGTAGTTCATCAGAATGGAAAATTCCTTTGACGCCTGCGAGTTTCGCAGCACTGGCTAATTCTCTACCCAATCTAGGTAATTGCGCGCCTTTTTCATCCAGGGTTTTTGAACCTAATTTTCCTGCCAAGCCCGGCAATGATAGGCCCAACACAACTGCACCTTGCGACAGAGATTCGGCAATCATTTGGGATTCACATTTTGTAAACGAGGTAGACAATTCTTGTAATTCAAACGGTAACTTTTCAGCGACAGATTCAGCGACTTTTGCTTCCATCTCTGCATTGTCGAGGTCTCGATGTGATGGCAGTAACTCTACACCCAAATCCGACCTGAGTTCATTGGCCAGTCGGTGGAAATGCAACTGCCTCGCCATCTCAAGGCGAATGATTCGAGGAATCCAATCAAGATCTTGACAACCCTTGATTTCGACGCGATCGCCAGCACCAATGCTGACGTTGAGATCTTGTCGAATTGAACCAAGACCCCGGCGAACACGGCGGGTGTCTCTCAGAAGTCTACCCAACGCTAGAGCGGTCTCTTTGGCATGGTCTGGGGATTGTACTTCGGGAGCGGTTGCGACCTCAACCAATGGCACACCCAATCGATCAAGGGTGTAAACGACTTGTTCGCCATCAGAAGTTGAGCGAGTATCCAACTTTCGTGCACTGTCTTCTTCCAGACAAATAACATCCACTCCGACCGGCCCGGTTGGTGTCTGAATTGAACCATGGGTGGCGATAAGTGTAGTGCGTTGGAAGCCACTAGTGTTGGAACCATCAACCACTGTTTTTCGCATCGCTTGCAACGCGCCGACAGGTTTTGCATCCATCATTGCCGCCATGGTCAAGGCAACTTCAACCGCATCCCGATCATGCTCCAATGGCGGGGCTTCGTCCATCTCAATGAGGCCTGCGTTGGGTGATTGGAAGTAGATGAATGAACGATTTCGGCGTTGTTCGAAGCGAGCTGCAATATCAATTCGTCCGCCTTCACCACGAGCCGCTCGCAAACGGCGATGGGCACTTGGCCACCGCCCTTCGATGTCGTCAATTCCATCCTCGTACAGCGTACTAGGTTGCCGTGAATGCAATTTACCCGTGGCTAATTGTTGGTGAATCTCAAGACCGCACATGAAGCCGAGTGCTTGTGGGTCAAGCCCATCAGCATCAGCAACATCCCCAGGAATGTCCTCGGCCATGGGGTGTTGCCAATTGCTGCCCCCCTAAAGGGGCAGCGGCGTGAAACTCATGTCAACTAGTTCATCCGCCACAAACCAATTCGCGGCTGGTACAAATCGCCACGGTTTCGCATATTATTGAGAACTCTGTCTACAGTTTCCTCATCGAAGCCCTGTTCGGTCCCTGCATTGTAAACTTGGATTGTGGTACATTCTCCGTCTAATTCACGGCAAAGATTGCGTACGACAGACATGATGGTTCTCTCTGCACTCTTTGCTTTCTCTGGAACGCCTGTGGGATCTTGGGGGTTGATGTTGCCTGCACTGGCTACATATCTCCAGAGGCCATCCATCGCAATCGCTTCATGTGCATCTTCTTCGGTCACATAATTTCTCAAGAACAATCTGGCTCTAGCTTCCGCCATTCGCAAGGTCGCCTCAATCGATCTTGCTGTGAGGGATACCGAATTCGTTTCACCTTCCATCACCTTACGATTTTCAGTATAATGATCAACCAAAATTTTCATCACATTATCGTCGCTTTCAGGATGGTATGTTCGCTTTGCGTGAGCCACATATTTTTGGAAAAATTCAGCGGTGATTACATCCTCACCATCAACATTTGTCGTGTATATTTGTTCCTTTAGTAATGAATCTGGCTCAACTGTATGTCCACTTTCAATCAAATGTTCAGGTACGCCTGTACGCTTGACTCGGACAATGTGTTCTCCGATTCTTTGGTCACGACCCTTGTCTACTACATCTTGAATCATCCACACAATATCAAATCGTGAAATCAATGGAGGGGGAAGGTCAATCTGTTTGTGCAAGAAAGTCGAAGGGTCACCCCACGATATTGGTTGAAAGCGACCATCTCTGGGATTTGCTGCAGCTAAAACTGCACATCTTGTAGGCATAGTTGCGCTGATGCCACCTTTGTTGATGTTGATGCGCTGTTGCTCCATCGCTTCGTGCATTGCCCCCCTATCATCGGTTGACATTTTGTCAAATTCATCAACTGCACAAAGTCCCATGTCTGCCAAAACAAGTGCACCTGCTTCCAGAGAGAACCGCCCATCGTTGAAGGCATCTCTAACTGCAGCTGCTGTCAATCCAGCAGCGGTGGTACCGCCTCCTGTCGTAAAGCGACCACGAGGAGAAATTCTACCCATGAATGCCAATATCTGGGATTTGGCGACACCGGGGTCGCCCAACAATAGAATGTGGATGTCACCACGGGTTCGGGTTCCATCCCCATATTTACGAGCGACACCGCCCAACAGTTGGAATACAAGGGATTTCTTGATCCAATTCATCTTGTCTTCACCGACAATAATAGATGGTGCGATTGAACGGACAAAAAGTTCGGTCAAATCATCACGTGCTGCAATTTTTTGAATCTCTGCAATCTCGCTTGGGTCGATTTCGATTTCTTCGAGTGGTATGTTCTTCCTCTCACTCGAATGCAATGAGATGTAAATGTCGAACATTGGGGTCTTTGAGCCCCCCCGTTTGAGTGTGCGAAGATAAGGAATTCCATTGATGCGAATTCGCTCACCGGGTACGTGCTTACCGGCCAATTCTGCTTCTGCAAGCACACTAAGGCGTACAGGTTGTGATCCAGGCTTGACATTCTCTGGAAGTTCTTGCACTTCCATCCATTGATTGTTAATCAATTTCGAATCTTCCCAACGTAAATCGAATCGTGTTCGTCCCGCACCACTTGCAGGGCGTCCACACCCACCCGTTTCTGGGCATTGTGATGGTTCAATCAATTCTAATTCATTGGGTTGTGGAATATCGATTGTATGGCCACAAGTTGTGCAAGTAAATATTGCATCGTAAATACGTGGCTTGAGTTCACTGACTTTAGTCACAATTACTTCAGATGTTGTAAAGGTTTCAACTTCTTCACTGCTAATATCTCTCAATTTTTGTAATGCATCAGGTGGTAGCCCGACGACTCGAATTCTAGGATCGGCCTCATATCCTGATTCTCGACATAGCGTTGCGAGAACTGTATCGGCATTACGGAGAACTTCTCTTGGATGGTTGAGAATTAACTCAGCAAAGGGGACATCCCATGCTTGAATTTGAGCAAATTCCAGTGAAAAAGCCATTTGCTTTGGCCAGGATGCGGCCAATGTGGAAATCTCATTGGCGCAGGTTTCCTCAAAGAAGGAACGCCAACGAGCAGTTGAATCATGAGCATGTAGCATACAATGTCCTCCACACAGGGCATTCGCATCGATAATCCGACCTCCATTAACTTAGTGGAAGAAAGGGTGTGGACCCCCTCATTTCCACTGGAATTAGAAGCCCACGATAGAGACTGTCAGGGCCACCGCGATTTCCAATGGAGGTGTTCCCAATTGAATTTCCTACCATTTTGAAGGGAAGCCCTTTGAACGGCCGAGATGCGGCCGAATACATGGAGCACACACGGTCGGGCAGCGATATCTTCCTCAGATTGGACCCCGGTGAAGAATTACATGAATCGATTCAAACTGTCTGTCTGAGCGAAGGAGTGTCGGGGGCTGCGATTACCAGCGGCATTGGACGTGTACGAGATACCGATATTGGATACCTTGGAGATGACAGCGTGTACCATCGCGTCGTCTTGCCTGAAGCAAATGAATTACTAAGCATGCAAGGCAATGTCGCAGTTCTTGATGGGAAACCCTTCACGCACATTCACATCGTTCTGTCCGATGATGATCATGTCGTACATGGCGGGCACCTCTTCTCATCAGTTGTACATGTCACCGCTGAAATTCACTTGCGTATACTAGAGAAAAATGTACGCGTACCAATGACACGCTGTTCGGTGGAGGGCAGTGAATTCAAACCATTGTCCTTTGAGGAGTAATCCATGCGCGTTCTGTTCGCCCACGGGTTCGAAGGAACCCCCAATGGTGGAAAGCCAACATACATGATTGATGAATTGGGTTGGGACGTAGTCGCCCCTGTAATGTCTACGAACGGCTGGAATATTGAGCAGGAAACCAATGTGCTGCTCGCACATATCGATGCTGAGGATTTCGACATTGTCGCCGGCTCTTCGATGGGGGGATTGGCAGCTGCAAACGCCAGCGCTCTTCGCCCCAATGCGAAATTTGGACTCTTGCTCATAGCACCTGCATTTGGGCTCGCTGAAATGTGGCGTTCAAATCTCACCCCTGAAGAAATCACTGGATGGGAGCAAACTGATGCTCGAGCATATCACCACCACGGATTTGGACATGACATCACCCTCAACTGGGATTTCATGCAAACTGCAGACAAAATGTCATGGCCAAAGTTGAATCATCCAACAGTCATCTTGCATGGCACACAGGATGACATCGTGCCCATTGATAATTCAAGGCGTATTGCGGATGTGGATGAAAATGTCACCGCGTTAATGGAAATTGAAGACGGGCATCGGATGCAAGAAGCCAAAGCCCATTTCTCAAAGGCTGCTGAAATATGTCTTGAGGCACTCAAAACATGACAAGGCCGAGGTCATGGCGCCATCGTCCAATCTCGGTAAATTCCCCTTCACTACCCCAATGATAGACATCGAGATTGGTATGGCTGGTTTCACCATCTGTAGTGCTCAATGTAATTTCACCACTACTCACTGCATAGCCATCCGCAGCCGCAGAAATACCGTGCTCATTGACACGCTGTGGAGTCGCTGTGTTGGACCCCACGCCAGCCAATAATTCCGCCGACCCCAATATGAGGGTTGCATCGCCAGCCCATGCTGCATAGGACTGTAAATCAGTTCCGTAATTCATCATGTACACATACTTGAGTTCGTGATCATATTCAGCCAAATCATGATCGATGCCCAGGCGAATACCCGTCAAATTGTCGAGATGTGCTGGATCTGATACTGCACCACCCATGGAAATGTCACCCATGCTATGACCACCAATCTTGGCAATATCTAATTCATCATTTCCTCCAATTAGTTGTGAGTGCATTTCTGCTAGAATAGCTGCACCATCGCCTGATTCTGCCAATATGACAATGGCGTCACAACCCGATAGGGATGAAATTTCAGCGCTAAAATCAGTTTGGCCAGCAATGAAAGATTGTTCCGAACAAGTGCTGCCCAGTGCTGTGCTTAGCGCTGTAGCAATTGCAGAGTTGTCCTTGCCTGCATCATTCAAGATAGCGACATTGGTGTACCCTCCACTAGAGATGTACGCTGACAGTGCAGATACATGGTGATCTTGGCCGGGGGATACGCGCCAAAGATAGCCATAATCGGCTGGTGTACAACCTACCCCACAACCAGACCAAGCACTTTCCATTGCTTCATTTGAAAAAGCACCGAATGTAATCATTGGTACCTTGTTTGATTCGGCAACAGCCAGTGCTCCAAGGGCTTCCTCTGTTGAGTGAGGCCCAATCACACCAATGACTCCAGCATTTACCAATGCCTGCATGGCACTAGCCGCACCGGATTGTGTTGATTGTGTATCTGCGGTTGTCAAACTAAAACACGTTCCACGCTGATTGATGTTGAGTAAATCGACACCGAGTTGAACGCCGTTTTCCTCACCTTGAGCATAATCTGAGTGAATTCCAGACTGGGGACTAAGCATACCGATTACAACCGAACGCGCAGAGGGGCGACACTGTGAAGAAATTCCATCCCATGAATTCCAGTATCCCATTTCTTCGAAGGACATGTCAACTTCTCCATCATTGTTAACATCGCCTGCATCTTCAAAGCGGAACAAATCATACATCATTTCAGGTGTATTCCCAAATGAATCGAATGTGATGGTCCCCCCAATTCCCGCATAGTTAGTTCCCACTGAAGGGATGGCGGCTTTGATGTCGCTACCGGCGCTTGAACCGGCTTGAATCGTAGCTTGTACCATAATCATGGCCGCATCGTAAGCCGAGCCGGCATGCGCTGGAGCTGCCGAACTGTACAATGCAAGATAATCGGCATCAAAATCAGATTGTAAGGGAGATTCCCATGTTGTTGATACATTTACTCCAACCACACCTATCACAAGATTACGTACAGTTGCTGACAATAATTCGGGAAACTCTGCATAACCCGATTGATGTGTTACAACAATTCGTGCTTCGCTAAGAACAGCCTTGATTTTTGCAATCAATCGTGCTGAATCTGTATCCTTAGAGGCGAGGACCGCATTTTCACAGCCAAGATTTACTGCATCATCACGAACTTGTTCAAGTTGAGCATCGCTTGGGTTAGAAGGATAGGATAGAGTCGCACAAATCTTGCTTGCATCGTAACCCTCTGTGAAAATTCTTGCTGATGAACGCCCATATCCATTGTCTTCATAAATCACTGCAAGGTTGTTCAATTCGTAAATATTGGACCACATCAAGGCCCCATTTGTACTGTCAGATTCACTGGGAACCACCCTCCACATTAAGTCGTCATCTGAGATTTCCTCAAATTCCCCACCGGTAACGAATGGGGTAATAACGGGTATTTGGTGCTGAATTGGTTTTGCTTGAGGTTGGTTTGGAGGGGGTGAGAATGCATTGTCCAAGACAGATATTGAGGCACCACCAATGATTCCTGAAACTCCATCACCTTCAATGAGTGACCAAGTTGCAGTACTCCCTGTCGATCCCGAGGACTCTGTATCATAGAAAACAAGTGAAAATTCATATGTACCCTGTGCTGCATTGATGTCATCAATCGCCATCTGTGCTGCATTTTCTAGGCCCTCAGCCAAGTGTGCATTATCGCCAGTTCGTGGCGTCAATACTCCAATTTTCACTTCGATGGCTGGGCCGACTACAATCTCGCAGCCATTCTCGTCAACGGTGATGCCAGCAGGTGTATTTGCACACTGATCATTGTCATCAAGAACTCCGTCACCATCGGTGTCTTGTGGTACAGGACAACCATTTTCATCCACCTCGATGCCTTCTTCTGTATCAGCACAATCATCGTCACCATCGGGTACACCATCATTGTCTGCATCATAGATAATCTCGCAACCGGTAGTATCCACTTCGATACCTGCCAGTGTTCCTGGGCAGGCATCCATACCATCCTCGACTCCATCGCCATCGGTATCGTAAACGATTTCGCAACCATCAGGGTCAACCTCTGCATCAGCAGCAGTATCGGGGCAATTATCACTATCATCGATGACACCATCACCATCTGTATCTGCGGCTTCAGGGCATCCTGACCAGTCCACATCTGTTCCTTCAGGGGTATCTGCACATTGATCGATGACATCGTAAATTCCGTCACCATCGGTATCGACAAAGGTTGTCTCCTCACCCGTATCGCCACCGGTGTCAGAACCTGTTCCGGAATCGTCACCACCATCATCTCCACCCAAGCAACCGGCAAAGCCGGTACCGAGCATGAGGGTTGTCATCAGCAGCACGAGGAGTCTTCGTTGCGTGGTCATCACTTCACTTCCGCACCCCCGGAGGGGGTGGGTCGGGGTATGAAGTCTGCTGCGGTCCTGTTCGTAGAGCGAAACAATCGATGACGGCAGCCTGAAGGGGGGGCTATGACTCGCGCTAAGTGATGAGCGACGAGGCCGAGGGGCTGGACTACGCAAGTAGTGGTGTGGACATCGACCTTGAGGGTGCTTCAGTCGCATCTCTGGTCGGCGCGCTATCGCGGTCTGTCCGGGTGACTGGTATGCCAGGAGCGCCAGTCGATTTACCCGGGGGATTTGGTGGCCTCATCGAATTTGGTGACAATCTTCTCGCTATGGCCACCGATGGCGTTGGCAGCAAATTGCAAATTGCATCTATGATGAATCATTGGAGTGGTGTGGGAATCGATTGTATGGCCATGAATGTCAATGACCTCCTATGCGTGGGCGCAGAACCCATCGCATTTGTCGACTACATCGCAGTTCCAAAACCAGATCCTGAGCAACACGCAGCCATTGGTGCAAGCCTTGCAGAAGCTTGTCGTATCGCCCGAGTTACACTCGCTGGTGGGGAAACTGCAAGTCTACCTGGAATTGTGACTGAACTAGATCTATCGGGTACTGCATTGGGTTGGTTACCCAAGGGTGCTGCGATTACAGGCGCCAATATTGATGTGGGCGATGTTATGATTGGACTGCCCGCAAGTGGTGTCCATTCCAATGGATTCTCATTGGTACGCAAAGTTGTCGAGTTAAGCGGCCTTTCGTACACTGATACTGCACCTTTTGACACCGAACATCCCGGTCGCAACATCATCCGAATGGGGGATGGTGCTATCACACTGGGTGAAGTACTCCTCAACCCAACTCGAATCTATGTCGATCCGGTCACTGACCTGATCGACGCCTGTCGGGCGGGGGATGGACCCTGCCCCGCCGATGCACTGCACGGAATTTGCCATGTGACTGGTGGCGGATTGTCTAATCTTCTAAGGCTACATGGCAGCTTGGGTTGGCATCTCGAAAATCCACTTCCAGTATTGCCAGAGTTCAATTGGATTCAAGAAACGGGTGGCATCTCCGACCGAGAAATGGCTCGCACCTTTAATCTCGGAATGGGTATGGTTCTGGTCGTAGATTCTGCACATGCGAACGCGGTCTGTGACTGGGTGGCATCACGCCTCGAAGGAACCCAAATGGTGGGTGAGGTTCGCGATCATGGTCACAAAGTGACCCACGACAATCCAGATATTGTCTTTGAACACTACTGAGGTGATGCATTGTCCGAATCTGAGATCGTCCTAGAAGGACGGACTCAACACCGCTTACCCCCTGCCAAAGAAGGGCGGAGTGAGAAGCAACTCGAACGGCACGGAAAGGGGCCTGCGGATCGAGCACATCGCTCAGCCTTTCACAATCCAGCCATGGCTGATTGTCGGACACGCAGTGTCCTGTTGATGGATTACATGCTAGACAACGAATGGTTCAACAAACCGAAAATTCACACACTTGATGCACTCTGTGCAACCGGTAGCCGAATCAATCGATGGTTGACAGAATTACCATCAAAAAAAGCAGATAGATTACTATTGGTTGGCGCTGATCTTGATGAGGATGCACTGAATTATGCGCGAGAGAATTGCCCCGATGTTAAATTTCGAAATGAAGATGCGCGCCAAGTTTTGCTATCCTCCGGTTGGCAATGGATTGACATCGACCCTTTCGGTTCCCCCGTCCCATTTCTGGATTCGGCCATGCAATCGAGTGCGAGGCGTGCGGTGATGGAAATTACTGCAACAGATACGGCCGCACTAACTGGGTCTTCCGCAAGCGCATGCCTGCGCCGCTATGGTGCAAAGATTCGGACTGATGAGATGGCGCATGATTCAGCAATGCGACTACTCATGGCTACTGTGGCACGAACTGCGGCTCAACATGATCGCTGCATCATCCCACTACTCTCTTCTTGGGATTCTCATCACATCCGAGTATCTGTCAAGGTTCATCGCTCAATCCAAACCGCGAATGTACTCGAGGAGAGTTTGGGTTGGCGTGTCGCCTCACCCACACCTGATGAACTGAAATCTGCTACAGATGCAGGACTTCATCCTCAAGGAGATGCCCCCAATCAACCATTCTGTCTGCTACCGTTCACATACCCAATACGTCGTGACGACAAGAGAATCTCGGGTCCACTTTGGGTTGGACCGTTGTTTGATAGTGATGTGCTGACCACCATGACAGTTGAACGTGCGCTCGAACTATGTGGAGATGATGCGGAGACGGCAGTTCGGCATTGGGTCGGTGAAGCTGAACTCGCTGAAACACCTTCGCTCATCATCACCGATATGTTACCAAAATTCTGTAATGTGAATGGTCCACCAAAGATTTTAGATTTGGTTTCAGGCCTACAAGAAGCTGGTTATCGTGCCGCAATTGCCCGATGGGGTGCTCCTGCAATTCGAACCGATGCGCCCTGGCCTGTCGTGCTTGAGGTTGCCGAGGCCTGCTTTGATTAGCCACCAATGTAGGACATTTCTACACGCGTGCGCATAGGAGAAGATTCCGTGCGAATCTCGGAGTACCGATCGTCACGTGTCAACCAACAGGATTCGATGAGTGCCAATAGTTCAGTATCGGATGCGCCTTCTCTCATCGGAGTCAACAGGTCAAGACCTTGGCTTGCAAACAAACAGGTGTAGAGGTGTCCGTCGGCAGATAATCGGGCACGAGTGCAATCCCCACAGAAGGGTTCGGTGACACTTGTAATCAGGCCTACTTCGCCACCCTGTGGTAAGCGATATCGCTTGGCTACTTCACCAGGATATTGTGCTTGAAGGGGTTTCAATTCGGTGATAATATTCCGAATTTCATCTGCGGGAACCACATCGTCCATGGCCCACCCATTGGTCGTACCCACATCCATGTATTCGATGAACCGAACTGCAATTTCTCGACTCGAAAAGCGTTCCACGAGATCGGTTAGTTCACCTTCATTCACGCCTTTCTTAACAACTGTGTTGATTTTTATTGGACCTAATCCGACTGACTCTGCAGCCTCAATTCCAGCCAAGACGGCGGCAACAGTATGCCCTGAATCCGTGATGGCTGCAAAGGTTGCCTCATCTAACGCATCCAAACTCACTGTGACACGATCAAGGCCGGCTGCTGACAATGCCGGTGCGTATCTCGGCAACAGTACACCGTTGGTGGTCATCGCAATTTCGACTTCATGCAGGGCGATCATCGATATGAGTTCGTGCAAATCTTTGCGCAGCAGGGGTTCCCCACCAGAAAGGCGGATTTTTTCAACACCCAGTGAAATGAACAAACCTGCGAGTCTGTCGATTTCTTCATAGGTCAGGATATCGGTCTTGCTCAGGAAGGCGAAATCGCTACCGAAGACTTCGCGCGGCATACAGTATCGACAGCGCATATTGCAACGATCCGTAACCGAGATTCGCAAGTCCCGCAAGGGACGCCCGCGCGTATCCCTTAACTCGACCATGCACCGTCCTTGCACCGAGCGGTCCTAACCCTTTCTCAGGCACAGTGACGCTTCGAAATATGTGGGATACCCGGGACCCCCACATTTTCTTTGATATACCATCGGCAACAACTAAAGAAGGATGCTCGGAAAACGTACATATTGCATATTAGGAACAATGCTGCTCGCCTTCGCATCTTTAGGTGCAGGCGTCACAGCAGAACAGAGTAACGAAATGACCACTGATTTAGAGGATTTAGGTATCCTTGAACTCAGTATGGACGATAATGGGGTGGTCGAAGCACTGATCACTCAGGATACGTTTCTGTTATTCATGAATTCGGATGATGCGGCCTTGATGGCCATTGAATCCGTCACCATGTCCGTCAGTTTAGGCGAAAATGGTGAACTCGTACTCAGTGATTTTGAAGTCGATATTGGTGAGAATCGGTCTGATGAGATTGCTGTAACACTACGATTGAGTGAGGAACTTGTCGATATCCTACACGATGAGGATGTCAATCTCGAAGACTTACTCAATCAAGTTGGATTTGGTGATGATTTAGGATTGGATGATTTTACTCCTGAAGCTTCAGGTGACTACGCTGACTACTACACATCCCGCTTGCACTGGGCTGATGAGGCCTACCAGCTACGCGGTTGCCAGAATGACTACGACCGTGTCATGGACGCAGAAGATTCTGCAGACGAATACTATGCAATCTATGACGAAATGGTCCAAGACTGGGAAGATGAAGATTCCAGTGATGAAGAGGAACCTGAAGTCGAAGACGACTCCGGTGATGAGTTGGACGAAGAGTACCACGATGCACCCGGCGAAGAAAACGATCGAGATGACCGCGACCGTTTGGATGATGCACTCGACATGCGCGAGGATGAAATCACTCAAATCGTGGTCATCGTCAACACCGACGGTACAATTGCAGATGTGACTGTTATCGTCATCTACGAAGATGGCGAATACGACACGTTTGTCTTCAACATGCTGCTTGAAAATCTGCGCGAGCGCCTAGCCAACTTCGATGGCATTGTCGTCTGGAACTGGGTTCCATCTCCACCTGGTGTTGAAGAGCGCTGCCGAAGCGGTACCATGCAAGGTACCTTTACCATCGATGAAGATGGCAATGGCACAATTCGAGGTCAAATCTACAACGAGGCTGGAGAACTAGTCACCAACATGTGGGGTGGCTTCAGCACCGATGGATTTGTGCGTGGGCTTGCTGGAGACAACGTCTCCATGCCAATCGCACAGTGGAAGGCTGTCTCTGAAGATGGTCGCTTCAATGGTCTGTGGAAGATGATCGATGTCGAGGATGACACACGCGGTATTCTGAAGGGTGTTTACGAACTCAACGACAACCGTACAGGTGGGGAATTTCACGGCAAGTGGAAGGCTGTTAACTGCCACACCGATCTAGATGAGGTGGATGAGATAGAGCGCCCAGACATCGGTGATGTCGGTCCACGTCACAGTCCGCTTCGCGTGGATGCTGAGAGAATCGATGATGTGCGACAATTGGACAAGGCGCCCAAGCAAAAGCCTCTGATGGACAAGCTTGGTGACGTGATGGACAAGCCCATCGTTGAGGATGCTGAAGGTGGCTCAATCGTCGATATCGGCGACGCTGCTGCTGGCTCGACGCTCGGAACCATTGCACTGCTTGGCGCAGGCTTCCTACGACGTCGCGTCACAGGCGGACTCTGAGGCTGTTCACTGAACTGAGCACGCCCTAGATGCCATACATGTCCCTCGGGGGCGCTTCGGCGCCCTCGAGGGGCTTTTCACGTTTCAACATGGGATGATACGCATATTCAAAGCACCGAGGCGGCACGCATCAAGCAGAAGGGGAGCCCATGCTGACCATTACGGACCTAGCCAAAGAGAAGTTGGCAGGCTTTGCTGCACAGGCAGATGAATCGGATACGCTGGTCCTTCGTGTGGCCATCGTTGGCCGTGGAGCCAATGGTTTTCAGTATGATTTACAATTGATTTCACAGAAAGATGCTGATGACGACGATGTCGTCTGCAAAATCGATGGTGTGGTTGTCTCTATTGCTGCAAAGAGTGCTGTGCACATGGATGGCGCAACCTTGGACTTCAAGGAAAGTCTGATGGGTGGTGGATTCCACTTTGACAATCCCAATCCACTGTGGGCAGACACCACTGAACAAGCAGTTGCTGAGGTCATTGAGAACAAGGTCAACCCCGCTGTTGCTTCACACGGTGGTACAGTGAGTTTGGTCGGCATTGATGATGGCCAGGTTGTAATTTCCTTTGGTGGTGGGTGTCAGGGCTGTGGTATGGCTGATGTGACCCTGAAACAAGGCATTGAAGTCATGATTATGGATGAGGTTGAGGGCATTACAGGTGTCGTTGACGTCACCGATCATGCAGCAGGAACCAATCCGTTCTACTGAGGCGCTGCGCAGGGCGTACCCTCT